>JAILOK010000068.1 GCA_024690825.1 Lachnospiraceae bacterium | reverse complement strand
CTCCGTCCTATCAGCCACGCGTGCCTGCCACTCATAACCGCACGAAGCACATTTCCACCAGACCTTTTTATTTGCCCGGATCGTAACATCGGATGGCATCATAGGATAATTCTTTTCTGACCACTCGGCTGCCACTTCAGGCCTGCAGCTTCCCAGATCATTTACACCGTGCAATACCTGATTTCCGGAGCAATAGGGGCAGCCGCTGCCGTTACTGCGGTTCTTAATACTCGCCTTCCATTCATGACCGCATTTTCCAATCCACCATACTATCTGGTTAGAACCGTAAGACACTTTCTCCGGACTCAATTCACCATTTTTATCCGACCATTCCGAAACCAGTTCCGGATGCATTTTTGCTAATGTTTTCATCCGTATGCCACTCCTTTCTTTTCCAATCCACCACCGTACCAATCATAATTCACCTGAGAGTCAACAGACATTTTCATCTCGTCCTTGGCGTTGTATAACACGGTCATAAGGTACGATCTCATATTTTTGATTCTTGTAGTATTTTCCTTCATTCTGTCCAAAACATGCTCCATGATCAGGCGATCCATTTTCAACAGCCTGCTTTTAACCACCTCATGACTGTACGGTCTGCTATTCACCCACTCTTTACCATCCGGAGGTGTTGTCGTTGCAACATCTGCGATCATATTGATGATTCCATCGATTTTTTCCTTTTCGTACCGATATCTTTCTTCCCGGATCATATCCTCATAGCCAATACAATCCCTTAAATAATCGATATAAGCATCTTTATCAGGCTGGATTTCGTCCTGTCTGTCCTGTCTATCCATCTTTGGGTAATATCCGGTGATCCGAATAGGCTTGGAACAGTCTATATGATCAAGCCAATCATCTTCTTCATCATCCTCGCCTATATTATGACAAGACTGGACAGGACAGGTATCACTATATTTATTATTATTCTGTATAGTATTATTAGGGTCGGTTTTTCCGACCCCTGGGGATCGGTTTTCCAGACTTCTAGAAGTCGGTTTTTCCGACCGGTCGGTTTTTTCGACCACTTTTTCAGTCTCCGAAGTGGTCGTTTTTTCCGACTGGTCGATTTTTCCGACCACTTCATCAGAGGAGTTATCCACATTCCTCAAATCGTGATCACTGATCACGTCATTATGATATCTTGCATTTTTCTCCCGAAGCTTTTTGATCTCCATACGGTCTTCCGCCTCTTTGGGCAGATCGAAGCTCATAACATATATGAGATCCGATTTACCCTGGCCACGCTTGACTCTCTCTATAAGTCCGATTCCTGTTTCACTGTCCAGTTCGGCGAAAAGCTTCATCGCCTTATCTTTTTTACATCCCAGATATGCACAGGCCCGCTGAATCGAATAAAAGATATATACCCGGTCTTCTTCATCACGCCATCGATTCTCACGCGACATAGACATATGATCAAGCATTAAACCGTATAATACCTTCGCATCTGTTGAAAGCCTGGAGAAATACTCTTTGGTAAAAAGTATCTTCGGGATGCGATAAAAGCACAGTCTGTCCGGCTCATCGCCGTAGAAATAATTCAGTTTGATCATGTTTTCCATAATCCGTTCCTTTGCCCTTTCTTCCCGCAGAGCGGGAGATGTCACACCGGCACAAGCGGATACGATAAAACAAAAAGGACACTCCCTGAAATCTCTTTCAGAAAAGTGTCCGATCAGTCTCGTACTTTCTTTCAGTTATAGATCAACCTGTTATTATTGCGCTTTATTACTCCCTATTGCCCCGAAAAAAGTTGTAGTAAAGTTGTAGTCGGGGACTTTTTCTGTTTTCCTGTTTCCTTGAAACCCAGTGTTTATCGGTGTTTGCGGGTTTGCTATTGACCGATTGACTTTAACGTCGGGAACAACAGCACATCCCTGATCGCCGGGCTGTTTGTCAGCAGCATGGTGAGACGATCTATCCCGTAGCCAATTCCGCCTGTAGGGGGCATGCCGATCTCAAGCGCATTGAGGAAATCCTCATCTGTATGATTGGCTTCTTCATCTCCCGCTGCCGCTGCCGCATCCTGAGCCGCAAAGCGCTCTCTCTGGTCTATGGGATCGTTCAGCTCCGAATAGGCATTGCACATTTCCCATGTGTTGATGAAGAGCTCGAATCTCTCCACCAGATCCGGTCTGTCGGGTTTTCTCTTTGTGAGGGGTGATATCTCGACCGGGTGATCCATCACAAAGGTGGGCTGAATGAGTTTTTCTTCCACATACTCTTCAAAAAAGAGATTTATGATATCTCCCCTTTTATGATATGGCTCATAGTGGATGTCTCTTTCATCCGCCAGTTTCTTTGCCGCTTCGGTATCCGGTATCGTATCGAAGTCAATGTCCGCATATTTTTTGATCGCATCGATCATGGTTATCCGCTCAAACGGTTTTCCGAAATCAAGCTCTATCTCACCGTATTTGAATGTGGTCGTACCAAGGACTTCCTGTGCCACATAGCGGAACATGTTCTCCGTCAGGTCCATCATGCCGTTGTAATCCGTATATGCCTGATAGAGTTCCATGAGCGTGAACTCCGGATTGTGTCTGGTATCGAGACCTTCATTTCTGAAGACCCTGCCTATTTCGTACACTCTCTCAAGTCCGCCGACTATCAGCCTCTTGAGGTAGAGTTCCAGTGAAATGCGAAGTTTGAGATCTTCGTCAAGCGCATTAAAATGTGTATTGAAAGGTCTTGCCGCAGCTCCTCCGGCATTTGAGACCAGCATCGGAGTTTCAACCTCCATGAAGCCTTCTCCGTCCAGATACTTTCTGATGGATGAGATGATCTTTGATCTCTTGATAAAGGTGTCCTTCACCTCTTCGTTCATTATGAGATCCACATATCTCTGTCTGTATCTGATATCCGTATCTGTCAGTCCGTGGAATTTCTCGGGCAGGTTCTGCAGATTCTTTGACAGCAGAGTTATTACCTCCGCATGTATCGAGATCTCTCCGGTCTGTGTCCTGAATACTTTGCCCTCAACACCGATGATATCGCCTACTTCAAGGATCTTTTTGAAATCCTCGTACGGAGCCTCACCTATGCTGTCTCTTGCCACATAAACCTGTATCCTGCCATCCCTGTCCTGGACATTGCAGAATGATGCCTTGCCCATCTTGCGCTTGAACATCATCCTTCCGGCAACGCGTACTGTCTTGTCCTCAAGCTCTTCAAATCTGTCTTTTATCTCTTTTGAATGATGAGTGACATCATACTTTGTGATCTTAAAGGGATCTCTTCCCTCATCCACAAGAGTCTTAAGTTTTTCTCTCTTTACCGCAAGTAAGTCCTGCTCCGGCATTATTTTGACCTCTCTATGTTCAGTATCTTGTACTTCAGCTTTCCTGACTGTGTATCAACCTTTACGGTATCACCAATCTTGTGTCCCAAAAGTGCTTTTCCGACAGGCGACTCATTTGAGATCTTACCGCCCAGACTGTTTGCTTCGGTGCTTCCTACGATCTTGAAATCCATCTCGTCATTGTATTCCAGATCCATGATCTTTACCTTGCAGCCTATGCTTACTTTGCCGAGATCCACATTGTCCTCTACCACAACCTCGGCATATTTGAGGATCTGCTCGATCTCTTCTATACGGTTCTCGTATTCGAGCTGCTCGGCCTTTGCCGCATCATATTCGGCGTTTTCGGAAAGGTCACCCTGTTCACGGGCTTCAGCGATCTTCTTTGCTACTTCCTTTCTCTTTACCGTCTTTAAATCCTCAAGCTCATCTTCAAGTTTTCTTAACCCTTCATATGTAAGTACGTTTTTCTTTGCTAACACTTCCTCTGCCATTTTTTATCTCCGATCCTTTTTCCCTCCCGGTACAGCAGTTTTCAAATACCCGTCCTTTTTACGCATTGAAAACAACTGTATCAAGGTCTTATTATAAAACATTTTACGTTCAGAACCTGTTAAATTCTGAACGTAATGTTTGATTTAACTATGCGATTATAGGGCAAAACCGCCTGTATGTCAAGAATTCGCCCACTTTGAAGTACATCAGAGGCCAAACACCCTGTCTATCTCATCTGTCAGGTCCTGTGCGCCTTCTATTCCCACGGAAAGCCTGAGCAGTCTGTCATTTATTCCGTTCTTTTCCCTGAGTTCCTCCGGTACTGCCGCATGAGTCTGTGTAATGGGATATGTGATAAGTGTCTCGGTTCCTCCGAGGCTTTCTGCGAAATAAAAGAGTTCGACATTATTCAGCACCTTCACAGCAAATTCCTTTGATTCAACCTCAAAGGATATCACGGAACCAAACCCTCTTGCCTGCTTTTTCATGATCCCGTGTCCCGGATGATCTGGCAGTCCCGGATACAGGACCTTCGTTACATGAGGAGATTTCAGGAGATGGTCCGCTATGATCTTTGCATTTTTCTCTGCTTTCTCCATCCTTACAGCCAGTGTCCTGAGTCCGCGCAGTATCAGCCAGCTGTCAAAGGGCGGCAGTCCCGCGCCGGTGGTAGTCAGAATGAGTCTGAGCCTTTCGGCTATGCCGCTGTCATTTACTATCACCAACCCGCCTATAGTATCATGATGTCCGCCTATGTATTTTGTACCGCTGTGCACAACTATGTCAGCTCCCAGATCCAGCGGATTCTGGAAATAGGGGGACAGGAAAGTATTATCCACTATGAGCAGTATATCCTTTCCGTGCACAAGTTTTGACAGTTCCTCTATATCCGAAACATGCATCATCGGATTGGTCGGAGTCTCAAGGTATAAAGCTTTTGTGTTTTCTTTTATATAACTCCCTACATCCTCGCTACTGCAGTCGCAGGTTGAAAACTCCAGTCCGTACCTGCTGCAGACATCATTAAAGAGCCTCACGGATCCACCGTAAAGATCAGCATCAACTATGATATGATCTCCCGGATCAAACAGGTTCATCACCGCAGTGACAGCTGCCATTCCGCTTGCAAAGGCTATTCCTTCTTTACCGTTTTCAAGACAGGCGGCGACACTTTCAAGCTGGCTTCTCGTGGGATTTGTCTGTCTCGTATAATCAAAACCCGACTGTTCTCCGAGATAACTTCTGGAAAAAGTTGCCGTCTGGTATATCGGAAAACTGATGGCATGGTACTGATCCTGTATCGACAGATCCATTCCCTGACATTTGGTCTCAAAACTCACATCCCATTTCATTTCTCAGATCCTTTCATTTACAGCCTTTTCCAGTCTGTCCATCACTTCAACGATGATGCTCTTCGGACAGGCAGCATTGAATCTCTGCCATCCTGTTCCGGATTCCCCGAATATATATCCGGCATCAAGCCACAGCTTTGCCCTGTTTCTTATCAGATCTTCAAGTTCCTTTCTGTCATACCCAAGGCTTCTGCAGTCGACCCATGGCAGATATGTCCCTTCCGGCAGTTTCATCTTTAACTGAGGTATCTTTTCATCAATATGATCCTTCATATAAAGGATATTTTTCCATATGTACGATACCGTCTCATCTACCCAGCCGTCGCACTCCGTATACGCGGCCCGCATGGCGGCAAGACCGGTTACCGGCACCTCCGCATATCCTGTTGCGTTAACTGCCTTTTTTACAGCTGCTCTCTTTTTTTCGTCCCGGGCTATGATCTCGGCTATCTGCAGTCCGGCTAAATTGAATGTCTTGGATGGTGACGTGAATGTTACAGAATTTTGTTCAAACTCAGGCGATATGGATGCGAACGGTATGTGTTTATTATCCCCATATACAAAATCCGCATGTATCTCATCCGAAAAAACCGTCACTTTGTTTGCAAGACAGATGTCTCCGATTTTTAACAGTTCTTCCTTCGTCCACACCCGTCCGACAGGATTGTGAGGAGAACAGAGGATATATACTTTTACATCATTATCCTTTATCTGTTTTTCGAAGATATCGAAGTCTATACCGTAATGTTCCTCTTCATCATGGATCAGGACATTTCTCACAAGCCTTCGTCCGGCATCCTTTACCAGCGCACTGAACGGGTAGTAGACCGGCTCGGATATCATCACGGCATCTCCCGGTTCAGTGATCCCGTTTACTGCCTGCGTCAGCGCGTAAACGACTCCGGGCGCAAAGATCATATCTTCCGGATCATACGCGTATCCGTGTCTGCGTTCAAACCAGCTGCACACGATCTCCCTGTCTTCTTTTTTATCTGCGGTATATCCGAAAAAGCCCCTGTCGACCACATCGTGCAGGGCTTTTAATATCGGATCGGGCGACCTGAAATCCATATCTGCCACCCACAGTGAAAGTTCATCCTCACTGTGGTGTCTTTCTGCCGCAAAATCCCATTTCAGCGAGTTCGTATTTCTCCTGTCATAAACAGTATCAAAATCATAGATCATTTTCATACAGCCTCCCGTAGGGTATTTATTTTACATTATTTCTTACCCGCAGAAAAGTATATTTCAGGAACCGAAACTGACTTCAAGTAATATATCTTCTATAGTCACGGCTCTGATCTCGCCCGGGCCCTCAGGAGATGTCGGCTCATACTGGATCACATAGCCCTCCTGCTTAAACTCCTTCGTTATCTCATCAAGTTTTTCCCTGCTGTCCACATTGATATTTATATGGGCTATCCCCGTCCTGTTCGGATCCTTTGGTTCATCAACGATCGCCGGCTTGTTCATCAGCTCGATAAAAGCTCCTTCATCGAGCGCCAGTATGTATGAATAATAACTGCTTTTTTCGTCATCCAGGACAGCATATACTTTTGCATTGAAATAATGCTCAAAAAACGCTTTTACCTTTTCGATATCTTTTACATATATTCCGACATTCACTATTTTCATAAGAATTCTCCCTGTTAAATAATAAAATCATAATCTGTCAGAACGGTACGCAGGAATCTTTTTGTCGCCTCTTCCTTCGGATGACTGAAAAACTCTTCGGAAGGAGCATCCTCCACGACCACTCCGTTTTCCATAAAGATCACACGGTCTGCCACATTTCGCGCAAAATCCATTTCATGCGTTACCACTACCATCGTGATCCCTTCCTTTGCAAGCTTTATCATTATCTTCAGCACTTCGCGGGTCAACTCCGGATCGAGCGCGGAGGTCGGCTCATCAAAGAGGAGCAGATCCGGATGGTAAGCGATGGATCTTGCTATGGCCACTCTCTGCTGCTGCCCGCCTGAAAGCTGGTCCGGATAATAGTCCGCCCGGTTTAACATATCAACCTTTTCAAGCATTTCATCAGCGATCTTTTCGGCTTCCTGTCTGTTCATGTGACGGGCCGTCACAAGTCCTTCAAGGACATTCTGCTTTACTGTCATGTTTCTGAACAGATTGAAATTCTGGAACACATATCCTATCTTTGACCGGAGTTCATGTATCTCCGATTTTTTCAGGTGTCTGATATCTTTTTCAAAATCATTGAATCTTATCGTTCCTTCATCTGCTCCGGTGAGAAAGCTTATATTCCTCAGCAGCGTGGTTTTTCCGGATCCGCTGCTTCCGAGTATTGCTATGACATCTCCCTTGTCCACATGAAAATCTATTCCGTTAAGAACATTGTGGGAACCGTAACTGCTTTTCAGGTTTTTTACTTCCAGCATGATGCGCTCCTTTCAGCCGATCAGCCTGTCCGGCTTTACCCTGAGGATATCATTAAAAAAGTTGTTTGCTGTCATCATCACACCCATGGCGGTAATGATCACTATCTCTTCTTCGGTAAATTCCTTCTTAAGTCTTTCAAACAGTTCATCGGGTATGCCCTTCGGATCGCGTCCGATTGCCCTGCCGTATTCCACCAGCAGTTCTTCTCTCGGCGTATACTCAAGTGTTGCCAGATCGATGTTGTTCTTTTTGAGAAGATTGCGGTAGTAGGTGACACAGACTATGCAGTCATTTTCTTCCGAGACCGCAAATTCAAAAAAGATCGCCGCTCTTCTCCCGATGTGCTTTTCAAGTTCCTTTGCCACTGCATATGATCCGCCCTCTACTGCATTAAATGAAGGTCCGTTATGCAGCAGTGTCCTCTTTTCTCCTGTCAGCTGGTATCCTTCGGCCAGATGCGCCTTTATTATTCCCTTTATCTCCTCCGGAGCGGTTTCCGGATCTATCTCACTTATCACAGGTATCTTATCCATTTTGAACGGCTCCTTTCTGAATATCATTATTTTGCGGTTCATTTCTCTTCCATACCAGACTCTTTTCAATCCGGCCCTGCAGCAGTGTCAGAAGTGAACACAGCAAAAGATAGATGACCGCTGCCTCGCAGTAAAGCGCGAAGGGTTCATATGTGCTTGCCGCTATCTGCTGGGCTGTCTTGAACATCTCAACGACCGTGATGCTGGCCGCCAGAGAACTGTCCTTTGTAAGTCCGATGAGTGAACCCATCAGCGTGGGAAAAGCGATCCTCGTTGCCTGCGGCAGCACTATCCTCGTCATGATCTGAAAGCGGTTCAGTCCGATCATGTATCCGGCTTCCGTCTGACCTTCAGGGACAGCGAGTATCGCCGCCCTGATGGTCTCGGAATTGTAAGCCGCATAATTTAACGAAAAGGCTATGACAGCAGACACATATGCATTTATCATTATCCCCAGAGACGGCAGTCCGAAAAATATGATGTACAGCTGCACGATGAGCGGTGTTCCGCGAAACAGCCAGATATAGAACCTTGCAACTCTGTCAAGAACCTTCACATGATAGATCTGGACCAAAGCCGTGCCCAAAGCGATGATGATGCTCAGGACGAATACTATCACGGTCAGAGGTATGGTTACCTTCACACAGTAAAGGAGCAGTTTGGGAAATGCTGATATAAGTATCTGTACTACTCTGTCTGTCATAACTGTGACCTGCCTTTCATACTGTTGATCTCACTCCTGAGAAACCGAATAATCTCCGTTTAAGTATTTTTCCGATAACTCCTTCAGTGTTCCGTCAGCCCTGAGTTCGGAAAGAGCTTTGTTGATCTCTTCAAGCAGTCTTGTCTCTCCCTTGCGTACAGGGATTCCCTTCGGTATCTCTCCGCCCTTGACCACGAAGCTTACTTTCAGCTTGTCCTGTACATCGGGATGTGCTTCATAATAGGTATTCATTACAGGAACAGGGCAGTCTATGAAATCAACTCTTCCGGAAAGAAGCATCTCTATTGCTTCATCACCTGTATCGATTCCCGCTATCTCAACCCCTCTTTCCTGATACCAGGTTGCATGCGCGCTTGTGATATTTGTAGCTATCGTCTTGCCCTTCAGATCATCCTCGGAATTAATGCTGTCATCATCCGAACGGGTAACTATCTGCCATGCCTCATAGTAATAAGGATCCGAGAAATCATATTTCTGCTTTCTTTCTTCGGTTATGCCGACGCAGTTTATGACGGTATCAAATCTTCCGGAATCGATCCCTATGAGAAGGGAATCCCACGCTCCGTCGACAAATTCTACATCCACGCCGAGTTTTTCCGCGATCTTCTCTGCAAGCTCAACATCGATACCTGCCGGTGATCCGTCATCCTCGTGGTAGGTAAAGGGAGGATATGTTCCCTCAATGCCTACTACGATCTTTCCTGCAGCCTTGATCTTTGCAAGCTGGTCCTCGTTGGGAGATGCCGATGCACTTACGCCGCATCCCGTGAGACCTGTTATCAAAAGTATTGAAGCAGTTAATATTGCTGTTATTTTTTTAATATTATTCTTTATCATTATTTTCTCCTCTTTTCTTTATCTGTATTTGTGCGGCCATGGCCAAGCTGAATCTTTTTCTGTATCCGGCAGATTCTTACCTACATCGTCCGTGTGTCCATCTCCACAGGATATAACCTGTTTTATTCATAATATTTCTCCTCTTTTTATCTTATCCTATAATGCCGATATGAATGGTAGGCATTGACGGTAAAAAAAATATACACCACTAAACAAAGCTTGTCAACCACTTTTTTATTTTGTGTATATATTAAGATAATCCTTCTATCAAAGCCAGCAGTTCCTCTAAAGTTTCCGCGCTGTTTATCCTGCTTCGAAGTTTTGCCGAGCCCGGCATTCCCGTGGTGTACCAGGATATATGCTTTCTCATTTCCCGCACGCCGATATATTCTCCTTTAAGTTCCTTCTGCATCCTGCAGTGTTCCCTCATGACATTTTTTATCTCTTCAACAGAGGGTCTGTACTCTTTTCCCTCCGTCAAAGACCTGAATATCCAGGGATTTCCTTTTGCGGCCCGTCCCACGGCAACTGCATCACAGCCTGTCTCCTCAAACATTGCCCTGCAGGTTTCCATATCCTTCACATCACCGTTTCCTATGACAGGTATTTTCACGGCTTCTTTTACGCTTCTGATGATATCCCGGTCAGCCTTGCCCTCGTAGTACTGTTCCCTTGTCCTTCCGTGTACGGTTATGGCAGCCGCGCCGGAATCCTCGCAGATCTTTGCTATCTCGACCGCATTTACGGACTCATCATCAAAACCTTTTCTGATCTTTACGGTGACAGGTTTTTTTACAGCTTTTGACACGCTCTCAACTATCCTGCCCGCAAGAACCGGATCCTTCATCAAAGTGCAGCCTTCTCCGTTATTTACGATCTTGGGCATTGGGCAGCCCATGTTGATGTCAAGTATGTCAAACGGCTGTTCCTCTATTCTTCTTGCAGCCTCTGCCATTATTTCGGGGTCCGATCCGAATATCTGCAGTGACACGGGATGTTCATCCTCCGATATCTTCATGAGATCAAAGGTTTTTTTATTATCATAGGTCACTGCCTTTGCGCTTATCATCTCCATACATACCATTCCGGCTCCGTTCCTGCTGCACAGCAGACGAAATGGCAGGTCGGTCACCCCTGCCATCGGCGCAAGTATATATCTGTTTTTAAGCGTCACATTTCCTATCTTCAATCCGGCATCTCTTCCCCGAAGAATATCACTCTGTAAAAAAGCGTCAGTTCTTCGAAGAGTTCCCTCCTGTTTTTCTGTATCTCCTTCACAAGCAGACCCGCTCCTATCTCATCATACAGAATGTCTTCCTCGGCTGCCTCGGTGATAAGTTCAAGATCACCTTCCTCATTGAATTCCATCCTGAAAAGTCCGCCGACTTCTTCGGTAAAAAGAACGCAGATTATCTTTATATCCTCTTTCACCTGATCGGGCAGCATATTAAATTCAGGGTTCAGGTAATACTTTTTGTCATAGGAATTCGAACCGCAAAGTACAACCCTGTCCACATAGTTCATCTCATCATCATTCATCGCAGATCCCTCTTAAGTATATCCGTATAGCCCTCTGACCGAAACTTCTCCGGCATATACATTTATATTCTCCCCGTCATCCGTTACAACTTCAAGCTCGCCTTTTTCATTGATCCCTTTTGCAAGAGCCTCGTAGCTTCCTTTGGGATCCATCACGCGCACTCTTTTTCCCGCATTGATGCAGTGTTCATTATACAGGTCCCTGAAAGCCACCAGATTACCCGACTCCATGAAAAGCTCATAGTTCTTTTCAAAAGCATTTATCACCGCTGCGGCAAGCTTCGATCTGGAATATATCTTTCCGCCCTCCATATGAAGCGATGTTGCCATGTCACTTATCTCTGCGGGAAAACTTTCTGTATTTACATTGATGCCCGTACCGATCACGACATAGTGTATGTAGTCGGGTTCGGCCGACATCTCCGTGAGTATCCCGACACATTTTTTTCCGTTTACCACTATATCATTCGGCCACTTGATATGCGCTTTGATCCCGGTCATCTCCTCTATGCCCTGCATTACCGATATCGCCATCACTATGGTGAGCATTGGCGCGGTATCCGGGCTGAAACCGGGTCGTAAAAGACAGCTCATCGCGATATTGACACCTCCGAAACTGTCCCAGCTTCTTCCCCTTCTTCCTTTTCCTTTTGTCTGCCTGTCTGCTACGATGAAAAGACCTTCCTCCGCTCCCTTTTCGGCTCTTTTCTTTATCTCGTCATTCGTTGAGCCTGTTTCATCAAAAAAGATGAGATCTCTTCCCAGCCGTTTTGTTTTCAAAAAACTCTGTATCGAGATCTCACCAAACGTATCTTCATTATCCTTAAGTTTGTAACCCATCCCGGTGACAGCTTCGACATCATAGCCTTCCCTGCGGATCCTTTCCACAGCCTTCCATACGGCATTTCTGGAGATCCCCAGGCTGTCGGCTATCTTCTGTCCCGAAACATACTCATTTTCCTTAAGCAGATCCAGCAGATCACGGTTCATATTTCCCAGTCCTTGAGAGTTGCTGCCATGACTGCCTTGATCGTGTGCATCCTGTTTTCCGCCTCATCAAATACGGAGGCCTCATATTTTTTAAACACTTCATCCGTGACTTCCATTTCGCTGATGCCGTATTTCTTTTCGATCTTGCGTCCTATATCCGTTCCCAGATCATGGAAGGAGGGAAGGCAATGAAGAAAGATCGCTCCCTTTGCCGCATTTTTCATTACATCCATGGTCACGCGGTAAGGAGTCAGGTCGTTGATCCTTTCTTCCCATATTTCATCCGGCTCACCCATAGAAACCCAGACATCTGTACAGATCACATCCGCATTCTTTGTACCTTCCGTCACATCACTTGTCAAAAGGATGCTTCCGCCGCTTTCCTCTGCCCACTTTCTGCATTCAGACACAAGCTCTTCTGCCGGGAAATATTTTTCCGGAGCAACAGCCCTGAAATTCAGGCCCAGCTTCGAACATCCTATCATCAGCGAATTACCCATGTTGTATCTGGCATCTCCCATATAGGCAAGGGTCTTTCCTTTTATCGATCCCAGATGTTCCCTTATCGTCATCATGTCGGCAAGGATCTGCGTGGGATGGTATTCATTTGTCAGTCCGTTCCAGACAGGCACATCGGCATTCTCAGCCAGACATTCAACTATCTCCTGTCCGAAACCTCTGTATTCTATACCGTCATATATCCTTGAAAGAACCTTTGCGGTATCCGCTATGCTCTCCTTCTTTCCGATCTGGGATCCCGAAGGATCAAGGTATGTGGTAAACATTCCAAGATCATGCGCCGCAGTTTCAAATGAGCATCTGGTGCGCGTTGAGGTTTTTTCAAAAATGAGCGCAACATTCCTGCCGCGCAGCTCATCCGTCAGCTCGCCTTTCTGCTTCTTTTTTTTGAAGTAGGCCGCCAGATCGATCAGATAAAGTATTTCTTCCTGAGAGTAATCTTTCAGCGTGAGAAAGTCACGTCCTTTTAACGTCATTTAATAAACTCCTTAACTGCTGTCGCAACCGAAGCGATATTTGACATCTGGGCAGGCACTATGATCTTTGTAGCCTGTCCGTCAGCTGCCTTTTCAAATGCTTCAATGGCCTTCAGCTGAAGCACGGCCTCGTCCGCTCCTGCTTTTTTCAGCTCCCTGATACCGTCTGCAGATGCCTTCTGTACTTCAAGTATTGCCTGCGCCTGTCCTTCCGCAACCCTTATCTCTCTTTCCTTTTCCGCCTCAGCTGCAAGGATGGCTGCCTGCTTTTCACCCTCGGCATGAAGCACCATCGACTGCTTGTGTCCTTCTGCCTCAAGGATCGCCGACTGTTTCTGTCCCTCTGCCTCAAGGATCGCCGCTCTCTTGTCACGCTCTGCCTTCATCTGTTTTTCCATCGATTCCTGAATGGGCTTGGGCGGTGTTATATCTTTAAGCTCGACTCTCGTTACCTTGATGCCCCAGGGATCTGTTGCGGTATCAAGTGTGGCACGCATCTTTGTATTTATTGTTTCCCTCGATGTCAGCGTCTGGTCAAGTTCCAGATCTCCTATGACATTTCGAAGGGTTGTTGCCGAAAGATTCTCTATGGCCATGATCGGATTCTCAACTCCGTACGCGTAAAGCTTCGGATCGGTTATCTGGAAGAATACGACCGTATTGATCATCATCGTTACATTGTCTTTTGTGATGACCGGCTGCGGCGGGAAATCCGCCACCTGCTCCTTTAACGACACTCTCCTTGCAACCCTGTCGATAACAGGAACCTTGAAATGAAGACCCACAGACCATGTGGCAATATATGCTCCGAGTCTTTCCACTACTGCCGCCTGTGCCTGAGGAACAATCTTTATACAGCTTCCCAACACTACGATAACGATCAAAACCAGTACGCCAAATACAGCTCCCATTTTTTACCCCCTTCTACCTTTTGGTCAAAATAAGTTTAACGCCTTCAATGCTGTCTATAATGCAAATACTCCCTTTGGAGCATTTACCGTCTTTTTCCTTCATCCTTGCCGTCCATACCACGCCGTCCACCGCTGCCTCTCCTTTGCCGGCTATATTATCTATATCCTCCGTTACGACCGCGTCCCTTCCTATCAGTCTGTCTGCGTTGGTCTTTTCTCCTTTTTTGTTGAAATATCTGACCGACAGCGGCCTGATCATCAGCAGAAGCGTAAGCGCCGCCGCAAGAAACAAAACAACCTGCAGCCAGAAGGGCGCACCTGCCATCGCAGCGATAAGGGCAGCAAGAGAACCTGCTGCAAACCAGATCGTTGTCAGTGAAACCGTTGACAGCTCCACCACAAGCATAGCTATCAAAACTATGAGCCAGATCCCACTCTGGTTTCCGGCTCCGAAAAGATTGTTCATTATTTCATTCATATCACTTATCCTACCAGAAAACATGATGTCCTACGACAACACCCGCATGCCCTGATCTGGCATTCCTGAAGTGTGATGCCGTTCCTATATTTGAAACACCGCTGATCGCATCCTTTGCAGCCTGCCTTGCAACCGGTCCTATGGCTCCCGTTGAAAGAGTTACCGCAAGTTTTCCGCTCGATGCGGGACCAAACTGTCCGGGAGCATAAATGGCATTTCTGATGCTTCCGTATGAACCCCTTGCCCTGTTCATTACAACAGCGCCTACAGCCAGCTGTCCTTCATAAATATCATTTCCGCATTCACACTGTATGAGCGCTGCCAAAAGTGTCTCATCATCAACGCTGGCGCTTGCGGCACCGTTGTTTGTAACATTCGTTGCGGTAGTCTGCGCGCCGTTATTATTTTCCGCAGCAGCTGCCACCGACTCCTTGACCTTTTCCGCGCCCGATTTGCCGGAACTCTTTTTCAGCTTTTCGGATGCCTTTGCCGCAGCTTCCTTCTGTTCCTTTTCCTTCTTTTCCCTGGCGTTGACCTCTTCCATGGTCTCGCCCTGCTGGAAGTCGTATCCTATGGAAATGTAGTCATTCGACACATACCCTTCTTCGGCGCCTTCCGTACCGTCATCAAACCTGACCTTTGTCCATTCATCCTCGGACTCGACCACCCTGACCTCGACGCCCTGTCCTAAAAGCGCAGTTATATCCGCATTTTCATCGGCATCGGCACGGACCCTCAGGGTTTCCGTGGTGATGGTCGCTATCTTTCTGTTTCCTTCTTCTATCTTTGTCTTCGCGTCATCTCCGAACACAAGGAAATCGTCCTTTGCCCAGCCGTCAAGATTTCCGGACTTAACATGCGTCCAGCCGTCCCTCTGCTCGATGATCTCCGAAACACAGTCCTTGTACAGGTAACCTGCAAGCAGCGCATCTTCATTAGGCTCCTTGCGCACATTCATATTATTTTCGACATTCGCCACACAGAGATTGGCAAACTCATCCTGCTCTTCTTCCGCTGCAACGCTTTCACTGACATCCGCGGTACTTTCAAATGTCACTACCTCTGCGGCATTGTCGACGATCGTCATCACTTCCCCGCCTGCTCCGGCCGAAAGGACTTCACTCTTCGTCTGTCTTGCGGAAGGCATATCTGCAGCATCATCCTCGTCATGACTTGAATAGGCATATTTGCCGGCTCCTGCGGCAACATCCTTCAGTACATCCGAGGCAAATACAGTGTATTCAGTTTTGCAGATCAGCAACAGCCCGCATAAAACCGCTGTTGCCGACATGATACACTTTTTCACCATAGGTGCATCTTAACAAATTCGTAATATTTTGTCAAATGTCAGAATTATAACACCTGTATTTTCACTATATCTTGTGGTCCGACAGTTAACAAATACGACATATATTATCCGGCTTAATTTCCTGTCAGATAAACTTCCTCCCTCTGGTGAAATCCGCTGTCTATGATCTCCTCGTCAATATTGTCCCTTGTCACCGCTATCGGATCTATCTTTACATATGGAACGTCATACCTTCCGTCCTCGATAGTGTCCGCCGTATCTATCTCTTCGCCCAGAGCCAGCTTTACCGCGCATTCGGCCGCGCTCTTGGCCAGTTTTTCAATAGGCTTGTAAACGGTCATTGTCTGCGTACCCTCCACCACTCTCTGGCAGGCATCCAGATCCGCATCCTGACCCACTACCGCAACTTCACCGGCTCTTCGTTTGACCGAATAATATCTCACGGCCTGCCCCGCCAGCGAATCATTGCCGCACATCACCCCGTCAACCGAATCGGCAAGGGTCGGATTTTCCTCGAGATAATTAAAGGCCTCTTCTCCGTTCCACTCCGATGCATAGAATACATCGGCCACATATATGTTGCGCCCGGCCATGGTCTCATCAAATCCTTTGTTCACGAGCGACACATTATTATCCTTGGCCGGACCGTTTATCTTTAGAATCCTTCCTTTTCCGGAAAGGCTCGTCAGAAGCGCCTTTGCCATGTAATATCCGACCATTTCATTGTCAAAGGAGATATACAGATCCGCTCCGGCGTTTCTTATCAGTCTGTCATATGCGATCACCGGAATGTTTCTGGCCTTTGCCTCGCGGACTTCCCCTGCCAGTGCGTTGCTGTCTACCGCAACCACAACGATCGCATCCACGCCCTTTTCTATGAAATACTTGATCTGGTCCTTCTGCTTATTGACATCACCGTTGGCATTCTGGACATTGACTTCAGCCCCCAGGTCCTTTGCCGTAGTCACAAAGATATCCCTGTCTCTTTCCCATCTCTCTATGACAAAACTGTCAAATGTCACTCCTATCTCTATCGGATCTCCGGTGCCTCCGGATTTTTTCTGCTGAGTGTCTGATTCCATCTTCGTGCTGCATCCGAAGAGCATCACAGTGCTTAATATCAGACAGATAATTCTCTTTGTTTTGTTCATCTGGTCTCCTTCAACAATATCTTTTCCCGGTATTCCGTGGGCGTCACGCCTTCCGATTTCTTAAATATCCTCGAGAAATAGTTGGGGTCCGCATACCCCACTTCGGAGCATATATCCTTTATGGAGTACTCCGGATCCTTCATCAGTTCGATAGCCTTTTTCATCCTCAGCGATGTCAGGTATTCCATGAAGGTCTCGCCTGTTTCTTCCTTGAATATCCTTGACAGATAATAAGGACTTACCTCCGCATAGCCTGCCACATCATCAAGAGATATATCTTTCACATAGTTTTCTTCTATGTATCTCTTTGCAACCTCTGCAGTGCTCTCGGTTCTTTTTGAAGGATCAGCGCTCATCCTGTGTCCTTTCGGAAGATCGTTTGCATGAACGACCTGTCCCTCCGAAAAGCTTAAGGCTTCCAGCGCAAGACTGTAGGATTCGTATAAAGACCTTAACGGTCTTGCCGGTCCTATGCCTATCCTGAATTCTGTCCCTGTCTTTTCACTCAGATCGCCGGTCAGTTTCTTTGCCTGTTCGATAAAGGATGCGCTTTCGGAAAGATCCTGACTGTCATCCTTTACGGAAACAAAACAGATTATCTTGTTTGAAAGGAGCGGACCCACGATACAGTTAAGCCTCCCCTTGATCAGTTCCCTGATCCTTTCATATTGCGGGCTTATCCTTATTCCTGCCCCTACAGGTCCCGTATCCTCCTTGTCGTTTTCACCTCTGGCCTCTATGATCATCATATAGCCCTGTGTCTTTTCTATTCCGAGCAGAGTCCTGTATTTGTCTGCCTCATTTCCATAGTTTTCCTGAAAAAGAATTGAATATATAAATCCCGATTCTATCATCGGAATGACACTTTCCATCTTTTCCATGATGAGCAGTTCGTTGCTTCTCTTTTCGCGCAGCTCATCTATCTTTGCCATGGCCCTGTTCAGGACATCCACTATCATCTCCTTGTTAAAGGGCTTGTTCAGATAATCAAGGACATTTAAGTTGATGGCTTCCCTGGCATAATCGAATTTATCATAGGCGCTCATGATGATAAGGACTATCGAGGAATTGGATTTTTTTAGTTCCTTCATTGCCTCGATGCCGTTTATCCCCGGCATCTGGATATCCATGAACGCTATGTCCGGCCTGAACACCTCCGCCATCTCGATGACCTGTCTGCCGGTCTTTGCGACCTCTATCTCACATTTATCGGGAAATTTCTTTTCTATTATGAACCGCAGGGAGTCTGTTACTATTCCCTCGTCATCTGCAAGCAGAAGCTTATACATCATCTCCTCCGTTTATATCGGGAATGAACAATGTGACCGTCGTACCCTTGTCCTTTCCCTCACTCTCCATCTTAAGAACATTTTCTGTTCCGTAATAAAGACGCATTCTCGATATCACATTCAACAGTCCCACTCCGTTTGAATCCTTCATGATCTCCTCTTCTCCGGCATTTCCGGACATGACTTCCTCTATCCTTTCTGCCGTCATGCCTGCTCCGTTATCGGAGATCCTGACAACGATGGTATTGTCCTCTCTGCAGACCGAAAGCTTTATTAGCTTTTCCATGTCTATGTTCCTCACACCGTAATTTACGGAGTTTTCGACTATCGGCTGCAGTATCATGCCGGGCACGACCACCGAGGTACAGCTTTCGTCCACATCTTTTTCAAAATGGATCTCGCCCGAAAACCTGACATTTAATATATAGATATAATTATCCACCAAACCTATTTCCTGCGCAAGCGTGGTGTCTCCGTCCGCACCCTTGATCCTGTATCTGAAGAAAGCCGCCATGTTCTGTATATAGTCATATGTCCTGTCGGCGCTTTCAAGCATTGCAAGCTGGGCTCCCGCATTAAGCGTATTGAAAAGGAAATGCGGATTGATCTGTGCCTGCAGGTACTTCAGTTCCGCGTCCTTTAGGTGGGTCTCCATCATGATCTGTCTTTCGCGGACCGGATCCATTATGTTCTTTGTAAACAGTCCGGTAACAACCATATTAAATACGCTCATTATCACAAGGACTGTTATAACTATATATTCCAGCGACCTGAAACTTCCCATCAGACCTGTGTAGTTTCTCGTATTCTGCTTGAATCTCTCATTGTTCAGGGTGTTGAAATATGAATTTATATATCCGTATATCTCTTCGGCTGTATCATAGGATTGTCTGTATTTCTCCACAACCCTTCCTCTTTTTGCCTGTATGGTGCGGGATGTATACGAAAGATATGTATCGGAAAGTTTCAGTATATTGCTCTGTATCACTCCGAGATCGCCTCCGCTGCTTAGGGTTTCAAGTTCCGCAAGACGGTCTTTGTACTGCTGTTCCGCATCAAAATATTCCTCGATGGCATATGTGGATTTCGTGTTCAGATATTCCGTCATGCTCTTCTGTACGGTATCAAGAGCATCCTTTGCTTCGTTTATGAGGAAGTTTGTATAGTATACCCTGTTAACGCTTTCTATGGCGTCATTTATATTTATGAACATTATGATGTTCACTATGATCACAAGGACCGATGTCAGAAAGAAAAATGAGGTCAGTTTTTTCTGTACGGAAAGGGATTCTCTTTTTTTATTCATTAGCATCCTCCCCTCCGGACCCGTAGTATTCCTCCACGTTCCTGTTATCGATCACATATATGTCGGCAGGCATGTATTCATTTACATACCCGTAATTTTCATATTCGGTAAGCGCCTCCACGCAGTATCTGCCCATCTGCTTTGTATCTATCGTAACGGTTGCCGCGATGACATTCTTTTCGATCGCGGAGAGAATGGTACTGTTGGTAAAAAAGCCATACACCTGCGCGTCTCCGACGTGATTATAATCAATCAGCGCCTGACATACGCAGGTAGTGCTCACTTCGCTTAAACACACGATGATATCCGGCAGTTCATCACCCATTATCAGGCTGCTTATGGCCTCCTCCGCTCCGAAGGCTGATGTATCGGAAACCGCCATTGTTTTCAAGTTTATGCCTTCAAGCGCCTTTGCCTTGCTGAGTGTATCGATGATCCCCTGAAATGTTATATTCTGGCTCGTATTGTTTGCATCGGAACTTACAAGGACCAGGATATCCGTTCCCTTTTTTGTCCCATGCTCCAGTATCTGCGCGCCGTAAGTCTGTCCGAGTTCGTAGTAGGCAAATCCCACAAATGATTTTCTTTCCGAGGACGCATTGTCTCTTCCCACGGTTATGACGGGAACTCCCATTTCATCAGCCCAGTTTATGAGTTCCTTGGTCTTCTGGCTTTCATCAGCCTGGAAAATGATACCGTCCATTCCCGCGTACACGGCAATTTTCAAAAGCTCGGCGCTGTCATAATCCTCTGTCAGGTTTTTGCCCATGAACTCTATGTAACTTCCACTGCCGGAAGATGAGTCCAAAGCCTCTTCATATATGGAATTGTACATATTATCATCCCGGTTGTCGCAGATATAGGCATAATGATGTCCGTAATCTTCATCCGAATCCGTGTAGATCGCAAGCTGTTTTGTCTGCTGTCTGAAATACACTATGATGAATACGGATATGCCGATCATCAGTATGATAAACAGGATTATGACCCTCAGGGTTCTTTTGTTTTCGCTTTTGTTCATATATTCCGTAAAAAAATCCTCCCCGCCTGATCCATTGTTTAGGACCGGCGGGGAAGGATGTGCTTATTTGAGATTTGACATCAGGCAAAAGGATTTTCCGTAGGATATCTCATGCCCTTCGGCTGATTGAATCCGATCTCGCAGGGATCAACGCCTATGTACTTGTATACCTCATATAACGGCTTTCCGTAGTGTCCGAACATAACAGCTCCGTGATGAGGGAAATTCTTTTCGATGAGCCAGTGTCTGTAGAATCTTCCCATCTCGGGTATCGCGAACACTCCGATGCCTCCGAATGACTTCGTTGCGACCGGAAGAACCTCGCCCTCCGCAACATATGCGCGGAGCTTTGTATCTGCCGTAGACTGAAGCCTGAAGAAGGTGATATCGCCGGGTGCTATATCTCCTTCGAGTGTTCCGTTGGTAACCTCTCTCGGAAGAGCGCGTGCCATGATCTTCTGGAACTTCATCTCGCAGTTGCCGAGTTTTGAAGAGCATGTGTTTCCGCAGTGGAATCCCATGAATGTATCGGTATGCGTATAGTCGAACTTGCCCTTGATGGACTCGTTGTACATATCATCCGGTACGGAATTGTTGATATCGAGAAGCGTCACGCTGTCATTTGATATGCAGGTTCCGATAAACTCTGAAAGAGCGCCGTAGATATCAACCTCGCAGGATACCGGGATGCCTCTTCCGGTAAGTCTTGAATTAACATAGCAGGGAACGAATTTGAACTGGGTCTGGAATGCGGGCCAGCATTTTCCTGCTATGGTAACATACTTCCTGTATCCCTTATGTCCTTCGATCCAGTCGAGGAGAGTAAGTTCATACTGCGCAAGCTTCGGAAGTATCTCGGGGATCTTGTTTCCGGTGCCGAGTTCCTTTGCCATATCGGCTACGACTTCATCGATCCTCTTGTCATTTTCATGCTTGTTGAAAGATTCGAAAAGATCAAGCTCCGAATTTTCCTCGATCTCTACATCGAGATTGTAAAGCTGCTTTACGGGAGCATTGCAGGCAAGGAAGTTAAGAGGTCTTGGACCGAAGGAAATAACCTTGAGGTTCTTCAAGCCGTCTATTGCACGTACAACAGGCACGAATTCATTTATCATCTTTGCACATTCATCCGCTGTTCCGACAGGATACTCGGGGATGATCGCCTTGATGTTCCTGAGCGCGAGGTTGTAGCTTGCGTTCAGCATACCGCAGTAAGCATCTCCTCTTCCGTCAGAAAGATCGTTCTGGCTTTCCTCTGCAGCCGCGATGAACATTGCAGGTCCGTCATAGTGCTTTGCAAGAAGAGTCTCGGAGATCTCAGGTCCGAAGTTTCCGAGATACACTACAAGTCCGTTACATTCATTTTTCTTTATATCCTCAAGTGCCTGAACCATATGGATCTCGCTCTCGACTATGCATATAGGGCACTCATAGATATCGGAAGCATCATAGTTCTTTTTATATGCCTCCACCAGCGCCTTGCGGCGGTTAACTGCCAGTGACTCAGGGAAACAGTCACGGGATACTGCTACAATACCAATCTTGGCTTTAGGGATGTTTTGCAATTTACCTTCCTCCTTTTTGTGAAAAGATTTATAGATATAATTGTATTGCTAATTCTGTCGAAATTCAACAAAAATATCTCCCGGATGAGGATTTTTTTATTCACTTTTTCAGGAGAGTTTCCATATATTCATCCCAGACTGCCTGACCGTCCTCAACCTTTTCAAAATAAGTTTCCCTGAAGATGCCGAGCAGTTCGCTGCAGTCTTCTTCATAACCGTACTTTGAGGGCGCTTTTCTTAAGACTGTGTCTATGTCATCTATTATCATCCGCGCAACCTTTTCATCGCTTAAGGTTATCATGCCGGAAAGCGCGCTCCTGTATGAATGGCTTGTCAGACAGCTGTTCAGGTACACATTTGCCATGTCCTTCCATTCCGCCCTTAAAAGATCATCCCTTTCAAAACCGATCACTCCCAGCTGTTTCAGGTTCTTTTCAAGGTCCTTTTTTTCACTGTTAATGCTCAGGCCGTGAAGATTGTTTTTGCATGCGACATTTATCATCATAAATGCCCTTATGAAAAGGTCCGCTTTTTTCTTTTCGGGGTTTTTGCCGTATCTTAACTGTTTGATCTCATATTCCCTGGTGCCGGGTACGACAGCCGGTTCATTTAAGTTCTTTTCTGCTTCTTTTTTTCCGTTAAAGAACATTCCCTACTCCCTGTACATGAGAAGCGCAGCCGCAACTGCCGCATTTAAGGATTCCACCTTTCCCTTCATGGGTATCCTGATCTTTTTGTCACACATTCCGGATATCTCTTCCGATAGGCCGGATCCTTCGTTTCCGATGACAAAGGCTCTCTTTTTTTTAAGCTCAACCGTATTGAGATCCTCACCGGAAAGATCGGCGGCATAGATGCAGACCCCTTCTTTCTTAAACCCTTCCAGCGTCTGCTTCAGATCCTCCGTATAAAAAAAAGGAACTCTGAAGATGGATCCCATTGTGGATCTGACAACCTTCGGAGAATAAATGTCAGCCGTATTCCTGTCCATCACAACGGCCCTTATTCCCGCTGCCTCTGCCGTTCTGATGATCGTTCCAAGGTTTCCAGGATCCTGCAGTCCTTCAAGGACGATCAGGGTTCCTTCATCCGGGCCGGACGGAAAGATATCTTCCTGACCGGTCTCCGGTTTTCTGATGACCGCAAGTATCCCCTGCGGATTTTTCGTATCGCAGAGCTTCCTGTATGCATCGTCTTTCAGCACACAGGCATCGGGCATATCGTGCTTTTCGAGGAAGGATTCCGATACCACGACCGTATCGATAAGATCTTTCGGGATCTCCTCAAAAAACCTCTCTCCCTCTCCAGTGAACAGTCCCGATTTTTTCCTGGCGCTTCCTCTTTCGATCAGCGCCCTGATCTCCTTATATTGTCTGTTTGTAAGTGCCCTGCTCATCCTACTTTGAGAGCGCCTTTGCTATCTCATACTGATAAGTGGAGATCTCTTTCTTCATTGCCAGAGCCTCATCTATGTCAAAATCAACGAATTCTCCGTTCTTGTAGCTTATCACTCTGTTGACGGTTCCCTTTGCAAGCAGATCCGCTGCCATGGCTCCCATCATGGATGCATAGTACCTGTCCTTGCAGGTGGGAGATCCGCCTCTCTGCATATATCCGAGTATGGTCGCTCTCGTCTCCATTCCGGTTGCGGCCTCTATCCTTCTTGCCATAGATGTGGAATGTCCTATGCCCTCGGCATTTATTATCAGATGATGCGTCTTTCCCGATTTCCTGCTTTCGATGATATGATTTATTATCTCCTGCTCATCGAAGTTATAGTTTTCCGGTATCAGGATATCCTCTGCTCCGCTGGCGACCCCGCACCACAGCGCGATGTAACCTGCGTTTCTTCCCATGACCTCTATGATGGAACACCTTTCATGCGACGAAGATGTGTCCCTGACTTTATCGATGGCCTGCAAAGCTGTGTTTACGGCCGTATCAAAACCTATGGTGTAATCGGTGCAGGCAATGTCCAGATCTATGGTGCCGGGCAGGCACATGACCGGTATCCCTTCCACGCTGAGAGCCTGCGCTCCCCTGTAGGATCCGTCTCCTCCAATGACTACCACTGCATCAAATTTATTTTTTCTGCATATTCCGGCTGCTTTCTTTTTTCCTTCGTCAGTCTTGAATTCCTCGCTCCTTGCCGTACGCAGGATCGTGCCTCCCTTCTGAACGCTGTCTGAGACGCTCCTGGGTCCCATTTCGACAAACTCTTCGGAAAGAAGTCCCTGATATCCCTTCTGTATTCCCGTTACCGAAATACCGTCTACGATCGCCTTTCTGACTACCGCTCTTATTGCGGCGTTCATCCCCGGAGCATCTCCTCCGCTGGTCAGGACTGCTATCTTTTTTATCTTTTTACTATCTGCCATGGGAACCCTCCTTCACATTCTCTTTGCCCAACAGCTCCTGAAGGGATCCGATCACATTCCTTGAACAGGTCTTTTCCTTCAGTATCTTCTGTTTTTTCTCCTTATTCAGATATATTATCACACTGTCGTTTCCATTTTCAGCCTTTATTATGGAAAGCAGCTTATCTTTTCCTTTCTCGTACTCATCCATGTCGGCATATCTTATGAAAAGTTTTACCGGCGCATCCTCAAAAACATACATATCATCTGCCAGAAGCTGCCCGTCCTTTTCGTCATCCGCTTTGAATCTTCCCTTTATGAAGACCTTGTTGTCCTCTTTTATGAGATCTCTTTTTTCATAATAGAGCTTCGGCCAGACGATAACCTCTACACTTCCCACCAGATCCTCGATGACGACAGTTGCCATCGTATCGCCTTTTTTTGTCTGTCTTACATTAACGGATGAGATGAGCCCTCCTATCGTCTGAACGCTGTTATCCTGAAGTTTTGTAAGACCGCTTGCCTCTTCACGGATGAAATCGGTGCTCTTTGCCGTAATATTATCTTTCCACATCTTTTCATAATCTTCAAGAGGATGACCCGTGATATATACACCCGTGACCTCTTTTTCATAAGCAAGACGCGTCTGTTTGTCAAAATCCTCTACATCCGGGATCGCGATATCATAGGATCCGGATTTGTCCTCTCCTTCGTCTCCCAGAAAATCCGAAAGAGACATCTGTCCGTCGATATTCTTCTTTTTTTCCTCCGCCACGCTGTCTGCCATCAGGGCGTGGATCATCATGAAACTGCGCCTGTTCGAGCCGAGCGAGTCAAGAGCGCCCGCCTTGATAAAACTTTCTATGGCTCTCTTGTTCACTTCCTTTCCCGACACTCTTTTTATCAGATCGTACAGGTCTTTGTATTTTCCGTTTTTTTCTCTCTCTTCCAGGATGGTTGAGATAACGGGTCTTCCCACGGATTTAACGGCACACAGGGCGTATCTGACCGCGTGTTCTCCCGTTACGGTAAAATCCGCTCCTCCTTCATTTATGTCCGGAGGAAGGATCTCTATGCCCATATTCCTGCAGACGAGTATATATTCCGACACCTTAACATTGTTATCGATAAAACTCGTAAGAAGGGCAGCCATAAATTCCACGGGATAATAATATTTCAGATATGCTGTCTGCATGGTAAGATACGCGTAGCTTGCCGCGTGGGATTTATTAAACGCGTATTTTGCGAAATCCATCATGTCGCCGTATATCTTTTTTGCGGTTTTTTCGTCTATTCCTCTCGATACGCAGCCCGGAACATTCTGCTCACTGTTTCCGTAAACAAAATTTGCCTGTTCCTCTTCCATGACGCTCTGCTTCTTTTTACTCATGGCGCGTCTTACAAGATCCGCCCTTCCAAGGGTATATCCACCGAGCTTCTGGACGATCTGCATGACCTGCTCCTGATATACTATGCAGCCGTATGTGGAAGAAAGGATCGGCTCAAGCTCGGGGCAGTCATAAGTGACTTTATCGGCATTATTCTTTCCCTCAATGTATTTCGGTATGAAATCCATGGGTCCCGGACGGTAAAGCGCTATGCCTGCCGTGATGTCTTCTATGCTTTTCGGCTTAAGCCTCTTCATGAAGGACCGCATGCCCGCAGACTCTATCTGAAAGATGCCTTCCGTATTTCCCGTTCCGATATAATCACAGACTGCCGGATCATCATAGTCTATCTTTTCTATATCAAGATGCTCATCGGGATGTCTTTCATTGATGTTTTTAACCGCATCATCTATTACAGTAAGAGTACGGAGTCCCAGGAAATCCATTTTCAGAAGCCCGAGTTCCTCAAGTGTCGTCATGGTAAACTGGGTGGTCATCTCTCCGTTCACTCCCCTTGAAAGGGGAACATATTTATCAACATCTTCGGGAGTGATCAGGATCCCGGCTGCATGAATCGAGGTATTGCGCAGCAGACCCTCCAGCCTCCTGCTCATGTCTATGATCTCTTTTACCTCATCATCAGTTTCATAGAGTTCCCTTAATTCCCTGTTTTCCGAAAGCGCATCATCCAAAGTGATATTCAGTTCATTCGGTATCATCTTTGAAAGCATGTCGCCTCTCGAGTAAGGCAGATCCATCACCCGACATACATCCCTGATCACGCCTTTTGCGGCAAAGGTTCCGAATGTGATGATCTGGACACACCGCGTCGCGCCGTATTTATCTATGACATAGTCTATAACCTTCTGCCTGTCCTCATAGGCAAAATCCACATCAATATCCGGCATGGATACTCTTTCCGGATTAAGGAATCTTTCAAAGAGCAGGCTGAACCTGATCGGATCGATATCGGTGATCTCAAGGCAGTATGAAACCAGAGAACCCGCCGCGGATCCTCTTCCAGGTCCCACGGGAATACCGTTTCGTTTTGCAAAATTGATATAATCCCAGACGATCAGAAAATAATCAACGAAGCCCATCCGTTTTATTATCGCAAGCTCCTCGTCCATTCTTTTCTTTAATGTTCCGTCATCGTCAGGATATCTTTTTTTCAGACCCTCATCCGCCAGATGATTTAAATATCCCCACGGATCATATCCTTCGGGGACATCATAGTGAGGCAGTTTTGTTTTGTGAAATTCTATCTCCACATTGCAGCGGTCAGCGATTTTCTGTGTATTTTCAACCGCCTCCAGGGCATAGGGAAAGATGCTTCTCATCTCCTCTTCGGATTTCACATAGAACTGTCCGCCCTCATAGCGCAGTCTGTCCGTATCCGCCAGCTTCTTTCCGGTCTGCAGGCAGAGCAGGATATCATGCGGTTTCACATCATCTTCATATGTGTAATGACAGTCATTTGTGACTATGAGAGGGATCTTCAGCTTTTCCGACATGGCGATGAGCGTCTGATTCACCAGACTCTGTTCGGAAAGTCCGTGATCCTGCAGCTCCAGAAAATAATTATCCTCTCCGAAGATATCCCTGTATTCAAGGGCCGCTTTTTCGGCCTCCGTCACCATTCCCTTTGTGATAAAGGATGCCACTTCTCCCGCAAGACAGGCTGATGAACATATTATTCCTTCGTGATACTTTCGCAGAACTTCCTTATCAACCCTGGGTCTGTAATAAAAACCTTCCGAAAATCCGATCGAAACGATCTTCATCAGATTTTCATATCCTTTGTTATTCTCGGCTAAGAGTATCAGATGATGATATCTGTCTTCACCGTGATTTACTTCCTTGTCAAATCTGGAACCGGGTGCAACATATACTTCACACCCCAGAACGGGTCTGATGCCTTTTTCTTTGCACTCCTTATAAAAATCGATCACACCGTACATGACGCCGTGATCTGTTATTGCTGCGGCATTCATCCCAAGTTCTTTGACTCTTGCCACATATTCTTTTATTTTATTGGAACCATCCAGAATCGAATATTCTGTATGAGAATGGAGATGAACAAATGACATGGTAATACAATATCCTCACTTATTGTTCTGTACAGACACTCCGGATCACTGCAGCTTTAGATTATTTCTTCGACATACAGACCGTGTTCATGAGAAAGGTCAATATAACGGTTTCCGCAATGGACCATCGGATGTGACAGATCCAGCTTGTTGATGAGGACTATCTCCCCTTCCATGCCGTTTGAAAGCCTGACACGGTTGTTCAGATATGTATTGACGATATATTCCAAAAATACAAGAATGTATTCGGAATCATATTTCTGAAGTCCTTCGGATTCAAATACGCTTATCACCTTGAACGGACACAGAGGACCCCTGTAACGCCTCGCACTTGTCATGGCATCATAAACATCCGCTATGGCAACGATCTTTGCAAAGGAATCTATCCTGTTGCCCAGAAGTCCCATGGGATATCCCGAGCCGTCGCATCTTTCGTGATGCATAAGAGCGGCGTTCTTGACCCTGTCATCCAGTTCGTACTGCTTGAGTATATTGAAGCCTTCTATCGTATGTGTCTTGACCAGATCGTATTCGTCGTCGGTCAGACCCGAGGGCTTGCCGATCACAGTATCCGGTATCTTCAGTTTTCCCACATCATGAAGAAGTCCCGCAAGAGTGAGTGCCTGCACATCTCTGTCCGTCATCCCCAGCCATTTGCCGAAAACATTGCAGATCAATGCGACATTAAGGCTGTGGGCATATGTCGGATCATCGTAATTACGCATGTTGTGAAGCATATCGAATACATGAAATCCTGACTTGGCCTCATTGATCAGCGCCGATGTATCCTCCAGGAGATCCTCCGAACTGATGCTTGATGCCTTGTTCGTGACAATATCACCCACCTTGCCCTTCATGGATTCCACGGTATTGTCAAAGTCATTCTTGAACTGTTTGTATTCTTCGCTGCTCTTTATCTTTTGGGAATAGGAAAGCTCACCCGCGCCCTCGCCGTCCTCGGGAACGGCGACCATCGAGTCCTCCTTGATCCTTACGCTCAGTATAGAATAGAATTCGAGTTTGGTAATGGTCTTGTCCGTAAGTTCTGTATCCTTGAGCAAAACCAGCTGATTGTTGTAGGTATAAACATCTTCAGCCGTTATCATTCCAGGAACCAAATCCTGCGTCAAAATACGCGGCATAGCATTCCCCCCTCAGGTTTCCTACAGATATTTTTTCAATGCGTCTGCCCTGTCAGTCTTTTCCCACGGAAGATCCACATCAAGTCTTCCAAAATGTCCGTAAGCGGCGGTCTGCTTGTATATGGGTCTCCTTAAATCCAGCATTTTTATGATCCCTGCCGGACGAAGATCAAAGTTTTCACGGATTATATCAACAAGCTTTTCATCGGATACTTTGCCCGTTCCATCAGTATCCACCATGATGGAAGTAGGCTGTGCGACACCGATGGCATATGAAAGCTGTATCTCGCATCTGTCGGCAAGTCCCGCTGCCACAATATTCTTTGCAACATAACGGGCCGCATATGCCGCGCTCCGGTCAACCTTGGTGCAGTCCTTTCCGGAAAATGCTCCGCCGCCGTGACGTGCATATCCGCCATAAGTGTCTACTATTATCTTCCTTCCGGTAAGTCCGGCATCACCGTGCGGTCCGCCGATAACAAATCTGCCGGTAGGATTGATAAATATCTTTGTCTTATCATCTATCAGTTCCTTCGGCACTACCGGATCTATGACATACTTCCTGATATCGGAATGTATCTGCTCCTGTGACACATCCTCATCGTGCTGGGTCGAAATAACGACCGCCTCAAGCCGGACGGGTTTATTATTTTCATCATACTCGACCGAAACCTGGCTCTTTCCGTCAGGTCTTAAATACCTTAAGGTTCCGTCCTTTCTCACCTTTGTCAGCTCCCTGCAGAGCTTGTGGGCCAGAGCTATTGAGTAGGGCATATATTCAGGTGTCTCGTTCGTTGCATATCCGAACATCATACCCTGGTCTCCTGCTCCTATTGCCTCAATCTCCTCATCGGTCATCTGGTTTTCTCTTGCTTCCAGAGCCTTGTCCACACCCATGGCTATATCCGATGACTGCTCATCAATGGCAACCATGACTGCGCAGGTGTTTCCGTCAAAACCATATTCGGATTTCGTATATCCGATCTCGTTGACCGTATCCCTGACTACCTTCTGAATATCCACATATGCCTCAGTGGTGATCTCTCCGGTCACAAGAACAAAGCCCGTGCAGGTAGTGGTCTCGCAGGCAACCCTGCTCATCGGATCCTGTTTCATGCACTCATCCAGTATTGCATCTGAAATGGCGTCGCATATCTTATCTGGATGTCCTTCCGTGACTGATTCTGAAGTAAACAATCTCTTTTCCATCTTTTGTTATCCTTTCTCGTAAAAGTTATGAAATAGCCTTAAAATTTGCTTTTGTTACTTTTTCACTTATTTTTTCAACCTCGATCCTGGCTCCCAGCTTTCGAAGTTTAATGTCAAAATCCTCATATCCGCGCTGGATATAATAAATATCGTCTATGACCGTGCACCCTTCGGCTGCAAGTCCCGCAATGACGAGCGCGGCGCCGGCTCTTAAATCCGGGGCCTTGATATGGGCTCCCGAAAAACCTTCCACTCCTTCTATAAAGGCGGTATTTCCTTCCACCCTGACATTGGCTCCCATGCTGACAAGCTCATCGATATACTTGAACCTGTTTTCAAATATGCTTTCCGTTATCGTGCTGACGCCGTCGGAAAGAGCAAGAGCCACACCGGCCTGCGGCTGCATATCCGTCGGATATCCGGGATACGGGAGTGTTTTTATCTGTGTGGGGCGGAGCCTTTTTGTTGCCGCCACCCTAACAGCATCATCAAATTCCTGTATCTGACAGCCGATCTCTATAAGCTTTGCGGAAATGGATTCCAAATGCTTGGGGATCACATTTTTGATAAGCACATCTCCCTTGGTTACCGCTGCCGCATACATGAATGTACCGGCTTCTATCTGGTCGGGGATGACCGAATAAGTACATTTCTTCAGCTTGGACACACCGGAGATCCTTATTATATCGGTTCCGGCTCCTTTGACATTTGCTCCCATGCTGTTCAGGAAGTTCGCGACATCAACGACATGCGGTTCCTTCGCGGCATTTTCTATTATCGTTTTTCCCTCTGCCATGGAGGCCGCCATCATTATATTGATCGTAGCGCCGACCGTTACGACATCCATGTATATATGGGCTCCCACAAGTTTTTCGGCAGATGCCTTGACTATACCGCCCTCTATTGACACCGTGGCTCCGAGCGCCCTGAATCCCTTGACATGCTGGTCTATGGGACGGCTGCCTATATCGCATCCTCCGGGAAGAGGAACCTCTGCTCTTTTGTATTTTCCGAGAAGAGCTCCCATAAGATAATAGGAGGCTCTTATCTTTCTTATGCTCTCAGTATCGATATTCACATTTTTGACCATCGAGCCGTTTATCTTTACCGTATGACGGTCTATGCGGTCAACATTCACGCCTATGCTCTGCATTGCCTCAAGCATGACATTTGTGTCTCTCACATCCGGCATGTTTTCGATGGATACCGTCTCATCTGTCATAATGGAGGCAGCGACGATGGCCAGCGCGGCATTTTTTGCACCGCCTATCTCGACCTCTCCCACAAGGGGGTTTCCTCCGTTTATGACATAACGCTCTTTCTCTTCTGACACTGTGTTTCTCCCAACCTGATGTTTCTTAAAAAACTATCATATCAACCCGAAAAAGTGTGCAATGATAAAACCCACTCCCAAAAGATTCAATATCAGCAATATCAGTACTCCCGTCAGGAGCCCCTTGAGACCGGATGTACGTCCGGCAACCACGCCCTCAACCGATTCGATATCGTCAAGCCGGCTTTTGATCTTCTCTGTTTCATCGCTGTCAAGAAGTTCCTTAAGTTCTTCTATCCCGGCAAGGGTCTTTCCGTTCTCATCCTGTATGACTGCCTGTACATTCCTGTACAGCTTAACATCTTCCTTGTGTATGACATCACTGACCAGGGTCTTTATATCTTCCTTATCATCTCCCCCGGTCTCATCAATGCGGGTTATTATCTTTTCAAAGCCTTCATTTAAGAGAGTCTTTGTTTCCTCGATGTCTTTGTGGGACGCAGCCTCTTTTCTCAGATTCTCTATGTCTTCATGCGTGGAATTCCTGAATTCTTCGATCCTGATCCCGGTGTTTTTGTATATTTCGTCCTCGCTTCTGTCGCGACGGGTCCGGCTGTTCTGCATGTTGATCTTCTCGACCAGCCTGTCCATGAAATTATCCATAATAAACCCTTTCCCTTTTCACATACAAAACTAATTTTAGCATTAAACCTCTTCATTCGCAATTAGTACTTTGCAACCGGCCGCGCAAAACATTTGTGCATTGTGCACAATAAAAAATGGTGATTATTTACATTTTTGTGGAGATTTACCAAAATTTAACAGCGAGTTCATAGTTTGTTCATATATTTTGGATAAGATTAGTACAGAAAAGAGATGTAGAATGATAATTTTTTCATAATAGCCTCGGTGTTCCGCAAGGGACACCGGGGCACTCCTCATTTTTGGGGATAGTTTTATCTGATGAGTCTCAGAGTTGCGATAGTGCCTTCGTCCTCAGTGCCGTCCTTGATCTCCTCATTCAGTGACATCATCTTGGCATCCAGATCGGATACCATTTCGGCGCATTCCGAAAGCTCCCGCTTGATATGCTCGGGCACTTCACCTTCGTATTTATAATTGATCTTGTGCTCCAGACTTGCCCAGAAATCCATGGCAACAGTCCTGATCTGAATCTCAACCTTGGTATCCGAGCTGCCGTCAGACAAAAAGATAGGCACGGATACTATCATATGATAACTCTTGTATCCGCTTTCCTTGGGATTCTTTATATAATCCTTGATCGACATGACCCTGATATCGCTCTGCTTTGCAAGCATGTCGGCAATACGGTAGATATCCGCGGTAAAAGAGCAGATAACCCTGATACCCGCGATATCGTTTACATACCTTACCATGTTTTCTATGGTAGATTCGTAACCGCGCCTTTTCAGCTTCTTGACGATGCTTTCGGGCGTCTTGATCCTTGATTTGATATGTTCTATGGGATTGTACTGATGAACATGCTGAAACTCGTCATTGAGGATCTCAAGTTTTGTGCCCACTTCCTTCAACGCCGAGTTATACAGCAAAATTATATTCTTCCAGCTGTCTACGCCTTCTGCTTCGTAATTTACTCTGTCCATGTTTGATCTTCCTCTATCACATGTATCTCCAGATAATCAAATTCTGTTTCTTCAACAAAGGATTCCGGCCTGAATCTGGTCTTTGAATTGCGCTTAAAGTCTTCTATGTTTGAATTGAGCCATATGGGAACGGCAATGTCAAATTCAGCGCAGGCTTTATTTAACGCGTTAAATACCTTATGGGTTCTGGTATCATCAGTATCGTCAACGACAACCGTGTCCCTGAGCATATGATTGTCTTTCCATTCTCTGACCCACATCCGGAACATATCACGGCCTCAAAACGGATCTCTGTCGGCAACCCTGAGTCTTGTCAGGGCTCTTGCCAGCGCAGCCTGCGAGATCTTGTATTCCTCGATGGATTTTTTCTGTCTCATCTGTTCAGTCGCGCGTTCCAATGCGGCACGAGCTCTGTTCTTATCTATGTCTTCGGGTTTTTCGGCAAAATCCACATAGATATCACAGCGGTTATTGGCAGTCTCAGCCACGCCTCCGCCCACTGCCGCCACATGCCATTTTTCGTCTTCTGTCTGGTATCTCAATTCTCCTGTTATTATAACAGTTATCATCTCTTCATGAAAGGGAAGAAATTCGAGCTGCCCGTCAAGGGAAGGCATGATAACAGCCAGCATCCTTCCTTCATAGAAGATGCCGTCCGGACTTATTATCCTTAAGCTTCCCGTTTTTTCACTCATAGTCTTTGGCCTTCTCCACTACATCATCTATGGTTCCGACATTGAAAAATGCCGCCTCGGGATATTTGTCTGCCTCTCCCGATATGATCGCCGAGAAACCCTTTACCGTATCACGCAGATGCACATATTTTCCGGGCATTCCGGTAAAGTTTTCCGCTACGAAAAACGGCTGTGAGAGAAATCTCTGTATCTTTCTTGCCCTGTATACGACAGCTCTGTCATCGGCTGAAAGTTCATCCATTCCGAGTATCGCAATGATATCCTGCAGTTCCTTGTACTTCTGCAGGAAACGTATTACCTCTCTTGCGACATCATAATGCTCTTTTCCGACTATATCCTCTTCCAGTATCCTCGATGAAGACTCAAGGGGATCAACAGCCGGGTATATTCCCTGTTCCACGATCTTTCTTGAAAGAACCGTTGTTGCGTCAAGGTGCGCAAATGTTGTAGCCGGTGCAGGATCGGTCAGGTCATCAGCCGGCACATAGACAGCCTGAACCGAAGTGATGGATCCTCTTTTCGTGGAAGATATCCTTTCCTGAAGGTCACCCATCTCGCTTGCAAGCGTAGGCTGATATCCGACAGCCGAAGGGATACGCCCCAAAAGCGCGGACACTTCCGAACCGGCCTGCACGAACCTGAAAATATTATCTATAAATATCAGCACGTCCTTGTTTTTTTCATCTCTGAAATATTCAGCCATTGTAAGTCCGGTCTCCGCGACCCTCATCCTGGCTCCCGGCGGCTCATTCATCTGTCCGAAGATAAGGGCTGTTTTGTCGAGAACCCCCGACTCCTTCATCTCGCTCCACAGATCATTTCCTTCCCTGGATCTTTCTCCCACACCGGTAAATATGGAATAACCGCCGTGCTCGGTGGCAACATTTGTGATGAGTTCCTGTATGAGCACAGTCTTGCCGACGCCTGCTCCACCAAAAAGTCCGATCTTTCCACCCTTTGCATAGGGTGCCAGAAGATCTATGACCTTTATGCCTGTCTCAAGTATCTCCTGAACCGGTGACTGCTCCGAAAATCCGGGCGCATCTCTGTGAATGGGCCATCTCTTCTGTCTGTTCACTTCTTCGTCATCCAGACCGTCTATGGTATCACCCAGGACATTGAACAGCCTTCCCAGGTTAGCCTGGCCTACAGGAACGGTTATGGGAGTGCCGGTCGCGGACACCTCCATTCCCCTGAAAAGGCCCTCGCTGGGAGAGAGCATGATACAACGCACCCTTCCCTTTCCGAGATGCTGCCTTACTTCCATTACCCTTCTTTTATTGGCCACAAATACTTCCAGTGCTTCATTGATCTTCGGGACGTTTTCTTTTTCAAATTCCACATCCACTACCGGACCCAGCACCTGTATTATCTTTCCGTCTGTCATTATCAGATTCTCCCCGACCTGGCGCCGGCGCTCACTTCTGTTATCTCCTGAGTGATGATCGCCTGTCTGTGCCTGTTATATTTGACCCTCAATTCCTGTATTATCTCATCAGCGCTGTCATTTGCCGCACTCATAGCCTGCATCCGGCTGTTCTGTTCGCAGCAGTAGGATTCCACGAGCGCGCTGTAGACCAGACCCGCAACATACGGAGGGATGATCGCGTCCAGCACCTCTTTGGGTGACGGATGTATTATGAATTCCTCTCTTAATACATCCGGAGGAATGTTATCCTCTGCCATCTCTTTTTCGAGCGGCATCAGCTTCATTGTCCTCGTTTCAGCCTCAAGTGAATTTCTCATTGCGGTAAAGACCACAGTAAGATCATTTATCTTTCCTTCGTCATAATCCTTTAAGAAAGTGTTCGTTATGACTCTTGCCCTTGCCCTCGTGGGATTCTGCGCGGTATAGGTAAAATTCCCTTCTATCGGGATCTTTCTGTGTTCAAAATATCTCCTGCCCGCCTCCCCGACTACATAGAGACACGCCGCGTTTTTTCCCATGAGTTTTTCCGTCTCCTTGATCACATTGATATTGTAGGATCCGGCAAGGCCTTTGTCTGCCGTGACAACCAGAAATCCGTGAGTGATCTCGTTTTCGGGAACATCTTCATTTCCCTTGAAATAAGGATGAACAGTTTCGGGAAAGTGTCTCATCATCCTCTGCATCAGATTCTGGAGACCATAAAAATACGGCTCGATATCCTCCATGCTCTTTTTTGCGCGGCGAAGCTTTGTGGATGATATCAGATACATGGCATTGGTGATCTTTTTTGTATCTTTTATGCCTTTTATTCTGTTTTTGACATCTTTTGCGCCAGCCATTTTTCCTTATAATCCCTGACCGTTTTTATTATCACATCCCTGAATCCGTCAGGGAGTTCCTTTTTGATGTTCAGTTCGCTGATTATATTCTCGTAATTTTCCTTTATTTCGTTTAACAGATCTGTCTGAAATTCCTTGACCCTGTCAAGCTCTATCCCCATAAAGAGTTTTTCATTTGCCGCAACAAGCGTTATGACCTGCTCCGGCATGGAAAGAGGATTTCCTACATTCTGCTTCAGTATCTCCATCAGGGCGCGTCCGTTATCGAGCAGCTCCTTGGTCGCGGGATCAAGATCCGAAGAAAACTGGGTAAATACCTCCATCTCGCGGAACTGGGCAAGATTTATCCTTAAGGCCCCGGTTGCTTTTTTCATTGCCTTACACTGGGCAGCTCCTCCCACACGGGATACGGACAGTCCGACATTCACCGCAGGTCTTATTCCTTCAAAAAAGAGGTCTTCCTCCAAAAATATCTGACCGTCGGTTATCGATATCACATTGGTCGGTATGTATGCCGACACATCTCCTTCCAGTGTTTCAATGATGGGAAGCGCCGTGATCGAACCTCCTCCCAGGCTTTCTTTCAGTCTGCTCGATCTTTCAAGAAGCCTTGAATGAAGGTAGAACACATCACCCGGATATGCCTCCCTTCCCGGTGATCTTCCCAGCAGCAGGGAAATCTCTCTGTAAGCAACCGCATGCTTGCTCAGATCATCGTAAACAATCAGTACATCCTTTCCCTGATCCAAAAAGTATTCGGCTATGGCTGTTCCGGAATAGGGAGCAATATACTGCATTGACGCAGGTTCGCTTGCGGTCGCGCTCACTATGATGGTATGCTCCATGGCTCCCTTGTTTTCCAGGATCTGTGCCACCTTCGCAACAGTGGATGCCTTCTGGCCTATGGCAACATAGATACAGATCACCCCTTTACCCTTCTGGTTTATGATGGTATCTATGGCTATGGATGTCTTTCCGGTCTGTCTGTCTCCTATGATCAGTTCTCTTTGTCCGCGTCCTATCGGAAACATGCTGTCGATCGCAAGTATCCCTGTTTCCATGGGAGTATTCACGGGATGTCTTTCAACTATGGACGGAGCAGGGTGTTCCACCGGCCTGAATCCGTTTTTTTCTATTCTGCCTTTACCGTCTATCGGATCGCCCAACGCATTTATCACTCTTCCCGGCAGATCATCTCCGACCTCTATGCCGGCCTCGGACATGGTTCTTGCTACTTTCATTCCTTCCCGGATATCATCCTCATCTCCGAAGAGCATGATGCCCGTCCTTTTTCTCTCTATGCTCATGACCATGCCTTTGATCCCGTTTTCAAAGATAACTATTTCTCCGTAAAAAGCATGGTCTATTCCTTCTATCATGGCAACGCCGTCACCGACTCTCAAAACAAATCCTATTTCCTGGTTCTCGGCCTGCAGCTTAAAATCTTCTATCTGCGCCCGCAGTATCGATACGATATCTCCGGGTTTATTCTCTACGCTGACATCATATTCCCTGTTTTCGAGGAGAGTTCGAAGCTGCCTCAGTCTGCCTCTGTTGCTCCAGTCATACTCCTCATTTTCCACACGCAGTATAAAGCCGCCCTTGAGCGACTTGTTTTCTTTTAACTCTAATACAACATCCGAAACGCCGTATTTATTTTTGATAAACTCTTCTATGCCTTTAAGCCTGTTTTCATCAGGCTTTGTCACATACTGGAGCGTAGCTTCGATATGGTCCTTGACCTCATCGAGCATTTCCGGCTCATCCGTCATTTGTTTCCTCCGTTTTTACTGTCTGCGCTTTCCAAGAACCTGTCATATAACTCATTATCATTTACGGGTCCCTTAGATCCTGCTATCTTTGCCGCGGCAGACAATATGAGAGATCTCATTTCTTTTTCCTGTTCGAGTACCGCCCGCTGAGTTTCATATCTGGCTGTTTCTCTGGCTTTTTTGATGATATCCCCAGCCTTTTCGTTTGCCTCGGTGATCATCCTGTTATACTCAACTGCGGCACGAAGGGATTCTTCTTTTTTCTTTTTCTCTCCTTCATAAGTTGCCTCAGCCAGATGCGCCTTGTATTCTTCACCCAGTTTTTCAGCTTCTTTCTTTTTTTCCTCAACCTCAAGATACCCGTTCTCTATTTCCTTTTTTCTCTCGTCAAGGATCCTGTTCACCCTGCCGAAAAGAAATTTTTTCATCAGAAAATAAAGTATGAGCAGGTTTATTATCATACAGATAAAATTAAACCAATCAAAACTCAGCATTATATCCTCCTGCCTTTACAAGAAAAAAACCGGTCTTTATTACTGTAAAAAGAATACTATAAGTATTCCGATGAGCAGACCGTAAATAGCTGTTGCCTCGGCAAGCGCGCATCCGAGCAGCAGTATCTTCATTATCTTTCCTTCCGCCTCCGGCTGTCTGGCGACCGCATCCACCGCCTTTGCGGTTGCGATACCTATTCCGACTCCGGCTCCTATTCCGGTTATCGCTGCTATACCGGCTCCTATTGCTGTCAGACTCATATATCTATCCTCCTATTCTATAGCTTCTTTAATGTATAAAGATGTCAGAAATACAAACACATATGCCTGGATCAGTCCGTCAAACAGATCAAAGTAGAGACATAAAGCCGCGGGCAGCACGATCGGAACCGCCATCTTTACAAGTTCCATGATAACGAACGCGGCAAATACATTTCCGAAAAGACGCATGCACAATGACAGGGGCTTGATCCCAAGTTCCAGCACATTCATCGGTGCGACCACAGCCATGGGCTCCGCAAATGACTTTAAGAATTTCTTCGGTCCCTTTTTTCTTAGGGCTGCCGACTCTATCAAAACGATGCTCATAAGTGCCAGTGCTATGGTAACTCGCAGATCCCTTGTCGGCGGCGAAATGTTGAATATTCCGATAATATTGGATATGCCGAGATATATCAGTATCGTGCTGATATACGGGACATACTGCTTTGCCTCTTCACCCAGCATATCTCCCGTGAGATTCTGGATCCACACCACAAAGGATTCTATCATTAGCTGTCTTCTGCCGGGATTCTTAACCTTCATGCCGCTTGTCATAAAAAGGGTGACCACCAGAAGAAGAGCCATGATACACCATGTGACCACAACGGACTGATTGACATCTATCCCTCCGAAGAGCGGAATGGTAAATACGGTTTTGATCTCAAGTTCTTCCTGCAGCCTTGCCGAAAGCTCTCCCAAACCTGTCTCACCTCCTTCGTTATAAAACGACTATGCGGGAAACATTGTTTCCTGCATAGCCGTTCTTATTAATATCCGAAAAAAACTTACGCAGCCTTCTTTTTTGCTGCCTTTGCCTCGAGTGCCTTGTCGGTAGGCTTCACAAGTATGAAGCATGCTAAAAGTGCGATAACATAGAGTATCAGGGTTGCGTAAAGCACATTCTGATATCCGACGGGATTTACCTTTACTCCGTCATGTTCAACAAATTCGCCCGTATGATTAACTATATATGTAGCCATCTGGTTTCCTGTCAGTCCGGCAAATGCCCACGCGGAAAGAGTGATCCCGTGTATTGCGCTGATGGATCCCATTCCGTAATGATCTGAAAGCAGCGTCGGAACATTTGAAAAACCTCCGCCGTAACCGGCGTTTACAACAAATATCAGTCCGAGTACCAGCGCGATCAGAAGTACATTTCCTTCGCCGTTAACGATACCCCGGGTTATCATTACTATTCCTGTGAATGCGATCGAAAGGATGAAGATCAGCTTATAGATCGTATTCCTGTCCTTCAAAAGATCTGCCCATGCTGAGAACCCGAGTCTTCCGCCTGCGTTAAATATGGCTGAGATCGAAGAGATCACTCCTGCAGAAGCCGCCAGTCCGATACACTTTACGATCGGCTTCTCCTGTGAAATAAGTGCCAGTCCGCAGGTGATATTGATATAGAACATAAGCCAGATACCGATGTAATTAGTGACGGGCTTTGTTTTGATCGTTTCAAGGATACCGGGTTTCTTTTCACCCTTGCCGGGTTCATGCCATCCGTCGGGTTTCTTTAAGAGAAGATGTCCTATCATCATCATGATGAAATAAACGATACCGAGTATCCAGAACATTTTGTATACTCCGCTTCCGTCATCCCATGTCTTTAACAGTGATGTCATGATAGGGCTTGCTATAGCTTTTGCAGCTCCAAATCCTGCAACGGCAAGTCCCGTTGCCAGTCCCTTTTTATCCTGGAACCAGAGCATCAGTGTCTTCACGGGAGACAGATATCCTGTTCCGAGACCTACTCCCATAATAAAACCGTAACTTACATATATACCCACAAGCGCGAGTACGCTGTGCTGATGTTTTCCGCCGTAAGCAATAAACACGCCTGTCAGCAGCATTCCTGCCGTAAAACATATAGTTGCGATAAGAGAGGATTTATGGATATCTTTCTCAACAACATTTCCCAAAAAGGCTGCGGACATACCTAAAAAGAATATGGCAAAACTGAAAGCCCATTCCACACTGGCCTTGCCGAATCCTATATGATCCGCGATCTCCTGACTGAAGACCGACCAGCAGTAAACCGTACCGATACTGCAATGTAATAATAACGCCGGTATGGCAGCTCTCACCCACTTGTTGGTACGCCATCCACCGGACTTGCTTGATGAATCACTCATTTTCGGACACCTCGCTTATTTTTGCTGATAACGGCCAAGATTGCCGTACTGTCCTATAATACGCCTATAACGGCATCTTTTCAAGTAATAAAAAACTGCCCTGCCTTTCGGCATGACAGTTTTTTTAGAGGCGACAACCAGATTTGAACTGGTGATCAGGGTGTTGCAGACCCACGCCTTACCACTTGGCTATGTCGCCAGTATCTACGAGCAGAATGGATGCGAGCATGAATCCGGTGGCCGCTTGCGGACACAAGGATTTCAGGCGATGCAGACTTGGTGCGACAGCACCAGATCGAAAAAATGCGAAGCATTTTTGAGATCGCCATTCTGCGAGTATTTTTCATATAAAAAAAATGACCCGGACGGGAATTGAACCCGTGTTACCGCCGTGAAAGGGCGATGTCTTAACCTCTTGACCACCGGGCCGTTGTAGGAAGGAGGGAGCTAAACGTCCAGTGGACGTTTGTCCAGCTCCTACCGTAGCGGAGCGTAGACCCCACATAGTGGGAGGATACCTTCCTGCGAAGCGAGCGCCCAACGCGCCTGCGCGTTTCTATTGCGCGAGCTTCCCGTTGTACACCAAAGCTCCCCGAGCTGGGCTCGAACCAGCAACCCTTCGGTTAACAGCCGAATGCTCTACCATTGAGCTATCGAGGAAAATGTGCCCTTTGGCACATTTTCCGGCACGCTTACGAGCGCCGGGCGCGAGTGTGCCGCGGGGCCTTGACTGGCTAACACCTTTTCAAACTGAACATTGAATCTTTAATCTTCTAAAACATGTGCTCTACATGTACCGGCTCCACTAAACTCGATCTTCGCTTCGCTCGATCTCGCTAAGTGTCCCGGTACCGTTCGCACTAAATTCGATCTGCGCCTTCGGCTTGATCTCATTAAGTGCTCTACATGGGATAAGTCTTCGGCCGATTAGTAACGGTCAGCTCAATACATCTCTGCACTTACACCTCCGTCC
>JAILOK010000021.1 GCA_024690825.1 Lachnospiraceae bacterium | reverse complement strand
AAGCCACAACTTATGTAAAAAAGATTTGTCCTGTCATAATCCTCATACACTCCCATCTTCACAGTCTTGACCTGCATAAACTCATATCCCTGCGATCCGGCAGCTTTTTTCGCCCTTTCCACTAACTGCCGGCCGATGCCGTTCCTGTGGTGATCCTTTAATACTCCCATAACTGCCAGTTCAACAGTAGCCTTTCCTGTTTCTTTTAAGCAGAGGAAGCCAACAGCCTCCTCTTCTTTCTTTGCTGCAAAGAATGTCCAGTCAGCACATTCGGAAATGTATTGTTCCCTGCTCTCTTCTATCCCAAACCAGTCAGTAAGCGCCTCCAGTACTTTTCTTGCAATCGCCTGTTTTTCCTTGGGATTCGTAATCTCCACTATCATTCTTTTATATCCTTTACCGTTGATTGATTACTCTTTCTGTATTTCTTCCGGCATCTCACAATAACGGTGCCACAACCCTAAGGAAGTTGTCGGTTATCCTGTATGTCAGTTTTCTGTTTATATCCTCAAGGGTCCTTTCCCTGCAGTCTTTTAAGGAGTTTAAATAGTCTGCTTTCAGATCGGCGACGATATCTGCCTTGTAAAATACCGAGCTGCATTCGAAGTGAAGAAACAGGCTTCTGTAGTCAAGATTGACCGTCCCGATACATGCAAGCTTATCATCCGAAATAAAGGCTTTTGCATGAACGAATCCCGGTGTATATTCATAAATCTTTACTCCGGCTTTCAGCAGATCCTCGTAATAGCTTCTTGACAGTCTGTATACGAGTTTCTTGTCGGGAATACCCGGCATGATTATCCGGACATCAAGACCTCTTCTGGCTGCCCTGATAAATGCATCAAAGAGCGCGTCTCCAAGCATAAGATAAGGTGTATAGAACCAGACATATTCCTTCGCCGTCGAAAGGACCTCAGTAAACAGGATATTGCTGGTATGCTCATCCCGCATCGGCGAATCATAATATGGAATAATATATCCATTGTCAGCTTCGGACCAATCGTGATCATGCATTTTTTCAAGTTCTCCGTCAGAAATCTTCTGACGCGAAAATGCATTCCAGAACTCTGCAAACATATAGGTGTAACTGGCCACTGCCGTCCCGGTTACACGGAATCCTATATCCTTCCATTTTCCAAACAACTCTTTCTCATTGATGTATTCATCCGCAAGATTCACTCCGCCGCTGTAGGCAACCTTTCCGTCAATTATCATTATTTTCCTGTGATCCCTGTTATTAAGCTGTGATTTGATCAGAAAGAACGGATTGAATGAGATACACTTGATTCCCTTTTGGGACAGGTCCGAGATATCCTTAACCGAATAGGTGGCAATGCTTCCCAGATCATCATACATCACTCTTACATCCACTCCTGCCTTTACTCTGTCAGCCAGGATTTCAGTGATGGTATCCCAGAATTTACCGGACTGTATTATGAAATATTCTATGAAGATAAAGCTCTCTGCTTTTTTCAGGTCATCGCACATATCAGCAAACATATCTTCGCCGAAAGGATAGTACTTTGATGTATCATTTTTCAGAATGGGAAAACCTGTAGACTCACTTATAAAAGAAAGTGTCTGAGAAAGTCTTACGTCTTCCTTTGCGATCTCATCAATTCTTTCTTTATCACTTATATTTACTCCATCATGAAGCCAGTTAAACTCAGAAGCAGATTTCCTGAGTTTCTTCCTGAGTCCTTTGCCTGTTGTCTTATTGCCCAGAGTGAAATACAATATCGATCCCAAAACCGGCATTGCCACTATTACAAGCACCCATAACAGTTTGTAAGAACTCTCATCTCTCCTTGAAATGAGCCTCGTCACAAAGAAAACAGCCAGAAAGGTAAAAACTGCTTCAATGATCTCTCCAAGATGCCCCTGTGCAGCTTTGTCCAAGACCACCAGTACCAGGAAGAACCAGATTACCTGGAGTGCCAGTGCGGGTATGACGATCAAGAGCCTTCCTAATATCTTTTTCAATGTGAACCTCCTTTATTTAAATCTCTTTCAATGATGATACCACATTATCAAATCCACTGAGAAGCCAGGGCAAAAATCCGGACCTCCCTTAGGAATAATCTGCCTTTATTTCTGTAAAACCTCATTGACATAGCTTTCCAGGTATGGATCTCTCTTCGCTGACAGACCACAGGCTGCAAGCATTTCTACTATCTCACCGGCTGTCTCCTCTGTCAGCGAAACAACCTTATCCTTATAGTTTAACCTTTCAGGGTGATACCGGGTTCCTTCCCAGGCTTCGGGATTGCATTTTGTATCTGCAAGCTCCTGTATCCTTCCGGAAAAGCTCTCCGAGCCCTCTATATCCTTTAACGCATGAAATGTCCATTTGTAATACGGTGGATATTCCCTTTTAAGCAGGAAGAAAAGCTCCATTGCCGCCTTTAATCCATTTATCCTGCATATTTCCGCTGCCACGGTATCGTTTCTTGCCATACAGCGCGCATAATTCACCTGAAGCGCTGCAGCATAGTCATGCAGCTGCTCTGCTATTCTTATCCTCCATATCTTTTCCGGATAATAATCAAGGAGCAGTTTCCTGAATGCGCTGAATTTCCCGAGGTCATCCCGGAATATGACACCGTTAGTCGCAGTCTTCAGACAGGAATGATCAAGTGAATACCACTGCTGCTCTGTCAGCATGCAGTTATCGGTATCACAGTCGATCCGCAGAATATCGGAATAAAAGCCATGTATAGTCATTACTCCTCTGCGCTCACGAAGCCTTTCTGTGTAGTAATTCCGTTCTGCACTGTCCACAAGTTCATTGTAAGCTATAGACAGATTATACCCAAACCTGTCCATATCCTCATCCGTGACCCAAAGACATACACCTGTACCGAAATCATGATCTCTTGATATCAGGTCATCATACCCGAAGCAGTCAGAGCCTTCTCCGGCTATGCCAACTGCAATCCTGTTCTCATACTCGCCAAACTTCTTATGAATCAGGTCTGCAACATATTCATCATAAAATCTGCGGTTTTTGTCCGTGATCATTGAATGCATCATATCTCTTTAAAGTGTCTCGTTCATGCTCCCTGTCCGGTATCCCAGGATATCCAGTGCTATATAATCAAAGCCGATTTTCTTAAATTCCTCATGAACATATTTCCTTATCTTCTCTTCCATGAAATGAGCAAATTCGGAAGGGTCAAGTTCGATTCTTGCTATTTTGCCATGGATGCGGACTCTTAACCGGTTAAATCCAAGATCTATAAGAAGCTGCTCTGCCCTGTCAACCATCTGAAGCTTCTTTTCGGTAATTTCTTCTCCATATGGGAATCTGCTTGAAAGGCATGCAAAAGACTGCTTATTCCACGTCGGGAGTCCCATGTATCTGGATAAAATACGTATTTGTTCTTTTGAAAATCCAATGGTTCTAAGCGGACTTTTTATATTAAGCTCCGCCACTGCCATAAGTCCCGGTCTGTAATCCCCATTATCGTCAAGGTTGGAACCCTCTATGATTTCTTTTATGCCCCTCTCATCAGCAACTGCGCGGATTTTCTCAAAAAGCTCGCGTTTACAAAGGTAGCATCTGTTTTTGGGATTATGAGAAAACCCTTCTATTTTAAGTTCCTCTGACTTTATTATCAGATGCTGTATCCCGTTTTCACTGCAAAAAGTCTTTGCCTCCTTAAGCTCACGTTCAGGAAAAGAACAGGAAGAAGCTGTAACCGCAATAACCTTATCTCCCAGGGCCTCTTTTGCTGCATGCAAAAGAAACACAGAGTCCACTCCGCCGGAAAAAGCTGCTGCCGCACTCTCCAGTGATCTTAAATATTCTTTCAGCTGCTCATATTTATCAAGCAGCAGTTTATTGGGTGTTTCATTTGAATTCATTAAATATCTTTTCACCTTTCAGGTTGTTTTTGCGGTTCCGTCATGTACTTTTATCAGGTTAAGTCTAAGTGCATTGGATACCACACAAAAGCTTGAAAGTCCCATTGCAGCTGCTCCAAACATCGGATTAAGTGTCCACCCGAAAGCTGCCGTAAAACATCCTGCAGCAAGGGGAATCCCGATAACATTGTAAAAAAATGCCCAAAACAGATTCTCATGAATATTTCTGATCGTTGCCCTTGAGATTCTGACAGCTGCTGCCACATCGCGGATACTGCTCTTCATAAGCACAACATCCGCCGCATCTATTGCGATATCTGTTCCTGCTCCAATGGCAATCCCGACATCCGCGCGGGTAAGCGCCGGAGCATCATTTATTCCATCTCCGACCATGGCAACTTTTCCTTGTTCCATAAGCTTTCTGATAACAGCTTCTTTTCCGTCGGGGAGCACTCCCGCAATTACTTCGTCAACTCCGGCCTGCCCGGCAATTGCCTTTGCCGTGATCTCATTATCACCGGTCAGCATTACCACATGGATACCCATTTTTCTAAGCTCACCCACCGCCTGCGGTGTATCCTCCTTTATGGTGTCGGCAACGGCAATTATTCCGATCAGCTTATTATTTTTTGCAAATAGAACCGGCGTTTTGCCCTGGCCTGACAGTTCATCTATATTTTCAGATATGCTTAAATCTTGATCTGTAATGCCTGAAATGAATCTTGCATTTCCGGCTGCAACATCCGCTCCATCCAGTTTTGCCCTTAACCCGTTTCCCGATAATACCTCAAACTCCGTTGTCTCCCGGAGCCTGATATCATGTTCTTTTGCATGATCAACGATCGCCTTTGAAATCGGATGCTCACTTTTGGATTCCAGCGCATAAGCCGCTTCCAGCAGTTCTTTTTCACTGATATCATTCAATGAAATAACATCGGTAACGCGCATGATTCCTGTAGTTATGGTTCCTGTCTTATCCAGTGCGGCTATCTGAATTTTTCCTGTAAGTTCCTGAATTGCCGCCGTCTTAAACAGGATTCCGTTTTTTGCGCCCACACCGTTTCCAACCATTATTGCCACGGGAGTTGCAAGGCCCAAAGCGCATGGACAGCTGATCACCAGTACCGAAACAGCCCTGGCAACTGCATAACCGAAGGTTTGCCCCGTCAGAAGCCATGCAATAAATGTAACCAATGCTATACCGATAACCACCGGCACAAATACACCTGAAACTCTGTCGGCAATCTTGGCGATCGGCGCCTTGGTTGCGGCAGCGTCACTTACCATCCGTATGATTCCCGCAAGTGTGGTATCCTCACCGACTTTCGTTGCTTCACACACCATATATCCCGAGGTATTGATGGTTGCTGCTGAAACTTTATCCCCTGTCTGTTTTTCAACAGGAATGCTTTCTCCTGTAAGCGCAGACTCGTTAACAGCACTCTCTCCCTCCTTTACAATACCATCTACGGGTATATTATCTCCGGGTCTTACAACGAATTTATCTCCCACCTTTACCTCATCCACGCTTACGGTTTTTTCTGTATCACCGTCCAGGATCACAGCGGTTTTCGGTGTCAGCTCCATAAGAGACTTAAGCGCATCGGTAGTCCTGCCTTTTGATCTCGCCTCAAGAGTTTTACCCACCGTAATAAGTGTCAGAATGGCAGCCGCAGACTCAAAATAGAACTGATCCATATAGTACATAACCTGCTCTGTATTGCTGTCCATCACAGCGGCAGTCATGGCGAAAAGCGCATACACACTGTAAGCATAGGAAGCTGTTGCTCCAAGAGCTACCAATGTGTCCATATTTGGCGACCTGTGAATAAGTCCCTTGAATCCGCTGACAAAGAACTTCTGATTTATCACCATGATAAATCCTGCTATCAGCAGCTCATACAATCCCATTGCCACATGATTGCCTGTCAAAAACGGCGGCAGCGGCCAGTTCCACAGCATATGTCCCATCGATACATACATCAGAGGGATTAACAGGATCACTGAAGCAGTCAGCCTTTTTTTCAGAACCGGTGTTTCGGTATCCTTCAACGGATCATCATTGACGATTGATGCCGGGGTTTCTTTATCCGGCTTTTTAATGCTTGCACCATAGCCGGCCGCTTCAACAGCCTTGATTATTTCTTCCGGAGATGCGCTTCCTTCCACACCCATGGAGTTTGTAAGAAGACTTACAGTACAGCTTTCAACACCATCTATGGCATTTACAACCTTCTCAACTCTGGCCTGGCATGCAGCACAGCTCATACCCGTTACATTATATTGTTCCATTCTTCACCTGTTTCATATGTTTTTGCAGCATGTTTCAACCTTCATTTTTTATTTCTGTCCTGATTTCTGTGTTTCATAAGTATACCACTATTTCAGAAAAAAATACTTCTCACCGCCATCCTGTATTCGGATCCGCTGCGCGATTTTCTGATGGCTTTCAGTTGTTTTTTCTGCTCCGGAAATGAGACTTCCATGAAGTTCCATAAGTCCTTCATTTTTAAAACGGCCGTTCCCTCAGACAGCTCCCGCTCATATTCTTCATATAATTCTTCGAGGAAACCGAGCAGAGTCTTTTTTTCATCTACCGAAAAAACATCTCCTCCGGTATCTTCACATCGAAGAATCCGCTTCGGCAGAAAAGGATCCGCCAAAAGGCCCCGGCCGACCATGATATGTGAAAGCCCTGGAAAGATCTCACGTATTTTTCTTACATCCTCCGTTGTCCTCAGATCACCGTTAAATACAAGTATTTCGTTTGGGATCCTTTCATAAAAGATATTGAATGCATCCGGACTGGGGGTATTATTATAAAGATCATCCCTTATGCGCGGATGCACTATGACTTTTGAAAACGGATATGCCGCATAAAGATCTGCGATCTCTTTCGCTTCGCTGTATGAGGAAACTCCCACTCTGGTTTTGACGGATATCTCCGGAAGATCCTCTCTTTCTTTTATAATAAAAACCTCATCCAGAAATGACCGCAGAGCGTTTATATCCGCAAGCATCCCCGCACCTTTTTTCTTCGTTGTGACAGTAGCCGACGGGCATCCTGCATTCAGATTCACCTCGCAGAATCCTGCTTTCTGAAGTTCCCTCAGTGCCCAGACAAAATGCTCCGCACGGTCGGTCAGAATCTGCGGAACCAGATCAGGCGGACATGATCCTATTTCCTTCTTCTCCCTTGTCTTGAATTTATGAGTCTGATTTGCAACAAGAAAAGGCGTGTACATCCTGTCTGTACCTTCAAACCACTTTCTGTACACGCTGCGATACACTGCTGTTGTGATACCCTCCATCGGCGCCATCTCAACCGATATGAAATTGTTTTCCGTACCGTCTTTCATTCCTGTATGTCAGGTCTCCTGTCTTTCATTTGACCGGTATAACGACACCGTTTATAAATTCTTTTCCCGTTCCTTTGGCAGGTCATCTGTGACCGCGATATTCATCTAAACACAATTCCTTCCATAATAAAATAACACCTTAAGTATACCACATAAGACAGGATGAAAAAGACAATCACCCGGGGTTATTATGCTCCCAATGATGTGACCGGTATAACATATATTCCCGTTTCCTTATCCTGACGGGCATATTCACCTGCTCCGACTATTACAGCCATAAAAGCCGGTTCTTTATTATCTGCAAGAGGATTGGATAATACTTTTGATCGCAGACGCAGCAAGGATTTCGCTGCATCATCGAACTTATTCTCACCAAGCTTGATTTCTATCGCGCCCCATCTTCCATCTTTTAATTCTATGACAGCATAGATTTCGAGACCGTCAGAATCTCTGTAATAATGCAGAGGATTTAATCCCGCATTTGGTAAAACAGATGAATAAACAGCCAGATCATGCATGCAGAGAGATTCAAACAGTATTCCAAACAGTTGACCGTCTTCAAGAAGACGCTTCGGTGTAATACCAAGGATATTGGCAGCAAGTGACGGATCCGCAAAATAGTATTTGGGTTTTAGTCTCAACCGGGTTTTGGAACGGATAGGAGCATCCCATCCACTGATGCCTTCGATCATATACAGTTGTTCAAAAGCCCGAACTCAAAACCGGACGATCAAATCCCTTTACACTGCAGATAAAATCCTATTATAATAAGAACAGTTTGCGCCCGTCACGAAAAAAACGGCGCAGAAAATATCAAAGGAGAACCATATGGATTTTGAAAGCATAGAGATCAGATGGCACGGAAGAGGCGGCCAGGGAGCAAAGACTGCAGCCCTCCTCCTTGCAGATGTCTGTTTCAAAACAGGAGCTTATGTACAGGGCTTTCCCGAGTACGGACCCGAGAGGATGGGTGCTCCTATCACAGCCTTTAACAGGATAAGCAAAAAAGAGATCCGCGTGCACAGCAACATCTACAATCCCGATCTTGTCGTTGTGGTAGACGAATCCCTTCTTGGACCCGTCGATGTGACCTCGGGACTCAAAGAGAACGGCGCCGTGATAATAAATACTCCTTCCTCCCCCGAAGAGATCCGGCCGCTTCTCAAAGGATTTAATGGCAGGGTATATACGGTCAACGCAAGAAAGATATCTGAGGAAGCGCTCGGAAAATATTTTCCCAACTCACCCATGCTTGCAGCAGCGGTCGCAGTCAGCCGGGTGATGGACAAAAATGAGTTCATACGTGAGATGAAGGCTTCCTACGAACACAAATTTGCAAAAAAGCCCGAGGTTATCGAAGGGAACATGAAAGCTCTCTCGATGACATTTGAAGCTCTCGGGATGTGAACTATATCTTAATATAGGAGACAGTAATGAGAAGTGATGTATCAAAGATAAATGAAAAAACGCCGTATGAAGAACTGACAGAAGGCCTCATCATGTTTGCCGGAGGAACGGCAAAGGAATTTGAAACCGGTCCCTGGAGAACGATGACTCCGGTTTTTATTAAGGAAAAATGTAAGCAATGCCTGCTGTGCGCTCCGGTCTGTCCCGACGGATGCATACCGGTTTCGGATTCAAAACGC
>JAILOK010000016.1 GCA_024690825.1 Lachnospiraceae bacterium | reverse complement strand
GAACGCAAACAGAGTATTAGGAGTAACAACTTCCGCACAGGGAAAAGTTACTGAGAAGTTATCTTCCGGTTATAAAATAAACCGTGCAGCAGACGATGCAGCAGGCCTTACGATCAGTGAGAAGATGAGAAGCCAGATCCGCGGACTTACACAGGCTTCCGCAAACGCACAGGACGGTATCTCCTGCGTACAGACAGCAGAAGGTGCTCTTACAGAAGTTCACTCAATGCTTCAGAGAATGAACGAACTTGCTGTTAAGGCTGCAAACGGAACCAACACTTCCGCAGACCGTCTGGCAATCCAGTCTGAAGTATCAGCACTTGGTAAGGAAATCTCTCGTGTTGCTCAGTCAACTCAGTTCAACACTCTTGATCTCCTTAAGGGTACATTCAGCAAGGCTATTCAGGTTGGTGCAGCTAACAAGTCAGAGCAGAGGATCGAGATCGTTATCTCCGGTATGAGCGCTACATCTCTTGGAGTAGCAGCTAACCAGATCAATGTTAAGACGAGTACAGCAGCTCAGACAGCTATCAGTGCTATCACGCAGGCTATCGCAAAGGTATCCAGCCAGAGATCTGATCTCGGTGCTATCCAGAACAGACTTGAGCACACGATTGCTAACCTTGACAACGTAGTTGAGAACACCACAGCTGCAGAGAGCCAGATTCGTGATACAGATATGGCTAAGACCATGGTTGAGTACACGAAGAACAACATTCTTTCACAGGCAGGTACAGCAATGCTTGCACAGGCTAACCAGTCAACACAGAATGTTCTTTCACTTCTCGGCTAATAGCATCCTAACAGTCTAACAGACAACAGGTCGCTACTATAGAAAAGAGGTCGGTTTTCCGGCCTCTTTTCGATTTACAAAAAAACTTTGTAAATGCTTATAAATAGAATATAATATAGGCATGGAACCCGAAAGATATTCAAAACTTCTCAGTATATGCATCCCCTCATACAACAGAGGCCATCGTGCGCTGGGACTTGTAAAGAGTCTCCTTGAAATGAAATGTGTTTCCGAAAGGGAAGACGTTGAGATCATCGTGTCAAATAACGGAAGCACATTATATACCGAAGAATATGATGAGATATCGCATTTTTCCGGAGAACGGTTCATATATAACAGATTCGATGAAAATATCCAGTACTGGGGGAATTACAATGAGACGGTCAAACTCTCGAACGGTCACTATTGCTTTCTTATAAGCGATGAAGACCGTATAGGGGAATCATCCGTGGCAGCCCTGCTGGAATTTCTTGAGGACGGACCGGATTTCGGTGTAATGAAGACTGCATCGACAGTGCATTATAAAGATAATGCGCCCGGACGTGCAGCTGCCGGCGAGGATGCGATCAAACAGTTTTACATGGCCGGGAATTATATTTCCGGGGCACTGTATAACAGGAGATACGTAACGGATGACCTGATCGACGGTCTCAAAAACCTTTATAAAACAGATGAAGGGTATTATTATTATCCGCATCTCTTTGTCGAGGCGTATGTGATCAATCAGGCAGATTTTTATTTCTTTGACGGATGCACCGTTATCGAAGGTGATGATGAGGGCGATATGCCACAGGCCAAAGCGGTGTCGCTACCGGTCTTTGCGTCATGGGAGAGCAGAGTGGCTCAGCTTGCCGGATATTTTAAACTGATAAGGGATCTGAATATTGACGATGCAAGAAAACAACTGATGTTCATGATGGCAGTTTGTAAGACCATATCCCTTGTCGTGGTCGTAAAGGGACAGTATCTTGAAAACGCAACGGAATGGAACACGGTATATGTTTCGGCGGGAAATGCGATCCTTGATGCTGTCAGGGATTGCGGTATCCCGATCATAGAAAACAACATGGAAGCATACCTTCAGGTGGTGGCTGATTTTATCAAAAAGGACATGAGATGAATGGATGAACTGATCGACAGGATCGAACAGACGGTCTCGGAACTGATGCAGTATGATATGGAGCATTTCGGGCCTGATGCGCAGGAAATGGTGAACCATATGATGGTATTGTTTCCGGCAATCATTGAGTGTTACAAGGATCCGCGGATGACAGACGTAAAAGAAGATGCCCTGTACTGGCCGGGCCAGCTTGAACGTATAATCAAAAGCCTTGAAAAAGGCGATTATTTTGAGATCGTTGATGTCCTGTAC
>JAILOK010000130.1 GCA_024690825.1 Lachnospiraceae bacterium | reverse complement strand
TTTAACTCTGACATCCATTATACCTATGACACAGAAAAAAGTAAAAGAAATACTGAATGCTCTCGATGAGCACTACGGCACGGACGAAAGATGCTTTCTGTCCTATGATACAGATAAACCCCACGAACTGCTGATCGCGACGATCATGTCCGCACAGTGCACTGACGAACGCGTAAATGCCGTTTCAAAGGAGCTTTTTAAGAAATACAAAAGCGTTTCGGATTTTGCAAACGCTGATATAAATGAACTTGAAAAAGATATCCACTCCGTCGGCTTTTACCATATGAAGGCAAAGCATATCATAGAAGCCTGCCGGATGCTCACGCACGATTTCGGTGGCGAAGTTCCCTCGGATATCGATGATCTGACAAAGCTTCCGGGAGTCGGCAGAAAGACCGCCAATGTCGTCAGGGGGCATATTTTTAATATCCCGTCAGTTGTCGTCGATACCCATGTGAAAAGAGTCGCAAAAAGACTCGGCCTTACTGACGAGACTGATCCCGAAAAGGTTGAATATGACCTTGAAAAAGTGATCCCCGAAGATCACAGGATCCTGATCAATCTGCAGCTCATTACTCACGGACGCGCGCTTTGCCGGTCACAGCGGCCCGACTGTGAAAACTGCTTTTTACTGACACTTTGCAGATCCAAAGGAAAATAATAATGTGACAGAGGGACGGTCCTGTTGTCATCTTTTATAAAAAGTTGACAACAGGACCGTCCCCCTGTCATTATTTCATAATCTATTCTTCGTTGTCACTCGGATCCGGAACCTCTACATCTACCGACATATCTCCGTATCCGTCCACGGTTGCCGTTATCGTGGCATATCCGTACTGTTTTGCCTTTATCAGTCCCTTGCTCGATACCGAAACGGTCTCATCATCGCTTGATGACCATGTCACCGGCGTGCCCTTTGCGATACCCTTTACCGAAAGCTGTCTGGTATTCTTCTTTTTTAATCTTATCGATCCATATTCCTCATAGCTTTTCGGAAGTCCGCTGATATAGGGTTCGGTAGTCGTAAGCGAGCAGGTCAGTTCCTCCGACCCTGCCGTACAGTGCAGCAGAATGGGCGATTCGTCGGTTGCCACGCCCTTAACTCTTACCTTTCCCTTTGACTGATCGGTAAATTCGGCTCTCGTTTCATTTGAATCAAGATAGTAATTGACAGGTGTGCCTTTTTCCAGATTTACAAGCTTCGGTGTAAACACTGCTCCGAATTTTACGCTTTTTGATGAAACCTTAAATCCCGGAAGCTTTACCACAAGCTTGAATTTGCATATCTTACTCTTTTCTCCATAGGAATACTCGGCGCTTATCACGGTGGTTCCGCCTGCAAGGACATTCACCTTTCCGGTTGAGGGATCCACGGTCGCCACAGTCTCCGCCGAACTGCTCCATGCAGGTGATCCTTCCGACAGATCTCCCTTCATGTTCTGTGTCGCATCATATTCTCCCTTTTCATTTACAATAATGCTCTTCTTTTTGAAGCCTACCGCATATATGGTAAAGGAGGTCTCATCCTCTCCCTTTTCCCCGTCATATTTGTATTTAACCTTTACGCTTACTTCACCGGCTTTTTTTGCGATAAGGGTGCTTCCGCTGAGCTCGGCGCAGCTTTTGCCCGAAGTGATGGTAAATACCACACTCTTGTAATCGCTGTCTATACCGAATTCTTCCTTCAGATTGACCTTTGCTCCGGTAGGAATGGATGATCCACCCTCATTAATCCTTGCAGAATTTATCTTGTTCTCGGGCTCTTCGGATGTTTCCTTTACAGGTTCTTCAGGCGTAGCCTTCTGAACAGCTGCTTCTTCGGGCTCCGGCTCCTCGATGACCGTTTCCTCAACAACTGTTTCACCCGAAACGGCTTCTTCCGAACCAGCTTCTTCCGTAACGGTTTCTTCAACTACCGGTTCTCCGGATACGGGTTCCTCTTCCTGTGGTTCCTCAGCTGCTTCCTCAGGTGTACCCGTTTCTGCGGATACAGCTTCTTCCGAAACCGGCTCCTCCGCTGCGAATATGAAGCAGCTCTGCGCCATGATAAGCACAGCCGCCATCAGAACCGCTGCGATCTTTCTTAATGTCCCGTTCAATTTCTTCTTCATATACTCTCCTTTCCTTCTATCTCC
>JAILOK010000097.1 GCA_024690825.1 Lachnospiraceae bacterium | reverse complement strand
TGACATGTTCACTCCTTTCTGTGTGACACCAAAGTGTAGTGCATTAGCTTAAAAAGTGACACTAAAATGTAGCCTGTTTGTCAAATCCATTATGAACTTGGTATATAGTGGATACTATCCACCGGTTTTTTTAGCGCTTACCCTCAAACAAACAGAAAGATTACTATGCCTCTCAAGCGAATGTAGCCCTGTTTGTATATATTTCCATGAATCTTTATATTCCCCATCAACCGAAAAATCAGATTCACACATGAAATGAAGAAAGCCCTCTACATCGCCCTTGTACTTTGCCGCAAAATCATATGCATCATTTTCTTTCTCTTCATCAGTACTGTCCCGCTTATCATACAAAACATGATCCGTATTACAAGACATATAGTAGATTCTGTAGGGTATGCTTCTCACCTTTCCAGTTCCAATTAGTCTGAACAGCGTCTCTCTCTTCTGTGCATTCCTCTTTATAATACGTTCAACAGAATCAGTCCTAATCTCTGTATCCGAATAACTGCTCCTTTCGCATCCAGAATCCTCATGGATAACCTCATCCGGAACAAATGCCCCGTCCATATCTACAATATGAATGATTCCTTTGAAATCTGATGGCTTAAAGGGATTATTATCCAGAAAAATCTTAACCTGATTTCCAACCATGTTTACAATGTTGGAAGAAGAAGCACTGTCCTTTGTTGTTATATCACCATGTACGACGTGAATATATACTTGTTCCCTATCATATACCTGTGAAAGAGCATACCCAAGCGCTGTCTCGTCGGATGGACCCTCTACTATTACGAGGAGTATTTTTTTACGAGTCATATGTTCTCCCAGCTTCCTTAAACGCAAGCATTATCTCATAATTATTTGTTGGATCATAAACTGGCTCAGTTTGTTCTCCAAGTGTTATATCACGATAATAAAAATCCCTAAGATTATTGTTTCCCTTAACGTTAACAAATCTAATATATCGGTTGTAAGGATTGACAGTTGTAAATGCAATAAAGCATTTATCAATTGTTTCTAATGGTCGTAAATTATGAGAAGTGAATACAAGCTGCCCCTTTCCCTTTTCAGATATTACCTTTAGTAACTCCCCGAGTAAATACTCAAAAATTCCAGCATCAAGCTCATCGACAGCTAAAGTTATTGAATCAGAATTATAAACAACTATCAACAGCTGAAGGATAGAAACTATTTTCTTTATACCCTCCGACTCGTATTTGAGTGGTATTTCTTTTCCATTGCGCTCCGACATGAGCTGTAGGCGTTTCCCCGGCCTAGAATCCTTTGATAACTCTGTGTCCAATTCATAAACATTTATACTTAATCCGGGGATGATTTGTCCAAGAACAATATTCATGTTTCCCATCAATTCCTTGACAACAGCGACAAGTTCAATCGGAACCAGAATAGATTCATTTAACGGAATCGCGAACTGCCCAAAAGTCTCCCTGGGCTTATCATCATACCTATATTTGAAAGCAATAGGAAGCGCATTTAAGCTTATTAATCCGGATGTGTCTGTATTTATCACAAACAATTCCTTTGTTCCAAAGGTTAACAGACTATTGATCAAATCTGTATATATGACATTATGACAATTATTCCTGATTGTGTTAATAAGCGGTCTTGAAAAAATAAATGAGCGGGATCCCTCCTCTGCCAGCTTGTAAGCAACCAAAATATCAGTTGCAGTTTTTTTTCCAGATCCGACCAGTTCAACATATCTGGATTTCGGCAAGAAAATCTCCCCATTTTTTGTATCAATCAAAGCCGCCATGCGAATTTTGACATTTTCATCATAGTATTGGAAGCGTAAACATTCATCAAAGAGTGTAACCTTGTATTGTGGTACAGCTTCCATCGAACCCTCTATACCATGATGTACAAAATCCTCTTGTCCAAGATCTCGCCTGATACAGAACTCATACCAAACATGATACTGTGCATTTTCATTTTGTAAGTGGAGTAGAAATTTTAGAGAAGCAAACTCTGCACCTACATTGATATAATCAGCATACTTAGCAGGAAGTCTCCTTCCAGAGAGAGCCAACCTCAAAATATCTATACTGTCAATAAGTGCCGTCTTACCTGAACCATTTTGACCATACAATCCGAGAACACTCGCCTTGTAAGTGTTTTTTTTACTCTCCAGATTGATTTCACCATGCCTGACATTCTTGAAATCATCGAGAATAATGCTTTCCAGACGCACCGACAATTTGCTCATATGCAATCCCTCCGTGTTGTGTGATGTTATCACAAACCAACCCTTATGTCAAGCCCATTTTCGCATTCTGAACATTATGTTCCGTTTTTAGATTTCAATATTGATTTTTGCCTTTTAGAGATTTGCGAAGGTCAATATGTTAGCTTCCTGAAAAATGTAAGTCCTCTATTGCCGGTACCTGTTTATCATTATAATCCAATGAGATAATATCCCCAAATATTTCGTGCGAATCGCGCGATTCGCGCAATTCGCGCTAATCACAAAGGAGGATCTCATTAAAATGGTATTGCAAAAAAAATGCGTCCAATTGCGTCATATAGCTCCTTCATTCTTGATATTGATATTTGGGACACAGATACGTCCCCTGTCCCATCAATTGTTAATAAGAGCTTTCAGTCTATCCAACAACTCCTTATATCTATCACTAGAACTCATGATAATCTTCTTGAACTCCTCATATGTAGGAGATTCGTCCACACCGGATAATACCCCTATCGTCATAGTAGAGCCTGATCTCATCCTTGCAGGCCGCTCAAAACCACACTCGCCTTGCGTATTCAACACCAGATCCTTTAAGCTACCTATTTCATCATTATCTCTTTCCGATCTGTTCTCAAATTTCAAACAAATCTTGTAGTTGTATCTTGAAGCACCATCATCCCATGCAGTCTCTACCTGAAGATACAATGCTGCTCTTGCAGTCTCTTTTTCAACAACATCTTCTTTTATTCCGTACCAAAGCCCCCAAAAACCACCACCTGCATTTGGTACATATCCGTATCCGGACCAAAGCCCGGTATCGGTGAGAATCACCTGCATTTCATCATAAAAACCGTTTACCGCCTGCCAGTCAGCCCATTCATCTAAACTTCCCGACTTATAACTGCATGCTATCTCTTCAAAGTTCTCCCAATATGCTCTGAAATCCTTTAATATCTCATTCTCAGACTTGCACTCCCGCAAGAGTTTCAACATATCTTTTCTGTCAAAAACCTTGTAGTCAGCATCATACACTCTTGAAAGATCCGACTGAAATCCTGTAATAAAGTATATCCCTATAACCTTGTATCCTTCCTTCTCTACATCGTTCCTGTATCTTTGAAGCTGGTTGTCATGATCATGCGAATTCACCTTGTCTTCAATGATGACCTTGAAAATCTCATTATCAAACTTGACAGTAAGCAGAATATCTATATTTCCAACCTGTTTTTCAACACTGATCAATTGCAAACTAGCATCATCACCATTTTTCTCCAAGCCCCTTGTCATAAAAGTCCGGATCAGATCACATGAACATCTAACGAGCTCCCTATCGTCGGCTCTTGATCCCTCAAGAGAAAAAGAGCACAGCCAGCAAATAAATGCATCCTGTGACAATTCTTTTGTTGCATAATAAAAAAGTGTATTTCTTAAATCTGTCATATTCATCATCCCCGTACAATCAAAAAAACAGCATGTCAATACAGTGTAAGCTACTATCAGTTCGCGTTATTGTCTAATGCCAGGTCAAATCTTTTAGTTTTTTCCTCCTGATCCTTTCTCTCTATTTCCTTAAAATGTTTCTTTACCTCCGGCATGTGCTCTACTTGCATTAGAACTTTTTCTCTCAACCACATATATTTTTCTCTTATCGAAGGACTCTTCTCCTCCCCCAATCTTTCTTCTATATATTCGAACAACTTCTCAAAAAATGCGTTATCAAAATCTGTTATTTCATCGATAGTCTTAACTTTTAAAGAGGGAATAAAGGCAAAGGTATGTAGATAATCTATGTAAAAGAGCATATCACTATCCTTTTTGTAAAACATTTGACTATAATCAAACACAAATGATTTCCCCGTATTTTGCAATGCGACTTTTCTAATTGCATCAGTAAAAATAATACGTGGATATTTTGCTAATGTGCTTTCTAAAACATATGCCTTTGACAGCCCTCCTCCAAATATAATATTCCCCTCACAATATAATGGTCCCTTTTCAATCGCTCCCCTTACCAAAATAGGTGGATTATGTGTTGCCAGTTTTAACTGAATCTGTAAACAAACCTCTGCTAACGCTATGAATGCGTCTTCTTTTTGTGAGGCAATGTATACCACTACACTATCGGACATTACATAAAGACGTACCTCTCCATACACCTTCCTATCTTTAAGAAGAGGGTGCGCTTTAAAACCTATCAACTCATCAAAAATATGTTTTATTTCATCGCAACTCGCATTTTCTTGCAGGGCCTTAAACCCCAAAATATCCAGAAAAGCCACATAACAATCTATGTATTCATTCATATCGTATGTCCCGCCCTCTCACAATTCACCCATAGATTTATAAACTCTGATTTCTTTTTTGAACATTACGGCTATTGGCATTCAGCTATCAAGAAGAATATTTCTTCCTGTTCTCTTTTTTTCCTTTGACAATTCATTTCTAAGAACAGATCAGCGTAATCATCCAATATTTCAGATTTATTTCTATATACAGGATTGGAAACTATGTCATAGAAAGTATTTCCATTCACAATGAAGTCAGCCTTTACCAGTCTATCTGCATCATAAAAGAACCCCGTTTTCAGATAGACTGTAGAAACATCAAACGGTATATCGGATATTATCGATAATACTCCCTTTTGAACAGCCATTTTCTCAAATTCGTTTTTGTATGTATTGATCTGATCATCATGTTTGGTAGAATATACTTTGTCCTCAATAATAATTATTCTTCTTTGTGACGGGATAACAACAACGATATCAGCATTCTTTTTCTGCTGATAGATCAAGATTTTCTGGTCACGGTCTATTTCTTCTTTACTAATGGCACGAAAAAAATCACATCCCAAACCATAGAGCTCACTATCCGGATAATTAACACAATTAAGAATCCAGCATATTACTGCGTCCTGAGATAATTCTTTTAAAGCAAATCCGAAGATATTGTTGTTCATAATCCCCCAAAATATTCTTTGATATTTGTCTAAAGGTTAGATCAAAACGGCATGGATTTACATAGCATAACATTATGTAAACTCACACTTCTATCAACTCATCTTGCTCAAAATCCCTTACAGCAGTTGTTCCTATCACCCTTTCCCACAGCATAGGGCTTATCCCAGTTCCCGGTCTTTTTGTGGTAATATTCTCCTCTGTCAGAATATCGCCTTTTTTTATCGTAGTCCTGGCAACTATGCTCTTCCTGGCAATTGCAATATTGCCTCGTTCAGATTCACTCACTCTCTTTTCAGATGAACCAAGGGCTTTTTCAATATTTCTGATGGAGGTAACCATGGCTTTCAATTCATCCGGCTCGAGACTTGCCTTGTGATCGGGACCTTCCATGTTTCTGTCTAAGGTAAAGTGCTTTTCAATAACCTGTGCCCCCATCGCCACAGCAGCTATTGGTACCTCTATACCCGGAGTATGATCAGAATATCCCACAGTTACGCCAAACTCTTCTTTTAAGGTCAGCATGGCTCTCAGATTTACATCCTCATAAGGTGTGGGATACTGGGTGTTACAATGAAGAAGACTGATTTCCCCGCTGCCATTCTGTTTCAAGACATCCATCGCCTGTCTTATCTCTTCAATGTTACTCATCCCCGTCGACATTATGACGGGTTTGCCGGTCTTTGCAATTTTTACTAAATATGGGTAATTTGTGATCTCTCCGGAAGGGATCTTCCACCTATCGCAGCCAAGGATTTCCAAAAAAACAACACTGTCAACATCGAACGGTGTAGAGAGAAATATAATGCCTCTTTTTTTGCAATAGTCTTTTAGTTCAACAAACTCATCTTTATCAAGAGTCAGTTTTTTCAGCATCTCCAGCTGGGATTCGTTCTTTCCGGTTGTTTCCTTCTGATAATCCGCTTTATCTGCATTTTTAGTCACAAGATTATTCGGATCAAAGGTTTGAAATTTGACACAATCTGCTCCTGCTTCTGCCGCTTTATCCACAAGTTTTTTCGCAAATTCAAATGAACCATTATGGTTTACGCCAGCTTCTGCGATAATAAATACATTACTCACTTGATAATCTATCCCCCACTCTTAATTTTCCATCGTAATCGTATTCCAATACTTCAACAAAGGTATCCTTGGTTTTTATATACCAGCCCTGTTCCGTCTTTCCAATTATCTGTCCCGGGGTATTGATATAACTCCTTGCCCCCTTAATTTCTCGTACTTTGTTGATTTTTATCTCCTTTCCATTCACAAAGGAAGTAGCCATAGGCCCCGGCCTGCACAGAGCTCTTACAAAATTGAACACTTCTCTGCTTGACGAATGCCAGTTTATTATTTCATCCCCCGGCTTTCTTACACCACAGTACATTCCTATCTTGTCAATAGAATTCTGACTTATAGGTTTTACCGTACCCTCTTGAATCATTTTTATCGCGTCATATAATATTTCAGCACACCCAACATAAGCCTTTTCCAATAAAGATGCATAATTATCCTCGTCAGATATAGGGTATGTCCTTTGAAGAATAATATCCCCCGTATCTATACCTTCATCAACATAATGAACCGTTATTCCAAATTCTTTTTCATCATTTATCAAAGCCCAATTCAAGATGTTTCTGCCACGATAATAAGGCAACTTTCCCGCATGACAGTTAATGGTTTTTAATGGTGGAAGATGGATCATTTCAGACCTAAATATCTGATTGAATGACATCGATACAAACATATCAACATCATACTTTTTTACTACAGAAACGAACTCTTCTGAATTAATATTTTTGTTTATCTCCACAGGAATTTCATGTTCTTTCGCAAGTTCTAAGAGAACATTATCCCGGCTATCATACCTAACAGTGATAAAAGAAATAACGATAGATGGATCCTCTATTAATTTATAAAATGCATTATGAGCCCATGGGCCATCAGCAAAATAACCTATTCTCATCATTTATCTCTCAATACAGTTAATACATATTTTAAGAAACCAGTCCTATAACAATTGTTCCATTAATACCTTTAACTCTGTTAAAGATGTTATTTCTTTCTTCAAACAAATTTTCTCTTTTCCGTCCATGATTGAAGCAAAACACTTTTCACCTATCACTGCTCGTTCTTTATGTTTATCGCCATCAAGAATGATTATTACTTCTGTCCCATCTCGTTTGATCGGATTATTCTCAATAAGTTTATCTCCAACATCCTTTACACTTAAATCCACAAGTATATAATCAAACCCATCATCGTTCGTTTTCTGAAAGAATGAGCTTTTTACAAAGAATAGCTTATTTATAATATCTGTAATTTCGTCATTAATATTATGGACGAGGAGTACTCCCGCTCCGATCAATATACGTTCCAAAAATCCATAATCGTCTAAAAGGCTAAATATCCTCAATCCATTTAGCGAAACATTGTTCTTCATCGTATACTGTTTAACACCAATATAGTGCAACAGCCAGAACATATAATTATAATAAAACTCTTTTGTCTCACAAGGATAATCGTAAAAGAATGGATGTGGAATAGGTGCTTTAAGCTGCATCACTTCATTATCAACAAGATATTTTTCTAATCTACTGCACCACTCCATATTAATAAAAGCAGAATAATCTTCTTTTGCAACCTTCATAGGAATATATTTCCGTTTCATGGACGCAAAAAAGGCTGCTCTGTGCTTTCCCGAGTTAAGATTGAACAGACCCTGCTCCTTATCATATATAGCATTTACAGCATTTCTTACAAAAAAATCTGCTTCAAGCTCAGCCGCATGACTCATATGTTCATATACGGAAGATCTGTTTTTTATTACATTTGCCTTCCATGCCTCGGTGACTGAAATACCGTTATTTATTGCAGATTCAGTACAGTATTCCAAATATACATCACATGTACAGCTTGAATCGCCTGCAATATGACGAAACAAATCTATATGAGGAATAAATGCTGGAACTGGAATGTCTGACCACTTATGCCCCTTCACCTTATTGTCGGTATGAAGGATATCTATCGGAAACCAAGCTGTTATTGTACATGCATCTTCGGCGATAATAGATCTATTTTGAGGTACATACATATCTATTTTCAAAGATTTGGGAATCCATTCAATTTCCTCTATTTTCCCAGATTCAAAAACATCATATACTTCATTTATTCTATTTTGTTTTTCACTTCCAACACCATTGATAGCTGATAACGGTCTGTATATGATATTATGAAATCCGCGCTTAATTAATTCATTGGCGACATCGGTGTGCTCAAATACATTCTTTACAGAAATAAAAATAACAAACTCATCTTTATTTATCTTCTCAAATATTAAGTCATCCAAATAAAAAACCGGGAGTGTATTAAGATATTTGATTTCCTCGGCCCTTTTATCAATATAACAAAACAAATCTAAATCCGTGTTTTTTACTCTGTCATATATTATTTTACCAATAGATGCAGCACCATAAAAAACAATTTTTCTATTTTTCAAAGAAAAAGAGGTATAATTCATCGCATTTATCAAGAAAAATGTAATACATCCCTAACCAAACATATATTTAACGGTTATTAATATGAAAATCACAGTATTCTGTATCCTAATTCCTTCCCATCATTATAAAACATTCTTACAGTTTCCAAAGAATATTCATCTAGGTCCTTTCCAATAGTCTGGAGTTGTCTTATCAGATTGTCGGTAAGCGTAATTATATCTGCTCCTGAACGCTCAGCTTGTATAACATTGAACACTTCTCTGCTGGATGCCCACAGCAGCTTGACATCACCATGTCTTTTGCACATTTCACTGATTGTTTTAATAATTGGCTCTGCATCCTCTCCTGCATTTGTTATCCTCCCGGCAAAAATCGAAAGAATAGAAGGTGTTGAATAGTTAAGCGCTTCCAGAACTTCTTTTGACTGCTCCTCCGTGAATACCGCAGTCACATTCAGTTTAATTCCATCGTCTGAAAGTTTTTTTATCAATTTTGCAGAAGATGATCCTTTCGTATTTGTTATCGGAATCTTGACATATATGTTTTCTCCAAAAGATGCTAAAATTCTTGCCTCTTTCTCCATTGTATCAAAATCATCAGAAAAAACCTCAAATGAAAGCGGCATATCAGTTATTGCATCTGCCGCCTCTTTGGCAAAACTATTATAATCTTTGACGCCGGCTTTTTTCATCAATGTTGGATTGGTCGTAAAGCCTTTTACAATCCCCTCCTCGTGTTGCTTTTTCATTTTTTCTATATCTGCCCCGTCGGCATAAATGTCAATGTTCAAATCTAAATAATCCATATACTTATTAACCCCCAGTAAATTCACATCACCATCAGTAATAAAACTATTTCTTTCTGCACACTACTATCTCTCTGATTCCAAAAGAGGGTTTGAAAATTCTTTCAAAAAAATTCTCAACATTAATAAAACAATTCCACACTGTGGACGCAAAATTATTTGTTGTATGCGAAATGTCTCCTTGTGCCTTCCTGAATTTTTCATTATCTGACATATTTTTTCTAAACAACTGATTAGATCTCTTTTTTATCCAAAAGATCGGATAAATAATCCAGCCAAGATAAAAATCATCTATGATCGAGAAGCCTGAATCTTCACACTTTTTGCACAATTCTTTTCTGTCATATCTCCTTTTGTGAAAAAGAGCCTCATCAAAATAATCATATAATTTTCTTCCATAAGGGACAACAAACACACAATATCCTCCCTTTTTTAGAACTCTAAACGCCTCTGATATTGCTCCTATATCATCCGAGATATGCTCCAGCACATTAAGCGCATATACTATATCAACAGAACTGTCAACAAATGGCGATTTAACAAAATCACATCTTATGTGCATAATATCAGGATTTCTGTCATAGGAGTTTTTTAATCCCGATGCCATAAGATCAGTAGCAACAAAAGTCCCGTTCTTTTCTTTCAAGAGGTTTCTGATCTCTTCCAATACGTACCCGTGACATGCACCAAATTCTACTACGACAGGATCATCAATTTCCTTAAACCCTGATATTATTTTTAGAACCTTATCTCTTTCCTGTATATCGATCCAACTGCTTTTTGTCGATTCAACGTGGATATCAGAAAGCTGGTCTGACCATCCATCCTCGCTACTCATAACATCTTCTGTAGTTATCCATGCCTTTTTCTCAGATTCGCCATTTAATATCCAGCCTTCTTCATATCCCTGCGGTTTAGGATCAGGAAACCTGTCTATGTTAACAAATTCAATATCCTGCTTCATAATGTATGCTCTCTTTTCATTATTATAAAACCTGAATAGTTTCTATCTCAGATCATATTCAGAAAACTTTTCCCGTTCCCTGTTTTTCAAATCTGAATCTCACCTCACGTAGACCGGTTTTCATCATCTTCTCACGCAGTCTCACCTTATCCTCGGAATAAAACATCAAAAATCCTCCGCCACCGGCTCCAATGAGTTTTCCTCCTAATGCGCCATTCTTTAAGGCATATTCATAACACTCGTCTATGCGCAGATTAGACATCTCTCTTGATCTCTTCTTTTTTATCTCCCAATGTTCATTCATTATCTCCGCAAATTTGTGCAGATCCCCTTTTTCAAACGCAGACTTAGTATCCAAACCCATCTGCTTCACATGATCAAGATTTCTTTTCATAGCCTCATCGGAGGCTTTTGTCTGATCATCCTGTTCCTTAAGTATTTTTGAAGCCGATCTTTCAAATCCGGTAAAATACAGGATCAGGTTATCTTCCAAATTGTAATATGTTTCTTTTGAGATATTTAAAGGTTCTACATCCACACTACCGTCTTTTCTGAACCACATGGCCTTAATGCCACCATATGCGGCTATATATTGATCCTGTTTTCCTATAGGTTCTTTTAAGCGGTACATCTCCACCTCACAGGCTTCCTCTGCGAGTTTTTTCTCCGTAACAAGTTCCCCTTTATATTCATGCAGACATTTCAGTAATGCAGTAGTAAAACTACTTGATGATCCCAGGCCTGTTCCGGCCGGAATATCGGCCATCGACTGTATTTCAACACTTGGATTTTTCATCCCCATAAGATTAAGAGTTTCCCTGAAAATCGGATGTTTCACGTCTACAGAAGAATTGACTTTCTCAATCTGAGAATACTTCAGTAAAATTTCATCACTGAAGTTTTCATGAAGTGAAATATAAACAAACTGATTTATTGCTGCCGCTATCAAAAACCCTTCATTTTCCTCGTAATATGATGGCAGATCTGTTCCTCCTCCACCAAGAGATATTCTCAATGGGCTTCTTACTATGATCACTTAAGTATCTTCCTTTCCTCAATAGTATTTGAATCAAAGATCATTTCTCATAAACCGATCTTATCTATATCTTCAATATTCGTTTCCCTGATAATGTATATCGGTCGTCTTTTAACTTCAAAATATATCCTGCTCAAATATTCCCCGATTATGCCTAAAAGAAATATTATAAACCCTGTTGAAAACATCAGCCATACGATTATGGTATTAGCACCGGAATAATTTGTTCCGTATAAAAGCACCTTGACCAGCACAAAAACCACATAAACAAATGCAAACGCGATTATTCCCCCGCCAAACATTATTGCCATTCTAAGGGGTGCTGCTGAAAATGAAATTATTGCACCTATCGCATCAGCATACAGGGATTTAAATGACATGTTAGTCACACCAACGGTTCTTTCAATGTTTTCAAAAGGAATCCATTTTGTATTAAAGCCCACCCATGAAAAAATCCCTTTTGTGAATCTCTCCCTTTCACAAAGTGCTAGTACAGCATTCACATAATCCCTGTTCATCAGCCTAAAATCCCTAGCGCCCTGCTTCATCTTGGTTGATGATTTATTCATTATGACATAAAACATCCTGGAAAAAGCACTCCGAAGTATCGGTTCTCCCTTCCTATCCTTCCTGTATGTTGCCACGCAATCATACCCTTCGCTTTCAATCGCAGTTATCATTTCCGGTATTAATGACGGCGGATCTTGCAGATCACAATCCATGACTGCTGTATAATCAGCATTTGAAGTTTTTAGTCCTGCATATATCGAAGCGTCCTTGCCAAATCTCTTTGAATTTGCTATATACCTTACCACCTTCGAACCATGAGCCTTTTCAAGCCTTTTTATTTCAGGCAAAGTGTCATCTCTGCTTAAATCAACAACAAAAGTCAGCATCCATTCTATCGGATCCTGCATCCCACCCATGACCCTTTCCACTTCATCGTAGAAAGGGGAAACACAATCCTGATCATTGTATATAGGTATTACTATATTGAGTGATTTCATCAATTATTCCCCCTAAAAATCTGTATAAAGAGATCCGTTATCAATCTCATAATAATCCTCAACTTCTTCCAGCAAGAAATCATACTTTTTTGTTCCAGGCAATATTACTTCCATTTTGGAATTATTTGTTAACCATTCATCAAATCGTTCTCTATCAGTCATATAGTAAAACAATAACTTTATTTCATCTTTTCTTCTTATAACCCCTGGATATGTTATAAAGGCATCTATTTTTTTATATGAAACATCATATTCTTTCATATGATAGCCGTCTCTTGAAGCAAAATAATCTAGTTTTTCTGAATTCTCGAAGAGCAACCACTTGTAATCCGTCACTCCATTCATAATCATTCTTGTCTGATTCCCATACACACATTCTGCATTAGCATTTAATGTATAAAAACGTATACTTGACAATATATCATCTTCCATAAGGCAAATTATATTTTTTTTGTCGGACAATTCAGAACGAATCTCCAATTGTTTTTGAAATGCTAATTGTCGGAAATAATCTCTTTGATATTCTAAGTAAGCTAAATTTATTGAGATAATACCAGCCAAAACAACTAACAGGCAAATGAATCCTTTAGACTCACTATTAAAAAACATATCTACAACAGCATAAATCATCAACGATGCGCCTATCGGGGTCAAAACAGCATACCTTCCAGCAAATGCAAAAACACTTATATTACTGCTTCCAACGGCCAAATATGCAAAGATGCCCATTCCCAATGAGACTATTCCGATACATAAAAGAATCATGTCCTTCTTTAGATTACTATGAAATTTATTAAGTATCGACCCCCATCCATGTAAATATTTTTTTTCAATAAAAAAAACAAAAAAAACTGCAACCACAGAAAAAACGACCACTTTCAATTCTCCAAACAAAGCGACCGTAATGTTTCGCATTACATATATCTCTTCTGGCAGCAAATTAACCAATGCATGCACCAGCCTTTTAACACTAACCAAGTTATAATCTTTATATATACCATACACTGGGAAACACAAAACTTTTATCAGCCAAAAAACAATTGGCAGCATAACAAAATCAAAAAATCTGATAACTCGAATTCGAAATATATATATCAAATAAAGTAAGGGTAACGCATAGAATACTAAATTCGAATTCAATATAAAAGAGAAAAAAAACAGAAATAAAATAACAGTTCTTAATAGTATTAACCAAATAATTTGCCATTCATCATTCTTTCCTACAAATACGGTCAATAAATAAAAAGCAAATAAAAATAGAAACAATCCAAAAACATAGGGAAATCCCAGCAACTGTATTCTTGCATCATATACCGGAAGTGTAGCATATATAGCACTAATCCAAAAACACTCTACATCTTCTAAAGAAACAGTAGCCCTTATGATTCTGTAAAAGAACAACATTCCGAAATAATACATTAAAAATACAAGTAATTTATATCCCCATGGAAACATCTGACAAAATCTTGTCAAATAAAATGTGTCCGGACGTCCCGAACTAAATGCCCACTCTATCAAATCCTTATCACTTATGTTGTATGCACACCAATCATCCCACCATGTACCAAAAACAACAATTACAAGCCAATGAGCACATATATAAAACAAAGAAAGGAGCAAAATATATCTCCATTCAGAATCATCAAAGATCTTTAATTGATTCGTTTTATCTTTAACAGAATTACACATCTTTTTTATAAACTGATGGAAAAAAATCACCTTGCAAACCCCAAATTTTCAGTATTGTATACACTATGTTCTATTATACAAAAAATGTTTTCGATAGTATCCCTTATCTTCTTATCATCCTTAATAATTGGTTCTATTCCGCTGACAATGGAATACTGTTCCTTAATATAATTATCAAAACAATGACATCTATCCATTTTTATCTTGAAGTGTTGTCCCTGTAATTGAATAGATTCGTTTACTTCGTAATAATCCCTTACTTTTTTTCTCGCAATTGTCATTTCATTTTCAAGAAAAGAATAGATTTCCATTCTATTCAAAGAAAAAAGCAACGATTGTATATCCACAGGTGCCATAGTTCTATATCTATTGATAAATTCTATGGTCGCTGCTGCATGAATCATGTAAAAATAACTTTTTACTATGACTTGATTTCCTGTATGAATTTCCCCATAATACTTTTCTATTATTTTTTTCTGTGCGCACATCTTATTTTCCGGCACAAATATTCTATGCATTATGGGGACAATTTTTTGCTGTAACCCATACGGATCCCATACATAAGGGGAATTAATAGTCCAATCCACTATATTATATAATCCTAACGAAATATCACAATCCAAGAACTTCGGGTTGTCCCAAAAGGAAAAAAAGGATGTTAATTCCCAGAAAGGGATCCATTCATACACCTTATTTTGAGGGTAATATCTTTTAACTAGTTCATCTTCATTATGTTCACATGCCAATATCGTTTTTGATGGAAAAGAGTCTCTGATGTACAAAAAACGCGTATCGTAATCACTATCAAAATAGTGCCCTCCCTGTGATATTGATCCAACCATTGAAGAAAAAATCAACTTGGCGTCTTTCATAGTTCTATTAACATAATCAAAAGCATCTAATAATATTTCTTTTTCAATTTTTTCATTATATAACATACTTTCCCCACTAATTACTTGAATTTACAATCCTTATCAGATCATTTTTCATTTCATTTACTGATTTGCCTTGCAAGCAAGACAGAATACTACTATGGCCATCTACAAAATCTTGTTTCCCAAGACGAACGGGTATCAAAATCATACCCTTCAAAATCTGATACATTACTCTATGCTGTCCCTCTGTTAGGTTAAAGTAACCTTTTTGATTATAAGCAGCTATAGGAGCCCCTACCTCAAAATATGAATCCCTATTATAAAAATGTCTTTCCCAAATATCATAAAGCATTCTTCTTCGCCTCAGAATATCCTCATCTGTAACAGAACTAATAAACGACAAACTGTTAACCCCGTATTTTTCGAGATACTCCGAAATATCACCTTGTATTTTATTATTCATCAGCCAGTTAAAAAGCACCCTATATGGTCTAAATGACAATATCGGAATATCATTATAAGTTTTTTCATTTAACGCTGTATAAATCATATTAAATGGCACATATACAACGCACCAATCGTCATTTTCATTAATGATTCTTATTTTTTCAACACATTCTTTTGATATTTCATCATATGTATCAATTATTTCACCAAATAACAATTCTTTCTTGTAGACAAGATTATTATAGTATCGCCCCATCTTCTCAACTTTACGATTATATAAAGACTTCATCGGGCAGTATATGATATTTGTAAAGCCCATAGTATGTAATTTCTCAGCCACTTCGTCATGCTGCATTGCATTTTGAAGCATTATTATCACAATACTTTCACATCTGTTTTGTATCTGATTCGGAAGAAAAACGGGGATTGAATTGTACCCAAAAGGATAGTCTCCAGCACGCATATCAATATAAGCCAATTTTGTCACCACATTCGTACCAAGCAACACCTCTGCCAGTTCTTCTGAATATACATTTATTCCATACAACAAAAAAAACTTATCCTTATCAAACACAAAACTCATGTCAATAATTACCCATAAATCAGCAGTAGTTTATATCTTAAATCATTCACCAGGCACTTCACAGTTTACTTAAAATAAGATCTCCATATTCATCAATATCGTCGTTACAATCAAACGATGGCAAAACACACTTCCTACACATCTCAAAGTCATCTTTTTGTCCGGACGCAAGTTTTTTCCACATCTTTCTCAATTTAGGACCATTCCACACTGATAAAAGACTCTCTTGCTGTAAATTACCCACCACATATTTCCTTTTCCAATCCGCGCAACACGCTGTAACCTCTCCATCCGGATTAACTATAAGACTGTAGAATGGGTACGGACATATTTTTATATGCTTTATTCTCTGGCCATGAACCCCCTCATCATCTCCAACCATTACTTTTTTTATTTCATCATAATCTGACCACAAAGGAATTACTCTATCAATAAAGTATCTGTCACAAACTCCACTTATGATTTCCTTGAAATGATCCTTATCTTCTTCATTAGGAACTGCAACATCTACAATCTTACAATAAATCTCACAATCACCGCTTTTTTCATGCAAATCACGAATATTTTCAATAAAGTCTTCAAAATTTACATTTTTACCCGTTATATTCTTATACCCCTCAGCATCAATACTCTCTATCGAAATCCTTATTCTATCAATTCCACAGCTGATCAAGCGATCATTTAATTCAGGATTCAGCAGACTCCCATTTGTAATTGTTTCTATTTTTTCGGCAATTCCTGCTTTTTTTGCATAAGAAACCATTTCTGGAAAATTCGGATTAACCAGCGGTTCTCCTTGTCCATTCATTCTCAATACTTTTAATGGTTTATCAAATTCCGAGATATCACAGACAATTTTCTTGAATAAATTCAAATCCATAACCTGCTTCTTAAAATAAAACTTTTCGTCACTATATTGAACTGCACAAAAATGACATCTAAAATTACACAGATTACTCGGATCAACACATATAGCATATGGCGTAGAAAGAGGTATTACATCCTGTAAATTATTCCTATTCTGCTCCACAATATTCCCGTACTCAGCACTCATAACCAATAACCTCTCATGACATGCTATACAGCATATAATACTGTTTCTGTAACATTACAATTATGGTGTCTCAAAAAGAATTTATAGTCCGGCCTATATTTTTTTAGTAATTCCGGAATTTCAGTCATATCTTCATTTTTATGATATACACACACTGCCAACTTTGGTTTGTATTGTTTTATTGTATGTTCAGCACCTATTAAAGTTTCGTACTCACTACCTTCTATATCCATCTTTATATATGTTACTTTTTCTTCAACAGCATTATCTATTGTTGTCACGGGAACAATAATATCACCACTTTCGTCCATAGATGCCAGCCCAGAAGACACCGTATCCACCTTAAATCTTAGCTCTGCATCCCTACTGAATGTACCCTTGGGTATATAAATAATCTTTCCCGTTTTGTTTTCCTCTTCCTCAATCACCTTATTCAAAAGGTCTCCACAATTTCTATCTGGTTCAAAACAATATATAGCTTCATATTTATGCCCTATCTTTTCCAACATTTCCTTGAGAGTTTTTCCGTCACACGAACCACATTCAACAAGAATTTCTTTTTCGCCAAATGAAACAATATCATTTGGCCAATATTGATCTTTTTCCCAAATATCATTAATATACTCAAGATTTTCGGTCAATCTTGCTTTAAGAACACCCAACATAACTCTTTTTGATTTATCATCTTCCCACATGTTATAAACATCCCATAACCTATCAACATTTGACGATATGTAATCCTTGACTCTCGATGAGGAATTATTGTAATACGCATATTGTTCAACATCAAAATAAAAGATGTGTTCATCTTTGACATATTTACTAAGCAAAGTCCTTATTGTTTTATATATTGAAGGCACTGCTATTACAATATCGCAATCTTCGTCTTTTTCGAGAGCCTCTTCAAGTGATAATATTGGTAAATCAAAAAGCACTCTGCCTTGCTTCTCTTGGTCACTGTCGATAATGCCTTGAATTCTTATATTCTGCTTTTTCATATACCTAACATAAAACTCGCAAGCATGACCCGCTCCATATAGAAACACAGTTTTTTTCGTATTCTGATGAGACTCAACGAAATCATCCAACAGATTTTTCTCCTGCATAGTAATATTTATCCAATTATTAAATTGATCAAAATCTAATACTAATTCCATAGTTAATATCCTCTAATAAATCTTACATCATTCATAAAAAAACAAATTAGCATCTAGTACTTATCATTTGTAAATGTATCAAATCATTGTATCATCAAAACATCATAATCCTTCCTGTCAAGGAATGGATACATGTCCTGTAACACCGGCGAAAGCATCTGTCCATTTTCATCTATTCTTGACATTACTTTAGGAATAACCGGATCATCAAATGCCTGTCTTACTTCAAGTAGGACTCTCTCACTACTATTCACAAAATACTCAATGCTCTCATCGAGTTCTCCGTTAGTGGTACACAGCCTGTATTCAAAGCCAAATGTATTTGCAACATCTCTAAAATTCGGAAAGCCAACTCCTGTGTCAGGTGTACATCCTATATATTCTCCGTCAAAGAAATTCTTCGAAGTTTGTCGTATAGCCCCATAGCCATCGTTTGAAAAAACCACTATACTGATCGGCAAATCGTAGTGTCTGATAGTCTCCAGTTCCTGTAAATTCATCATTATACTACCATCGCCGGTAACACAATATACTTTTTTCCCCGACACTACAGAAGCCCCCTCAGCCGCCGGGAGATCATAGCCCATTGATCCACAGGTATAGTTTGTAAGAACCCGCTGCTCTTTTTTTTGAATTCCTATTTGAAGTTTTGCTGTGTTTGCAGTGTTATTTCCCAACGCGAGGATTGAATCTTCGGGCTCATATTTTCTAAATACTTTCCAAAACAAATAAGAACTAACGGCATCATTAGGCTTCTTACCTTCGGCTCCTTCAAATACTGTAAACCGATTTCTTAAATCTTCACAATATCTGAACCAAGCATCCACTGCCTGAACAGATATATTAATACTACAGACCATATTAAAAAATCTCTTGAGATCTGCATGAATAAATTGATGTATTCTCAATCCCGGTTTTCTCGCCTCGTCCTGGCAGGCATCTACCATTATTATTTTTGCTTTCGGTACAAATCCCTCAAGATTAAACCCAGTCTGACGAAACCCCAAACTGTTTCCCAACACCAATATCACATCGGCATTTTGCAGAATAAAATTCCCCGCACGAGGCCCCACATTGCCTGAAAGACCATAATATCCAGGACATTCGTCATAACAACAGTCCGCAGCCCAGGAGGCTCCGATCATGGGCACTCGTATTTTTTCAGCAAATCGATAAAACTCTTCATATGAGTTACTGCTTCGAATCCCTGTTCCCAATAAAACACAAGGTCGATCTGCCTGTTTTAGCCATTCTATCACTGATTTTACTTCTTCTTCCTTTGGCTCCGGCACTTCACTTTCGAAAAGTTCTATCGAATAACACTCCTCTTCCTCCACTACTGCACTCTGCATATCCTGGGGAATATCAAGCCATACCGGTCCTCTCCTTCCGTCAAGAGCAATGTTGATTGCCTTATCAATCTCCCTCTTTATGGATAATGGATCAGTTATCATTACCGCATACTTCGTCATATGCTTTACTGCCGGAACAATCTGATATTCCTGTATGCCACGATATCTCAAATTTAAACCGGATTGAGGGACAGAGATAGCATATCTTACCTGACCAGATAAGACTATCATCGGAATACTATCCTGCCATGCACCCATTACTCCTGTAAGCGTATTCGTAGCACCGGGACCGGAAGTCACGCACACTGCCGCCATTTTGCCACTGTAACGCGCGTAAGCTTCAGCTGCCATAGCCGAAGCCTGTTCATGGTGATTGAAAATCTTTTTCATTTTTTTACAATGTAAAAGAGCATTATCCAAAAACATGGCTCCACCGCCAACAACACCAAAACATGTGGTAACATCATGTTTAATAAGTTCTTCCATTATGATATCAGCAACTCGTTTTTTCATCTTTTCACTGAAGGTTCAACTTTTCCTTCGTCTTCTCCATTTCTTCCAATTGTCCCATGTCCATATATGCGTTCTCACTTACAACATAGCACCCTATGTTTTCACCAGTCTTGTGATAAGCCTCTATCAGATCCGGGAAATCCGTTCTCTTTCCTGACATTTCCTGTATTACTCTTGAATTCACTATATATATACCGGTATTAATGGTATACTTTTTCTCAGGTTTCTCCCGAACCCCCAGATAATTACCATTCTTCTCTTTTTTTAAAACCCCATAAGGTACTCTGCTGGTATACTCAGCTGCTATGATAGTGATGAAGTTACAATGATTCACATGGTAGCGATATGCCTGCTCATAATCTGCATCTACTATTATATCGCAATTTGTAAGTATAAAGTCCCCATCAATGCCGGCCTCTTTTAGAAGACTTAATCCTCCGGCTGTACCTAACGGTTCATCTTCCTCGTAATACTTTACTGAATAGCTGTCATGCTCGATCCCGTCAAAGTAAGCGCGGATCATATTTCCCTTATGATTCAAAATCAAATAGACATCCTTACAGCCGAATTGACAAAAACGATTAATAATATATTCAGAAACAGGAGTCTCACCAAGCGGAATCAACGCTTTAGGCAAGATCTTTGTATAGGGGAATAAGCGCGTTCCCAAGCCACCAGCCATCATCACCAAGGGGAGGTCTATCTTGGCATCACTTCTAACCACTTTGCCATCCCGAAAAATTACCGCTACTATCTCATTATTATTATTGACTACAGGAATCGAATATATTTCTGTTCTTTTGAACCTTTCTCTTGCAACCTGCTCCTGTCCTTCTTTCAATGTGGTTGGATTTAAATGGAAAACTGCTTTCACAGGTGCAGATGTACTTTCATTTTTTAGTAAATATCTTCTGATATCTCCATCAGAAATTGATGCCAGTATCTTTCCCCTTCTCGTAACATAAACCACTCTGCATCGCACATTTTCCAGACGGGAGGCAGCCTCCTGAACAGTAGCTTTCTCAGTTATTATTATATCTTTTAATTTCATCAGCCTTTTTCATCCATTCTCTTTTGTATAAACCCCAAGATCCCAGTAATACTCACCTTTATAATTCATGTTCATAAGCGACATTCCGTATGTGCTTCCCATGAATGAAGATATGATATAATCCATCCTCGAAAGTACTCCGATCTTTACCAGATATTCCCTTCCCCTAAGGTATTCATCATTTTCCCGGTCAAAAGAGTTGTGAATTATCAACTCCTTATGCGGTTTGCGATAATCATAACGTTTTCCATTCGGGAGTATTACACAGCTGCCAAATTCTGCCAGGAATCGTTCAACTATACTCTCATCCTCTGTTGCGAGGTATATGGCATCTCCCTCCCATTCAGCCATCTTTTCCTTTGTTCTCGTTATTGCCTCATCTATAGTGGGCTGGACCGGGTGTCCCAGGGGTTTCATAGCTGTATAATCCGTTCCACGAATATTGACACCTATAACCCTTTTATGATCCCGCTTTATCATTCCCTCTGTGGCATCAATTTCCTCCTTGATATCCGGAACTATTTCTATATATTTATTGAAAAGATCATACCATTCCTTAAGACTGCCATCCCTGTACATATATATACTCGGATAAGTAGGCGGAACCCCTGTTCCGCTTAATACCACATTTTTACAATGTTTGATATCATCAAGCGTATAACCTCCGGGTTGTTTGTAAAAAAACTCCCAGGCGTTTTTCTTCCTTACTTCTCCGGATTTAAGATACGGATTTGAATAATTTTTCATATCTATCACCGGGATATAGCCCATCTCATCCGCCACCTTTATCCATCCCAGATTTGTTGAGACATATGAGTACAATCCCACATAAGAGGCACCGCGCCTTATAACCATAAATGTTTTATCCGGATAGTCGTTACCCCACGAGTAATTTCCTTCATCCGCGCAAAATCTGCCGCCTAATACTTTTTTTATATATTCTTTGTATTTTCCCAGAGCCATAAGGGCCAACACCTCTCATTTTCGTTAAGACAATTATTATAGCCTATTTTGTACAAATTTTCCATGAACTCTTTTTTGATCAACGCTGACAGCTCAATAATCACTATTCGTCAATTTAACCCAGTTCTCTTTTCTGAAAATGTCATCATGTACAGTATACATTTCCTTAATATTATACTTGTTCCCTTCATCTCCAAGCTTAGGTCCCTCATATATTATTCGTTGAGGGTGCAAATATTTTTCCGTATTATCTATAGTATTTTTCGTAAAGGGATTTACCGGATCTTCCATCAGGCCATCCACCAGCATTGACGGAATATCCGCCAGAGTCATAAATTGCGGATCGGTAACTCTTTCTTCACTTCCAAAATCCTTGTACATTAAAAGAGCGTTGACCCTTTCGACATCAAAATCTTCCCACAGCCTCATTGACTTAAACTGATTTAATTCCGCTCCATGATCAGAGCATATCACTATCCTGGTATTATCATATAATCCCATTTCCTTCAGATAATCAAAGAAATCACCCAATGCGAGAAATGCCGCAAGATCGGTATAATAATGGATGATCTGCTCATGTGTCTCAAGTTTTATTATATTTCCATCTTTATCATTGCGTATTCCTGTTTCATATCCGGAATTGTCCACTTCTCCCTCAAATGTATAGTCCGGAAGCTGCAGTTCGACCGGATCATGTGTCATATTTACATCATACAAAAGGCAAGTATTATGTTCATCCTCAATTCTGGTTATTTGCGGAAGCATCTTTAATGTGGAATATGAGTTGAGAAAGACCTCATATTGCACATTATATTTGTCCGCTTCCACGGAATAATATTTGCCTTTATCATACAACAGACTCTGTATTACCACAGGCGCTGTACGAAAAATGCTGTAGCAGAAAAAAGACCTTTGCCGGTAACTTTTAATATCACTGATATGATCCATCGTAAAGAATCCATTGTATCTCCCATCGGTTATATATGCCTTCACAGTTTCACAGTCATCATAAATCGATACATCTGAGATCCACTGATGATTGGCAAACGGCGGATCACACACCGTAACTTCATATCCATTCTGCCCCAACAATGTCGGCAGCATCTTTAATGCCTCATTATGCTTGTCCAATAGAGTCTCCTTGTCCCTCTTATCAACCTCCTCCGGAGTATACTCATATCCGCCAAACAGACTTGTGGTTCCGGCAAATGTTCCTGCCCCAAAAGAGGTTGTATTGGGATAATAAGTAAAACCCGAAAACTGTTCCCTAAGAATTTTCTTTTCTTCAAACATATATGGCACATATCCGCTTATGGCACGGTCAAGCATTATAACCATAACATTTTTTCCCTTTCGGGAAAGCGGGATAATCTTTTCATCAATATCATATAAATCCGCATTATCACTGTAACTCAGCTCTTTAACAGTGTTATGTGTTTTTACCAGATTCACCGTCGACATACATATGCAGGAAATCACCATAATCACGCATACCGACTTTAATGCCGTCATACATTTTTTTCTATACAGTACATATGTTAGAACGATAATCCCGGAAACAATCAGCAAATTCAGCATCTTTGCCGGCAAAGAATACGACGGAATATGGTCATAGATCAGCATTGAGGAAATATTCCCGAGTTTATTTCCGAAAAACATAAAATTCACTATTGAAATAACAGCAGCCACGGCTGCAAGATACTCAACTATTCCACGCTTCTTTTCCGATGTCATGTAGTAGATCGTACTGAGCCAGACACCAAATGTTCCAAGAGATATGCAGAAAGTGCTGAAAACATAATACAAAGGAGAACAGCCGGCATTATTTAATTCCATGAATTCTTCCGGAGAAAGAGATACTATTACAGACGGGATCAGGATACCATTAAGGATAATCAATACAACAGCCCATCCAAGGAACAGATGTTTTGCGGGAACATAAATATCCTTATGTAATTTTCCCTTTTTCTCCAGAAAATATAAAAACAATGGAATCTGGGATATCATCACAATCAATATCATAAAGATCATTCTCTTACCGGAGTACATTTTTCCACTCAGCAAAAGCGCCAAAAATAACAAAGCACTCCCGACACTCAGTGCAATAGAAAGCACCTTCTTTATTTTACAAACATATTTGGTAAAAATATTCTTAAAGAGGGAAAACAGATTATTAAGCATCCAATACATAACCAGACCTGAAGGGCTGTGATATAACAAAACAAGAAAAATGCCCGCCAGGGCATAAAGCTGAATCTTATCTTTCATGGGAAAACCGCGGGTATAGATGATGCCGGATATGATATTTATCATAGTCATGAGAAGAGGAAGGATATTGACCGGAAATGATCCGATATAAAACAATTGATCCTCCGCTCCCAGATCTTTTATAAACAAAAAAGAACTCCCCTGCAAAACAGACAGATTTGAAAGGAAGTGATAAGCCGCCATAAAAAAAGGCACCTGAAGAAGCAGCGACAATCCGCCTTTCAAACCTGACAGCGGGGAGTAGCCCTGTTGTCTGTATAACTCATTCATCATAAAGGCACGTTCATCGCCCTTAAACGCTGAACGTATGAGCCTAATATACGGTTCTATCTTTTTTCTTTCCTGTCTATCCTGTTCCTGAAGTGCATCGGCCCTGTTATACAGAGGCAGAACAAGGATATTGACAATCAGGCTGACAACAACAATAGTTGCTCCGGGGTTCTTTAATACCCTAAAAAACATATCGTAGGCGACTTCTATCAGTATCTCTATAGGTTTTACAAATATCAAAAATAATGCAGTACCCATTTCAGTCTCATTTTTTTATCAATTTTCTTTTAACGATTCCAAGCTTTCTTCTGCACAGATAATATCCGACTTTTAACGGCATGGTAAAACCGGCTTTATCCATATCAAAATCCAAAAGCTGCCTCTTCATTTTCATTTCATAATTCCGTCCCCAAAAGCCCATATTCCTTCTAAATGCTTTTTCATAGGGCTGTGTAAATATATTCAGCAGGAATTCTTCAAGTTTATTTTCGGTGTCCTCCGCTTTCTTTAGCTGTTCATCTGTACACATGGGCTCATTCAAAAAGCCATAGTATAATTCATCATTTTCATCTACTTCCTTTACGAATTTTATGACTTCATCAAATGAAGAGAAATCATGACAGTTGATAAATGCCTTTGTATTGAACTCATCTGCGACCAACGGATTTCCCCAATATATCGGAACTGTCCCTGCGGCAAAGGCCTGTGTTATTTTTTCCGTGACATAACCGGGTGTTGAGGCATTTTCAAAGGCTATTGAAAACTTATAGTTCTTCTGAAATTCACATTTATTATCAACCGGACCTCCGACATTGTTTAAGTACCGTCCGCCACTGTCTATTTTTTTATATTTCGAAAGAATATGATAAAAATCCTCGCGTTGTCTTACGGCATTTCCGTTGGAGTAGACAAAGTTGCAGAATTTCCGTTCGTGGGCAGATCTGTCCACATTTAAATGCTTTTTCTTTGCCAGTTCCCAATCCTCTTTGTACCCCAAATACAGCGGTCTTCTGAAGTATCTGTCTCCAAATGAAATATGATCAAATCCGATTGCATAATCCACCAGATTAAAATCAGGAGATACATCTTCTCCCGTCCAGAAAATCCGAACGCCATCATATTTTAGAAAAGTATCTCCGGTATACCGATAACACAGCAGATAATCGGGTGTATCAGACATCTCACATTCCATTCCGTGATCTTTTAAGAAGTGACCTAAAAAGTCCGCTTTGATCGTATCTTCCATATAATAATCAGCATAGTTGTATTTAATCATAAATTTTTCACCTGTGTTATCTGTAAATTTTTAAATAAACATCATTATCTACCAGCGGAATATATTTGGGAGATATTATCTGAGCCATTATCTCCTGTCCGCATCTGATCTTCATTATCGAATCACATTTTGCCAATATTGCAGTTTCCGTACAATACTCTTTTCCCAACAAACGAATTTTTTCTTTCATAGGTAAATCCGGAAATTCCACAAACCTTTCTTCTGTTGTTTTTGTAGGCTTACCTTCACAAAAAAAATGTGGTCTTTTCCTTTCAAAAAACAAGCAACGATTTCCAAACTCACCCCTTAATATATCTAATCCTTCTCTATCATCACTGGTAACATAGCAATAGTCGTAATTACCCTTATCAAATTCCTTATTTATCCACCTGATGTAATCATCCATAAAACCACGTGTATGATGCCCGAAATACTCACTATACAGAGGAACTCCCGCTTCATTTCCCCATTCAAATGACCTTCTCAAGGGAATCCCTATAGTTTTTGGAGGAAGTTCAATTGTATTCGCCTTAATATACTCACATATTTCATCATTAAAACCCATGATCTCAAAGCACTCATGAAACATCGAGTGCATCCATTCATCCATCTCTACAAACATAGGATTAAAAATACCGATCACATTGCTTAAAGCCCCGTGTCTGTTCCCAAATATTACATTTTGGGAGTTGTATATCTCTTCCAGAGTATAATCGTACTGAGGCTGCTTGTAGTAAACACCCCAAAGATCTTCCTCAGCATTTTTCCCGTCAATGTATTGAAAATTCTTAAGGTCAACTATCGGAATATATCCATGATAGTTTGCATATATCAGATTATATGCCGCCTCCATCCATCTTTCAAAAGTCCCCTGAGCAGGATAACATGACCTGATCACAAAAAATGTCTTATCCGGATTAGCCGGTCCAAATGATTCAGTTTTCAATTCATCAGAATGCAACCTGTTCTTTAACAAGATCTGATAATACGACTGTATACTATTCCTATAGAACCTGCTGTCCCTGATCTTTACTTTTAACTGATGCGCTTTATCCTGAAAAAGATTCATATCTGATACCTACACCAATGCCCGGACAAGATCCTCAAGACATAATATCTTTCCCGGGTAATCCTCGCCCAATCGCTCTTTCAATGCCTTAAACATGTCTGTTTCGGCAACAACTATCGTTTCTGCAGCAGCTTTTTTCTCAAATTCCGACATATTTATGATCGGCACCTGCCTGTGCCAGAAAAGCCGGTCGTTTCTTTTATCATCAATAAAGAACTTAACCGTGATATCGTTACTTATCAATTCATGATACAGTGTCTCTCCCAGATGATCACATCCGAAAACAACAACTTCGCTTATATTATTCGCCTTAAAAAAACGGCTGAGAAACATGGAACGCTGCAGATTACCTATCCATATATCCTGTATTTCGGACTCATGTTCCATCTTTTGAATTGCTGTATGCTGTTTCTGTATTATGCTGTTAAAAAATAAAAACAGTATTATAAGTTCAACTATACATATTAATATCACTATCCCTATCATCCTCATCTAAAAATCCCTGTCCTTCGAAGAGTGTTTAACTCCATTTACCTTGAATAAATCTCTTTATCTGCCTGTATTTCAGGTTTATAAGCAATATAACATCGATTATCCTGCACTTCTTTACCAGATAGAATAAAGAGTTATTGTCCAGATAATACGAATAATATTTCTCTGCCTCCTTTGCATAACAATCGCAGGCTGCATACTCGCCCTTATAATTATGAACGAGACCCAATCGGAGATATTTTCTGAAATCCTTCATGTTTCTCTTCCAAAATGATCTGTTCTGCTTTGGATCATCTCCGAAATATTTAAGCAGATTTTCGCTGATGCAGTAAAAAAACGGGCCTTCATTCGGTTTTCTTCTGTCGATCATGACAGACAAGCTGCTGTCGATGTAATATACTTTCTGGGAATGAATATGATCGAGCGTAAGCTGATAAACATTAACATACCAGGTTCTCGGGATAAGAATAATTTTCACATTATCCCTTAGGAAAACCACATTATGCGATGAAGATCCTATGGTTGATGCAAATTCATTGCAATTTGTCAAAACATTCAACTGCTCTTTGAAGGTGAGTTTTTCAGGATATATGATCTTATATCCCTTAGACATAAAGTAGTTTTCGAGCTTATATTCTCCAACCTGTTTATATCTGCCACAATCCGCATATGAATAATAGACCTTATCATAGTTCAGTTCTTTTCTGTTAGATAATCCATATTCTCTTATCTTTTCTATTGTATCCGAATACTCACGCGTAAAATTCCTATGTCTGAAAAAAGATTCGTCAGGCACCAGAATCTCCGTAAACTGCGAAATGCGGTCCACCTTGATAAATCTTTCATGATCTATTCCCAATATTTCCAGCAATTCCTTAAAACTATCGGAAAACTTATAATTTTCACCGGCTACATATATTAATTTATAATCCCTGTATTTTTCACTATACTCATCGGTAAATAAAAACCAAAGATGTTTAAGACAATCCGTAATGCAATGTCCCCAGGCATCAACCATCATGCCTATATATATGACTTTCTCATCCTTTACCGTTACTTCGTCTTTTGAAAACTCATATTTTCCGCCATAACTCCTGTAAAGGTCAGAACCTTCTATAAATTCCCCGTTCTGCGATAAAACACCGCCATAACCCATATAGGAGATTATCTTTGTAGGCAGGACATACCCTTTCTCAACAATTACATAGGACAGTTTCTTATCCACAAAATGGTTCTGGTCTTCTATATATTGGCTGTAATTTGATTTATCATAAAGATAATCGTAATTCGTCATTTTTCTATCTGATATTTAATGTTTCGTATCTGAACCTGAAGAAAAACATTTTCAAATATAAAACTGCATATGAATCGTTGAACAATACATTGATGTAAAAGAAAAGTCTTTCTTTTGTACTCATTTCATATCTGTCTGCAAAATCTTTGATCATTTTCCAGGGAATCTTATGTTTTTCATTTCTCAGCTGATACACCCTGTCTTTCTCCAATCCGCATTCCAGAATCCTCTCAATATTGACAGATCTTCCAGTTTTATTATCTTTTAAGGGATCGAAATATGTGGTTTTTATATATTCCAATCCCTCTTTTCTAAGATCGATATTGGTTGTAAGGCTCTTATTATCACTGCTTCTTCTTACCACTGCACAGGGTTCCGTAAGGCATGCATATCGAAGTTTTTTAGTCCATCGTATCCACACATCATACTCGTCATATGACATCAGGCCTTCGTGAAAAAGATCTATGTTTTGAACAATTTCCTTCCTGAACATGAACAATATGGTGATTGGCACATCTCCGTTCAACAAGCGGCCATGGATGTCTCCCTCTATCTTTTCCGGGCGCTTTTTCGCGCAGAAGCATGTTTTATCAAGCAGCAAAAACCATTCTGCTTCATATACCACATCGTAGGAGTCTTTTTCCAGTTCATTGACCATACTTTCTATGTATGAATCCAAATAAAAATCATCATCATCAAGAAAAGCGACATACTCTCCGGACGCCTTCTCCACCCCGGTATTTCTTGCTGCCCCGCTGCCTCTATTAGTATCCTGTACTATATATCGTATCTTGTCTTTCCATTTTTCTATTCTTTTTTCGGTATTAAGCTGATTTTCGGAACCTGCTCCGTTATCATCAACAATTACCAGTTCTATATTGGGGTAGGTCTGATCAAAAACCGATTCTATCGCTTTTTCTATATATCCGGCTTTGCCGTATGTAGGCATAACCACGCTGACCTTTTTACGCAATGATCTTTCTCCGTTCATCTGCTACCAAATATCACTCCTCTGCGTAGGTATGGCGGTTTAAAGGAATCCTTATCGCCGTTCAGATATCCCGCTGCCATGAGCATAAAGCCGTGACTCGGTTCATGTGTGAAGCCATACTCTTCGAGATATCTGTTGATCTTTTCCTCATCGTCCTGATTATGGTAGGCACATAGGAGAGTCTTTCTTACCTTGTTTCTGAATGTACTCTCTCCGCCCTTAAGCAGTGCTGTTTCAGCGCCTTCGATATCTGCCTTGACATAATCACATTTCTTATCTCTAAAGAATGAATCCAGAGTTACAAAATTCCGGCCTTCATCATCCTTATCTCCGACATACTTATTTATTATCTCCACCTTATCCTTCCATGGTGAAAAAGTCTTTCTCAAGGGTTCCTGCCATTCTTCTTCGCATTCAAAAATATATACTTTACCGGCTCTTTCTATATGATCCAATGCAAAAAAGCCTTCGGCACCGCCAACATCGGCAATACTGTCTCCCTCTCCGGGCAAGCGTTTATCATCGGAAATGTAGCAGTGAGGAGATTCTTTGTCCTGTTCTGTCAGTATTTCGCGATAATAGTTCCTGCATCTTTCATCCGACCATTTTTCAGGAAAAAAGAGTTTTTTACTGCCTCTGTAAACAAACGGGCTTCCTTCCTCATCCCTTTCAACTTCTATCCTGATCTTGTCATATTTCTTTATGAATCTGTAAGGAAACAGGGTAAAACAGTATTTCTGCAGATATGTCTCAACTTCTTTCAGTTCCGCAGCCTTTCTTTCATCGGCATTTTCGGCCTCCTTACGGCAACATCTGATAACTTCTTTTCTCAGGAATTCTGTTTTATATAAATACCATAAATGATATGGGATTTTTTGAAATATGTTCATGAACCCATCGTCTCCTTCACTGCCTCCAGATACCCGTACCCGTACTTCTCATCCGGCTCCATGTAGCCGCATTCCGCCCATTCATTCCAGGCAAAGAGGAAAATCATGTCCTTATTATACACTGTTTCGGCCCTGTTTATCTGTTCTTTTAAGTATTTGTCGAATTTTTCCGGGGTTGCGCCGTTTATTACAAAGCCTCTGTCGCCCTTTCTGACGGTATTATCCCAGTCTACAAAGGCTCCCGGGATGTCCTTCGGGCTCTGGGGTTTAAGGGACAGTATCTTTTTCCACACCTCATCATAGTCAAAAATCTGCAGTTTCTGAGTCCTGCCGACCTTTTCAAATGCGTTGGAGTTGAAATTCTTTTTGAGGAAATTCCGTACGATTCTCTTACATTTCCTGAGGATTGGAAATGACTGCTGCTTTAGCAGTGAATATGCATACTGGGGCTCATAATCTATCTGGTAGTCTATCACATCCGGGACAGGTTTCCCGTCAAGTCTCCCGCGGGTGCTCTGCGCTGCCATGACTATTCCGTCAAATCCGTTCTGCTTTGCAAGCTCATTCCAGTATTCCACCATTTCTTCCAGTCCTTTGACGATCGATGGCTCGTAGAGCACAAGGAAGGGTTTATTATCCTCTTTGATGTATCTGGGATCCTTGAAGAAAGGCAGGAAGTAGTTGAAATGCTCCTCCCACTCCTTTTTGTCACCGTAGGTCTGCTTGACAAGGAATGTAGGGTTGTCTGAAGACCAGTTGTTTGTCCAGTCCTCGTTTGCCCAGCAGATGCAGTAATGGGTTTTACATTCCGGGTCATCCCTGTACATTTCCACGGGTTTGTGTAAAAGGAGTTTGCCGTTAAACCAGTAGTGATAAAAGCAGAAGCCGTATACGCCGTATTTTTCGGCGATCTCGGACTGCCAGCGCATGACATTGATGTCTGTCAGGTCGTAGTAGTTATTATTTAACGGCACGCGCGGCTGGTAGTGTCCTTCAAACAGAGGTTTTGCCTTGCGGACATTTGTCCATTCCGTAAATCCTTCTCCCCACCATTCGTTGTTTTCCGGGATCTCATGAAATTGTGGTAAGTAAAATGCTATTATTTTCATATGTGTATTATCGGATTATTTCCACTCCGCCTCAAATTCATGCACTATTCTGTCCTCTTCAGGAGGAAGCTGCATGTAATCTCCGTAGGTCTGATGTAACATTTTATCATATTCCGCAGGCGCGCAAAAAAAATGACCTTCAAATTCCACCTCTGCCGCTTCAAAGTATTGTTTAGGCATTATTTCTCTTGCTGCATCATATCCCCAAACTATATCCGCAACATACTCCGACTTATCATAATCATATGCTTCGCATAAACGGTTCAATCTGTCACACACCCAGGATGATGAAATCATTCTTGAAAAAGGATAACAGATCATCTTTAAGAATTTCTTATATGCATTCGCACCGGTATTTTTCCGGTAATTTGCCACCGCAAACAGTTTGTAAAAAAGAGCCGCTTTTTTAAATAGTTTTTCTCTCTTTTCCGGATCATCCGGCATTCCGTCAAGGGGGAAAATGTCGATATAAACGCCCATATTTTCTTCCGTTACCAGATAATGCTCCTTTAGCCTTGTCCTGTCATCTGCGAGCTTTAAGAAGGGGAATGTCCTCTCCTTTTTATAATCCAGAACTTTTATGTGATCCGCGATCTTTTCCGCGTCTGTTAATCTGATAAGTTTTTCATAATCGGGCCTTGGCATGACAACATCAACATCATTATCCCACGGGATAAATCCCTTGTGTCTTATGGCACCTATCAATGTGCCATATGCCAGATAATACCTGAGATCATTCTTTTTGCAGTAGTCTGCAAATCGAATCAGGATATCCAATTCCAGTTTTCTTGCTTCATCGTCATTGATTGTTTTCATATTATGTAAACCATTTAGTGCGGCTCGTCCTGCTTCTCCCTTTCTTTCAAAAATGATCCCGCATCCTTTAGGAAACTCCATACCATTATGATCATTATAATTCCTATGGGAAAGGCTGAAATGATACTTACCGATTGAATATTTGACATCGAGCTCTCCGAGAATACAAGCCCTATGGGAAGGACTATCAACAGTATACACCAGAGTAATTCTATTCCCCTCCCGGGTTTTTCATTGTCTTCAAGTTTGATATAGCTGTAGCAGGCAGCCGTATAGGCAATTGAGTCAAATGATGTGGCGTAAAATGCGATCATACAGACAAGGATTATCAGCAGGATCACATTTGATACAGGCATTGTATCTATTATGTACAAGATCAGATCATACAGGTCGCCGGTCTCGCTGTATTTTGCTATAAAATCATATTTTCCCGCAACCTGAAGCCCCAGAGAGTAGTTTCCGAGTACTATAAAGCTTACGATCGTTGATCCAACTCCAAAAACATAGCCACCCAGAACCGTCTGTCTGATAGTACGGCCTTTTGAAATATTACCTATGAAAAACGGAGCAGCTATACACCATACCATCCAATATGCCCAATAGTATATTGTCCAGTCCTGCGGAAAAAATGTTTTTCTGCCAGGATCCGTGTATGTGCTCAGTTCAACAAAATTCTGTATCATCTTCCCAAAACTTTGAAGACCATACTCTAATATAAATCTGCCCTGACCTCCTATAACCAAAACAAGCACAAGTAAGCCAAAAAACAGAAAGATACAAAGCTTTGCCAGAAAACTGATCCCCTTAAATCCATGGATCGTTGCATAGGTATACACCGCGCAGGTTATGACCAGAATGATGATAGTCACAGCTGTCCTGCTGATCGTTATTCCCGTAAGCCGTAAAATGATGCTCGCCATCAAAGGGGTTGCAACGCTGAAAGTAGTAGCTGTTCCGGCAAGCAGGGCAAAAAGTGCAAAAAGATCTATCAGTCTGCCCCAAAATCCATCCGTATTTTTCCCAATTAACGGCCTGCAAGCTTCGCTATATCTTAATCTGTTGGTCTTTCTCACATGTATCATAAAACCAAAAGCTGCAGCCAATACAAGGTAAAAAGCCCACGGAATGAAACTCCAATGGAAAAGAGGGAATACACCTGCCCAATCAGATATTGATCCCAACTCTTCTATATGAGGGTTTGTAGCATACATTACCCATTCCGAAAAGGAATAAAACAGGATATCTGCCGCAAGTCCGCAAGTAAACATCATACTTCCCCAGGTAAAAAAAGAGTATTGCGGCTTTTCGTCCTGCCCTCCCAGGACTATATCTCCATATTTTGAAAAGGATATATACAGTGATATGATCAAAACTCCTGCGCCAAAAGCAAGATAAAAAGCTCCGAGGGTATCCCCAAAAAAGAATCTCACGCGGCCTATGATATCATTGGCTCCTTCAGGAAACATAAAAAGTATCACGGCCAGAAGCGATATTATTATGAATGGTATAAGAGTAAGCGGCCAGTCTATTTTTCCCTTATTAACTTTCATATTCATGATTTCCCCCAATTCCGGTATTTTGAATCTATTGCCGTCAGCTCACTCATGTTGTCAATTTCAATTACATCTTCTTTTTTCATTTTTACTATCCCAAGATCATATTCCCCGGGATAACAAAAGAGAGCCACATCGTCCCAGTATATATCGCGGTTTTTATTATCCTCAAATTCAATCTCCAGATGACGCCGCAACTTTTTTCCATCCTCTTTAGTCCACCGGCTTATAGAGTATAACTGCCAGCCCCCTGCGCCACCGTTTCTCGAGCAAGACATTACTATCCCGTTTTCTACCTGCAGCAACCACTCATCTGTCCACTCATCTGTCCACACAGCATTATATCCTGACCGTTTGAAATGCGGGTCCAGAACGCCGGAATCATAGATTATCTGATCGCCATCCATAATGATACACTCTTCCAGATGATCTCTGGCCGAATACAGCGATGAAATATTATTGCAGGTATCATAATAGGGATTATTTATAAGCTGTAATCCCGGATTTTCTTCAACAAGCGGGTTAAATCTGTCTTTCAGATATCCGGTCACAACATATATCTCGTATATTTTGTTGTTGTGCAGGGCTTTTATTATGGTGTCAATCATCCTGACACCGTTTACTGTTATGAGAGGCTTGGGTATATCATCTGTAACGGGTCTTAAACGTTCTCCCCGCCCTGCCGCCAGTATTATGGCTCTTTTTGCAACATACTCCCCGCTCATTTACTTTAATACTTCCTTCGCGTATGAATAATAGTCCCTGGCGTAATTATACTGACTGTTCCCGTATTCGCCAAATTCCACGCCCAGTTCCTTTTTGTATTCACACCAGTTTGACCATAACAAACTACTCGCAGACATATAGCAGTATATCTTCGCTCTGGTCGGGTCATCACATTTATTGTCAAAATAGATATCTATGAGTTTATCTGACTGTTTTTTATTATACAGGCTATATATGCAGAACATGGCTATGTCTACATGTGGGTCCTGCATACCGGCATATTCCCAGTCTGTTAATTGTAATTCTTCTCCGTTGTCTTTTGTATGATAAAAGAGGAAATTATCAGGCACAGCATCTATGTGCGTTAAAATGAATGTCTCTTTATTTGTGTCCACAAAATCTTTCATGGAAAAGACCGATCTTTTCACTTCTTCATAGTCTGGATACTCGGAACTGTTTTTATTCCAGAGCGACTCATAAAACTGTATCTGACCCCATATATCAAAGGTATGCGGAACAGTAAGTTTAAGTGAATGAAATGATCTCAGTTTTTCCATACATCTTCTGAGATCATCTTCATTGTCTATATCGCAGGTTCTGACATTATCAAGAAATGATGTTATCTTATATCCATTTCCGGGATCAATATACACAGGATCATCACATATTCCAAGGCCTTTTATTGTATGGTAGACTGCCGCCTCATTTTTTCTGTTTATCAGATTTTCCGTGCCCTCACCTGGAACACGTATGATGTATCTCTTACTGTTTATTTTGAAACTGAAGGATCTGTTTGTCATGCCCTTCTTCATGACCTGAACCTGCTTTATTTCTTCACTTGCTACATCGAATGTTTTCCTGATTATTTCGACAGCATATCCCCCCATTGCATCCGGTGTAATATAGTCTGTTTTTTTATCAATCATTTATATGTTCCCGAATTAACGAATTACTTGTAACAGCAACGATATCTACTATAAATCATACGCACAGATTTGTCGAATTGTTTACATGAAGTACTTTGTCATTTTGTCGGACATGGATTTTTCCACTTCTCTTGCACATGGTTTTCGTGTGGTTTCAGTGGTTATGCGGTCGCTTTTGCGTCAAGGTAGGCTTTTTCTTCTTCGCTGGGGGTATAGTACTTTTCCATGTATTCGTTTCCGATTTCCCGTATAAATTTAAGAACGCCTTTTTTGAACGGGTTTATTATATTATTTTCGAGAATTTACGGCAATTACGGCTTCCATGAAGCCTTTGGATACTCTTTCGAATGTGAATTCTTCGGTTTTCTTTAATCCGGCTCTTCCCATTGATGCGGCTTTTTGAGGATCGTTTATGAGGGTTTTTATTGCATCGGACAGCTGTCCCGGATCGTACAGGTCGACTATGAGGCCGGTAGTTCCGTCTCCGATGAGATCCAGGACGCCGTCGGCGTATTTTGAGCTGATCACCGGCAGGCCGGCGCACATGGCTTCAAGGGTTACAAGGCCGAAGCAGTCTTCTCTGGTTGGAAGGACGAACACTTGGCTTTTGGCGTAGAGTTCCCGCAAGTTTTCTCCCTCGACAAAGCCGGCAAATGTGATCTTTTCCGATATTCCAAGTTCTTCTGCCTGCTGTATGAGTGCTTCCTTTTCCGGGCCATCTCCCGCTATGGTTAATGTCCAGGCTTCGTCTTTTATCATGCCAAGGGCATTTATGAGGAGGTCCAGGCCTTTTCTTTTGATGAGGCTCCCGACTGTGAGTATCCCGAAGGGCTTTTGTCCGGGTATTACCGGGTCTTTCCGGATGTATTTTGTCAGATCTACCGTCAGAAGGCTGATATGGATCTTTTCAGGATCCGCGCCGAGGTATATCTGATTCTCTTTAGCGGCCGTAGAACTGGCTATAAAGGCTTTTGTGCCTTTTATTATATATTTCCTCGATAATTTCTGTAAAAGGCCTATATGGGCCTCTTTTTCTAAGAACAAATACAAAAATACCAACCCCGTGATTATACCATGTTTGTAGTGGGGTTGGTATGGTTTTGTGGTTTTTTGCGGTATTCGGTTGTATTATGGCGGTATTTGGGGTTAATCTGCCTTTTCCGGCTCCATGCCTGCTATGGCACGGGCGTCTTCCTCGGACATGCCGCGTTCAATGCAGTTTTGATAAACCTGGAGGGTTTTCTGCTCGATTCCCTGCTCGATTCCTATTTTGTACTGCTTTGTTGCATATCTTTCAACTGCTTCACACACTTCTTCTCTTCCTTCCTCTTCTTTGAAGTATCTGACACCTTTTTCCAGTTCCGGATTATTAAAGCCGGTCTACTTCGAAATGCACTCACTCTATGAGGTTCATCGGGCTGATCTAACCGCTTCCATAAAGCCATTGGAGACTTTTTCAAAAGAAAATTCTTTTGACCGTTCAAGGCCTTTGAGTTTCACAACTCTGCCGACAAAAAGCAGGTTGAAGGTCTTGTCCTCCCGGGTTCTTTCCGGTCTGTCGAGCCTCTTTTTCTAAGAACAAATACAAAAATACCAACCCCGTGATTATACCATGTTTGCAGTGGGGTTGGTATGGTTTTGTGGTTTTTTGCGATATTCGGTTGTATTATGGCGGTATTTGGGGTTAATCTGCCTCCGTCTGATCCATGCCTGCTATGGCACGGGCGTCTTCCTCGGACATGCCTCGCTTGATGCAGTTTTGATAGACCTGGAGGGTTTTCTGCTCGATTCCCTGCTCAATTCCTATTTTGTACTGCTTTGTTGCATATCTTTCAACTGCTTCACACATTTCTTCTCTTCCTTCCTCTTCTTTGAAGTATCTGACACCTTTTTCCAGTTCCGGATTATTAAAGCCGGTTGTTCTTCTGTTTCCGAAATCTTCCATCAGTCTTCCCACTTTGTCATCGCCCCTGTATTTACCGTTCACATATATGATATGGCTTCCGTCATTAAAGTCCTCGGATCCGTCTATCTTTCTGTCAATCCTGTATACCGCCCTGTTTTTTCCGAAATAATCCCCCTTGGTTATAAATATCATATATGAATCTTTCAGTTTCCTGAAACCCTGCCTTGCTTTCAGCATCCTTGTATCCATCATACTCGAGTGAAATCGCGCCCTTCTCGGATCTGCACCTCTTTTTCTTCGCTGAACCTCACAGTTAAACAAATCTCCGTTTCTCTCGCCCGCAAGTATATCAAGGATAATATTCCTTCCGTTTACCAGCGGATTCTTTAACTGCACCTGACCCTTGCAGGTTTTTATCTCGACATCCTTTTCAAGTAATGTGTCTATGATCAGCTTCGCAGCAGGAATGTTATCATCAAACACCCTTGACATCAGATCATCATCAAACAGACACATGTTGTCCACAATCTTTTCAACCTCGCTTTTCGCGATTCTGTCGTTTTTTCTTTTTGTGATTTCGTTGTTTTTTCTTTTTTTCCTCTTCATTATTCCTCCTTTGAAGTTGTTTTCGCAGGAGGGATATATTATCGTTTTTTCGCTCCTGCTATTGGGTTTTGTGGTAATAGCATGAGCTTTTGGGGGCTTTGAGGGCCCGAGTGGCGGAACCGCCTTCATGCTAGGATGAGACTTCTGTTTGAGGTCTCGGTTTGATTTGATTTTATTATATCACTGATGGGGTGGGTGAGCAAATATATCAATTTGGGGCGGCATGTACGGCTTCGATGAAGCCCTTGGAGACTTTTTCAAAAGAGAATTCCTTTGATCGTTCAAGGCCTGCTTTGCCCATTTCTGCAGCCTTTACGGGGTTGTTCATAAGAGTTTCTATGGTTTCTGAGAATTGCTTTTCATCGTAGGGGTCGACTATGAAGCCTGTGACGCCGTCCTCAATGAGGTCGTAGGCGCCGTCGGCGTATTTGGAGCTGATAACGGGCAGGCCTGCGCACATAGCCTCAAGGGTTACAAGGCCGAAACAGTCCTCTCTGGTAGGGAGGATGAAAAGGGAACTCTCAGCATACAGATCACGCAATTTTTCTCCTTCGATAAAGCCTGCAAATCTGATCTTTTGTGATATCCCAAGTTCCTCTGCCTGCTTTGCAAGAGCATCTTTTTCGGGGCCTTCGCCTGCAAGGGTGAGGGTCCAGTCTCTGTCTTTTATTATGCCAAGGGCATTAAGGAGCAGGTCTATGCCTTTCCTTTGGATCAGGCTTCCGACACAGATGATACCGAAGGGTTCGGCTTTGGGTTTGTCTGTGTCTGTTGAAGTATATCGATTTATGTCAACCGTCAGATAGCTGATATGGATCTTTTCCGGGTCTGCACCAAGATATATCTGATTGTCTCTGGCAGCCGTAGAACTGGCTATAAAGGCTTTTGTGTTTTTTATTATATATTTCCTCGATAATTTCTGTAAAAGGCCTATATGGGCCTCTGAGAGCCTCGTGCCGTCTGTCCAGGAGATGTAGGGGACCCTGTTTTTATTGCACCAGTGTTTCACCATGATGGCGCAGGGGTTGTATTCCATGCAGACGACCGTATCGGGGCGCACTTCATCAAGGACCTTTGCCGTGCCTGTCGGGATGTATTTTTCTGTCTGGTCAAAGCCTGTCCTTTTGATCACTTTTGACTTGAGAAAGTGTGTGTTTTTCAGTTTTTCTTCTCCGCCGCTCCAGGTGCGGTAGCTTTTTTCGTTTCCGGACTGGAACATGATGTGGATGTCGTATTCCTTTATGTTCGTCTGGAGGTAATGAAAGAAGTCTACCCTGTAGGGAGAGGGGATATTGGTCACTATGAGGAGGGTTTGCATTGGTTTTCCTGTTTTGGGTTGTTCTACTGTTTCACGGTGTTATACAGTCAGTTATGGTCGAGGCTCTCTTTTAATTTCCGTACCTTGGTTTTGGGAAGTTTGAGGCAACGGGCTACTTTTTCGACGGAGTCTCCTTCTTTCAAAAACTCGAGGGCGAAAATATCATTTCTACCTTTGTCATGTTAATGTTCCTTCTTATCCTTTCTGCATCTTTGTCATCTATTATCTTATCCGTAAATGTGTATAATCCTGTGAGGGCAAATACCTGTTTTTTCCTGTCATCGATCTTTTCTGCCAGGCTGATCGCTTTGTTTACTGCCTCCTTCTTATCCGCATTCTTCGGAAATGTGAGCGGGTAGATTATCAGCTTCATTAGTGTCTCATCTGTGATATCTGCTTTTTCCTTCTTCACTTGGCATATAGTATTTTTCCATGTATTCGCTGCCGATTACTTTTTTATCGTAGTCCTCTCCATGAGAGTGTATTAACTCCACTATACGCTCTACCTGTTGCTCATCGGTTTCTGTTTCATCAGCGATAACGGAGATAGGTTTGTTTTTCTTCAGTTTTTTCCAGATCTGATCTACTATGCTTATGATCTCTCCTTTTGCGATTCCCCTGTCTTCACTACTCTGGAGTGCTAAATCGTATGATAAATATGCCATTCTTACATTCCTGTCCTTTCTTGCAGCTGCTACTGCTGCATCTATCCTCTCAGTCAGATCGCTGTGTGTGCCCTTTCCGGCTATATAGTCCAGAAAGTCCCTTAACCCTGAACTGATGGTTTTATCTTCTCCGGCAGCATTCAGAAATATCTTTTTTGTCCTGTCATTCAATGGATCTCCTGTTTCATGACAGATATTTTCGTATGTATATTTACAGAGTCCACGATTGAAATAGTCCTTTGTACAGACAAAAATGATATAACTGTCCGGCAGATCCTGATATTTTTCTTTTTTTGCCATCAGGTTGATGTCTACATTCGCCTGATAATATCTGCTTCTCGCCGCTATATCAGGTTCATCGTATGCCTGCATCTCAAAATCGTATGCTTTTGATGTATCATCCTCCAGATATACATCAAGCCTTACCGACTTTGAATCGGGAGCCGCCTCCAGATACTGCTCTGCATTGCTGAAACTTATGCTGCTGATCCTTCTGTCAAGTATCAGTTCAAGTATTTCCTTGCACAGTCCCAGATTCCTCGTCAATACTGCTCCGAACATAAAACTGTCCGAAAATGTCAGCTCTTCAATTGGTTTACTCATCTATTTTACCTCCTTTTTTTGCAGGAGCCTTATGATGAGTTTTTTGCTCCTGCTATTCTTTTGTTGTGGAAATAGCATGAGCTTTGTGGAGCAGGACGCTCCGGTATGGCGGATCCGCCTTCATGCTAAGATCGGATGTTTGTACATCCGTTTTTGAACGGTTTTATTATATCATTTCCGAGGTGTTACGGCAATTGAGGATTTGCACGATCATATATAAAAACTAACTATAAACATGTTTATTATGGGTTTATAGTTAGTCTTTTTCAGGTTTATAGTTATAGTTAGTTTTACTATACTGTTTCGTATATTATGCGGTTGTTTTTGCATCAAGGGCAGCTTTTTCTTTCGTCGCTGTATATGCCCCCGAATTTCTGTTTTCTTCGTATAATCCCAGTTCATCTGTAAGATATTTGACAATGTCACTGGTTGTGGCTTTTGGATGGTTGTTGATATACCCTGTCAGAGCTTTTTTTCTTGATTCAGATTTTTTTGCCTCATCAAGAATCCCTACCACAAAATCATAATAACTGTCAGATACATTTATCAACATCTTCTTCAGTTCTTCCATGCTTTTATTCCTCCATTTCAGTGCGCAGATATATGTTTATATCGTCAAAGCCATGATTTTCAAAATAGTACTTATATGCACGATCATCCAATCCAAATGAAATATGAATACAATATGATTTTCCACGGTATCGGCTATAATTCGTATTTATTTCAGCCCGGATTTTTTCTATTTCTTTCCATTCTATGTCTGTTTCATCGTGATCAAAATAATTTCCATAACTGTCTCTTGGTCTCACTTGATCATTTCCTCCTTTGAAATTGTTTTCGCAGGAGGTATTTATTTTACGGCTCCTGCTATTCTTTTGTTGTGGAAATAGCATGAGCTTTGTGGAGCAGGACGCTCCTGTATGGCGGATCCGCCTTCATGCTAAGATCGGATGTTTATGCATCCGTTTTTGAATGGTTTTATTATATCATTCTTGAGGGTTTACGGCAATTACGGCTTTATCTGACCGGTCTGTTTTTTACCTCAGCCAGTATTTCTTCAAAAATCCGTTTATTCTCCTCTTTGCCGTATTTTACGGCAGCTTTTTCAAAGGCGTCTTTATTATACGAAAACTCCTGCCAGGAAGAGATGATACGGGCGATGGATCCTGCCATGTCGGCGGGGTCGATCAGAGCGCCCAAACCGGTGAACGGGAGGTTTGTGTGCGGTGCTTCATTGTTGCCGCCTTTAATGAGATCTCCGGTATTGCCGAGGTCTGTGCCGATGACGGGCGTTCCGGCTGTCAGGGCCTCTGCTATGGTCATGGGAAAGCCCTCATACCATTTTGTCGGCAGGATCAGGGCTTTTGCGCGGGCGATCTCTTTTATTATATCATCGTGCGGCAACGGGTCGTTTATATTTACCCGTTTAAGGCCGTGTTTTTCGACATATTTCCGGGCAGTTTGGGACAGAGAGCCGGTGCCGTCCACTTCAAGTCTCGGAACATCTTTTGGGTCCTTTGCCTTCGTTTCAAGCAGAAACCAGGCCTCGAGAAGTTCTGTTATGCCTTTATCTTCTTCAAGCCTTCCGGCGTAGATGAAGGTGTTTTTACGGTCATCATACGGGATCATATTCCCTGCATTTGCCGTAAAGTTGGGCTTGATATGGATGCGGTCTTTATCTGTGCCGGAAAGAAGCAGGAGTTTATCTCTGTTAAAGCCGGTCAGACAGATATAATCCAGTTTGCCGTAGATTCCTTTTTTCCTGTGGATCTTTGTGCTGATGACGCAGAGAAGTGTCTGGGTGAAGCTCCCTCTGTAGCAGCGGTGTCTGAGGGCACAGCCGAGGCCTTTTTGAATACAGTCTTCGCAGATGTGTCCGTCCCTGTACAGAGTCGCTTTGGGACAGAGGAGGCGGAAATTGTGGATCGTCTGTACGACGGGCACCCCGGCCTTTACTGCAGCGTAATAGACCGAGGGGCTTATCAGACTTAAGGTATTGTGGACCATCACGACATCGATTTTTTTTGCTTTGATGAGCTCCGTGATGTCTTTTGCGGTCTTTTTTGAATATATGAACTCAAAGGGCAGGGCCAGGCGCTTAAAGCCGGTCAGACCCCCTATTTCGTCGTTATGACGCGTATAGAGGGTAACTTCGTGTCCCATCTCCCTTAAGAGTTCATATTCGTTTTGTACAACTGTGTCTTCCCCTCCGGGGATGCGGTAGTGATTGTGGACTATGAGGAGGTTCATGCATTGATCTTTTCTATGATCTGTTTTACGGTGGTCTCGATGGTTTCTATCTCGGTATAAAGGCTCTCGGTGAGATCAAGCTGTCCGGTCTGGGACTTGTCCTGGATCTCGAGGTTTTTCTTCATGAGGTCGATATCCACAACGAACTGATCTATGATGTCGAGGATCTTGCCCGAGGACACCTTGATGTCACCGGCAAGCTTGTTCATCTCATCCGCAACTACGGCAAAGCCTCTGCCTGCCTCGCCGGATCTTGCAGCCTCTATGGAAGCGTTGAGTGAAAGCATGTTGGTCTTGCTTGAGATCTGCTGAATCTCTTTGGCGAAGTTCTGAACATCCGTCACATTCTGAAGAATCCTCTCCGTGGAATCATTTATTATAGTGCTGCTGTTTTTGATGGACTGATTGCAGTCCTTGGCTTCATCTATCTGCTGTGTGACCTTTTCGACGGTTTCAAGAAGCTTTTCCGATGCCTGGTTGGTGAAGGTTTCCGCCTCCAGGCTGATGGCTATTCCCATCGTTCCCACGATCTCAGAGCCGTCCTTGATTGCTATAGTTATAGCTTTGAACGCAAATCCGTACACATCGGCGGGACATACCTGTTCAAGTTTTTTGCCGGTGGTGAATGAGGTCCACATGGGATCATCATGTGAAAGAGTGTCTCCGACATGGATATCGGCAACCATCTTGTCACCGGGCCAGTATGCCAGAAATTCGTTTCCGTCGGTGATACTCATCATTATGTCCATTCCGAAAGCATCCTTGATCACGGGGATCGTATTGATAAATGACTGCAGGACTTCGTTCATAGCTGATTTCTCCTTTACATTTACTTATTACCGTAATAAACACGGCCCGTTTATTATACTGATTATAAACCATGCGCCGTCTTTTGAACAGACAGTTTTTGTTCATGTGTTCATTTTATGATGTTAAGGGCAAACGGTTTTTTGACCCCGGCTGTTTTTCCGTTTATGAGAGGATTTTCCGTGCCTCTTCGTATTCCTGCGGCGTGCCGAAATTGACGGTTTCATCGACAGTAAGCACTTTTATCTTCCTGCCCCGTTCTATCAGTATATTATATATGCCGCTCATGAAGTATTCTTCATATTCGCATGCATCCATATATTCTGCCGCGGCGTCAAGAAAGAGCTTCGCGTTCTTAAAGCCGTAAGCTCCGGTGATGGCGTGATCGCTTATTACTTTTTTTTCAGCTGTTTTTACCGCATTTCCCTCATCATCCGTCTGCACATAACTGTATCTGTCAAGATCCGAGGTAAAGGTAAGCAGAGAGCCGTCAGCGCTGTATTCGGAAGCATTGTAGAGATCGTACAGCTCTGCGCACTTAAACATCAGGTCGCAGTCACAGAACAGGACCGGCCCGTCGTTTCCTATTGTCTTTGCACCCTCTATGGCTGTAAGAACGGCTCCGTTTAAGACATGCGGCAGGACCTCTATATGCGCTTCGGGATAATAAGAAAGTATCTTTTCATCGATCCCGAATCTTTCGATATGATCCTTTAATACTACGAATGTAAGTGTTGCCAGTTCCACCTGTCCGTATATCGAATCGCAGGCCCATTTAAAGAACGGTTTCCCGTTTAAGTCTATAAGCGGTTTCGGACATTCAAAGCCGTTGTTTAAAAATCTCGTTCCTGCCCCGCCCATGGGCATTATCAGATTTGTTTTCATGCATTGCCTCCTTTCGGGGATCGTTTGCTCATCGTGAGATCTCCTGCATTATCCTGTCCGCATTTTTCATAAAGGCAAAGACTTTTTTCGGATTGTCCATATGCAGGGGCAGCATTGAAAGAAAGAGTGATACTTCAAATACTCTGACGGCTTTAAGATCGTATCCGTTTTTTTCGAGCGCTTCGGCAAATTTCTTTTCATACTCCCCGCCTTCGGATTCAAGTTCGAGCCTGCAGGTTAAGTTCTCATCTATGTCGAGACGGTACAGTCCGTAGTTGAAGAGATCGTACATCCCGCAGACCGAATGGGAAAGCTTTGCCAGGTCGTAGTACGGATCTGTCCACATTTCCTCAGCATCTGATGCGCCCTTCGGATCTATGAGCATCAGGAGTTCCGTATTTTTGTCAAACAGCATATTGGAAAAGCACAGATCCCCGTGGCCTATGACGCTTATATGGTCAAATTCCGTACTGTTTACCAGATCCCCATAGAGTTTTTCGTACTTTTCCATGAGGATATCTATATATTCCCTGCCGTCGGTCTTTGAAAGTGTATTGAGTCTTTCATAGTCCCTATGTTGTTTTAAAAGGGCAACTCTTTCTCTTACTTTTGTAAGGTAAAGTTTTTCAGAGGTTTTATTATACTCCTGTGCGCTGATCTGTCTCCTTGCCCTGTGCGAAAGAAAATAGAAAATGATCTCGAGGAGCTTGTCAAATTCCTTCGGGGTTATGGCGCCGTGCACCCACCTAAGCGCCAGATCCGCCATATGATAGCGTTTCATGCTGTAGGAGGCGGAATCTGCGGTTTCCATATAATCGTAGGGCATGACAAACCAGGGCTTCATATCGTCCGGCAGCAGCCCGTAGAAGTCGTATTCCCGCTTTATCTTTCCTTTATCATGCGAGGTCTTTCTGACAACATGATCGTCTCCCGATACTGAATTGAAAAACCGGGTATCAAAGCTTCCTGTGATATAATTCTGAAAGTTTGAATATACCGAAAGATCATAAAATCCGCCGGTCAGCATTTCGGCAAAGACAAATCTGTATCTTTTATATGTTTCGTCTTCCTTGAGCCTGTCCGAAGCCATCTCCAGAAATTCCGCATAATCGTCGATATCGCTCATGATAAAGCCCAGGATGTTTTTATTGTCATCCCTCACCAGATAGTTTTCTTTCGCATATCCGGTCTTTTCATAAAGGATCCTAAGAGCTTCTTTTCCGTCAGGCAGGCACAGACAGGAGGAAAAAAGGTGCAGGATCTTTGCCTGTCCGGGAGCCCCTTTAAGGCGTTTTTTGATCTGTGACAGCTCCCAGGAATGATCGTATTCCAGGAGTTCGCCGTCAAAACCGGCTGCCTGAAGATCCTTTTTGAACCGGTCTTTGATGCTGACGCGCTTGGTTATGATCTCTCCGAAGGTCTTCTCTCCGACTATGTTCCTGATGAAGACATCCGGCATGATGTGATTGTCATATACTATGATCGTGTTCATCTGTCTACCTCTGTGACTGTTTATTACATCTGAAATATCTTATTCCGTGTCTGATTTCCGGTACATATATCTACATGCGTTTTCCCGCAAATATTTTCCTGATAAATGACAATGCGTAAACGATGATGAATACAGCAAAGAATAGCACGGCGCTTAAGCCCACATACAGATCCACATATCCGTTGGTACTGCCGGAAAACACGGAGCTTATATATGTCAGGAAGATATCGGGCCTGAATTCGTCTCCCATACCCTTCACGAACAGCATCAGTATCCCGCATTCGGCAAGCCAGGTAAAGGATGAGATAATCAGCAGTATGGCCACCCTGTCCTTTATGAGGCTTTTGACTCTCCCGTACCATTTATCCGCGGATTCCAGTATCCTTAACAGCCTGATCGATCTTTCCGAGCGGATGCTTACCATGCAGTATCTGTTTGCGTATGCATATATCGACGGAAAGCTGAGGTAGAGTGCCGTGATAAGTATCAGGAAGCCGGCCAGCAGTATTACAAGTGTAATTATCTTTTCACCCGAAAGCAGAGTGAATATTATAATAAGAGCAAGCAGGGGTATCGTATCAAAGAACCGCTCCACGAGGATCCCGAGGATTCCCGTAGCCGCGCTGCCGGTCTCGCAGGAAAAGCAGTACATCCTGAAGATCTCTCCAAGCTTCAGAGGAAATGCGAGGCTTACCGGCATGGTTTTGATGTACACCCTGAAAAAGCGCTTTAAGACCACTCTGTTGTCCATAAATATGATATAAAGCCTGAAAGCCTTCATGCAGTAAATGACTGCTATAAGAAGTGAGATAAAGAGGAAAAGCAGTATGCTCCGCGTTCTGTCCTCTATGACTGTCAGCATCCCCGCAAAGTACTTTGAATACAGGAAAAACACACCTGCAATTATCGCAGCTGTGTTTATCAGATAGTATAACCTTCCTCTTTTTGGTGTTGTCATCATTATGATTTCTCACAATTTACAAAAACCTCCGGCGGGATATGAGATTCTTCATATCATATTCCACCGGAGGTCACTTTTTAATTATTTAGCATCCTTGATCGAGAATACCATCCTGCCCATCTTGTCCTTGCCGAGGCACTTCACCCTGACATGGTCTCCCAGTGTCAGCTCGTCCTCAACACGGTTGATACGGCGGTTTGCGATCCTTGAGATATGGACCATGCCTTCCTTGCCCGGAGCAAACTCCACGAAAGCTCCGAATTCCTTGATGGATACGACATTTCCCTCGTAGAACTGCCCCTCTTCGTAGTCCGTAACGATCATCTGTATCATTTCGATCGCCTTGTCCATGGAGGCCTTGTCCTGTCCGCATACGGAAACTGCTCCGTCGTCCGTGATGTCGATCTTCACGCCGGTACGGGCGATGATCTCGTTGATCGTCTTGCCGCGCTGTCCCACAACCTCGCCGATCTTTTCGGGATCGATCTGGATCTGTACGATCTTGGGCGCATATTTGCCAAGTTCTTTCCTGGGCTCAGCTATGGCATTCTTCATGACATTTTCCATGATGAAATCCCTGGCTTCATGGCACTGTGAGATCGCCTGCTCTACTATGGGGCGTGTCAGGCCGTGGATCTTGATATCCATCTGGATGGCCGTGATTCCCTTGTGTGTTCCGGCAACCTTGAAGTCCATGTCTCCGAAGAAGTCCTCAAGTCCCTGTATATCGGTAAGGACGATGAAATCATCATCCGTGTCGCCTGTCACAAGTCCGCAGGAGATGCCTGCAACCTGATCCTTTACGGGCACGCCCGCAGCCATGAGCGCCATGCTTGATGCGCAGATGGATGCCTGTGAGGTGGAGCCGTTTGATTCAAATGTCTCGGATACCGCGCGGATCGCGTAGGGGAACTCTGCCTCCGAAGGAAGAACCGGGAGCATTGCGCGCTCTGCCAAAGCTCCGTGTCCGATCTCGCGTCTTCCGGGGCCTCTGGAGACCTTTGTCTCTCCAACCGAGTATGAAGGGAAGTTGTACTGATGTATATATCTCTTTTCCGTGATATTCTCATCAAGTCCGTCAACCTTCTGCTTTTCCGAAAGAGGTGCCAGTGTTATCACATCGCAGATCTGGGTCTGGCCTCTGGTAAACATGGCCGAACCGTGTACTCTCGGGATGATATCGATCTCTGCCGCAAGCGGACGGATCTGCTTGATGTCTCTGCCGTCAGGTCTCTTGTGATCCTTTAAGATCATCTTTCTGACTGTCTTTTTCTGGTACTGGTACATCGCTTCTCCGATGATCGGAGCCCATTCTTCATTATCCTTTAATGCTTCCTCAACCTTTGCAGTTGCCTCGGCCACTGCCTCTTCTCTTGCCTGCTTGTCATCGTTGAAGGTTGCCTTTTCCATCTCCTCGGGAGGCACGATCTTTTTGATCTCTTCAAACAGAGCCTCGGGAACCGCGCAGCTTACATATGAATGCTTGGGTTTGCCCTCTTTTTCGGCTATCTCTTTGAAGAATTCGATAACCTTGAGGTTTACATCGTGTGCCATGTATATGGCCTCTAACATCTTGTCATCGGGGATCTCGTTGCAGCCTGCCTCGATCATGATGACCTTCTGTCCGACCGATGCTACCGTAAGTCTCATATCGCCCTTGTCCCAGGTTGCCTGATCGGGATTGACGATGAATTTTCCGTCCTGCATTCCGATCTGTGTCATTGCGCAGGGGCCGTCAAACGGGATATCGGATATGGTTGTGGCAAGAGCGCAGCCGAGCATTCCCACAAGCTCGGGACGCGCTGTCGGATCAACCGACATTACCATTGCGTCAAGTGTTACATCGTTTCTGTAATCCTTCGGGAAAAGGGGTCTCATGGGACGGTCGATGACTCTGGATGTCAGTACGGCGTTTTCCGAAGCCTTTCCCTCTCTTTTATTGAATCCTCCGGGCATTTTTCCGGCTGAATAGAATTTCTCTTCATATTCTACCGAAAGCGGGAAGAAATCTATGCCTTCCCTGGGCTGCTTTGACGCAGTTGCGGTACAGAGGACCGTAGTCTCTCCGTAATGCATGAATGCGCAGCCGTTTGCCTGTTTTCCGACTCTTCCGATGTCGACCGAAAGGGTCTTTCCTGCAAGTTCCATTGAATAAGTTCTGTAGTCTGCCATTTTTCTTTTCCTTCCTTCTCTTCTTCCGCCTTCCAACGAGGCATTAAAAAAATCTGTTATCTACTTAAACAAGGTGGAACGCATGATGTTCCACCTTGGATAAATCTTTATTTCCTGATTCCGAGTTTCTCGATTATGCTTCTGTATCTCTCGATGTCTTTCTTCTTTAAGTAATCAAGAAGTCCGCGGCGCTGTCCGACCATCTTCAAAAGTCCGCGTCTTGAGTGGTGGTCGTTGTTGTTTTCCTTTAAGTGCTCGGTAAGCTCTCTGATGCGCTCTGTGAGAATTGCGATCTGAACCTCGGGCGAGCCGGTATCTCCGGGCTTCTTTGCATACTTTTCGATAATCTCTGTCTTCTTTTCTTTTGTGATCATTTCTTTGTCTCCTTTGTATTTTTACTGTTTTACCGAACTGCTAAGCACAGGCTTTGAGATGCCATGAACTGGGCAGCCGGATCACAACCCATGTATTCTAACATATCCGCATGCCTTACGTCAACCATGATACGGATCCGATTGTTGACCCGGTTGACAAAGTTGACAGGGGAGTTGACAGAGGGACGGTTCTGCTGTCATACATGTGGACCAGAATGATGCGCATATATTATCGTGCCCTGTGAGGATGCTGTTATTATCTTAGCGAATGTTCTGTATGCAGCAAATTTGCGCAAGGATGCGCAAATAGGGGCAAATGCGGAGCGAAGCGGAGCCAAACACGGATGTTGGGTTGCCCCGGTTGCGTGACGGGCCATAGACTGTATCATGAGCTTAGATAATAAAGCGTCCGAACAACTGCACGGTAATATATGCGCATCATCCGAAAAACAAAAAAATGACAGAAGAACCGTCCCTCTGACACACGAAAAACAAAAAGATGACAGCAGAACCGGTCTCCGCTCCGCTCCGGTCGGTGCTAGACGAACAGGCACTGCCTGTTCAGCACCCCCTGTCACTCTTTGATCACGCGGCGGATCGCGTAGGGTGTACGGTAGTAGGCATTTGAGATTTTGATGCCGCTTCGGGGGTTTGATGCATGGATGATCTGGCCTCCGCCTATGTAGATGGCGACATGGTTTACAACACCGCCCTTGCCGTAGAAGAAAAGATCTCCGGGCTTTGCATCGCCTGAAGCGACCTTGGTGCCGCAGCGCGCCTGCTCTCTGGAGGTACGCGGCAGCCCTATGCCGTATTTTTTGTATATCTGCATGACATAGCCCGAGCAGTCCGCGCCCTTTGTAAGGGAAGTTCCTCCCCATACATAACGGTTGCCCAAAAACTGCTTGGCGTAATTGACCAGATTGATGCGAAGATCGGATACACCCATGCCGTAGCGGAGCTCGGTCATGGTCACGGCCTTGTCGAGCTGCTCTGACAGGGTAACGAATTCGGTGCTCACATACCCTTCATCATCGTCGATCGCGATCTTTACCCAGGGATCATTGATTTCCCCGGAAAGAACCTCAAGTTCCTCGTCCATGGGAACCATGGTGATAACGGCAGATTCGGTGGTAGGCTGGTCACGGACAAAAAGCGTGGTGGTCGTAACGGTTGCCATCAATGTGATGACCTGCCTTGCCCTCTGCTTTGCTTCTTCGCCCGTAAGAAGATATTCAAGGTTTACATAACCATCCACCTTCCCGGATTTTATATGCGCCCATCCGTCATCGACGGAAAGGATCTCACATCCCGCATTTCTCGTCATCTTGCCGACGAGATTTGAATCCTCGTTGGCAGCTTCCCTGACATTTAAGTGATTTTCAACAACGGCTATGCCCAGATTTTTGTAGCCGGCTATGGTCTCTTCGATCTGCCCTTCTCTGATGGCCTGTTCATCTATGCCGGCGGAAGCACCGGCCTGGGCCTGGCTCATGACCTCGGTTGAAGCGATGGTGTCAAAGGTCCCCATCTCAAGCTTTGTGGCGGCTCCGGCAGTAAGAAGCACACCGGATCCCCCGGCAAAAACACAGACGGTCCGGATAAAGACTAAAGCCGTTATGAGCCCGGAAAAACAAAGGGCTTTTTCAAAAGAGATACCCTTCATCGCCTTCCTCTTGCTACTTCACAGCCACCTGCCTCACGCTTAGATCCTCTCTTTCGGAATCCCTGATCGCGAAAGCGATATTGGTGGCATGATCCGCAACCCTTTCAAGTCCTGATATGATATCCGAAAACAGCATTCCCGCCTCCGGAGTACATTCATTCTTCGCAAGCCTCTCCACATGATGATCCTGGATGCTTCTCTCCTCGATATCGATCCGGTCCTCAAGTTCCTCGACCATCTTCAGTTTTTCTTCCATATCGGGATTTCCCGCAAATACCTCCATGGCGTACCTTATTATGGTATTTACCATCTCAAGCAGGCGTCCCATCTCGTTTCTGGCCTCAAGCGAGAAGCTTATATCGCTTTCTATCCTCTGTTTGGCCGCATCCGCAACATTCTCGGCATGATCGCCTATGCGCTCGATATCGTTCACAACATGGAAAAGAGCACCTATCTGTCTGCTGTCATCCACAGGCAGGTTCATCTGGCCCACCTTGACCAGATAGTTTACTATCGCATGGTTAAGATAATTGATATTCTTTTCGACCTCGTAGACCTCTCTGATGTCGTCTTCATCCAGTGTAATAAGGGCGTTCATCGCCCTGTTTATATTTTCGCTTGCAAGAGTGCCCATTCGCTCAAGCTCGCGGGTTGCATCTATTACAGCTGTAGCCGGTGAGAAAACAACCTTCTCTCCTATATACATGAGAGTGAACTGTTCCCTGTAGCCGACGCCGTGTTCCTCACCGGGCGTGACAAGATAAGTAAGCTTCACTATGAGTGAGGATACGGGTAATAAGAGCACAACCTGGAAGATCTTGAAGATTGAGTGGGCATTTGCTATCATCCTTCCCTTGTCGCCCGAGGATACGGCCTCAAGCATCGCCACTACACCGTCCTCCGCAAATATGAGGATCACTGTCATGATGACCGTTCCTATTATATTGAAGAAAAGATGGATCAATGCTGCGCGGAGGGCGTTTTTCTTTCCCGCAAGTCCGGTAAGAAGGGCCGGAACGCAGGCGCCTATATTACAGCCAAGGATGATATAAAGACAGATATTGATATCCAAAAGTCCTTCCCTGCACATGAGAAGCATGATCGAGACGGTGACGGACGAGCTTTGTATTATACCCGTGATGACCGTGCCGACGATTATGGCCGCAAGCGGGGATTTCAATGATCCGAGCACACTCATGAGCTGGGGTGAATCCGCCATGCCCGACATGGCGCTGCTCATCGAGGACAAACCCAAAAACAGGATTCCGAATCCGACGACTATGCTTGCGCATTTCCTGACCATGGAGCGTTTTGAGAACATTGCAAAAAGGACTGAGGGCAGCAGGAAAAGCGGCGCATATTTTGAAAGATTGAAGGAAACGAGCTGGGAAGTGACCGTGGTACCGATGTTGGCTCCGAAGATAACGCCGGCGGCCTGATACAGATCCATCAAGCCCGAATTTACGAAGGATACGACCATGACCGTACAGGCGCTCGAGGACTGGATAGCGGCAGTAAAGAATATACCGACTATCATGCCCATAAACTTGTTGGTAGTCAAAGTCTCAAGTATGCTTCTCAGTTTCGCGCCGGCGGCATTTTCGATACTGTCTCCCATGAGCTTCATCCCGTAAAGGAAAAGCCCGAGTCCGCCCATCATGGTAAATAATACGGTCGCATTCATGAAAAATAAATCCTTCCCCTAAGCATGTCCGTACGCATCTGACTTTTCAGTTCCTCTATATTCTCAAACTTCTTCTCTCCACGCAGGAAATGAAGCAGTTCAACTCTTAAGGTCTCTCCGTAAACATCGTCATCAAAATCGTATATGTAGGTTTCGACGGAAACCTTTTTTTCTTCGCTTACTGTGGGACGAACTCCTACATTTGTGATACCCAAAAATACGCCCGTGCCCAGGAATATGTGTGAAAAATAAACACCGTAGGGAGGAAGCATCTTTTCGGGCTCAACCGAAAGATTCACCGTAGGCATCTCAAGCTTCCTTCCAAGCATCCGTCCCCTTGTTACCATTCCCTCAAGGCTGTAGGGGCGGCCCAGTACCGCCTGCGCCAGTTCCATCTTTCCACCGGCTATGAGATTTTTGATCAGGGAAGAGCTTATCACATCATCCCCCAGCTTTACTTTTTCGATTATCTCAACTTCAACGGAATATTCTTCCGCAAGCTTCTTTAAGAGGTTTATGTCTCCCCTTCCCTTTGCCCCGAAGGAAACATCGGGTCCTGCCGCTATGTATCTGACATGCAGCTTTTTTACAAGCAGTTCCACGAAATCTTCCGGCTCCATGGCGACTGTTTCCTCATTTATCGGCATGACGAACTCATGATCCACTCCCATGTCGCGCAGAAGGTCTTCTTTTTCCGTATTTGTGGAAAGGACACCGCTTTTCTCACCGGAAAAATAATCCGCAAACGACCCGTCAAAAGTCAATACCAGGGATGAAAGCCCGGATTTCTTCTGCTTCAGGACATTTTCAAGGAGTTTAAAATGTCCTTTGTGCAGACCGTCAAATTTACCGAAGGCCGCCGCCGTGGCATCATTTACGCTTTTATCAAATTCGTCTGCGTCAGAAAATATCCGCATAACTGCGCCTTTTTGTTCCTCACCTCGTAAATGGCGGCAAAGGTGCCGTCCGAAAGATATACCCTGTATCTTCCGTCGGGAAGTGAAACCCTTAACACATTCCCGTTTCTGACACTTTTGTCCTCTTCTGCGTTTCCTGCCCTTATTTCATCATACTCCGAAAATACCTTATCGATGCTTATCATGCGTTTTGATATCTCACCGGACTTTGCAAGCTCCTCTATTTCGGAAAGCTTAAGTGCATCCGATATCGATATGCCGCAGGCCTTTGTCCTGACAAGCTTTAACATGCTTGCTTTTGTACCGAGTCTTTCACCCAGATCACGGCACAGCGACCTGATATAGGTGCCCTTTGAACATTCGACCGTAAATTCAAATATATCATCCGAAAGATCAAAGGAATCCGCCGATATGCTTTTAATAAAAACCTCGCAGGGTTTTCTTTCTATCTCTACCCCTTCACGCGCAAGTTCATAGAGCTTTCTGCCGTTTACCTTTTTTGCCGAATACATCGGCGGAACCTGCATATACCGGCCTTTGAAGCTCTCCAGCTCTTTTATTATGCGATCCTTTGTGATCCCTTCCGTGCTTCCTGTTTCAACCACATTCCCGGTCATGTCTTCGGTATCGGTAAGCACGCCAAGTTTACACTTACACCTGTAGGTTTTGTCCGTATCCTCAAGGAGGCTGATCATCTTTGTGCCTTTTCCCAGACACACCGGAAGCACTCCCGTTGCCGCAGGGTCCAGGGTTCCCGTATGTCCGATCTTCTTCATGTGAAGGATACCGCGAAGCTTTGCCACGACATCATTTGATGTAAAGCCTTCTTCCTTAAATACCGCAAGCATCCCGTTATATGAAGATTCAGCCTTTTGCATCAGCTTCGCTTTCCCTGTAGAGCTTTTCTATTATCTTTGAAAGGTTGTTCACCACATCATGGAAGGAACCGGCCATGGTAAGTCCCGCCGCCCTCTCATGTCCGCCGCCGCCAAAGGTTTTTGCGACTGTCGCGACGTTTATCTTTTCACTTGAGCGCAGGGATATCTTGAATTCCTGCGTGCCTATCTCATACATGAAGATCGCGCATTCCACTCCTCTGGTGTAGCGGAGCTGGTTTGCTATTCCCTCGAGGTCCTTTGATGTGGCCCCGTAAAACTCCATGGTCTTTCTGTCTATCATGGATACTATGCATTTTCCGTCCATAAAGAGAATGCTCTCAAGCAGCGCCCGTCCCAGGATCTGGTTCTGGATATAGCTTTTCTGGAAAAAGGTCTTCTCAATGATCTTGTAATGATCAAAATCATACTCTATGAGTTTTCCCGCTATCTCCATCGTGGATCTGTGAGTGCAGCTGTACTGGAACACGCCCGTATCATGCACCAGTCCCATATAGATGCACTGGGCTATATCTCTGTCGATGAGTTCCTCCTCCATCAGTCCGTAAACAAGCTCTGCGGTCGAACTGCAGTCAGGCTCGATATAGTCATTTTTCGTAAAGCCGGTCTCATTTACATGATGATCGATGCATGCCGAAGTCTTTGAATTTTCAAACAGCATGTAATTGTCCCCGAGCCTCTGTTTTTCGGACAAATCGAGCGCGATGAACAGGTCGTTGACATCAGAGGCCGGAACCTTCACTATATCGTCAAAACCCTTCAGGAATGAAAACAGCGGATTCGGATCGATCAGATATACCGTTATCCTTTTTCCCGGATACAGTTTCTTTAAGTAGTTTGACAGTCCCAGCGCAGAGCCTATGCAGTCCCCGTCAGGTCTGACATGCCCGCTTATGGCTATCGTATCAGCATTTTCGCATAATTCTTTAATATTAATCACTGTCTGCCTCACTCTCCCGCTTTTCCATGTTTCCCATAACTTCGTCTATCTTTTTTGACATTTCCATGCCGTATCTGATGGAATCATCCATTATAAAGGTAAGCTCCGGCGTGTTTCTCAAGTTCACCCGGGCCGCAAGCTCCCTCCTGATGAAGCCCTCGGCGCTTTTTAATCCCTCAAGAGTGCTCGCTTCCTTTTCTTCGTCCCCGAGAACGCTTACAAAAACCTTGCATGTCTTTAAATCCGGAGCCACGCGCACCTCCGTGACGGAACAGAAGGGATCGACCCTGGGGTCCTTGACATCGCGGATGATCTCGCTTAAGGAGCGCCTCACCTCACCGTTGATACGGTTATTTTTTGTGCTGTTCTTTTTCACTTTCTTTCAACCTCAACCTGCTTGTGGAACTCCAGAAGGTCTCCCTCGGCAACGCTGTCAAATCCTTCAAATGTAAGACCGCACTCGTAGCCTTCCTTCACTTCCTTCACATCATCCTTGAAACGCTTGAGTGATGAGAGAGGTCCGTCGAAGAGCTCCTCGTCTCCTCTCGTGATCTTCACGGAGCATCCTCTTTCGACTATACCGTCCGTCACATATGAACCTGCGATATTTCCGATGCCGGAAGCCTTGAACACCTGGCGGATCTCGCCGTGTCCTATGATCTTTTCCTCGTAAACAGGCGCCAGCATTCCCTTCATGGCGGATTCCACATCCTCTATCGCCTGGTAAATGACCTTGTAAAGGTGGATATCCACATTTTCCGATTCGGCTATAGCTTTCGCCGTGCTGTCCGGGCGGACATTAAATCCGATGATGATCGCATTTGATGCCGATGCCAGCGTGATATCGGATTCGCTTATCGCTCCTACTCCTCCGTGGATGACCTTTACGGCCACTTCGTCGTTTGAAAGCTTTAGGAGCGAAGTCTTCAAGGCCTCTACCGAACCCTGCACATCTGCCTTTATTATGACATTGAACTCCTTTAGGTCTCCTTCCTGGATCTGTGAATAGAGATCGTCCAAAGTCATGGATTTCTTCTTTGTCTCGGAAAGCAGTTCCTTCTTGTGCTGTTCCTTGTAGGTATTTGCGAAATTCTGTGCTTCCTTTTCCGAATCCGGGGATACGAAGATCTCTCCCGCCTGCGGAACATCATCAAGACCGAGTATCTCAACCGGGATGGAAGGTCCTGCTTCCTTTACCCTCTTGCCCTTGTCGTCTATCATTGCCCTGACCTTGCCGTGGCAGGGTCCGCAGGCTATGAAATCTCCGACATGAAGCGTGCCCTTCTGTACGAGCACCGTCGCAACGGGACCGCGTCCCTTGTCAAGCTCTGCCTCTATGACCATTCCTCTGGCCTTTCTGTGGGCATTTGCCTTAAGTTCCATGACATCAGCCGTAAGCGTGATCATTTCAAGCAGGTCGTCCACTCCGGTGCCGGCCTTTGCCGAAACCGGAACAAATACGGTGCTTCCACCCCATTCTTCGGGAATGAGCTCGTATTCCGAAAGCTCCTGCTTCACGCGGTCGGGATTTGCCGAGGGCTTGTCTATCTTGTTTATTGCAACGACTATCTCTACATTTGCCGCCTTTGCGTGGTTTATGGCCTCAACTGTCTGGGGCATGACGCCGTCGTCGGCAGCGACCACAAGCACAACGATATCCGTGGCATTGGCGCCTCTCATACGCATGGCAGTGAAAGCTTCATGTCCGGGAGTATCAAGGAAGGTTATCTTTCTTCCCTTGATGCTTACGGTATAAGCTCCTATGGCCTGTGTGATGCCGCCTGCCTCCTTTTCGGTGACATGGCTCTTTCTGATGGTGTCAAGAAGCGAGGTCTTGCCGTGGTCTACATGTCCCATGACGCAGACTACCGGAGGACGCTTGTCCATGGAAGCCTCATCCTCCTCATCCTCTTTGAGGAGCTCTGCAATAACATCCACGGTCTTTTCATGCTCGCAGATGATATCGTAATCTATCGCGATATTTTCGGCCTCTTCATATGATATCTCGGAATTGACCGTCACGATCTGTCCCGTCAGGAAAAGCTTTTTGATGATCACCGAGGGCTGCATCCTCATGTGATCGGCAAGTTCCTTTATCGTAAGGGTATCGGGGATCGTTATTACCTTGATCTCCTCCTCAACAGGCTTTGCCACCGGTGCCGGCTTCTTGAAGCCGTGAGGATTGGCTCTCTTTCTCTCCTTCTCCTCGTCGGTTACTAAGATTCCCTTATCTCTTCTGCGTCTCTGATCGGGAACTCTTCTTCTTTCGCCTTCGGATCTGCGTTTCTGTTCATCAAAGTCTTTACCTTTTCCCTGATTTGACGCTTTACCACCCGGCCTTTGAGGGCCTGCAAAACCTCCGCGGTTATTTGGAACAGCGCCAGGATGACGAGAAACGCCCGGATCTTCTTTCCTGTACGGTGTATTAGGTGCATTAATGTGCGTTTTTTCGGCGCTTTGTCTGCTGACACGATCTGTACTCCTTATATTTGCGGGTGCCGGTGTCTGAACCGGATTTACCGGCGTGGTTTCTGCCGGTCTTGAAACTGCATCAGCCTTCGGCTTCTGCGGCGCGTGCGGCTGGGCATTGGGTCTTATTATATTGACCTCAGGCGCCGGCGAGGGCTTTACCTTGGGTTTAATAAGACCGCGTCCGGGCTGTCCCGGATCATCTATCCTTCCGCGGCTGATCTGTCCCACCTGTCTTGCTCCGCCTTTATTGCCCGTGTTAATTGAAAAGATAATGTTTGATTTTTTCTTTTTTAACGGCGGTCTGTCGCCTGCCGGCTTTGCCGGTGCAGGTTTTGCTGCTGTCTGCGCTTCCCCTGCCGGCTTTGCAGCCACAGGTTTTTCTTCCACGGGTTTTACGGCCGCAGGCTTTGCCGGTGCAGGAGCTGCCGCAGGTTTTGCCGGTGCCTTTGCCTTGGGCTTCTCCTCCTCTTTCGGCGCAGCCTTCGCCTTTGAAGCGTTGAAATGCTTTCTGATCATTTCAGCTTCTTCCTCTTCCACCGACGAACTGTGTGTCTTGCCGGTTATGCCCTGGCTTTCAAGGAATCCGATAACCTTTTTGTTATCAACATCTATCCCTTCTCCAACCAGTTCTTTTGTTATCTCATTTATCCTGATCTTTGCCATCTACGCTCATCTCCTCTAACTTCATCCTGATCCTGCCGCCCAGATTCGGGTCAGTCACCGCGACAGTCGATCTGACTTCCTTTCCTATGACATGCGCTATGCCTGTCTTTGTTCCGTATTCGTAATGCGGTATCCCATAATAAGAACATTTATCGCTGAATTTCTTTTTCGTATTATCCGAAGCGTCCGTACTTATTATGACCAAACTCGCATTCCCGGATCTTACGGCATTTAATACTGCTGTTTCCCCGCTGACCGTTTTGCCGGCCTTTGCCGCAAGGGAAAGCAGGAATTCGGTCTCATTCAGTCTCAACCGGTACCTCTTCCTCCGAAGGCTCTTCGTCTGAAGCCTCACCGCCTTCTGTCATTTCGGGATCCTCTTCGTATCCGCCTTCCTCATACTCTCCTTCTTCGTACCCGTACCCGTCTTCCTCATACTCGCCTTCTTCGTATTCACCCTCTTCGTAATCGTCGGTCAGATAATCCTCCATCCTGAAGCCGGGTGCATCCTTGGCCTGGGTCTCGTTCTTGATGTCGATCTTGTAGCCTGTAAGGCGTGCCGCAAGTCTGGCATTCTGTCCTTCCTTGCCTATGGCCAGCGACAGCTGGTAATCGGGCACGACGACCTTTGCCGTCTTTTCATCGGGGTCTACGATGACCGAAACGACCTTTGCGGGTGAGAGCGCGTTTTCGATAAAGATGGCAGCATTCTCGTCCCAGTTTACGATATCTATCTTTTCGCCCTTGAGCTCGTCTACTATGGCATTTACCCTGGTGCCGTTCATTCCGACGCAGGCGCCCACGGCATCAACATCCGAATTGTTGCTGTATACCGCGATCTTGGTACGGCTTCCGGCCTCCCTTGATATGCTCTTGATCTCGACTGTTCCGTCGGCCACTTCGGTAACCTCAGACTCAAAGAGTCTTTTTACCAGCTCGGGATGAGTCCTTGATACGAGGATCCTCGGTCCCCTGGGTGTATTCTTGACCTCGAGTATATATACCTTTACTCTTTCGGTAGGTCTTAAGATCTCGCCCTTAACCTGCTCGTTTTCGGAAAGCAGGGCGTCTGCCTTGCCGAGATTTATGCTGATGTTTCTTCCGTTGATGCGCTGCACCACGCCGGTGACAACATCTCTTGCCTTTCCGGCAAATTTGTTATATACGGAGTTTCTTTCTTCCTCCCTTATCTTTTGAAGGATAACGTTTTTGGCATTCTGGGTGGCTATACGGCCGAAATCCTTTGAATCCACATCGATCCTCACCGTTCCGCCAAGTTCAGCGTTTTCGTCGATCTTTTTTGCTTCCTCCAGAGTGATCTCCGTGTTTTTGTCCAGGACCTCTTCCACCACTGTTTTTTCGACATAGACTATGTAGTCGCAGGTTTCGCGGTCGATCGTCACATGGATATTTTCCGATCTGCCGTAATTGTTCCTGCAGGCGGTAATAAGGGAATTTTCGATCGCCTCAAAGAGCGTATCCCTGCTTATATCCTTTTCCTTCTCAAGAATATCCAGTGCCTCCTTCAGTTCCGTGTTCATTTTTTCGTTATCCTCCTATATTGTTTACATGTGTGTCAGCAGAACCGTCCCTCTGTCACAAAAGTTGACAGCAGGACCGTCCCTCTGTCACGTTTCTACTCCATAAATCCCGGCGAGCATATCTCCATCGTATATGCTTCGTCTATGAAATCTTCCTTGTCCAGTTTTTTGCTTATGATCCTGCTTATCATCGTGCAGTCGTTTATTGAAACATCTCCTTCCGGCTTTTCAATATAGCCCCGAAGGAACCAGTTCCCCGATTCTTTCACATACTCCGTTTTGACCAGCCTGCAGCCGTTTTCTTCGGCCACCGGAGCAAGAATATCTGCAAAACGCTTTTCGATCTCCGATGTATTCATATGATTGTGTCTCCTGTTTCAGTTACGAAAAATACATAAGGTAAACGAAAGTGGACAGCCCTGAAACTGTCCACCATCAACCAACACGCTTATTATAGTAGAAAAAATAAGGGTTGTAAACCCTTTTGCAACAAAAAATGCCCTGTTCAGGGCATTTTTCAGGAATTCATAGCCCGTAGCGGAATCGAACCGCTGTTTCCGCCGTGAGAGGGCGGCGTCTTAACCGCTTGACCAACGGGCCTTGACAAATAACGAACAAATCAGATTTTAACAGATACCGGTCATATTTTCAAGATGTTTTTTCAAAATAAAAGACCCCGGGTCATCCGGAGTCCGCGTGATGCTTCGCATCCTTTTGACAAACCCTTTACGCACCTGACAATACGATTCATCCGGCTTTCGATGTATATATGATCATATTACTTAAAAAGCCGTGGGAGGAGGATCATATCGTCATCGTGCGTATAACGGGTTGTTCAATTTTTTCATCATGCACCTGTTTCCGCCGGTGCTCTCTTCAGATGGTTTCAGCGGTCACTCACTTTCCCCTGGGATACTATCACACGTCGTATCCTGAATCACTGATCCGTCCAGGTACGAGCTGGTCGGACCGGACTGGTCCATAAGCGGCACTTCTACGTCATCCGAGATTCCGGTCTCGGTTTGTTCGGGAACCGCCGTCGATTCCGGTTCGGGCTGAGACGATACTGTGGGTTGGATCAACGGTATCAGCTCTTCCGGAATGATATTTTCCGATATTACTGCCTGGTTTTCCGACACTGCAGCTCCTCCCGTGCCGTCGCCGGAAACCGTCTCACCAACTTCGTCGTCTGACAAAGATTCATTACCGGAAGCAGTTTTCTTTTTGTCCTTGTCCTTCTTCTTTGAACTCTTCTTTTTGGGTTCCGAAGAAGCTTCAGGATTTTCCGAATTCTCACTTCCCGTTGACCCCGCCGAAGTTTCTTCAGCTGCCTTCGTCTGCTTTTCTGCCGGCTTGTCCGCGCTGACTGCCGAAGCCTTCTGTGACTGATCAGACACGGTATTCTTTGCTTCCGTGATCTCATTCACTGACTTCGTAAGCCACTCGTCCTCGTCGAACTCGGCATCCTCAAGCACCTGTTCCTTCAGCTTGCCAACAATATATATCTTGCCCGGGCTGACACCCTTTTCAATTGCCATGTCAGCCATCTGCGGCGTTACCCTCACCGTTTCAACATTGATGCTCTTTGCTTCTCCTTCAGAAACCTTCACATCGTTCCACTTTGAAACACTGTCCACGACCTCGTTTTCAAGTTTGTCCTCGCTGTCGACCCTGCTGCCGAGCGTAACGACTATCGATGTGTCCTCTCTGACATATCCCGTCCTGTCAAGCTCATCAAGGGTAAGCGAAACAACATTGTCAAGATTCTTTCCTTTTGCATTCTTTTCTATCTTTGAAACTATCTCTTCTCCGTCGTTATTATACGCGTCTACATCTATGACCTTGTCAAACAGATTCAGCGAATATCTCAATGAGGGATTGATATCGAGCGTGACCGTGCTGTATGTATGGCAGTTGGCATAGCCCACACCGCCCGAAAGCATGATCACAAACGCGGCAGCCGCAGCGATGACCGGCATGTTCTTTTTTGCAAAGACCATGATCTTTTCGGAAACAGGCTGCGCCTTGACTTCGATCTCAAGTTCTTCCCCGACAGAGTAGCCCTTGTCGTCAATGTAGCTTATGATGCCTTCGTCGTTGATGATGCAGGCTTTATTTCCTTCGATGCTCATTACTGCTGCTTTCACGATCCAATCCTCCTTTCTTCGAAATTTATTATATTTGCCACATAGGGCTTTAAATCCTTTAAGTATTCGGCAAGCCTGGGATAATCTCCCGACAGTATCACCGTGGCGGCTATCAGGTATTTCCTGTGCCTTTCCATAAGTTTTTTGTCCGCCTTGCCTCTCTGTCTTATCTCGGCTGCCGGAAGCTTTCCTGTGCGCTTTACCGTCTCGTAGAGCGGCGGCGGAAGAAATATCAGTTTTATCACATCCGCGCAGCCGGCCTTTGTCTTTTTTGATTTCGGACTGCAGGATACCAGATCCGAAAACGATATGCCGAAGGCCTTAAGTTCATCCCCGAGTGCCTTCATCTCATCGGCAAGCGCCGTATTTACGCCAAGGCTCCTTACCGTGATCTTTTCCTTGATCTCAACGGATATTCCGAATTCCGGATCGTCCGCATCGGTATTTCCCTCAAATGCATGGGGCGAAACCGAAAACTCAAGGGATCTCGATTCTCTCCTGTAGAGGTCCGCCAGCCTGTTTCTGATGACCAGAGCGGCATATGACCAGAAATCGCTGTTCTTTTCGGGGTCGTAGGTATCTATCGCCTCAGATGTCGCTATCAGCGCTACCGAATACTCGTCATCACTCATCGTAATGCCTTTTTTCAGTATCACCGACGCAAGCTTCAGTATGTGGACCTGTTCCTCCGCAAGAAACGCATCCTTTCCTGCCGGATCGTTCTTTGCTTCAACTGCTCTGGCAGAGTCGGCTCTTCTTTTTTCCTTATATACATCGTTCTCTTTGTCAGCCATGAACCTTCCGACCGTTACATCATTCGAAACGGTCTCCTCCAAAAACGGGGTTGTAATAAAAAATTTTTAAAAAGATTAAAATAACCCCGGATCTTATTATGATAATGCTGCTGTTATTATCGCCATCGAATACACTTCCAGCGCATTGCAGCCCCTGGACAGGTCGTTTACCTGCGCGTTAAGTCCGAGCAGGATGGGGCCGTAGGCTTCGAAATTGCCGAGTCTCTGGGCTATCTTATAGCCGATGTTCCCGGAATTGATATCCGGGAAGATGAATACATTCGCGTATCCCGCCACGGGCGAATCCGGACTTTTCTGTTTGGCGACCCTGGGCGAGACCGCAGCGTCAAACTGCAGTTCACCGTCGATAAGTACGCCCGGACAGACCGCGCGTGCCTTTTCGGCGGCATTTTTCATCTTGTCAAGGTCATCCCCCTTGCCGGATCCGAAGGTCGAGTAGCTTAAAAAGGCTACCTTCGGATCGATGCCGAAGAGTCTGCCGCATTCCACGGTCTCTTTGCAGATCTCCACCAGATCGTCTTCCGAGGGTTTGATGTTTATGGCGCAGTCAGCCATGGCCAGCACCTCGTTCTCACCGGTCGCGGAAGGCCTGACAAGGATAAAGCATGATGAAACTATGTTATTGCCCGGCTTCGTCTTTATTATCTGAAGAGCAGGACGCACGGTGTCTGCAGTCGAATAGGTGGCTCCGCCCAAAAGGCAGTCCGCAACACCCATTTTGACTAACATCGTGCCGAAATAGTTGGTCTGTGATATGGTCTTTTCAGCCATTTCATAGGTCATTCCCTTATTTTTGCGAAGCTCGTAGAAATTTTCGGCCATCTCCCTGAACCTGTCGTAGCTTTTCGGATCTACGATCTCGGCTCCCCTGATGTTAAAGCCCGCTTCCTCGGCCGCCAGGTAGATCTCGTCGGGATCGCCGAGCAGTACCGGCTTTAAGAAGCTGCTCGCAAGCAGCCGGCTTGCCGCCTCAAGGATCCGGGGATCCGCTCCCTCCGTGAAGACTATGGTCTTCGGATCCTTTTTGAGCTTTTGTATCATGGCTCCAAAACCAAACACTGTTTTTTCCTCCTAAAGAATGTCGTTTCTTCTGATATATCCCGGTTTGTCCGGGGTGGTCACTATAGTCTTGTCGCTTGTGATGTGCGCATATTTGTCCACGACCTGATTCTCAAGACACACATTGTCATCGATCTTTGCGTGGCTCATGATGATGCAGTTTCTGATCACGACCTTGCTGCCGATCTCAACATTTCTGCCCACAACGCTGTTTTCTATCGTTCCCTCGATGCGGCAGCCGTTTGCCACCATTGAGTTTTTAACGGATGACCCGTCAAAGTAGTGCACGGGGCAGGCGTCGGTGGTCTGCGTATAGATCGGCCAGTCGTCGGAGAAAAGCTCCTTTTGGGCATTGCGGTCAAGGAGAGCCAGGTTGCTGTCAAAATAGCTCTTAAAATCCGTTACCACGCTGAAATATCCCTTGTGCTGGATACCTCTGATATCAAGCTCTTCGTTTGCGATGTTTATGATATCCACCAGCCTTAAGATCGAGGATGTTCTCTTTGATTTGTTTATCAGCTCCATGAAAAGATCGTTCTTCATGACATAGGTTTCCATGAAAATGTTCTTTTCATCCACATTGCCCTCGTTCTTTTCTATGGACTTTACGCCCTTCTGACGGTTCAGGTTCACGACGGTGCAGTTGCGGAATTCCGTCTTGGCATTATTCACCTTGTGATAGAGCACGGTAATGTCCGCTCCGGATGCCACATGGTCCTCGAGGAGTCTTTTGTAATCCTGTTTGAATATCATGTGTCCCGGCGTGATGATGACATACTGCTGTTGCATCCGGCTGATAACGTCCATATTATCATAATATGCCTGGATGTCCGTATTATAGATATCATTCACGCGGCTGTCCTGATTAAACAGAAGCTGCAGCGTCCCGCGCTTTGAGTTTATGTTGTAGATACGCCCGGAACCTAAGTGTTCGGCAAGAGACCTCGGGTTCTGGCTCACATACACATGGATGTTTTCTATGTCGCTGTTGCTTAAGGACGATACCGGGAAATCTATGATGCGATAACGTCCCAAAAACGAGAAAGCGCTGACCGGCCTGAAATCCATCATTCCTTCTATATTGATGTGCGCTCCCGCCATCGTAACTATACCATATGCTTTTGCCATATCACTTCACCCCCTCTACATCCTCTGCTACAAGGAGGATCTCTTCGCTTTTAGCATTTCCGACGACTGCGCCCTTTCCTATCTTCACTCCGTTTGCCACAAGGGCTCTTGTGACCTTTGCGCCGTCCTCAACTATGGATGACGGCATCAGCACGGCATCCTTCACCACTGCGTCCTTTCCGACCTCGGTTCCGGTGAACAGAACGCTGTTTTCCACCTTTCCTTCGACGATGCATCCCTGTGTGATGTAGGAATTTTTGACCACGGCATCGCACCCTATGTACTGGGGCAGCTCCGTGGCATCCTCCGTATATATCTTCCATGAGGGATCGGAAAGATCGAGCTCATTGCTCTTTTCAAGCAGGTCCATATTGGCTTCCCAGAGCGAATCTATGGTTCCCACATCCTTCCAGTAGCCCTTAAACCTGTAGGCATAGATGAGCCTTCCGTCGTTTAAGAGTGTCGGGATTATGTCTTTTCCGAAATCATGATGGGAATCATTGTTTTTCATGTCGGCAAGGAGAAGCTTGCGAAGGAGCTTCCAGTTAAATATGTAGATTCCCATGGATGCCAGATTGCTCTTCGGAGCCTTTGGCTTTTCCTGGAATTCCACTATCCTGTCGTCCTCGTTGGTCGCCATGATGCCGAAACGGCTTGCCTCTTTTTTGGGCACTCCTATGACCGCTATCGTGGCATCTGCCTTGTGCTCCTTATGGAAGGCGAGCATCTTTGAATAGTTCATCTTGTAGATGTGGTCGCCCGAAAGGATGAGGAGATATTCGGGATTGTAGGTGTCGATGAAATCGATATTCTGCGAGATCGCGTCGGCTGTTCCCCTGTATACATCAAGGTTTGCATCCGCTTTCTCACGGGGCGGCAGAATGAATACGCCGGAATCCTTGCTGTCAAGTCCCCAGATACGGCCCGCTGCCGCATAGCTGTTTAATAAGACCGATTCATACTGGGTCAACACCCCCACTATGTCGATACCGCTGTTTGCGCAGTTGCTTAAAGGAAAATCAATGATACGGTATTTTCCTCCGAAGGACACTGCCGGCTTTGCCACCTTGTTGGTCAGATCCTTGAGCCTGCTGCCTCTTCCGCCTGCAAGCACCATGGCAAGCATACTGTTTTGTTTCATTCGCAAATCTCCTTTCCCCTTGATTATTTCCTTATTATAATATGATCCTTCTCCCTGTTTCGGGAAAACCCTAAAGATCAGGTATAGGCATCTATGGCATCCACGATCCTGGTGCGGACCGCTTCGGCTATCTCTTTTGTATTCATATCCTTGTAATCTTCATAATAAAGAGGTTCAAGGAAATGAACCTGCGTCGTCACCGGTTTAAGCGACGGGATCTCAAACGGTTTATAGGAATCGATGAGCGCCACCGGAACTATGGGACTTTTTGCCTTGACGGCATATTTGAACGCGCCCGGCAGAAAATCGAGCACTCTGTTTCTGTTTCCGTGATATCCGCCTTCCGGGAAGATGATATATCGCTTTCCCTTTGTAAGGCCTTCCCTCACTCTGTTGAACACCCCCACCTGTGCCCTGAAATCGTCTCTGTTAAGCCTCACTCCGTTCACAAGCTTGATGAACTGGTCGGTAAGCAGCATCTTTGAGCGTTTTTCATCTATCATGACAGATACGGGCCTGTCAAATTCATCAAGCATCCCGAGGACATCATATTTGCCCTGATGATTCGGATACATCACATATCCGCCCTTTTTGGGGAGATTTTCCAGTCCGTATGCCTTCGTGCGGATAAAGGCGTTTGTCTTGACGACCTTTATCATATGCTTTGCCACATTGAACCTGTATTTTTCCGAATATATGTCCTTGTGTCTGCAGACATATTCTGCCTTACATATATAATAAATAACAAAAGGCAGCGAAATAAAAATGACCCAGCAGAAACGAAGCATCACCCCAAGCCCCTTTAAAAAAGAAAAATCTTATACAACAGTATAAGACTTTTCCCCCGCTGTTTCAACTGTTAAACTTTATTATCTCTTCCTCCAGAGCACCTAAAATATCGGCCTCAGGTATCTTTTTTATTATCTGTCCCTTAGAGAACAGGATGGCCTCCCCGACACCGCCCGCGATGCCGATGTCCGCTTCCTTTGCCTCTCCCGGGCCGTTTACCGCGCAGCCCATCACCGCGACTTTGATGTCAAGATCATCATATTTTGAGATCATCTTCTCGACTTTGTCTGCAAGCGGTATGAGATCGATCTTCGTCCTGCCGCAGGTCGGACAGGATACAAGTTCTATGCCTGACTTCCTTAATCCAAGGGTTTTAAGTATAAGCTTTGCACTGTCGATCTCTTCTGCGGGATCTCCAGTAAGACTTACCCTTACGGTATCCCCGATCCCCTCATGAAGTATGATGCCAAGTCCCACCGAGGATCTGATATTTCCGCTTTTTACCGTTCCGGACTCCGTGATCCCCACATGAAGCGGATAGCGGGTCTGCCCGGCGATCAGTTCATGGGCTTTCACGCACATGAGTACATCCGAGGATTTGATGGAGATCACAATGTTGTCGTACTCACATTCTTCTATCATCCTTACCTTGTCAAGCGCGGACTCGACTATGCCCTCTGCCGTAACGGAACCGTATTTTTCAAGGATCTCCTTTTCAAGCGATCCGGAGTTTACTCCGACTCTGATCGGGATGTTTCTCTCCTTTGCCTTTTTTACCACGAGTGTAAGTTTTTCCCTTCCTCCGATGTTTCCGGGATTGATCCGGATCTTGTCTGCTCCGTTTTCCATCGCCATTAGGGCCATTCTGTGATCGAAATGGATATCCGCGACAAGCGGTATGTGTATCCTTTTCTTTATTTCTGCTATCGCGGATGCCGCCTCTTCATCCGGCACCGTGCATCTTATTATGTCACAGCCTCTTTCCTCCAGGGCGAGGATCTGGGTAACTGTCTTTTCCACATCCTGGGTCGGCGTGTTCGTCATCGACTGTATGAGGATGGGATTTCCTCCGCCTATGACCTTATCCCCGATATTAATTACCTTTGTACTGTCTCTGTGCATTACGGTTCCTTTCATTGTCAGCTTTTCTGTAACCGGTTTTTCAAACCGAACAGCTTTAATATACCATATCTTATCCGATCCAAAAACCCTTCCTTTGCAGAAGCCTCAACGGATACCGCATTTACTGACAGAGCATTCCCTGACAGGGATCCCTCCGGCGTCCGGCCGGCCTTAAGCCGATCTTCCGACAGCGTTTTTTTTGAGGCTTCCTTCTTTTTTTTCACAGTATTTCCCGATACGGCGTTTTTTGATAATACAGGCGTTTGCGCCGCTGCATTTGCGGAAACGGCCTCCTTTTCATGCGGGACATCCGCAGTTTCATCTTTTTTTATCGTAAAACCGGCCCTTTTTTCGCTTTTCCTTCCGAATTCATCTGTTGCCGTTATCTTTAATATGTAGTTTCCGTCCTGCACCACTTCCCTTCCGTCATATTCAAGACCGTTCAAATATACATCATAGGTGACGCAGCTTAAGTCATCTATCATGTCTTCCGGTTCTTCTTTCAGGAAAAACTTCTCAAAGATCTTTCCGTCGTAGTTTTCAAGGCCGTTTATCTTTGGCGCATCCCTGTCAACAAGAAATGTGACCGCCGATGATGCCTTGTTCCCGCTCTGATCCGCAGCCGTGACAGTAACCGTGACGATCCCGGATTCCGTTATGCGCAGTTTTTTTGAGTCTGTCGTCCTGCTGTATATCATCTTCCCCGAAGCATCCCTTACCAGGATATTTGCGCTGTAGGAGACTTCGGTATCAAGGTCATCCTTTACATCCACGGTGATGTCCACGTCACTGCCGTAGATCCCGCGGTCCAACGCTCCGTAGATATCAATGACCGGAGGCGTCACATCGCTCTTTTTTATTATGACCGTTCCCAGCGACTTATTTCCCGCCCTGTCGAAGGCATGGATGACAAGCTTCTTTTCTCCGTAATCAGCCGCGGAAAGATCAAGGCTTATCTCATCCTTTGCGCCCGTCTTTTTTGAAAGGAGCTTTCCGTCAAGCATCGTTTCGATCTTCCACATCCCGGAAAGCTTATCCTGCGCATTTATTCCAACCTTCAGGATCCCGCTTTTCCCGTCCGCCTTTTGCGAAACGGTAATTGCAGGAGCTTCGTCATCGATTGTAAGAGATTTGAAAAATTCCGTCTTTTCCGAAACATTTCCGGCACTGTCACGGGCGTAAACAAGGACACTTCCCTTAAAGGGAGGTTTCAGTTTGAGATTGTCCGCTTTTACCGTCTCACCCTCTACTTCCCAGTAGATCCCCGCAACCTCCGATCTTTCATCCCAGGCTTTTGCGGACAGCGTCAGGGTTTTGTCATATATGAGCCCTTCTTCGTCCACGCTTTCAATGTCCGTTTCAAGAGAGGTGATGACCGGCGGCTTTTTGTCGACTGTGATCTTTTCCGGCAGTTTTTTGGAATAAGTCCTGTTGCCCAGTCCGTCCTCGGTATAGACGGAAACCTTATAAACCCCGTCATCCGCAAAACGCACCTCCGTCTTCCCGGTTATATGTTTTTCGGTCTTGAGTTTTCCGTCATCGACGCACAGATATGTCTGTACCCAGGGCCTTGTGCCGACCGTAACGGAAGGCGCATTTCCGTCTGTTCCTCCCGTGTAAACCACATCCGGCGCGATTTTTATCGAATCCGCAAACTCAACAAAGTAGGGACTGCCGCTTATATTTGTAAGCTCATCCCCCTTTCTGATATAGAAATTTACAAATTTCAGTTCTCCGTCTTCTCCCGCCTCCATGATGTAGGTATAATCCCGGACGGCCGTTATCAGTCCGCCGTCCTCGTATACATATATCTCTCCGGGAAGAAGCGCATCCCTGTCGAGGACAAAGACCGCATTCCCGGCATTCAGCGCATAATTGTTGTCATTAAACACGATCTCATTATCACTTTCATCATACGCCCTTACTGCCGGTTCAGCCGCGAACGCATCGAGGCAGGAATAAAGAATCGTGAACAAAAATACTATGACAGCTGTAAGATTAAATAATGATCTTCTATTCATTTTCCATCCTTTCTTTTAATTTCAAAAACTCCTTATTTTCCGTTATTCCCTTTATCGAAAGCGCCTCACTGTATGCCTGTCTTATCATTTCATCCGGAGCCTGTCTTGAAAGCAGCAGTCTTAAGTGTCCGATATAGATATCACTGTTCTTAAAAGGGAATCTTTTCTTGCAGGCCCTGTATGTCTCATCGGCCTTCTTGTACATTTCCAGTTCCTCATAGAATCTCGCGTTATTTAAATATCTCCTGATTAGAAATTCCTCATCCCCCTCATTAATCTCAATAAGTTCATCGTTGCATCTTACTGCCTTTAAGTACCACTCTCCGCCGTTTTCAAGTCTGCCCATCTCCCTGTATACTGCCTCGAGCAGGATAAGCGCATCGCCTGCCGACCGCGGATGATCCCGGTAAACAGAAATAAGGATCCTTTCCGCCTCTTCAAGCTTTGCGGCATCACCGTCACAAAAGGCAAGATAGAGCCTTGCTATCTTAAGATCGTTTCTCGCCTTTCTTTCGGGATCTGTCAGTGAGATCTCTCTTTCATTGAAATCCTCAAATTCCTCCGCCACCGAAAAAAGATCTCTCCTGTCCGTATCCGGGTTTAGCAATACATTGCACAGACGGACATAGTACGCTTTTTCCGGGATCCGGGCTTCATCGACTTTTTCAAAATAGGAAAGGGCTGCCGGATAATCCTTAAGCTCGTAAAAGCACATCAGTCCGTTTTCGTAGGAAGCGTTCATTCTTTCGTTTGTATTTATCTCCTCGATCTTCTTTACGGAGTCCTTTGCATTTTCTCCGCTCTCATATGCACCCGCCAGGGCAAGTATTATCACAGCTGTAAGAACAGCGGCATACTTATAGATATCCCTTGAAAAAATAAGCGCGCGTCTCACACTGTCGACGCTCCCGTAGCGGGCATCAGGGTCCCTGTTGGTGCACTTTTTTATTATCCGTTTCAGAAAGATCGTGGCATTGTTCCCTGCCATATCGGAAAGGACTTTTCCCAAAGCGTAGATATCGCTTCTTTTGTCGGATATGCCTTCAAACTGCTCGGGCGCTGCGTATTTTTTTGTTCCGAAAGCATATTCGTCAAGATTCTCACCGGATCCTTTCGCTGTTCCGAAATCGATGAGGACCGCATGTCCCGAGGGTTTTATTATGATATTCGAGGGTTTTAAGTCCCGGTAGATCACCGGGGGTTTCATGGAATGAAGATAGAAAAGAGCTGATGTGATCTCAAGAGACCACCTGTAGAATCGTCCGGGCGGGATCTTTTTCTGTGAGGCCAGTATTTCCTTTAAGGTCCTTCCTTCGATGTAATCCATGACCATATAGGTCTTTTTGTTCTCATCGAATATGTCCGTCACTCTGGGCAGATTCGGATGCGAAACACGCCTCAAGACACTGACTTCGGATTTTCTGGTGTAAGAGGCAAATTCTCCGGAATCTCCCAGTTCCTTTACGGCCCAGAGCATGCCCAGCTTATTGTCTTTTGCAAGAAATACGTTTCCCATCCCGCCGGACCCGAGCTTTCTGATAACGCGGTACCGGTTCGCGAGTATCGTTTCTGATCACCTCCCGTCTTTATATTGTCTGATAATTTTGATGTTACGAATCGCTTCGTTGCCGGGGCAACTCTCATAACTGTTGGGGAATGGATACGGCGGACGCCGCATCAAAAGGATGGAATAAAAAATATCATATAAGGCCTGCAATGTCAAGAGCGGTCTATCTTACTATTTTTGTAATGTCATTTACCATCACAAAGATCATGAGAAGCATGAGAAATGACATTCCGATGAGATTGATCATGCCTTCCACCTTCGCGGAGGGCTTCTTTTTTGTGACAGCCTCAATAATCAGAAAAAGCAGCCTGCCGCCGTCAAGAGCAGGGAAAGGAAGCAGGTTCATCACACCTAAATTAGCTGTCAGAAGGGTGGAAAGGCTTAAGAGGTTCAGCCACACATAATAATATCCGTCATGCACGGATTCATCGTAAACATCTCCCACAACCTTCGCCACTCCGACAGGTCCCGAAAGATCATTGATCTTAAATTTTCCGCGAAGCAGCATGCCGACGCTTTTTATCGAAGCCTCAAGCCAGTATCTGACTTCGACGGCGCTGTATTTTATTACTGCAAAGGAACTGCCTTTCACATATTCGGCCGGACCCCTGAAACCAAAAAGATATCTTCCGTCTTCATCGCTGTACCTGGGCGTCAGAACGGTCTCATACACCTGACCGCCGCGCCTGTAAGTGATCTTTGCGCTTTTTCCTCCGTTAAATGTGGTCCAGAGGGTGATATCACGGTAGATATCAACCTTCTTTCCGTTTATTTTTAATATCTCGTCTCCCGCAAGAAGACCCGCCTCTTCGGCGGGATATCCTTCGATCACATTGTAGAGTACGGGAGCATCATAACCCTGAGCCGAAATTACCATCAGAGCAAATACAAAAGCCAGGACAAAGTTCATCAAAGGCCCCGCAAATACAGTCGCCATGCGCGCCCAGACATTTGCATTCCTGAAGGAAGCCGGGGAGGTCTCGTCCCCGTCATCGCCCTCAAATATGCATACTCCGCCGAAAGGCAGGGCTTTGATCGAATATTTCGTGCCGTTCTTATTAAATCCTACAACAGTAGGACCAAGTCCGATGGCAAACTCCTTTACACCAATCCCGTTGGCTTTTCCTATGATGCAGTGTCCGCCTTCGTGAACTATCACTATGACTGAAAATATGAGAAAAAAGATCACAAGCTTTATTATCATGATATCTTTCCTTTAAGGTAAAGGGATACCGCGTCCCTTGCATCCATTATATCGTCAATCCCGGTTCCGGAAGGCACCTTTACATTTTCCATTGCATCCTCTATAAGCTCCGGAATCTGCAGAAATCCTGTTTTTTCCTCTGCAAAGGCCCTGACAGCAATCTCGTTTGCCGCGTTAAAGACCGTGGGGACGAGTCCACCTTTCTTTGCAGCCTTCATCGCAAGGGCGAGACCCTTAAAGGTTTCGGTATCGGGCTTAAAAAATGTCAGCTTCCCAAGTTCAAAGAAATCAAGCCTCTTCCCGGGAAGTTCAATGCGGGAAGGCTCTGTCAGAGCATACTGGATGGGAAGATGCATGTCGGGAAGTCCAAGCTGGGCTATCACGGCTCCGTCCTTAAACTGTACCATGGAATGGATGATGCTCTGGGGATGCACGACCACTTCTATATCATCTATGTCCACATCAAAAAGCCAGTGCGCCTCCATGACTTCAAGGCCTTTATTGACCAAAGACGCGGAATCTATGGTGACCTTTACTCCCATATCCCAGTTGGGGTGCTTCAGGGCTTCCTTTACCGTGATCTTTTCAAGCTCCTGCCTGCTTTTCCCGAAAAAAGGACCGCCGGATGCCGTTAAAAGGATCTTTTCAAGTTCTCCGTCCTGACCTCCGCGAAGGGACTGGTAGATGGCCGAATGTTCGCTGTCGACCGGTATGATCTTAACTTTGTTTTCCTTTGCAAGGTCCATTATGATGTGACCTGCGCAGACGAGTGTTTCCTTGTTTGCAAGGGCTATGTCGCAGCCGGCCTTTATCGCTTCTATCGTGGGTTCTATGCCTATCATCCCAACCATGGCGCCGACGACGATATCGGTTTTTTCAAGGTGTACGGCTTCCTTAAGTCCGTCCATTCCGGAAAGGACCCTGCAGGAGGTATCTTTTATGCTCTCCCTTAAGGATGCAGCAGCATCGCCGTCATAGAGCACGGCAAGCTCGGGTTCAAATTCCCTTATCTGTTCCTCTGTCCTTTTTGCATTGGTATTTGCGGCAACGGCGCGGACTTTGAATCTGTCCTTATTATTTCTTATTATGTCCAGGGTCTGCTCCCCGATCGAGCCCGTGGAGCCTAAGATTGTTATGTTTTTCATTTTCAAACTCATTTCTCTCGTCAGCGTACTGTTATGCTGTACAGAATATATACTACCGGAGCGGTGATGATGATCGAATCTATGCGGTCAAGCACACCGCCGTGTCCGGGTATCAGCTTTCCGAAATCCTTGATATTGTGGTTTCTTTTGAATACCGAAGCGGTCAGGTCGCCGAACTGGGATATGACAGCCCCCACGGCTGTGATAAGCATGAACAGCAGACCGTCGGAGCCTGTAAAGAATCCGAAGAGATATCCCGCCGCTGCTGCTCCGACAACGCCCGCGACTGCTCCTTCTATTGATTTTTTCGGGGACAGCTTCGGCACGAGTTTGTGCTTTCCGATGGCCATGCCGATAAGATATGCGAAGATATCGCAAACCGATGAGCTGATCAGAATGATCCATACCGTTTTCCTGCCGTCGGGAGTCATTCTCTGCATATATACAAATGACAGTGTCACGCACACATAAATAAACCCGAAAAAGCTTCCCATAAAACGGCTGCTGTCATAGCGTGGGTATTTTATTACAAAAAAAAGCATCATCACGAGAAGTGTCCCGATGACGGTAAAAAAGCCGAATCTTTCGGAAGATGTAAAAAAGATCACCATATAATAACAGATACAGCCGGTGTATCCGACGACCTCAAGCACGCCCGGCTTAAAGCCGCCCCTTTCGTTTTCCGGCCGTAAAGCCCTGTAGAATTCGAAGAGTCCGACAAGGGCTAAAAACAACAGAAGAGCCCAAAGATAAGCTCCTCCGAAATACAATGCACTTCCCGCCACCAGGAGCAGAACTGCACCGCTTAAAACTCTTGCCTTAAACCCCGCCATAGCGTCTGTTCCTTTCACCAAACGACTCCACTGCCTTTAGCAGTTCCTCTTTGTCAAAAGCAGGCCAGTGGACGTCCGTAAAATAAAATTCCGTATAAGCACACTGCCACAGCAGGAAATTGGACAGCCTCTCCTCCCCGGAAGTCCTGATCAGAAGATCCGGATCCGGTATGCCGCGGGTATCAAGATATGAACCGATCATCTCTTCGGTTATCTCTCCGCTTACTGTCCCGCTTCTTATGTCTTCGGCTATCCTGTTCACGGCGCGCGTGATCTCGTCTCTCGAACCGTAATTTAACGCTATCTGAAAATACAGGCCGCTGTGGTCCTTCGTATGTTCCTCAAGCCTTGCTATGGTCGTCTGCATGTCGCTTTCAAGCCGTGTCAGATCGCCCAAAACCCTGACGCACATATCGTTGTCGTCAGCCAGCTTAAAACAGGTCCTCAAGTATCCCCGCAGAAGTTTCATTATGGCTGAGACCTCATCATCGGATCTTTTCCAGTTCTCCGTCGAAAAGGCATATACCGTCAGGTATTTTACGCCTATGTCATGACAGGCCCGGCAGATATTTTCCACATTTTTGGCTCCCATGGTATGCCCGTAGTTTCTCGGCATTCCCTTTGATCTCGCCCATCTGCCGTTACCGTCAAGTATTATGGCTATATGCTCGGGTACATTCATCAGATCGTGACTATTTCCTTTTCCTTTGTGGCCGCCATCTCGTCCACTTTCTTTACATACTTGTCTGTAAGCTTCTGCAGCTCATCCTGCAGATCCTTGATCTCATCTTCTGAGATCTCGCTCTTTGAAAGCTTCTTAAATGCGTCATTTCCGTCGCGTCTGATATTTCTGATCGCGACCTTGCACTCCTCGCCCTTCTTCTTTACTTCCTTGCACAGTTCCTTTCTGCGCTCCTCTGTAAGTTCGGGGAATACAAGCCTTATGGTATTTCCGTCGTTTCCGGGATTGATGCCTATGTCAGAGGTCTCGATGGCTCTTATTATCTCCTTGAGCATCGTCTTTTCCCACGGAGTGATGGTTATGACCCTTGCTTCGGGCACGGCAACATTGCCTACCTGCTGGATGGGCGTGGGAGTCCCGTAATAATCAACTCTTAACTTGTCAAGGATGTGGGGATTCGCCCTGCCGGCCCTGATCCCTGCGTATTCTCCGTCCAGATTGTCAAGTGATTTCTGCATTTTTGTTTCGTATACCGAAATTCTCTCGTCCATACAGATCCTCCATCTACACTGTTATCATGGTTCCGTTTGAGGTGCCGTTCACCGCGTTTATTATGCTGTCCTTACCGTCCAGTCCGAATACCATCATAGGCATCTTGTTTTCCATCGCCATGATGGACGCGGTCAGATCGACCACCAGCAGTTTCCTGTCTATGACCTCCCTGATCGAAAGCTTGTCAAACTTTCTGGCATTGGGATTCTTTTTGGGATCGCTGTCGTAAACCCCGTCAACCGCCTTCGCAAGCAGGATCATGTCGCAGTCGGTCTCAACTGCCATGAGCACTGCTCCGGTGTCGGTCGAAAAGTAGGGATGTCCGGTGCCTCCGGCAAAAAATACGACCATCCCCTTGTCGAAATACTTTGAAGCGCGGTCCTTTGAAAACAGTTTCGTAAAGGAACCGCATTCAAACGGGGTCAGCACTGCTGTCTTCATGCCCTTCGACCTGAAGATCTCGGAAACATAGATGCAGTTCATGACGGTGGCAAGCATTCCTATCTGATCGGCTTTCACACGGTCAATATTTTCCGAGGTCCTGCCCCTCCAGAAATTGCCGCCGCCGGTAACAATTCCTACTTCGTAGCCGTCTTCGATAAGTTTTTTTACCTGTACGGCCACTCCTTCTATGAAACCTTCATCAAAACCGCTTCTCTTGCCTCCCGCAAGCGCTTCGCCGGAAAGCTTTAACAGTATTCGCTTCATTAAATGTCCTCTTACTTCATTTCCTCAAAGAACGATGTCGGGTTGACTTCCGCGTAGGTCTGTGAGCAGTGGCCCTCAACTACGGCGCCGTTGTTTATCTGCACGGTCTTGGACTTGATGTTGCCCATGACGATCGCTGATGTATCAAGCACAACGGGACCCTGCACATCGATATCTCCCTTTACGGCTCCTGCTATCACGGCAGACTTGGCAATTATGTTTCCGAGTATCACTGATGCCTGTCCAACCTTTACGGATCCGGAGCTTATAACCTGTCCCGTGATCTTTGCGGAATCAGCGAATATCTCAGCAGCCTTGGAATCTCCCTTGATCATGCCGGATATGGTAAGCTTGCCCTTGATCGTAATATTTCCGGTTACTGATCCGAGTACCTCAAGGGAACCGTCAGATGTGATATTTCCGTCGATCACCATTCCTGAGGTGATCACTGCAGATTCGTCAGATGCCGGTGTTCCGTCATCAAATACTATGTTCTCTGTTTCAACTTCGCTCATTTCAGGATTCTCCTCCGTTTTGAATATTTCCTCCGCTATTGCTGCAGGTCCGGGAACCGGCTCGGGTATCGGTTCGGGCTCGGGTACCGGCTCGGGTGCCGGTTCGGGCTCAGGTATCGGCTCGGGTACCGGTTCGGGCTCGGGTATCGGCTCGGGTATCGGCTCGGGTACCGGTTCGGGCTCAGGTATCGGCTCGGGTGCCGGTTCGGGCTCAGGTACCGGCTCGGGTATCGGCTCGGGTACCGGTTCGGGCGCCGGTTCGGGTGCCGGCATGTCTATCGGAATATCCGGCATCTCGGGAATCTCTATCGAAATATCTTCAGGTATGTCTATGGAGACAGCCGAAGCGGCTTCAGCAGGCATATCCGCAGGGATGTCCATCGGGATATCTGCAGGGATATCTGCCGGAATGTCCATCGGTATGTCCGCAGGGATGTCTACGGGAATATCCATCGGTATGTCCGCAGGGATATCCGTTGGGATGTCCATAGGTATATCCGCAGGGATATCTGCCGGGATGTCCATAGGTATGTCCGCAGGTATATCCGTCGGGATGTCCATAGGTATGTCCATGCCCACAGGCTCTGCTGCCGGTTCGGACACCACGGGCTGTATCTCAGGCTCGGGCTGCACCGGTACAGCGCCTTCCACGAATTCTGCCGCGGATTTCTGGGCGGATACCTCCTCGGGTTTCAAAAACGGTGTAAGATCAGCTTCCGTTAAAGGTGAACCCTCCTCTTCTACCGGCGGTCTGTCATCAAATGAGATAAATCCCATCCCGTCCTCAAAGGCATCCATATCATCCCTGCCTTTTGCGGGAGAGGAGCTTCCCGGCGCCTTAGCGGCTGATTCTGAGATCTCGTCCACTGCCTGGGACAGATCATCTTTGAAGTCCTTGAAAAAACCCATATACCTGTATTTCCTCCTATGTAATAATTAATTTTGTATCTGTTAAAAATACTGCCGGATCCTGCAGCCTGTCCTGTCATTCAGCCGTTTTCTGCTGAACCAGCGGTGTATTTTCGCTCATGGGCAAAAGCACGATATCCTTTTCCCGTATGCCCTCGATAACCTTCGGCAATGCCTCAACCGTGGTATTCTTTGCACCTGTATCATGAAGAAGGATGATGGAGCTTTCATTATCGCCGACCTTGTCAAGTATGCCCGAAACTATCATGTCTGCCGGGATACTGGTCCCCTCCGGATTTCCGGGATAGACATTCCAGTCCTGATACTCGTATCCCTTACTATGGAGGATCCCGATAAAGTCGTTCATATCGTGCTTCGATACTGTATTTCCGGAGCCTCCGGGGAAACGGTAAAGCTTTGCGTCAACACCTGTTTCATTATAAATTAGGCTGTGTATTTTATCAAGGTCATCTTCAAAGCTTTTCGGCGAGGCATAGAGTGTTCCGTATCTGTGAGAATAGGAGTGCATCGCTATGGTATGCCCCTCGTCAACTATCCTTTTATAAAGCTTTCTTAAGGATTCGTTGCCATCGACCGTGCCGCAGACAAAAAAGGTCGCCCTGACATTATACTCCTTGAGAATATCGAGTATCTTCGGCGTATTGACGCTCGGACCGTCATCAAAGGTAAGATATGCCTTTTTCTGCCTGTCATCCGTAAAAGATACTGTCACTTGGCCGGGATCGTTCTCTTCCGTCACTATATAGTTGTTTGATACGACCGTCTGTTCCACATAACTGTTGAAGGATACTGATTTCAGCCTCTCCTCCAGGTCATTAAGCCTTAAAAACAGCAGAACGGCAAGGACCAGCGAACACGCCGACAAAAGCATGCTTACAGCCGTGATGATCCGCCCTGCGCGGCCTTTCTTTTCGTTTTCGTTCTCCATTCAGATCACATCCAGATCCACATCCATGTACGCAAACACCGTGGCATATGTAAAGTATTTTTCTCCCGTGGCATTTCCCAGTTTATACAGTTCTATGCAGTCACAGGGTGTATATTTTGTATTCCATACCACAAAGAGCTTCGCGGCTTTCACCGCGCCGTCAAGATATTTTTTTTCGTGTGTCAGCTCGTATGTATTATACAGACCCATGAGGGCAAACTTCGCCGCATCCCTCTGGGGCGCTGACGGGCAGGCAGGGTCGCCGCCCAGATACATCTCAAACCTGATGATGTTTTTCAGGACATATTCGGCGCATTTCAAGGCGCTTTTCCTGTATTCGTCGGCATGAAGCCCGATGCTTTCAAGATAGATGGCAAGCCTTGCCATAAAGCACAGCGGTGTCTCGGAGCCGGATTTCTTCGTTCCCTGCAGCATTTCGAGACTGAGTTTTTCATGGACCGGTGCCTCGGTGTCATTTCCGTATTCATCGTAGGCATGATACCACGATCCGTCGCTGTTCTGGATCCTTATGAGATAATCCGCAAATTTCCTGGTCTGCTCCAGAAGCGCCGGTCTGCTTATACCCATCTTTTTCAGGATCTTGTACGCGGTAAAGATATCGAAAACACCCTGGCACATTGCCAGAAGATAGCAGCCATCAAAGTCCTTTACGGGTTGATGCTGTGACCTGTCATATTTTGTGTAGGCAAAGCCGGAGGAAGTCACGCAGTTTCCGGCGTAGAATGAGGCCATCCTGTCAAGCACCCCGACCCAGTTTCCACCCGCGGTCACGGCCATGAAGGATGCGATCTTCACATTTCTTTCCCTCATCCCGAATCCCATGATGTCATTATCACCGCAGAAGCCTTCGGGCATCCCTTCATAACTGCGGTAGAGCGCGCCGTATTTTTCCTGGGTCTTTTTTAAAAGTTCGATCCTCTCGCTGCGCATTGACCCTTCGCTTATATCGAGCACCTCGTCCACCAGATGCCTGTAGGTATCAAATATCCCGTCGGCATAGGATGCCGCCTTTGTTTTATATGCGGAATAATCAAGGACTATATCGATATTTTTGCCGTCAAGCGGGTAATATGCCGTGGTCCTGGGCCAGCTCAGCATCAGGTTAAACCTGTCCTTTTCAAACACTTCGTAGCCCAGCGCCGCCATCTGGCTGTCGTCATGTTTTTTCGGCACCATGGTCCGGGGTACTTCGATCCCGTCATTTAATGTACTGCTCCTGTAAATGCTGTACATCACCTGTTTGTCGCAGTTGTACATGCCGAAAATGTTGCCCAAAGCCTCGGAATCCTGCCCGAGAGCCCTCTTTATGTGCGAAAAGCGTTTAGGTTTTGAAAGATCGATCGACGGCGTGCAGAATCTCCATTTGCAGCCGGCCGGAGCATCGAACGGAATTGCCAGACAGAACATGATCCCGCCGCTTTTATCCCGCAGCTTCCCTTCAGGCGTTCCTTTGATATGACAGCGTATCCTGAGTCCTGTGATATCCTTTCTCTCAGAGGCGCTGTATTCCATAATAAAAGAGTAGCCGCCTGCCGAAACCGCGGCACTGTAAGATACAGTACCGTCTTCTTCGACGGTACTGCTTATATCCATCCGTGTCCTGACCCCTTCTTTAGCCAGTTCATAGTAACTGTGTATAATCCGGTCTTCCATGCGTGGCACCTCCCCTTAAAGTACCGCATCCAACCGCTCAGCGAAGCATTGTTACTGTTTCTTTTCTCCTCCGCTGCCCGATCCTCCGTTTTCCATCATCAGAATACACTCAACCGCTATCTGATAATAAACCCCTATATTCTGCATCTCTCTCGAGCCGGATGCATTAGCCTGCGCCTGAAGCCTCCTGAAATAATTAACGGCATCATCCACAACATTTTTTGAAAATTTTACTCCGTTGCAGTATAAAGTCCCGGTTGATGAATCGTATCTGGTCTGATCAAGTTTTACCTGCTGCTCCGTGACCGCTCCCATGCTCATGGCAAGCTGTTCGATCAGACTTGACCTGCTTTTTTCATCCATAACCTGCCTCCTTGAAAAAAACTCAAAAAATACGCGAAAACATTTCTTATTATACACCATATGTTTTATAATAGTAAGAGGGTGCGCTTAAAAATGCACACCCTCCGTTATTATTATACTTTTATGAATCATTTCTTTATTTTTTTCCCCGCCATCCAGTCATTCCAGGCATCCTGTGTTATGGCATATCCCTTAACTACCACGAACGGGCCGCAATTTTTGCAGGTATATCTGACAAGCTGCTGCTTTGTATCAACCTGAGCCGAGTCCTCAAAGCATTCTGCATCGCTCGCCCTGCATGTAGGACAGATGATATTAAGTCCGTGTGTGTAAAGATTCTTATTGGTCTCCATGAAACCTCCGACCACATTTTTCATATCTTCATCGGAAATTATTCCGGCCTTCTTTTCAAGCGTCTTTCCTATTTTTCTTAATTCTTCAGTATTGTAATCCATATTCCACCATCCTTTCTTTGAGGAAAATTCAGCCTGTTTTACACTCTGCGCCTGCGCATTATGAACATCACTCCGAGGGCTGTCGCAAGCACTCCTATGATTATCACAAGCCATACAACGAGCATTCCGGGTCCCTTCTTTGCCGCTTCGGCGTTGTCACGGTAGGCAAAGGCAAAGGTTGAGAACTCTCCGACTTCTATGGTGACGGAATCGGAACCGGTCCCTATATTGTCAAGCACCGAGATATTTCCCTCGTGATCCTCGACCACGCAGTATTCCCTGCCTTCCTGTCTCATGTTTTCAGGTATCATAAGGGTTATCCTGGCCTTTACAGGCGTCTTTGTAACAACATTTGCGACCTCGTCCACGGTCTTTATGAGAACCATGTCAAAGTAATCACCGATGACAACTCCGTCTATTGAGTTCATCGCCTGTTTCTCGGTGTCTCCGATGGCATTTTCATCCGCTCCCATTGCCGAGAAATTAAGTGATATCGTATATCCCTCCATCAGGTCGAGTTTTTCGTCATCGGTCAGAAGTCCGTCCACAAAATCCATGAGATTTTCGATCGATGCGTTGTTTTCAAGGAGCTTTGCATCCGACAGTTCCTGCATCACTCCGCCCGTGGAGTACTCGTTGTTTACAGCTATTTTAAGATATCCGTGCTCGTAGGCTGCTTTTATTATACGGGTATCATCCCCGGAACGCACCATCTGTTCGGCTTCATCGGGAGTGATGTCAAGCACCTGGTAAAGACCCGTTGCCCTGCTGTAGTCGTACTCGTTTTCCTCCACAATGTTGTCGGTATCGTCCATTCCCACCAGATTCTGCTCCGGGATCTTTTCCACTTCTTCGATGGTCGCCTTTTCGGTCTGAGGTTCAACGCTCACACCGTCGATCTCCACGATACCGGTGCTCTTCTTTTCAGTGTCGTCCGTCGCTTTTTCAAGCTTTAAGGAGGCGATGGCGGCAGCTTCTTCGGTTGTTATGATCCTGTCCATCTTCGCAGGCACGACCGCATCTTCCTTCGGCGCAAATGCCACCGCTATGGTGTGGTTCTCCCTCACGCTTTCAAATGTAAAGCTTGAGACCGGTCCGACCTGCTTGTTGTCCACAGCTACCGCATAGATCTTGTAGCCGTTTGCGGGTGCCATTGTATAGGTAATGGTTGACCCCTCGGCTACCGGAGTTTTTCCCGTAGGGGATATGATTCCGCCTTTATTGGCAACTCCCGCCTCGATGGTGTAGACCGTACCGCCTGTCTTGTCAAATATGGCGGTGAAGGTTGCATCCCTGTCAAGGTTTGATATTTCATAACTCATACAGCTGCTGACGAACTGATTATTATACATCCAGCCTCTGAATGTGTATCCGGGTGCAGCTGAAGCGTTGATCTTTACGGTATCGCCGTTATTATATTTCCCGCCGCCGTCGGTCTTTCCTCCGTTATCCGGATAGGACTGTACGCAGACAGTGAAATCATACTTTTTGAAGTTTGCCCTGATATTGCGGTCATACTTGATATTATCGAGGGTTACCTTTTCATCCCTGCTGAAGATATCTCCGTTTTCGGACCAGCCGGTAAAGGAGTATCCGTCATTTTTATTCGCCTTTAAGGTCATGCTGCCGCCGTAAGCCACCTTTCCGCCCCCGTCGACAGAGCCTCCGTCGGAATTGTTCACATCCACATTGACATAGCAGCTGGTCTTCTTGAATTTCGCCACATATTTGACATCGTCCTTGATCGGAGGCACCTGGTAGCTGCTCTTTTCACATACCTTTGTTCCGGCCATGTCATACCATCCGGCAAATTTGTATCCGTTGTTTGCCACAGCAGTAACTGTAGGCGACTGTCCGCTCGTATAAACGCCGCCTCCGGCGACCTTGCCGCCGGATTTGGGGTCGGATGCCAGATTCAATGAATAACCGGTCTGGATGATGTTTACGATCGCCGTATCTTTTTTCGAGGGATCGGCGTTTGCGGCCGCGGTCACCATCACGCCGGTGGCCGATTCACTGCCCGCGATCCTTAATGTGCCGTCGGAATCGAGGGTCGTATCCGAACTCTTATTTCCGTCAAGTGACCATTTTACCGATGTATCCGTAAGGTTGCTGCCCTTTACCTGCGCCGTGAAGGAAACTGTCGACCCCGGTGTCTGGTCCGTCTTTCCGGGGCTTACTTCAACCGAATCGACTATGCCCTTGTCCGGGCCCTTTACCTTCATTGATATATCAACGACTTCCCGGTCACTGTACTCGCTTCCGTTGACTGCGGATATGATAAAGTCCGAATCATAATCTCCGGGATCGAGGCCGTCTGCGGGATATACGGTAAAGGTCATCGTGGATCCGGCGTCCAGTACAAACCGTCCGCTTCCGTCGGGTATTCCGTTTCCGGTCGCCCTGTAAGCAGAATTGGCATCGGAAAAGGATGCCGAAATATATGCAGAAATATTTCCGGTATTCTTAACGGTCACATTTCTCGTATCGGATGAATCCGATCTTGTAACCGTTCCATAACTTATAACGGAAGGATTCGCATCTATTGTAAGCCTTGAAGCCGGCGCCGGGTCGGGTGAAGGATCAGGCGCGGGTGCAGGGTCAGGTCCGGGTGTCGGATCAGGATCAGGTGCGGGATCGGGTCCGGGCGCAGGATCAGGATCCGGATCCGGATCCGGATCCGGATCGGGGTCAGGTGCCGGCTCCGGGTCAAAGCCGCCGGCATGGTCAGGATCAAAGCCATCGTCAGTGTCGGGTACATAGTCGTCACCCTCCTCCATGACGCGGCCGGAATCTTCATCGGCGTACACTACCGCCGTAATGCTTAAGTTTGCCATCAGAAGCATGATCGAAATAATAATGACCTCTATTCTCCTGATCAGTCTTGCTGTTTTTCTCCTCATTTTATCCTCCTGAAAAATCGGGCATATCTGTACCCTGTTTTATTATTTCCACATATAAAACCTGACACCTTTTTGGGTCAGGTGTTCATATCGTCTTTGTCATCCGGTCTGGGTATCAGCTCTCCCGCGGCATTAACAAGATTCAGATCGTCATCTCCAAGTCTTAAAAAACCCGGTCTGCTCTTATTATTCTTTTTACGGGTCTCCTCGATCACAGACGAAAGCTCCGGTTCCCTTTCATATTTCTGATAATCAAAAAGCACTCTCAATATCTTTTCCATTTTCATACTCATATTCAATCCCGCCTCTCGATGATTGATGATAATACCTCTCTTCATGACTTTATACGATTTTCCGGAAAAAAAGGCCAAAAAAATTTAAATTTATTTATTTTTCGCGTTTGTTCAGCCTCTTTGTTGCGTTTACCGTAAAAATACAGTATACTGTTACGGTAATGGTCGGGAACCCCCATAAAAAACGGGGTGTCCTCGCAGTATTAATTGGAGGATAACAAATGCAGACAGACAAAATCCGGATAAACAACCGTGGCGAAGGTCTGTCGGAAGTTCTGATCCAGGCCGAAAAGTATTCCGGCTACGAGGGCTTTGATAAAAAGCAGAGCACACGCCTGCGTCTCATGTGCGAAGAGACAGTCGGCATGCTGCGTGAACTTACCGGCGAATACAGTGCCATCTTCTGGGTTGAGGGAGAAAACAAAGCCACTCACCTCCGCCTTGAACTTCAGACAGAAATGGATAAGGAAAAAAGGTGCAAGCTCTTATCTGTTTCAAGCACGGGAAAAAATGAATTTGCAAAAGGCATAATGGGTAAGATCAGGGATGTCATATCGCTTTCCTTTATGGAAGATGACTTAAGCGACAATCTGACCGATTATGACATTTTAATGATGGGCATGAACAATGCCGCCATGGATCCCGTGGATGTCACAAATCCCATGGCCGGTTATCAGATCTGGTCTTTGATGCAGTACAAAGATCTTGTCAGGGAGAAGAAGGAAGCTTACGAGGCCGAATGGGACGAGCTTGAAAAATCCATCATCGCAAATCTGGCAGACGATGTGCGCATTGGTATCAGAGATCACAAGGTTCATATGGAAATATTCAAACAATTTTAATTTTTATCAGGAGGGAACAAAATGAATATCAACAAAGAGACAAACGGCGAAAAAATGACTATCGGACTTGAGGGAAGGCTTGACACCACCACTTCTCCTCAACTTGAAGAAGAGCTCAAGGGAGCGCTTGACGGTATAAAGGAACTTGAATTCGATTTTTCCAAACTTGAATATATCTCTTCCGCAGGTCTGCGTATACTGCTTTCCGCACAGAAGATGATCAATAAGCAGGACGGAAGGATGAAGGTTACTCATGTCAGCGAGGAGATCATGGAGATCTTTGAGGTTACGGCGTTTGTGGATATACTTACGATCGAGTAATATATAATAAGAAACTTTGGGTTTTTTGGACCGCAGCTTTGTCTGCGGTCTTTTTTTGTCGGATTCTGACTCCTGCCCCCCAAAAAAACAAAAATATACGATGCACAGCTATACATATTTTGTATAAAAATTTAATGATTTTGGCGAGTTTTATTAACGGTTTTATGTGGTTTCTGATGTGTGAAAAATCGTCCGCAAGTATAGAATGTCGGGGGTATGACAGGTGTTATTCCCGTATTTTTTTCTATTTTCAGGCTGATCTGCGGCGGGCTGTGCGGAGATGTTTTTTGTGTCGGGATTTTTATTTTTGTTTTTTTGAAATACAGGTATTTTGGATTTTTCGGACCGCTATCTGTATGTACAGGTTTTCCTCCTACAAAAATAGGAAGAAGTATTTTTAATTATTTTTTGTTATTTTTGAGATCCTGCTCCGGGTTTTTCTTTTGGAATAAGGGAAGTCTGTATTTTTTCATTTTCTTTAGTCAGTATTCATATTTTGTATTATTTTGGGGGTTAAATCAGCCTTTCGGAAGGGTGTTTTGGGGCATTTTTGACCTTCCTTGGCAACTATTGATCCCGGGCGTGATTTTATGAAATTATTTAAAACGGTCTTTATTACAGAGATAAGAATCAGAAGGGTATTTTTGAAAAATGATTTTTTGACATGTTTATGGTTTAAGGATTCTCGTCAAGGATGCTGTATGTTTTTCCATCCTTTTTGTACGCCAGAACGGTGGCAAGATTTATATTTGAAACGCTCTTGAATATATTTGCTTCCACAAAGGGATTATCTTTCTTTAATTCGCTTATTATACGTTTTGTCTCAAGCCTTTTTGAATCGCTTACATCTTCCAGACCTTCGGCTTCGAGTTTTTCGGTAAAGCGGCAGGCGCATCTTAGGAATTCCAGTCCGTTTGCATCTCTCCAGGCCTTTATATCATCTTCCCTTACAAGATACATGGGCCGGATCAGCTGCATGCCGGGAAAATTTACGCTTTTAAGGCGCGGCATCATGGTCTGCACCTGTCCGCCCCAAAGCATTCCCATAAGTATTGTTTCTATGACATCATCATAGTGATGTCCCAGAGCGATTTTGTTGCATCCAAGCTCCTGCGCTTTTTTATACAGGTATCCCCTTCTCATTCTCGCACAGAGATAGCAGGGTGATTTTTCGATATGTTCAACCGCGTTAAAAATGGGTGTTTCAAATATCTGCAGGGGTATATCAAGCCTTTTTGCATTTTCTTCTATCCTTTTCCTGTTATTATCCGAATAACCAGGATCCATTGAAAGAAAGGTCAGCTTAAAAGGGAATTTGCGGCAGTTATCCAGTTCCTGAAAAAGTTTTGCCATAAGCATGGAATCCTTGCCGCCCGAAATGCAGACTGCGATATGATCATTCTCTTTGACCAGATCATAGGTCACAACAGCCTTTGTAAACCGGGAAAACAGTTTTTCCCTGAATCTTCTGTTTTTCATCAGGATAATATCACTCATGCAAATAGATTACTCTTAAAGGTCAGATATCGTCAATACAGTCTTTAAAGCGTCTTGACACTTTATTTTTGTAATTGTATACTACGCCTGTAAGGTTGTCTTTTTAATTATTTGGAAAAATTAAGGGAGGTGGATGCAAATGTCCCAAATGCCGCAGATTTCCGAAGCTGAATTTCTGATAATGAAGGTTGTATGGGAAATGGCTCCCATCAATACAAATGAAATAACCGAGGAAGTCCTGAAAAACAGTGACTGGAGCCCGAAAACCGTTCAGACTCTCATCAAGCGCCTCGTAAACAAGGGTGCGCTGTCGTATGAAAAGAGCGGGCGCGTCTTCGTCTATACTCCCGAGATCGATCAGAAGGAATATATCAGATACGAGAGCAATAATTTTCTGAAGAGATTTTACGGAGGTAATATTACCGCTCTTCTTTCAAACTTTATCGAGAGCGGTTCTCTTTCGCAGAACGATATCTCACAGTTAAAAGCTCTTTTATCCTACAGGGATTCGGGGGCATCAAAGGCCGAAACACCTGATACAGCATCAGCTCCCGTCAAAAAAGGATTATTCGGTTTTTTGAAGAAATAAAAGTGACAAAGATGACAGAGGGACGGTTCTGCTGACAACTTTTCGGTAAAAGGTTGTCAGCAGAACCGTCCCTCTGTCATCTTTTATGATCAGCAATATCCGTCCGGATTGTTTTTCTGCCAGTTCCAGGAATCCTTACACATGTCCTCCAATGTCTTTTCAGCTTCCCATCCCAGCTCTTTTTTTGCTTTTGAAGGATCGGCATAATTTACGGCTACATCTCCCGGTCTTCTGGGATCGATAATATACGGAAGTTCTTTTCCGCAGGCTTTGCCGAAAGCCTTTATTATCTCAAGGACGCTCACGCCTCTTCCGGTCCCCAGATTGTATATTCTGACTCCGTCATACTTATTCATGCCCTCTATTGCCTTCACATGACCCTTTGCCAGATCAACAACATGAATATAGTCTCTGATGCCCGTTCCGTCCTCTGTATCGTAATCATTGCCGAATACATGTATCTTTTCAAGTTTTCCCGCGGCAACCCTGGCAACATAAGGGATCAGATTATTCGGAATTCCTTTCGGATCCTCGCCGATAAGACCGCTTTCATGGGCGCCTATCGGATTAAAGTAGCGAAGCAACATCACCCTCCACTCGTTATCGCTTTTCCAGATATCGGTCAGGATCCTCTCCTGCATCGATTTTGTGGCCCCGTAGGGATTTGTGGTCTCGCCAAGGGGACATTCCTCGGTTATGGGAATAAAGGCCGGTTCTCCATATACAGTCGCCGAAGAAGAAAACACTATTTTTTTAACTCCGTGTCGTCTCATGACCTTACACAGGGTCAAAGTGCTCTCAATATTGTTGTGATAATACTCTATCGGCTTCTCGGTCGATTCTCCCACAGCCTTATAACCGGCAAAATGGATCACAGCCTCTATATTTTCTTTTTCAAAGATATTTTCAAGCGCTTCCTCATCCAGGATATCGGCCTTATAGAACTTCGGCCGTTTGCCGGCGATCTTTTCGATCCTGTCAACGACCAGTTCCTTTGAATTAAAGAGATTATCGGCTATCACAGGTTCATAGCCGGCATTTATCAGTTCCACTGATGTATGGCTTCCTATAAAGCCCGTACCGCCGGTAACAAGAATTGACATTTTTTTCTCCTTTCTGACTATCCGTATTATTTCATTTTTAATTTCATTTTTTATTATATTTTAAATTTTCACGCACTTTTTCGCGTTTAAGTATATCACAGAGCTTAGTTTTTTGATACAGCTTAAACTGACTCAAGGAATATACAGGTAAAACTGTCCGGATAAAAATATACAATTTCTTCAAATTTGTTAATTCATTTTATGAATAGTGGGCAATTTTTCATAAAATCGGGGTCCGGGCCGGGCTGCAAGGGATAGCTTTCCGTATGCCGGCCAGGGATGCGAAAACGGGTAGGGTTACCTCCGTAGGAAATAGCAGCAAAAAATGATTTCAGGGTGTTTTTTTCGTGAAACATGTCAAAACACTGGATTTGCTGTCCGGATTGCAATATGACCGAAAATGATATTCTGCAGCCTGATATTACAGCTTTTCCGAATTAAATATTTTATTTTTTAATTATCAAAAGGTATCGTTTATACCGTTATTTTTTCTGTTTTCGGATGATCCTCCGTCACTTCAGAGAGATTTTCGGACCGTATTTCATACAATTTTAATAAGATATCTGAATAGTGATTCAAAAAAGCTGCCGGCAAGTGAAAAAAATCAGACCAAAAAAGAAATTAAAACACATAATATTACAGCTATGATATTGAAAATCTTAAACATCGACAAAATTCCGATGAATTCTCTGATAAATCCGTTAGGCCAGAAATACCATTTGGTCGTGCTCGAAAGTCCCTCTGCATCAAGTCCCGCCCTCCTTGCAAGCATCCAGGATCTTAATACATGATAATTTGTGGTCACAAAAACCACTTTATTTCCGGGTTTTAAGTCATCGGCGATCTTTTTTGAAAAAACCATATTTTCCCAGGTATTTGCCGACTTTTTTTCAGCGATCACTTCGTAATCTTCCGCCCCGTGCGAGATAAGGTACATTTCCATGGCCGAACCTTCGCTCATGATCTCATTCTTCCCCTGACCGCCCGTAGGTATATATTTTGCCTGCTTTCCGGTGGCCATCTCCTGCTGCCAGGCAAATTTGATCGCTCTGTCGGTTCTGCTGCGGATCAGCGGGAGCAGTCCTCCCCGCTTGTCTATGGAACAGCCCAGTATCATGACAAAATCCTTGTCAAATGAAGGCATGTGTTTTGTGGCTGCATATCCCACAATTGAACAGGCCGTGAACATGGCAAGAACATAATCAAATATCACAAGAAAGACTTTTCCGGGATATCCGGCGAACTTATCGTGGTTTTCAAAAAAGAGACAGAGGAAAAGAGCAGCCGTAAATGAAGCAGCAAAGGCATTTCCGAAAAAATTCTTTTTCTTTACGCCTTCCCGTCTTACAAGCGTAATGCTTGAAACGCACAAGCCGAAATCTATGACCGTAACTATCGTCAGCGCCATAACGAACAGGGTTATCGGAAAAAATATATTAACCGCCATTATCAGCGCCGCTGTCAGGCATACCATATTATATGAATATCTGTATTTTTTAATAAGTTCCCGGATCATCTTCACCTCACTTTTTATTATGCCGTAACGCCTGATGTGTCCGGATCATTCCTGCATATCGATCACATCCAGTTTCACTTCAAGAGAAGCCTCGTCGATCGTAAAGGAATAGTCCGGATTGCTGTAATCGTCGATAAAATACGGCGTATTGTCATTTTCTGTCTCATCGGCGAGAACCCTCTGCGGATCCTGGGCAAGAATGGCAAGCTTTAAGGTGTGTCCCGGACGCAGGGTGTATACCGTCGGCTGAAGATATATGTTATAGGTATAATATTCATCCTCCTCAAGCACGGATTTTTCCGTGTATTCGGAAGCAGAATTGCCCCTGTCGGGCGTCAGGAGATTTGTCCATCCGTATGAAACAGCCTTCACATCTGTCGGAGACTGAACAAATTCTCTTATATAACCATCTCCATGTCCTCCCCCAAATTCATAGGGATCCGTATACCTGAACGGAAGGATATCGGAAACAGAGTTTCCGGTAATAAAAGCATTAAAAACCTTATTGTTTTCATCTGTATCAAGCAGAACGGCTGTCACCATCATGTTATCCTTTGTGATATCCGAAGGCTTAAGTCTGATCTTTACTTCGGGAGTTCCTATGAATGTAAGAGGTTCTTCGTTTTCAGGCTTCAGATCGAATACTTTTGCATATTCCTCGTCCTGTTCCAGATAATACCTGTCAACTACTTTCCGGCTGTCCACATATTCCTCATAAAAGCCTTTTAGATCATCCGATCTTATCAGCGTCTCATCTCCACTCCTGTCTGATCCCAGCTTCAGGGTATCTGTGTCGGGAAAAACGTCGTAGGCTTCATAAGTCCCGTCAATATTGCTCTGGACAGTTATTTCCGGCATATCTTCAATACCGTTGTCCACATCATACAGATAATGACAGAGCCATTTATTCACCAGCTCGTCAAACAGTTCTTTGCGGACCATCTGTCCAAAAATATTATTATGTCCGTCCTGATGCAGGATGAGCTTCACATTCTTTCCGGCTTTTTTGAACGCGTTGTACATCGCTTCTGCATGCTTTGTCTGAACATTAAAATCATTGAGTCCGTGAATTATCAGAGCAGTGCACCCGATATCTTCATAACTTCCGGAATAATCCATTTTCTGCCATACCGGCGCAAAGAGTCCGGCGGCTTCTTTTTCATCCTCTGCTATCCTGTTCAGGAACGCGCAGTAGCGGTCATTCATGACTCTCCATTCAGCGTCAAGATACAGCCCCCCGGAATTAAAGGCCGCAAGATTATCCGTATAATCAGCGCTCCCGCAAATGCTGATGCCCTGTGAATTGGAATAGTCATACCAGTTTGCGATCCCCGCAAAAGGTATTATGGTCTTCAGCCCCTTAACACCCGTTGTTGCAACTTCAAACGGAAGTGTTCCGCCGTATGAGCAGCCGGTCATCGCAACATTTTTATTACACCAGTCAGCGCAGATCTCCTTTTTCCCCTCTTTGTCGGAAAATGCCGCACGATCTCCCGTCAGCCATTCCACAATGCATTTATGGGAATCTCTTTCCAGATCCATTCCGCACAGTTCATAGCCTTCGGAACCGTAGGTACCTATCCCGCAGGCCTCGACAACGGCAAATCCCCGGATGAGATAATAATCGTACAGGGAAGCATCATAGAAACCGGTATTGCCATCAGATCCCGGAAATGTATAGGTCCAACCATAAGGGTCAGCATTTTCCGCAGCCGTCAGGGTGTCTTCCTGTGTCTCGGCCACCCGGCTGTCTCCCGTATTGTAAAGATCATCATAATCAAAATCATCATCCGAATACGGGAACATCTCATGTCCAAGGTCATTATTCGTTATTCCGGCGCTGTAGGGAGTGGGATCGTATATCACCGCAGCCTTGTATTTCCCCTCGGCAGCACTTCTCGGTACTTGAACAAAAGCCTTGACCAGATCATTTTTGCCATCCGCGTCGGTATCATGATCAGTCTCAACATAGACACAGAATCTTAAGATATCGCTGCCTTCATTTCCCGAATCAGAGGGAGAATAATTCAGCATCGGCTGCGCCGCGCCGTTCTCTATCCGGAGCGTACCGTCATATTCGACGATCTCCTCCTCAGGTTCGGGCACATCTTCATCCGCCTTTATCTCCGGAATTTCTGCCGTACAGCCCGAAAGAAGAAGAACAGACGATAACAGTACCGCCAGCGGCGCATTCAAAATCCTAAAGAACCTTTGTATCATAAAAAACCTCCGATTTGTTGTGGTTATCATTACCATTATACACTATATTTTGTGTTTTTACTCCCCCATTGATAAAAATAATCAAATAAGATATGATGTTTTTAATGATCCGGGGTCGTAGCTCAGTTGGGAGAGCGCAGCGTTCGCAACGCTGAGGTCGAGGGTTCGATCCCCTTCGGCTCCATAAAAAACAGGGAAGAGCCAATACCCTTCCCTGTTTTTTTACGGAGAGGAGCCCTTATGGTTTGATAAACAGCAGTTGAATGTTCTTATTATATGAAAGGAAGAAGCAATGGCAGATACAGGTGTTGTAAGTGTGAACGGATTTGAAATGGAATACTTTAAGTTCGGTAAGGGCGGAAAAACCTTCGTCATCATACCGGGTTTAAGCATCCAGCGCATCTCTCCCTCAAAAGAGATCGTTGAAAAAGCCTACAGTCTGGTGTCAGAGGATTTTACCGCCTATGTTTTCGAGCGCAGAAAAAACATCCCCGATGATTATTCCATTTATGACATGGCTGATGATACGGCAGCTGTCATGAAGGAACTGGGACTTAAGGATGCTTATGTTTTCGGGGCTTCCCAGGGAGGCATGATCGCCCAGGTCCTGGCGATAAGATATCCGGCTCTTGTAAAAAAAATCGCTCTGGGATCCACCTCTCCCCATGTACACCCCGGGCAGAGGGCTGTCATAGACAGGTGGATAGAACTGGCCGAAAAAGGCGACAGGGAGGGGCTTTACCTGGAATACGGCAAGCAGATATTTCCTCCCGAAGTTTATGCACAGTATACGGATTATTTCAAGGAGACCGCAAAAAGAGTCACGGATGAAGAATTGAAGAAATTCATAATCCTTGCGCGCTCCATAAAGGATTTTGATGTCTCGGGCGAACTTGAAAAGATAGCCTGTCCCGTGCTGGCTTTGGGGGTTTACGAAGATCCGGTGCTTGACTCTGACGCGACCATGGAAATAGCCGTAAATCTCGACAAAAAGCCCGATTTCCTCCTGTATATGTACAAAGGTTACGGACATGCTGCCTTTGATACGGCCCCCGATTACAAAAACAGAGTACTGGATTTCTTTCTGTCGGAAAATACAAATCCGATGTATGAAAAGAAGTAAAAACATGGTATTATTCAAACATGCGTCATTAACAGAATAATTTACAAAAAGGAGGAGGTAATAATGCAAAGAGGTTTGATCACAAAGATCCTGGCTGTGGCAGTATCCACATTTTTATTTGCCGGCAGCGTCGGGATCGCAGTAACAGAAGCAGCTTCGTCACCAAAGAAAACATTGGACAAAGAAACTGAAGAAACCGATGACACCGAAGAAGCCAAAGAACCGGCCGTCAAAACCACGAACAGGACAAAGGCCGCAACGGACATCACCGCCAAAAAGAACAAGGAGATGTACGACATTCTTGATTTTGATGACAAACAGGAATATGAATTCGCCACAAAGGGACTGATAGACGCCCCTGAGGAGCTCGAGATCACAAACGAAGACGGATTGGTGATGTGGAGCCAGAAAGCCTACGATTTTCTCGATGATGCGGATGAAATTCCCGATTCAGCAAATCCCAGTCTCTGGCAGAACTGTGTTAATAACCACGCCTATGGTCTTTTTGAGGTCACAGACGGCATTTACCAGGTCCGTGGATACGATATGGCAAATGTAACCTTCGTAGAGGGCGATACCGGCTGGATCATCTTTGATACCGCCATGACCGAGAATGTTGCATCGGCAGCAAAGGATCTTGTTGACAAAAATCTCGGCAAAAAGCCCATAAAGGCCGTCATCATGTCACATCCGCATGTTGATCACTTTGGCGGAATAAAAGCCTTTATGTCTGATTCCGAAAAGGCTGACAGTGATCTCGATCTGCAGGAGCAGGCGGACAGCGGAAAGATTCCCGTGATCGTTCCCGAAGGCTTTACGGAGCATGCAATGGAGGAAAATCTCTATGCCGGAACTGCTATGTCAAGGAGAGCACAGTACCAGTACGGTGTGATGCTTGACAAGGGAGAAAAAGGCGCACTTTCAATAGGAATAGGTCAGGGACAGTCAAGAGGAAACATCACCTTCATCGTTCCGACCTATGAAGTAAAGGAAACCGGAGAAAAGGTCACCATCGACGGCATAGACATCGAATTCCAGATGACACCCGGGACGGAGGCTCCTGCGGAAATGAACGCATATCTGCCTCAGAAGAAAGCACTGTGGCTTGCTGAAAACTGTACCGGAACCCTTCATAATCTTTATACCTTAAGAGGCGCCGAGGTACGTGACGGTAATGCCTGGGCTGAATACATAATGGAAGCCGTTGCCCTGTTCGGAGACAAGACCGAGGTAACCTTCCAGGCACACAACTGGCCTCACTGGGGAAAAGATGTGGTAAAGGACTACATGATAAATACCGCGGCCGTATACAAATACATCAATGATGAGACTCTTTCAAGGATCAACAGCGGAGAAACCTCCACGGAGATCGCAAATACTATCAAGCTCCCCAAAGAGCTTGCAAAGAACTGGTATACACGCCAGTATTACGGCACTGTTGCTCACGATTCCAAGGCTGTTTACCAGAAATACATGGGCTGGTATGATGCCAATCCCATTAACCTGGGCAAACTCACGCCTGAGGAAACAGCCAAAAAATGGGCTGAATATCTGGAGCTTGGCGGAAAAGATGCGGCCATGAAGAAGGCTTTGGAAGAGTTTGATGAAGGCGAATATCAATGGGTTGCAGAATTCACCAATATGATGGTATTTGCGGATCCCGATGATGAAGATGCCAGAAATCTCTGTGCAGACGCCCTCGAACAGCTTGGCTACCAGGCCGAATCGGGAACCTGGAGAAACTGCTATCTGACTGCAGCTTTAGAGCTTCGGAAGGGAAATCAGACAGGAAACATCGGCGGAAAATCAAATTTCGCATCCGATCTCATGCAGAATCTCACTCCGGAGATGGCCTTTGATTACATGGGCATACTTCTTGACAAGGACAAGGCTTCCGATGACAGCTACACCATAGAGATGTACCTCAAAGACACAAAGGAAACCTACACTCTGTGCCTCAGATACGGCGCTCTCCTCTATGCGAAGGGAACCATCGGCGAAAAGCCCGATGCAACAGTTGAATGTCCTTCAAAGGCGCTGGCCCTGATGCTCAGTGACCCCGAAGAGATACTTGACAAGTCGGAAGTTTCCGGTGATGAGGAAGTATTTAATGACCTGATCGAAAACTTAAGCAAAGCTTCCGGTGGACAGAGAGGTAATTTCAATATAATAGAACCGTAATCTTACTCATGTAAGAAGGAGCCCGTAAGGGCTCCTTCTTTTTTCACATATAATAAAAAACTCAACCCAGTTTATTCTTCAGCAGCTCAAGCAGTTTATCCCTGGATGTGGATTTCAGTATATATCCGTCGGGCTTTAATGCCATGACCCTTCCCACTGCTTCCTTTGTGCCGTTTCCCGTCAGAAAGATCACAGGGATATGCGCGGTCGCTTCTTCCTGTCTGAGCATCTGGAGCACCTGCGGGCCGTCCACAACCGGCATCTCATAATCAAGCAGTATCAGGTCTACGGGCTTTTTTAACAGAAATGTTATGGCCTGCATTCCGGCAGTCACTATATCTGTATGATAGGTGTCCTTGATCCATTCCCTGACCATGCCGGCGTAGGATGGATCATCATCAACGATTAGTATCTTTTTTTCACCGGTTTTTTTTGCAGGGGCCTGCAGACCCTTTTCCACCGCCTGCGCAAACGCATCCATATCGACCGGACGGTCAAACCATTTGCAGTCTCTGACCGACGGAACATCACTTAAAAGCTTGCCGTGAAAGTCCGGTTCTCCTACAATTATAATATTTCGTCCCTTCTCCTGGACTACAGCAAGCATCTTTTTGAAGTTATCCTGTATCGTCAGATCGCTTACGATATCTTTGGGCAGATAAAACACAACAAGTCCTGCCCAGTCCACGCGTCCGCTTATACTGTTATATCCTTCGGACAATACATCCACGCCGTATGCCAGATCCCTGAGTTTCTTCTCAAAGCCCTTCACCACAACGCTGTACTGAAAGACTACCAGAACGACATTTTTCTTTAACTCACTCATCAAAAAACCTCCAAAAATATTATTTCTTAATCCAGTCCCTTATCCACTGCTTTTTCGGCATCCTTCTGTATATCGGGATCATATGAGAGCAGCGGCTTCACATCCCTGTTTTTAAGTCTCCTGTCGACATAGTTTTTCGTAAGCTTTATTATCAACGGGATCTGCGTCAGAAGCCCGATCAGGTTCGGTATCATCATCAGTCCGTTAAAGGTATCCGATATATCCCAGGCCAGATTCGACTCCATCACTGCGCCCAGGATGATGAGCAGGATGAAGAACATCCGGTATACCTTTGCCCATGTCACGCCAAATAGATATTCCGTGACCTTTGCTCCATAATAAGACCATCCCATGACAGTTGTAAAGGCAAAGAGCGTGATCGCAAGCACCACAAACCACTCTCCCGGCTTTCCAAGCACGGCTCCGAAGGACTTTGCGACCAGAGTGGCATCATTCGTTCCTTCCACGACAAGACCTGTGCCAAGATCAATGGCTCCCGAGCTTAAAACAACGATCGCGGTCATGGAGCAGATCACGATCGTATCAAGGAAAACCTCCGCGATCCCCCACATTCCCTGCTTTACGGGTTCCCTTGCACAGGTGTTGCTGTGAACCATGACGGAAGAACCGAGGCCTGCCTCATTTGAAAAGACGCCTCTCTTGCATCCGTTCTTGATAGTATTAAAAGCCAGCTGCACTGCCGTACCTGCCGTTCCTCCGGCAAACGCCTTCGTTCCCAGAGCAAACCTGAATATGGCTGAAAATACTGCCGGGATCATTGTGATATGAAGCAGTATCACTATGAGGCATCCCAGAATATACATACATGACATAAAAGGGATCAGTTTTTCGGAAACCGCCGCCAGTCTCCTGAAGCCGCCCATGATAATACATGCAACGGCGATCATAAGGACGAATCCTATCATCCAGTCAACATTTGGCGCTCCGAGAAACATTCCCTTATTCACACCCGAAAGAAATGTTTCACCGAAATTGATCGTGATCTTGTTTATCTGACCCATATTGCCTATGCCAAAGGAAGCCAGTACGGTAAATATGCAGAAGAGAATACCCAATACTCTTCCCGGCTTCCTGCAGTGTTTTATGGATCCGAGCCCGTCCTCGAGATAATACATAGGTCCGCCCGACCATGCTCCTTCCGAATTCCTACGTCTGTAGTAGACGCCCAGGACATTTTCGGAATACTTGACCATCATACCGAAAAAAGCCGCGACCCACATCCAGAATACGGCTCCCGGTCCTCCGACACAGATCGCCGTGGACACGCCGGCGATATTTCCCGTGCCTATCGTTGCGCATAAAGCCGTACAAAAGGAACGGAACTGCGAAAGAGCTCCGGCATCGTTTATTATGCGGCCTCTGTTTCTCATTATCCCGAAGGTTTCCTTAAACCAGTGCCTGATATGGGTTATCTGAAAGAAACCTGTGACAACAGTGCATATCAGCCCTGTTCCCAAAAGAAGAACAAGACCGAAAGTTCCCCACGCAAAGGAATTCACCGCATCATTTATTCTTACAACAGTATCCATATGATCATCCTTTTATTTATTCAGGTCATTCATAAAAAACTTACACAGTTATTTAAGCGCTTCAAGTATTCCTTCATAATCGAGCATCCTTGCTTTTTCACTGACAGCGTTGAATCTTTCCTGCTCGGCATCGGGTATGGCATATTCCCCGGCCTCCTTCATGATGGCCTCGACCCTTTCGCAGTCCATGTCATCTGCCGCGCTTTTAAGCTCCTCATATATGCTTTCCATCATAAAATCATCCGCCACGGGTTTGCCGCCTGCTTTTCCGTCTTTAACGGCATCTTCGTTAAATACGGATTTAAGCTTCTCACCAAAGGAGAGATACTCTCCCATTACCGGCACATGATTATCCCTGATATAATCAAGATCCTTTTCCTTGCCCGCCATCTCCAGACGCTCGGCCTTTTCGCCCAGATCCGTGGCTCCCACAAGCCTTGCTGAGCTTTTCAGAGCGTGGATCTTGATCGTATAATTGTCCCAATCCTCTGAAGAGTAGAATTTTTCCAGATCCCCGTGCTTTTCTTCTATGGAATCAAAGAAGATCTTTAATACACTCTTAAATGCCTCCTCGGACCCGCTGTTCTTTATGGCAGCCGCTGCATCTATGCAGTCTATCCCGTCGTACCATTTTTTCCCGGCGGCAGGCTCGGGCACATGAGTTTCCTCAACGGAAACCTCCTCTGCCATATCTTCGGCAGGGATATCCGTTTCCGCATCTTCGGCATCCATATCATCGGTCATATCCTCTTCATCCTCAACTCTCCCGCGCTCCGTCACGGGATCTATGAACGATGCCAGATTATAGGATTTATTCGATTTGAGGAAATACAGTATTCCAAAGGTTCCCGGACCGCAGTTTGAGGATATTGCGGCCGATGCCTGCTGAAATACCACATGCTCGAAATAGGCCGTCTTTCTGATCTCCGCTTCGATCCATTCAAGCATTTCTCCCGGCACATCCACATAAGTGACAAACACCATATCGGAATCCGGTATGGTATCCGGCGGCAAGGCGTTTGCGATATATTTTTTGTAGGCCCTCTTCGTCCTTCCGAACCAGACTCCTCCGATGCCTGCCCTGTCGTCCTTTATCCTTAAAGCAGGATGCAGGTTCAGCGCGTCGGCGATCCTGTTAAGCCTTTTGCTCACCAGACCCTTTTTTGCCATATAATCGGTCGTATTTATTATAAAACTGCACTTTAAGCGTTTCTTTGCCGTCTCAAGTTCAGCTACGATATCCTCCGCCGACAATCCCTGCTGCACCAGCTTGCAGGCGATCAGCACGAGTATTCCGGTGGCGCTCGATATGCATTCCGAATTTATTACCGATACGTTGTCAAAGGACTTAGCCGCTTCAGAGGCCGAGCTGTAATCCCGGCTCATGCTGGTCGTGATCGATATATGTATGATGTGATGCGCCCTTCTTAAAACATTTGCAAAGAATCCCGTATATTCAGCCTCATCCGGCGGTGACGAAACAGCTTCTTTCCCCTGATTCATGTGCCTGATAAGCTCATCGGCGTCCATATTGACCCCGTCTTCAAACTCTCCCTCATCTGTTTTGATCATAAACGGCAGAATGGGGATATGAAGCTTTCTTATCATCGATTCGGGAAGATCGCACATGCTGGAGGATGTGATAATGACGGGAAGCTTTTCGGCATAATTATCCGAGGTATTTATCTCCTCATCTTCGCCCATCATCACAGACCTTAAGATCAGCTTTTCAGCCGGAATATGCCGTATGAGCATATCCTCCATGGCTTCACCCGAAACCGGTTTGACAAGATATCCGTCAAATCCGGCTCTGTTGTAAAGTTCCCTGTTCCCGCTTCCGGCATTGGCGGTAAGGATGATCACCGGGGTGGCACGGTTTAACCCTCCCGCCTGATTCCTTAAGGCCTCCAGGCACTCTATTCCGTCCATTCCGGGCATGAGATGATCCATAAAGATGGCATCATAATGGATCTGCTGGCTCTTTTCGAGAGCTTCCTTTCCGCTTAAGGCCGTGTCTATGCCCATATCGGTATCAACAAGAAGCCTTTTTTCGACCTCAAGGTTCATTTCATTGTCATCCACTATGAGGATCCTGACCTCGGGTGCCCAGAATCTGCTCTCGTATGAGCTTCTCCTCACCATCTGCTGGTTATGGATATTGAGCTCGCCGACCTTATTATGATCGGTCACGGTCTGTTTCACCATGACAGTGAAGGTGGATCCTTCACCGTAGACGCTGTTTACCGTGATATTTCCGTCCATGAGTTCAACAAGCTGTTTTACGATGGAAAGTCCGAGACCTGTTCCCTCGATATGCCTGTTCTTTCCCTCATCGACCCTCTTGAAAGCATCGAACAGGAATGGCAGGTCCTCCTTTTTTATTCCCATTCCCGTATCTGAAACGGATATCAGCAGTTCAACCGTATTATCATCTATATCCCTGCTTTCGACATTCAGCTCCACATGGCCTTCTTTTGTGTACTTTACCGCGTTATTGAGAAGGTTTATGATCACCTGCTTGATGCGGACCTCATCACCGTAAAGCACCACGGGAACCTCCGGGTCCACGCTGACTTCAAGCCCCAGTCCCTTATCATGTGCCCGAAGCCATATCATATTGACGATCTCGGAAAGCATATCCCCGATACGGTAATCCACGGGAACTATATCCATGCTTCCCGCTTCTATCTTTGAAAAATCCAGAATGTCATTAATAAGAGCAAGGAGCATTTTTCCCGCGCCCTGTATGCCTGATGCATCCCTTATAATATCATCCGATGCATATTCGTCTCTGAGTATGAGCTCGTTTAGACCCAGTATCGAGTTTATGGGGGTTCGGATCTCATGGCTCATGCTGGAGAAAAAGCGGTTCTGGGAGCGGTTCAGTTCCTCTGCCCTTTTTGCTTCCGCATAAGCCCGGTTGCTTTCTTCAATAAATATCCATTTCTGGTAGGTATGCATCAGATAGATGCAGATGCCCACAAGTATAATGGACACAGCGGAATCAACACAAGCCATCTCTCTGGTATGGCGGTATATCCATTCCGGATGTCTGAAAGAAGCCCACAATTCAAATAATCCGACACCTGTAAGGATCACCATCATCGTAACTCTCAGCTTTCCGGTAAGGGACATTCCTATGAACATGTAGGCAAATATTATCCAGTATACGCCTCCTCCGTTCATTCCACCGCCGAAAAAGAAGGTAACCGGGATGATGCCAAAAACAAGAGCGGATACGCACAGGATCGACCCGAGCCAGATCTTCTTAGTCCGGACGCTTATAGTCACTATGACCGGAACAAGTATTATCGAAATGATAATAGTCACATTCTCAACCATGCTCTCCCCGCCAAGTATATCAAAGATCAGGGCAATGATCATTGCCGTAACTCCGGTCAGGGCCAGCATGATAAAGGTACGTTCTTCGTAACTGAGAGTGAAGTCGCTCAGTCTGCCAAGCGCTTTTTTTATCAGCTTCATTCTCTCGCCCTCCCGTCAAATGAAATTTTTCCCTCCGGAAGTTCCCGAAGCATCACTCTTTCAAAATCCGCCGTATTTATAGGCTTGGCGATGAATCCGTCAAAGCCTTCCTTTATGAACATCTCTCTCGCTCCCGATACGGCATTTGCCGTAAGCGCGACAATGATTACAGACCTGCCCACATCAGAGGTCACGGCCCTGATCTTCTTCATGGCCTCGACTCCGTCCATTTCCGGCATCATATGATCCATGAATACCACATCGTAATCGTTGTCACGGGCCTTCTTTACGGCTTCTTTTCCGCTGCCTGCCTGATCGATCTTTATGCGCGTGTGCTTAAGCAGACTTTTGAACACCTCCAGGTTCATCGGCTCATCGTCGACAACAAGGATATGCGCCTCGGGAGCTATAAAGCTTTTTTCTGTCCTTGTGATGCTTCTGTCCGGGTCGGAGGACGAATAATCAAGGAGCTCATTGACAAGATCCAGGAGCCTTTGTCCCGCTGTCTTTATTTTCTTTGAATAATCAAGGATATGGCCTTCTTTGCTCTCCCTTAAGATCATCTCGTTCATTCCGAGCACCGCATTGATCGGTGTCCTGATCTCATGGGACATGTTTGCCAGAAATTCCGCCCTGGCTTCATTTGCGGCAAGGGCCTGTCTTGCCATGACGGCTCTTCTTCCGGAAACGGCAAGCATGACACCTGAAGTGACCACGATTCCTATGACAACAAGAATGGTGGCGGCAAAAATCCTGCTGACAGAAGAAAAGACGCTTGTGGCATCATGTACCGAAATACAGTGCCGTTAGTGTAAAATATTCGTTGGCAAAAAAATAGGGAAGAGGAACATCCCCTTCCCTATCATACAGATTTCCTCTAAGATGTTAGTTGTCCAAAAAAACATTAATGGAGGAGCATCTGATGGAATCTATTGTAAATGAAGGACTGATGTCTTTCAAGGAGTTTGAGCAGAGAATCTACGACTATATATGTGCACTTGGAAGAGAGATGGCACAGATCCTTCTTGAAAGATATGACAAGGAACTCTCTGATCAGAGAGACAGCAGAGTATACAGGAATAAAGGCTTAAGAAAGACCTCAATAAAGACACTGTTCGGAACGATCGTATATCAAAGAAGAGTTTACAGAGTAAAACAAGATGACGGCAGTATTGCAACGATATATCTGTTGGATGAGGCTATGAAGATGAACAAGATAGGCCTCATATCAAGCAATCTTGCAGAAAAGATAGCGATGACTATAACAGGAGCCACATATCGAGATACAGCAGAAATGATAAGCAGCACATGTGGACAAAACATAAGCCATACCGGAGTCTGGGGGTTTATACAGCGGCTGGGAGAACGGATAAGTGAAGAAGAACAGGCGGATGTAGTCAGAATGAAGGCCGGTAAAACCGCAGGTCAAAAAGAGATACCAGTACTTTTCGAAGAAATGGATGGCGTCTGGTTAAAAATGCAGGGTCCCGACCATAAGAAGATACCCAAGAAAGAAATGAAAATCTTTACCATGTACGAAGGATGGGACGAAGAAGCAGCCAAGTTAAAACAGAGCCGTCTTGTTGAGAAAAGAATGTTGGCCGGGATGGAGGACAGCAGAGAATTTCACGAAAAACGGGAAGCGTTTATCAGGAGTAAGTATGATGCAGATGAGATACAACAGCGAATCCTGAATGGAGATGGAGGAGGCTGGATAAAAGAAGAATACGACCCGGATGCGATATTTCAGCTGGATCGCTTTCACATACAAAAAGGAATCAAAAAACTGATAAGGGATAAAAAGGCACAACAGGATGTAGCAACGCTTTTTGCGGAAGAAAAGATAGATAAAATGCTGGAATACATCCTTATCTATGCAGACAGTGTAGAAAGCGATGAAGATAATGGTAAAGCGGCAAAAAATGCAAGAGAGCTGTATAAGTACCTGAATAATAACAAAGACGGTCTTCTGCCGTATCATAAACGCGGAATAGATATACCCGAGCCACAGAAGGGTATGCTGCATAAAGAAATGGGAGTTCAGGAGAATCAGAACTGTACCCTGATAACTATGCGGATGAAACATCGCAGGATGCGATGGGGAAGGGGAGCGAATAACCTTGCAAAGGTCATGTACCGCAAGGAAAACAGGGAACTGATTGACACAATAGAAAGGTATACAGATGGGCTGATAACAACAGTGTACCTTGGTGAGATCATAGAGGAAATAAGTTCAGCAAAGGTTCCCAAAAAAGATGGTAAAGGCAGCTCATATCTGGATCGATGGAATGCACATATGCCATTACTTGATGCAATGCAGACGGCATCAATGAAAGCGTTTTGTCATGCATTTGTAAGCTGATTACGGATCAGGTTGCTGCAGGCAGCCAAATTTGATTTAAGAGCTTGCGGGAGTGAAGCGAACGCAAGGTTTCCTTTTTTACAAGGCGGATCGCAAGATTTTAGAGGAATCTAAAAAAGATACATTTGCCAACGATCAGTTGACACATACTATCCTTTCGGTTCCTCTTGACTTATTTAAAAACCCTGTCAGTTTATCGACCTTTGCCTCCTCTGTAAGGGTTTCTATGGTCTTGTTGTTATTTATCGTATTTTCGATACGCCGGATCAGTATATCCCTGTCAAAGGGCTTCCGGATATAATCGGATGCTCCGAGCTTTAAGCCTTTCATCTCGGTCTCACTGTCATTTTCACCCGTGAGAAAAATAACCGGAATATGCGGCCGTCCGGCATTGTCTTCAAATTCCCTCAGACGGTCAAAGGTTTCAAAGCCGTCCATATCGGGCATGAGTATATCAAGGAGGATCAGATCCGGTGTGTTCTTCAAAACAAACTTCATAAGATCCGATCCGGAGCGCAGACAGCTTACCCGCATATCCTCGCTTTCAAGCATATTTTTCGCATTTGTAAGGCTTAAAGCCTCGTCATCCACCACTGCTATCCGGTAGGTCATTTTTATCTCCCATCATTATCTTTGCTGATCAGTGCATACGCCGCTTGATTTTACCATACTTTCCCCGAAAAATACACCTTTGCAGGCTAAAAAACCGGGCTTTTCATGCCCGGTTTTCTAAGTATATATGCTTCAGGGAGTATTTAATTCCCAGGTTTCCTTTTTGTCCCTTACAGGTACAGACAGTCCGTCCCGGAGCATCACCACTTTGGGAAGCGGTCTTGAAAGGAAAAGCGCCGGCGCCTCGGTCACCGAATAAGCACCGATATTTTCAAAAACAAGCACATCATTCACGCAGGGATCTTTAAGCGGAAGCGATCGGATGAGCACATCATTTACCGTACATAAAGACCCGCAGACGGTCGTGCTTTCTCCTCCCTCGTCATCAACGCGCTCGTCTTTGGAATAATGCCTGATCACCGGTATCTTCATACCGAGCATCTGTCCCAGATAATTCACATGATTGATCCCGCCGTCAACTATGCACCATTTTATGCCCTTTGAGGTTTTGATGTCACAGACCGATGTGGCATAATATCCACAGCTGGCTGCAAGGAATCGTCCCATCTCCACGGAAAGCGTATACTTTCCCGAAAGATCGTGCAATACATCAGACAGTTCCTTTAACGGAGCCAGTGTATCCGTGAAATCCTCATCAATGAAATACGGAACAGGCAGCCCGGGACCGTATTCAAAAAAAGAAAGCTCATGAGCATATCTGCCTTTAAGATCCGAAATAAGACCGTCCAGCATTTCAAGCTCTTCCCTCTGTTTTTTCAACTTATTCCTTCCGGTTCCGACAAAATAATGAATGCCTGCGATATTGACATCACTGCTGTCACCGGCAAGGATTTCCTCAATATCCTCCCTTGACATACCGAACTGGTTCCCGGAAGTAAGGCGCAGGATGACATCGGGTTTTCTGCCCGTTTCGGCCGCCGCCCTGCAGATATTTTCAAAATGCTGTTTTGATTCTGCCGTAATGACTGCGGCGCCGTATGATACAGCCTCCCTTATATCCCAGAAATCCTTGTGAACGCCGGAATAGAGCATTTTTTCGGGAGGCACCCCCACATTTTTGCACAGAAAAAACTCTCCCGGGGAACATATCTCAAAATAATCTACCGTACTTTTCAGCGCGGAAACAAGAAAGGCATTTGCCTTAACGGAAAAGGTAAGCTTTATGTCCGGTCCGAGAATGGACTTTATCGAAAGAGCGCGGCTCATAAGCTCGGCTTCGTCAAAAACAAACAGAGGCGTGTCATATTTTTTTATTATTTCGCGTACGGTTTTATCGGAGATCATTGCAAAGCTCCTTAAGACAATTCCAGATAACCCTTAAGAGAATTAAGAGCGTTTGTGTGGCGCAGCTTACAGCCGCTGTAGGAAATATCAAGCTTTTCAGCCACTTCCTTCAGTGAAAGCCCGTCATAGTACCGGTATACTATGATCGATCTGTCCTTTTCGGAAAGTCTCTTTAAGGCCTCTCCGAGTTTTTCAAGCTTTTCCCTGTTTAAGATTCCCTCTTCGATATCCTCGAAAGAAGCGATCTCCTCAGTCAGTTCCTCGGAAGGTTTCTGCTTCCTGTAATGATCGATCACCGCATTGTGGGCTATCCTGTATATCCAGGTTGATATTTCTGCCTGGTTTTCATCATATTTTTCGAAATTCTGGTAGATCTTTGTGAAAACATCGCTGCAGATATCCTCGGCATCCTCAGGAACACTAACCTTAGCCCTTATATAATAAAGGACTTTGTCGTGAAATCTGGTATAAATTTCCTCGTATCCGGGATGTTCCATACCTGTACCTGCGATATCCTATAACTCAAAGCCGTTCTGCTTTAACAGCTCTCTCGCGCTTTCAACCGAATCTTTTCCCGTCTTGTTCTTGATCGGAGCAAATTCCTTTTCCCTGACCACCTCGAAGGGAACGCCGCTGTCCATCATCTCCACCATGTCGAGCACCAGTTTTTCATATTTATGGCCGTTGGGCTCCTCCGGTTTGATGAGATCTCCGTTTTCATCGATATGCGGGATCTTCTTTTCAACTATGTGAAGGGGCATCCTGTCGTTTACTATCCTCTTTAACGCCTTAACCGAGAAAAGATAGTTTAAGATGACACCGAAATTGTAGGCCGGTTCCCCGTTTTCATCTTTTGCCTCCATAAGTTCCTCGGTAAGCTCATAATACTCCACTATGGAGGGGTGCCCGTCCTTTAAGCACATCACTCCAACGCCTTCATCGGGAGCGTTCTTTTTTACCACCTTGGAGCCGCATTCAGATCCGCTCTCAAGCACCGCGCCGAAAAATACGGGATCCGCTATTCTCTGAAGTACATTGTCCACAGCAAAGATATTTATATATTCGATCCCCTCTTTATCAACTATATCCGTAAGCCCTGCGGACTGCAGTGATGTAAACCACCCCCCGTTGCCGTTGGGCGAGGTGGCTATCCTGCTCTTTGATTCCATATAGACCTTTCCGTCATAGTCGGTGGCCGGAACCATCTCCTGCCTGAAGAAATGAACATGGTCCGCCGGGTATCCGAAATACTCTTTTTCCTTAAAAAAGGATACCGTGGCTTCATGATTTTTTTCGCTTGTCATGACAAAGAGATGGATCGGACATCCTGCGGTCTTAACAACATCCTGCAGGTTTTCTATAAGTCTCTGGAAAATATATACATGCTTTGTCAGCCCGATATCATACATGCCCTTCGGATCCGATGATCCAAGCCTTGTCCCCATGCCTCCGGCAAGAAGGACCGCACCGAGTTTCCCGGTTCTGATGGCTTCAAGACCCTTTGCCCTGTATTCCTCTTTTTTTTCTTCTATCTGCGGAAGCTGCAGAACCTTTATCGGGGTGATGACTCTTTCATCCTTTTTTCCCCCATCCGTATCCTCTGAAAGCACGGAGAAATCCGTTTCCTCTATCTGGGCCAGAAGTTCTGCCTGTCCGCTTTCACTGAGTTCATCAAAAAACCTCAAGACATGCTCCTGTCCGTATTTTTTAAGTTTTTCCAAAGCTTCCCGGTGCGTCATCTCCATGTCCTCCATGATCTTTAAGCCGCTTTTTATATCATTCTCTTAAATATGGCGCTCTCGTTTTCCTTAAGCCATTTATTCCACTTGTGATATTCCGGATAAACCCGCAGCACCTCATCATAGAATCTTTTTGAATGGTTCATCTGCTTCCTGTGACAGAGCTCATGAACTATCACACTGTCAATGACCTCGGGAGGTGTCAGCATCAGAAGCACATTGAAATTCAGATTTCCCCTGCTGCTGCAGCTTCCCCATCGGGTCTTCTGATTCCTGATGGTTATCCTGCCGTAGGTGACACCGATCTTTTCAGCATAATAAGAAACTCTCTTTGGTATCACTTCTGCCGCTTTTGAAGCAAGTTCCTTAAGTTCTTCCATGGTAAGCCGGTCTTCGGGCCCGGACGCCTGTTCTGCCGCGTCCTTCTGCTTTTGAAGGTGCTTTTCAAGCCACCCTTTATGTTCAAAGACAAACCGTTTTATCTCCGCAGCCGGCATCCTTAAGGGAGCCCTGACCAGAACCTTTCCGTCAGGCAGTATCTCCATGGATACGGTCTTTCTGCTGCTCCGTTTCAGATATATGTTGTCAAGATCAATCATTCAACTGTTATCGATGCGATCTTCTGAGGGGTCTTGGGCATATCGTTCCAGTCAGTTTCCGTCTCGGCTATGGCATCGAGCACATCAAGTCCTTCGGTGATAAGTCCGAAAGCAGCATACGATCCGTCAAGGTGCGGGGCATCGTGGTGCATTATAAAAAACTGTGATCCCGCAGAATCCGGGTCGGCGGAACGTGCCATTGAAAGCACTCCTCTTTTGTGCAGCAGGTCGTTCTTAAAACCGTTTGTGGTAAATTCACCCTTAATGGAATATCCCGGGCCGCCCGTGCCGTTTCCTTCCGGATCTCCGCCCTGGATCATGAATCCCTTTATGACCCTGTGAAATATGAGACCGTCGTAAAATCTGTCATTGGCAAGTTTTTTGAAATTCTCCACCGTGACGGGCGCTATATCGGGATAAAGCTCACCCTTCATCACTCCCCCGTCCTTCATGGTTATCGTTACTTTTAGATTTCCCATTATCACTCATCCTCTTTTCTTCTGAAACTCCTGGCGACCAGGGCCTCGCTTATTATACCGTAGAGAGCCACGGCAGCCAGATATACTCCGATATAGATGCTGTTTTTGTAAAGACCTCTTCCGGCCTCGCGCACGGACTGGTCTCGTATGAGCGTATTCATGTCAAAGCCCTGTATGCCGTTATACCAGGAATAGTCGACCTTTTTTGACGGAATAACCTTGGCCGTGATATCTACTCCGTCTCCGACGCCCTTATTATAGGATCCGAGCGTTATGTTTTTTTCCGTATCACCAACCTGCACTCTTAAGTAATCGCCGTTTTCAAGTTTTGCGTTGTAGGTGCTGTATTCCTTTCCGAATAATCCCACATAGGTCTGGCACACGCCCTCCGTGAATTCCTGATTGACTTCACTTTTGGGTTTGGCAAGATACTCCGTGATCTGCACTTTTACAAACTGCTTTCCGGCAAGATCGGCCGCCGAAGAAACATATTCGGCATTGTCATAGTTTTTTGTGCTTATCACGCCGAATACCAGGATAGCTATACCCAGTATCTCGAAAATGATCGATCCTATCATTTTCCCGGAAATATACAACTGTCTCCTCATTTCGATCCTCCGTTCATCCCACAACCTTTGATGTTTTTTCAAGATCGTCCGTCTTTATTATCATGGACGCTCCCGATGCCGAATTTGATGAAGCATACATATATTCTACATTGATCCCGGCCTCGGATATCTTTTTTATTATACCGGACAGATATCCGACCTCCTGCTTAAGCTCCATGGAGACAACCTCGTTTACCGATGAGGTGTAGCCCGCCTGTCTGATCGCCGCCTTCGCTTTTTCGGGATCATCCACGATAAGGCGCAGAAGTCCGAATTCCGATGTGTCCGCAAGCGACAGTGCGCTTATGTTTATGCCTGCGCCCTTGAGTATCGCAAGCGCCTCGTTCAATGTGCCGGGCCTGTTTTCAAGAAATATCGAAAGCTGTTTTATTATCATAATAAGTACCTCCCGTTTTGTAAGCCGTGATCTTTTTCAGATGAGTTTACGCCTGTCTTCCACATGCTTTGTCTTGCCTTCCGAATGAGGCAGCGCATTGGGCTCGACAAGCTTGACCTTTGCCTTTATGCCGACAACCTGATGTATGGCATCCTCGACATCGCTCCTGAGTTTTTCAAGCTTCTTTATCTCGTCCGAGAAGAATCTCTCCTCTACCTCAATGGCAACATCAAAGGTGTCATTATTATTTACCCTGTCAACAGTGATGAAATAGTTCGGTGTCGTGCCTGCCACCGTAAGAAGCGCATGCTCTACCTGAGAAGGGAATACATTCACGCCGCGGATAACGAGCATGTCATCGGATCTTCCCTTGAAACGCTGGATACGCGCCATGGTCCTGCCGCAGCCGCATTTTTCGTATTCAAGGCTTGTCAGATCTCTGGTCCTGTAGCGCAGAAGCGGCATGCCTTCCTTTGTGAGCGTCGTGATGCACAGTTCTCCGAGCTCGCCGTGAGCCCTGCTCTTTAATGTATCCGGATCTATGATCTCCGGGAAGAAATGATCCTCGTAGATGTGAAGACCCTTCCTGCACTCGCAGTCGCAGGCAACTCCGGGTCCCATGATCTCCGTAAGTCCGTAGATATCAAAAGCTTTGATGTTAAGCCTTTTCTCGATCTGCTTTCTCATCTCGTCGGTCCAGGGCTCTGCGCCGCAGATAGCCGTCTTCAGCTTTATCTTGTCCACAAGTCCCTGCTGTTCCAGAGTTTCCGCCACATGAAGCAGGTAGGACGGCGTACAGGCGATGGCCGTAACCTCGCAGTCGATCATCATGTCGATGAGTTTTTTTGTATTTCCGGTCGACATCGGTATGACGACGGCTCCCAGGTTTTCAGCGCCGTAGTGCGCCCCGAGGCCTCCTGTGAAAAGTCCGTATCCGTAGCCCACCTGGATTATGTCATTTTTGGTGATCCCCGCCATGGTCATGGCTCTTGCCACGCATTCCGACCATATGTCGATATCATGTCTGGTGTAGCACAGAAGCTTCGGTTTCCCGGTCGTGCCTGACGATGCCTGGACACGCACTATCTCGCTTTTAGGCACAGCCAGAAGTCCGTATGGATAGGCATTGCGAAGATCCTCGTATGTTGTGAAGGGAAGCTTTTCGATATCCTCTATTGTCTGGATATCGCCGGGCTCCACCCCGAGTTCCTGCATCTTCTTCCTGTAAAATTCCACATTGTGATACACCCTGCTTACAAGCGCATGCAGTCTCTTTCCCTGCAGATTGCTTATCTCGTCACGACTCATGCATTCTTTGGTCTCATTCCATATCATTGGTCTTTACTCCTTCCTTTTCTTTTTAACCCTGATATCCTGCCTCGAATGCCTTTTTGTTGATTTCTATCGTTTTCGGAGGAACCTTGGTCTCTATTACTTTCATCCACTGTTCCTTCGAGAAATCCATATGTCTGGCAGCCATGCCCAATACAACAAGATTGAAGGTCTTCGGGTTGCCGAGTTTTTTTGCCTCAGCCATGGCATCCACGGAATAGACCGTATATTCCTTTTCAAGCTCTTCCTTTATGTTTTCGGGGTATTTCGCAGCTCCCGTAACCACCGGCATCGGATCTATCCGTTCATCATTGAGTATCAGAACTCCGTCTTTTTTCAGGAAATGCGCATAACGCGCCGCTTCCAGTCTTTCGAAGGCTATGAGCACATCAGCCGTGCCCTCTTCGACTATCGGTTCGTACACTGTTTTGCCGTAGCGCACATAAGTCACGACCGATCCGCCTCTCTGCGCCATGCCGTGAACCTCGGATATTTTCACATCATATCCGGCATCGGACATAAGTCCGCCGAGTATCCTGCTGGTAAGCAGTGTTCCCTGCCCGCCGACGCCGACTATCATTATGTTTTTCGTCACATCTTCCATTCTTTATGTCCCATTCCCTTCCGTGTCTGTCGTTATGTTCCCAACTGATGTCACAAATCTCAAATCCTCTTTTCGCAAGCGAAATCGGATTTGCACCTTTTGACCATGACATCATACCATATTTTGTGGTTGGTCTCAAGAAGTTGTCAGAGGAACGGTCTGATATGATTCCCCTAAAGTAGACAATGTAAATATACAAAGTCTCTTTAGGGGGATTTTTTATGGCTAAACCAAAATACTCATCAGAATTAAAGATTGAAGTAGCAAAGGCATATCTAAATGGAGAGGGATCATATGA
>JAILOK010000088.1 GCA_024690825.1 Lachnospiraceae bacterium | reverse complement strand
AGTCTAATACCGCTTTCCGTTTTCATGATTCTCTGAATAAAATTGCTGATGTTTTCCTTGCTGTACCCGTTTTCACTTGCATTTGCAATGTAATCCGCCTCTATAAGGATCTGCCAGTCCAAACCGTCTATTTCCTTAAAGGTGTGATGGTGCCCAACAAGAAAAGCTACTCGGTCAATCTGTGCCTTCGTCATTCCGGATTCAGAGAGAAACGCTTTGACCAGAGGAACTCCTTCCTCTTCCTGCTGTTTCCCGTTTGTGTTTCCATATTTTTCACGGCAAAGAGGGCATGCAATGTCATGTGTGATTGCAGCCACCTCAAGAATGTATTGAGTTTCCGAATCGATTTCTTCCAGTTCGGAGATTGTTTTTGCATAATTCCAAACTCGAACAAAATGATCAATATCATGAATATTGCCTTCAGAGAAAGCAATCATTTTTTCCATTATCTGTGAAATCTTCAAGGCACTCATCCTCTGCATAATGTAATTTGCTGTAATATATCCTAAGCCGATAAAACTAGAATATAATATGAACTCATTTTAACATACTGATCCTTAGACGGCAAAACTGGAATATATGGGTGCTGTGTGTTATGTTATTATTAAGAATTCTCAAGGGAGCGGAGTTTGGAATCATGGCTGTAGAAGACGGTGTTTGGATCATGCGCGGACTTTCATGGAACGATCCTTACAGGATCCGCACATGGCAGGAGCTCATAAACTGGATAAATGAAGTGGGATTCCTTCCGTTGTTTGCAAACGGAGTGGAAGGGTTTTCCGCGGAAGAGCATGTATCGCCGGATTACTGGTGGACCGGAATACGCGAAGAAGATCCCTGGGAATGGAGGGAGATCATCGCTTCAAGTCATCAGGTTGCATATGGTAAGTTTTTTGCGCAGAAAGCAGGTTTCATAAGCCTTGAATGGCTGCCATATTTTGTTAACTGCAGACGTAACGGTTATGATTTTGACTCCCGCTATGAGGATGGACTTGCAAGCCGCAGGGAGAAGAAGATCATGGACATGCTCACGGGCACGGATGAAGACGGAGATATGACTTTTCCCGATGAGCAGATCCTGTCTACCGAGCTTAAGAAAAAGGCCGGATTCGGCAAAGGCGGAGAGAAAAATTATCCGGGCACGATCACCGGACTTCAGATGCAGACTTATCTTGTGATAGCTGACTTTCACAGGAGAGTCAATAAACGGGGTGAGGAATACGGCATGCCCGTATCGGTGCTACTCCCGCCTGAGGCCATCTGGGGATATGAGACCGTAACATCTGCTTACAATGAATCTCCCAAAGAGAGCTACGACAGGATAGCCGGCCGGATAAAAGAAGTTTTTCCGGGCGCCGGGGAGGCAGATATAGTAAAAATCATAGGCGGCCGGTAAAACCGGACCGACATCTGCATGCCCGGTAAAAGTCACTCCTCTATCCCAAACATTTTATCCGCTTTATCTGCAAAAACCGTAAGCTCGTTCATGGCGGCGCGTGACTTTTCCATGACTGACTTTTCCTGCTCGGCCCGGTCAGTATATCCTTTGGCGTTGTACACCTTGTACATGGATGCGGCTTCAATATAATCAGCCAGCGCGTGATACCCGCCGGTGTCTTTCTCGCCGTTGAATTCATTGATGTATTTTCCCTGGATGAGGGAGGCGTAATCATTGCTCTGCAGATCAAAGGACAGATGCGATGAATCCTGCGTGAATGAGAGCCTGTCGGCCCTGCTCTTGTAAAAAGCCGCAGTAAAGCCCGTTTTCATTATCACGAGGATCAATATGACGATGACGATATCAAGACCCGTTATGGCCTGATCTTTCTTCTTTTTTTCTTTATTCATCAGCCGTTTCCTCCGGATAAAGATCCTGACATTTACTGTACAAAAGCTCGCCGAGCGACTCCCTGTTCATATCCCACATGCCTGATGCCTGAGAATCACTCAGGTCGAAATATACCTGCACCATGTCCTGTGTCTCTTTCCTGATATCGGAAATAAATACGCCGTGTTCGCCCGCATGCATCGGAGAGGTGGGAGAATCATCCCAGAAAGTGCCGCCGACAAAAGTGTTCCAGTCGGTTATATAGATCGCGGCATCGTAGCAGAAGTCCTTTTTGGTCTTTTCCTGGTAGCCGTCAAAACCGTCAAGGATATTTAAGATGT
>JAILOK010000087.1 GCA_024690825.1 Lachnospiraceae bacterium | reverse complement strand
TCTCTGATTTTTATTTACATTTTTTATCATATATACTATTATTTGTAAAATGAATAAATCAGATAGTAATTATTCGAAAAACGAATAATGAAAAATACGGAGAGATTATTTATGGATATCGGATCGATAAAAACCTTTATGGTGCTTGCGCATACGAAGAATTACACCAGAACGGCCAATCAGCTTTTTGTGGCGCAGTCCACGGTCACGAACCGTATCAACGAGCTGGAAAAAGAGCTGGGCTTTCCTTTGTTCAAGCGGACCAATCGGAGTGTGGATCTCACGCCTGAGGGTGAGCAGTTTAAGATCTATGCAGAGAAGGTGACCGAGCTGACGGACACCGCCCTGGCCGAGATATCCTCAGGTAAAAAGTATGATCATTACCTGAGGATAGGCTGTGCGGATTCCATCTATGAAGGCCATCTGGCGCCGCTCATCTTAAAACACCGAAAGACGCATCCTAAGGATTTTCTGAAGATCTCAATCGGCCTCTCCGATCATCTTTTGGAACAGATCCAGAAGGATATGCAGGATGTGGTCTTCACCTACCTCCCGCTGCGTAAGAATTCGCTGCACTGCAGGCAATATAAGCAGGACGCGCTGGTGCTGGTTACGGATATTAAGAATGAGAAATACAAAAAAGGCATACGCGTCGAACAGTTATTGGAAGAAAAATACTTGATGTGCAATTTCGCACTGCAGGATGTGGGACAGTACATCCGGAAGCTCTTTCCGAAGTATCACCAGTTCGAACTGGAGATCGACGACTGCATGAAGATCGTTCCCTATCTGATGAACCGCGATAATTACACCTTTCTTCCGAAGGATATGGCGGATCCCTACATTAAGGAAAAACGCCTGCGCCGCGTACCGCTGATCGATTTCAATACGCCGGTGATCAACAGCTACATCATTTATAAGAAACCTCTGGAAAAACTCTGTGCCGAGATCTTTCACATATAAGGCGGGAGTTTAAATAATGTTTCTATTCGGATCATACAGCATTATAATAAGTTCAAATACAGGTTACGACAGGGCGACAGGCAGGCTGCTGAAGCGGCTCACAGAAAAAGCAAGAGAGTTTGATGATATATACGGAATCCAAGAAAGAAAAGTACATACTTGTTGGAATTTTTGGCAATGATGAAGATAAGGCAGAGGCCTCGCTTTCGGAACTTGAAGAGCTTGCACATACTGCGGGAGCTGATGTGGACTGCATAGTACTTCAGCATCTGGAACATCCAAATGCTTCAACATATGTCGGGAAAGGCAAGGTGGAGGAGATAGCCTGTCTTGTCCGTCAGTGTGATGCAGACGGCATCATATGCGATGATGAACTAACTCCGGTGCAGATCAGAAATCTTTCGGATATCCTTGATGTAAAGGTTATAGACAGGACGATCCTGATCCTTGATATATTTGCTGCCCATGCATCTACAGCTGAAGGTAAACTTCAGGTTGAAACGGCCCAGTTACGCTACAGAGCATCTCATCTGTCCGGGATCGGAAAAGCGTTATCAAGGCTCGGAGGCGGAATAGGAACCAGGGGACCCGGAGAAACAAAACTTGAAACTGACAGAAGAACGATACGCCGTCGTCTCGGAGTGTTGAATGAAGAGATAAAGAAACTTTCAGAAGTAAGAAAAAACGGGCGCAAGAAGAGGCTTGACAGCAGCATACCTGTTGCTGCTATCGTTGGTTATACAAATGCAGGAAAATCAACACTGCTTAACTCACTTACAGGTGCCGGGATACTTGAGGAAGATAAACTTTTTGCGACCCTTGATCCGACAACAAGGTTATGCACATTACCGCAGGGGCAGGAAATTCTCCTTACCGATACAGTGGGATTTATCAACAAGCTGCCACATAATCTGATAGACGCTTTCAAGAGCACTCTGGAAGAGGCAAAATATGCGGATATTCTTATACATGTGGTGGACGGGTCCGATCCCGGCGTAAGATCCCATATGGATGTTGTTTATGGAACTTTACGGGAACTCGAAATAACAGGGAAACCGATATTGACCATTTTCAACAAGATGGATCTTGCAGGGGAAGATGTGATCCTGAGAGATGACAATGCAGATATTACCGTAAAAGCTTCCCTTAAGACCGGAATGGGAGTGGAGCAGCTGCTTGAAAAGCTTGGAGATCTTCTTCTTAAGGATCAGCAGTATATTGATATCATCCTGCTGTATGGCAGGATGATATCAATATACTGCTGATCCTTAAGAAGAAGA
>JAILOK010000083.1 GCA_024690825.1 Lachnospiraceae bacterium | reverse complement strand
ATCCTGATGGAAAAGGTGCACTTTTTTGAACGTGATTTCTATACACTTCCCGGTGGAGGTATAGAAGAGGGAGAGACTCCCGAGGAGGCGGCACTTAGGGAATTAAAAGAAGAGACCGGGCTCGAAGGAAAGTTGATCCGACCGCTGAGCGTGCAGTATAAAGGCGAGGGAGGCATAGATTACTCTTTTGAAGTGGAAATATCCGAGGACGCTGTTGCCGTGACCGGTTACGATCCCGAATACGAAGGTAAAGATAATCCACTCAAGGAAGTGCTGTGGATGAGCCTCGATGAGATCAGCGAAAAGGACAGGGCATTCCTGTGGTCATACGGCCTGATGCAGGTTGAGGGATTTTTTGACAAAATAAAGGAATGGGATAATGAGATCAGTTATCCCGGAAGATGATCGTACATGTCCAAAAAAGAAAGAGATTTTGAAAACTGGGAGAAGAATATGCAGCATTACCTTTTTGTACATTTTAAGGAAAAGAGAACACCTGACGGTGAGCAGATCTATTTTGCGGTGAGCAAGGACGGTTTCACATGGGAATCAATAAACGACGGGCAGCCTGTGCTTTGGGCAATGCTTAATGAAAAAGGCGTAAGAGACGCTACCATAGCAAGGGCGGACAACGGTAAGTTTTACATAATAGCCACTGACCTCAGCCTTTCCTACATGATGAGGAGCGTTTACAACAACAATTGGCATAAGGTCCAGCGTGAAGGCAGTAACTGCCTTATGATGTGGGAGTCCGAGGATCTGCTCCACTGGTCTGAAGAGAAGGCACTCCCCGTGCGGGAACCCGGTTCGGGCTGTTGTTGGGCACCCGATGTGATCCAGGACAAAAAGACCGGAGAATTTATTCTTCATTGGTCATCACCGCAGATCGACAATGATATGAAGATGGCGATTTACTACACAAAGACAAAGGACTTTGAACATTTTTCGGAAGCTGAGATCCTCTACGCAAAAGAGGACAGTGGCGTTATCGATTCCTGCATGGTGGAAGAGAAGGGAAAGTTTTACCTGTGGGTCAAGAGCGACAGAAATCCCTGTGCCGTTATTATGCTGGAGTCTGACTGCATCACCGGACCTTTCAAACGCCGCTTTGAGTTTGATGAAGAGATGAACACTCTGGCAGGCGGCCCTTCAGCTTATGAAGCGCCCACAGCCTGCAGACTGGAGAACGGCGGCTACAATCTCTTTTTGGACTTCTTCGGAGCAAAAGGAAAGGGCCAGGGCTATGTTCCCTTCAGGAGCGCCGATATCTCAAGCGCAGTGTTTAAGAGAGCCGATGCCGATTTCTCATACCCTTACGGCTTTAAGCATGGAACAGTGCTTGCCATCACCAAGGAAGAGTATGACAGTATAAAAGCCTTTGATTATGATGCGGAATCATATAACAGATAAAAGAGGAAAAAATGAAGATATACGATATTTCCCAAGAAGTGTTTGGGTGCCATGTATTTCCCGGCGATCCGGCACCGGAAAAGAAGACCCTCAGTTCCATTGAAAAAGGCGATCTGTATAACCTTACCGCCTTTAGTATGTGCGCTCATAACGGTACACACATAGATGCGCCCTGTCATTTTATCAAAGACGGACAAACTGTAGACCTTTTAGATTTAGAAGCGTTTATCGGGCCGGCTTATGTAGCGGAACACCGGGGAACAGTTTCCGGCGATGATGCTTCGGAAATGATTGAAAAAGCGAAAAAACAGGATCCGGAAGCGGCAAGGAGGATACTCATTAAAGGAGCTGCCGTAGTCTCTTCCGAAGCGGCAAAAGTATTTGCGGCTTCAGACATCTTACTGGTAGGAAACGAATCTCAGACAGTCGGGCCGGAAGATGCTCCTATGGAAGTACATCTCATTTTACTGGGCGCAGGCGTTATCTTGCTTGAGGGAATCCGTTTGGCAGCGGTCCCGGAAGGAGTATATTTTTTGAACGCAGCTCCGTTAAATCTTTCCGGCTCGGACGGTTCGCCCTGCAGAGCCGTATTGATGGAAAAAGAGATCA
>JAILOK010000073.1 GCA_024690825.1 Lachnospiraceae bacterium | reverse complement strand
ATCCTGCAACTGAACAGACTTCAGAGTGACTTTTTTGATACCGGTACATTTGTTAAAAATATTGCTTCCCACCGATTGAAGAGTCTCCGGCAGGATGACCTCCCGGATCAGAGGATCTTCTTCAAAGCAGTGGCTGCCTATGGTCTCAACATTGCCAAGATCAATGGTATCAAGCCTTTCACATCTCTTGAACGCATAATCACCTATAGTTTTGATATTAGGCGGGATGACACAGGAAGAAATGGAAGTATAAAAAAACATCGATTTCGGGATCATATTGCAGGATTCGGAAAAATCCATATCTTCCAAAGATGTACATCCGTAGAAAGCATTTTTGAGATCGTCCAGCTGAACAGAATTCAGAGTGACTTTTTTAATACCGGTACAGCCATCAAAAATATTGCCTCCCACCGATTTAAGCGTTTCCGGCAGAACAACCTCCCTGATCAGAACATCCCCTTCAAAACAGCGGCCTCCTATGGTCTCAACATTTTTAAGGTCAATCACGGCAAGCTGCTTACAGTTTTTGAAAGCATTTGAACCAAGTGTCTTTACGCTGTCAGACAGCTCCACACTTGTTATATTCTTACCATTGAAAATCGAGTCACCCAACGCAGTGACAGTATTGCCGCTAATCACATCCGGTACATGGATCTCGTTTTCGGATCCGGTATACTTTGTAAGCTTTACGGTATGCTCATTTTCATTTATGATGCCCCACCATGCTTCATTCAGCGAAACAGATCCGTCGTTTCCGCCGGCCGGTTCTTCCTCATCTTCCGGATTTATTACCGCTTCCGGCTCTTCATTTTCCGGATCTTGTATTTCATTCATTATGCCGTTTTCATTTTGAGAAGCCTCTTCTTCGGGTTCTACGGCATTTACCAGGATGCTTCCCTCCTCCGTAAAGATCAGAAGCATACATAAAAACGCTGTTAAAGTTCTTCTTATCCGTCTTTTCATTTCCGGTTCTCTCCTTAATAGTCCTGTACTTTTTTTATACTGTTATCTCTATCTGGTTACCCTCTATTCCGACGATGCAGCTTTCATAGTATCCGTCACCCGTGGTCCTGGGACCGCGTAAAACCTCATAGCCGTCATCCTTGAATTTCTTTGTCAGCCGGTCAACCTCTTCTTTGCTTCCCACGGAAAATGCAAGGTGATGATAACCCGTTCTCCTCATTGTCTTTACCGGATCTTCCATTCCGGGTTCATTCATGATCTCGATCCTTGCCCCGTCATCAAAGCTTACAAAATATGACTTAAAATCCGTGTTTTTATTATGATAACCGTCATTTGACCTGCCGCCGAGGTACTTCACAAAGAAGTCCCGGGCGGCGTCAATGTCATTTGCGAACATCGCTATGTGTTCGATCTTCATATTCTTTCTCCCAATGGTATGTGGGCCGCTTTGATCCACTGCCTTCGCAGATCAATCGGTATATCTGTAATTTTTGAGTATATTGCCGAATACCAGACACATCACTGTTCCGGCAGCTCCAAGGATGAAAAGCATAAGAGCTGCTCCCGATCCTTTGCCTGTTCCAAACAAAAATCCAAGCTTTTTTCCCGCACTGCTCATAAAGGGTTCACATACTTCATCCACCATAAACCCTCCAAACATCAGTCCCAAAGGAATGGTGAAAAACTGAAGCGTATTCCTGCAGGCATATACTCTCCCCTGCAGGTCCCACGGAACAGTATTTTTCATGATCACATTCTGATTGGTGCTCATAACCGGAACAAAGATCCATCCCAGGATCTGTCCCGCACACCAGAGTACCGGAAGCCTTGAAAAGGCGAGCAGGAAGTTTTCGGTCGCAAGCGAAAAAAGCATCGACAGATAGATCACCTTCACACGGTCTTTGGGTTTCGGCATGACTGAAGCGATCACGCTGCCTGCCACCATTGCGACACCCGAGCATGAAGTCACAACTCCAAGCATCACATTTCCGCCCCTCGCATTTGGAATGATATATGCGGGAAGGACCGCGTCAAATGAAGACGCAATGAAATTCACTCCCGACATGAAAAGGATCACATACAGGATCATCGGATTTTCTTTCAGGTACTTAAGACCTTCTATTGCAAGCTGAATTATGCCTGCAGCTTCTTCCCCTTCAGACGGAACTGCCGGGATCCTGATAAGAAACGCCAGCGCCGCAAACGCTACGACAAATGTTGCAAGATCCAGGGCAATAGCCGCATCAAGACCTGCAAATCCGTAGACCGCCGATGCAATCAGTGGATTTCCGATCGTTACAAGCGACCTTGATAAAGAAAGCAGTCCGCCCGTCTTCTGATAATACTCCTTTGGTATTATCATGGTATACGCCACTTCCGATGCCGGCTGCTGGACGGTATTCATCAGTCCCGTAACCGCATTTATCAGATAGAGATGCCAGATGCTTAAGGTATCCGTTCTGTAAAGAAAAAATACCGAGACCGTGCAGAGCGCTGCGAACAGGTCGCAGATGAGCATGGTCTTTTTCTTGTCAAACCTGTCCGATATCGCGCCCGCAAAAATGCTCATGATAACATAGGGCGCGTAGGTGCAGATCCTTAAGGCCGCGGTACTTAAAGCAGAGCCTGTCTTTTCATAAAGCCACAGTGTCAGCGCAAACGCCGTAACGGCACTTCCAAGCTGTGACAGACTCTGGGTACTCCATAATATGTAAAAATCTCTTAATTCATTATTCTTTTTCATTTCTTTGCTCCTTTTTTGTTTTTATTGTTTCAAAGAGCAAAGCCTGAGGATAATGTTTCCTATCCTCTCCACACAGACTCCTCAGGCCCTGCGTGGAGCTGCAGCAATACAACGTCTCATCTGTTTTTCCTCCTGTATCACTTTTTCTCAAAGTCCGATATTTAGATTATAACCCATTCCGGCAGCTAATTTAATACTACATTGAGTTCTCACCCATAGTCACAGATATATTCTGCAAAAAAGGGCGGATTCAGACCGATATATCCCTGTCTTGCCAGAATAACGCCACGTTTAAGCAGCCGGTCTCTGTACATTGAATAGTTTCCGCTCTTTTCACCCATAAGTTCAATAACTTCCGCTCTTTTGTATTCTTCTTTTTCGGTAAGAAGTGAGGCAAGAAAGCGATCCTCGTCAGTCAGTTCTTCCCATATCTTTTCATATGAGTATGAAAACAACTCACTTTTCAATTCATTAACGATCCCATCAAAAGATTCTTTCTTCCCCTTTTTAAAATATAAAGCCCCCAACTGCTGAAATGCATAGGCGTATCCATTAGTGATCGATGCCATGCGTTTGGATATATCCACATCCACGCCAAGCAAAGTCCGGTACATTTCAGACATTTTTACATGATTCAGGGGTTTTGTTTCAATGGATGTCCCCCGTCTGAAAAAAGTCAGATTCTTTGTATTTCCCAGCTCTATAACATTCTCATACAATCCCGTGCATACTATATAAACAGGATAACCGGAGATCAGCCATCCTCCGAATTCCAGCGCAAAAATGACCATATCGTTTGTTTTTGACACCTCGTCTACACATATCAGGATCTTCTTTTTCTTCTTTTTGACAACATCAAGCATTTTTCGGATCTCTACACCTATATCGAAATATTTCTCATCTTTTTGCGCAGAATATCCGATTCCGCCGCCTGTTCCGAGTATCGAAGCAGAAATACTGATGCTCTTACTTTTTATACTCTCTTTTATGAATTTTTCAGAATAAAGATACGCCGCAAATTGATGAAGCATATCTCTTGTAGGATTGAGTGTATAGACAAGCCATCCTTTTCGGGCATTATCCTCAGATTTCAATTCCTCCTGAACACTGGCCATGATAACGGTTTTCCCTGATCCTCTGATTCCGGTGATCTTGTAGACCGATTCGGAAGGACTGTCATAAGAAAAATTGTCTATCATCTCACGCGGTTCGTTAGTGGAAATATATGAATATTCCGGAAACTTGCTGAATGTAGTTGAAAATGGATTCTGCATGAAAAGCCTCTTCTCTTTATACTTTTTGTTACTCTTTATACTCTTTATACTCTTTATACTTTTTATTTTATTTTATACTTTTTGAGAAAAAATACAATACAATAAAACCTCTTTTTATAAAACATTTTTGTCCTTTTCCCCAACAGTTTCGTATAATAGAGTGTGGGGGCGTGATTCCCGATGAGAAAGGCGTTTATCTTACGATGGATGAAAAGAAGAAGATATTGAACGATGATGCGCTTGATAATGTGAGCGGAGGAGCCATTTATAAACTGGAAAGCGGCGAGTGGATCGCAGTCGATGAAAAAACAGGCAAGAATCTGGGCGGAGGCAGTAGGGCAGGTGCCGAAGCTGTAGCATTTTTCGCCGGCGAGGATCCGAACTGGGTATTAACAGATCAGGAGTACTACGATGTCACACACGGAAAGCCCTTAAAATAAAATGACCGATGTAAGAAAGGACCCCGGAATATGATCCGGAGTCCTTTTTTGTATTTACCACATACCCGTTAAGAGCAGGACTCCCGGTATCCAGGCCGTCACCACTCCTTCAAATATCTGTAATACGGGCACCGCTTTCCCGAGGTCTTTTTTGAGGATATCCGTAATAAAGGCGCTTTCCCAAAGCAGAGCCCAGAGCCACCAGATGACCGCCCATCTGATATCAGGATTTATCCCGAGCGCAACACATCCCGTTACGCCCTCGACTATACCGAAAATAACAGCATTGACGGCCACGAATGTAGAGAATACCGCAAACGGTCTGGTGTCCAGCTTAAATATATTGTCTGCCGCCACAAAAAGATATGTGAAACCGAACAACAGTCCCGTTCCCGCCGCGTAATAGTTTCCCTGCACAAGACTCACAAAATTGATAAAAAGCGAAAGCACTCCCACAAAGATGTTCATGACGGCGGCTGCCTTAGGATCCGCCTTCAAAAGCGCACAGACGCCGTTATTGATGAGCACTATCCCTACAAACAATAAACATACACCGAGCATTATATACCTCCCGGATCTTTTTTTAATAGTCCGATCAATAGATTATAACCCATTCAAGGGATTCGTATTTTAATGTTTTTCTTTATGCCGCCCGACTATAGTCCATGATGAAAATCTTACTGGCAATATTCTGGATTTTATCAAGAATCTCGTCTATTTTCTCCATTACAGAGGCAGAATAAACAATCTCGCCACATTGAGTGCATTTAAGGCACGGAACATTCTCTATGATCACATAACAGTTTTCAATCTGGGCAAAATAAGTCCCCTTATCTTCAACCATTGTATCCGATTTACAAATCAGACATTTCATTGTTTAACCTCTCCTTCCTTGTTTTAAAATCATCACTCCACCTTTCCGGCTCGGGACGATACGCTGTAATTATCCTACTGGCACTTCCTTCATCACTCATACAAACATGTAAAGGATTGCCTGATATATCCTTTCCAAGAATCAGGCAACTCGGAAAAGGGTAATCATTCGGATATTGCTCTATGATTTCGCCATTCTCTAATGCTATTCTAACATCTTTAGACTTTATTTCCCTTTGTCGATGCCTCTCGGCTGCATGCTCTGTTATAAAAACCATATTTTTTTATAATATTCACGAAGCCTCTCTATCTCTATCATCAGTTTCTCCCTAAACGATCATATCTTCAATATCCTGTAAATGCAGATTTATACTCTTTTGCTGCTCTTAATATTTTTGAAGAGTGTGTAAGGTTGTCAGCAGAACCGTCCCTCTGACACACTCTAAAAGTTGCTCCCGTTCCAGCCCCAGTCGGTTGTCGCGGAATATTTGATATACATATGGTCAGGCGCGATGCCCAATACCTCACCGTAGATCTTTGTCAGTTCCGCTGTCATTTTTTCGAATGCCGCCTTATTGGGACCTCCAAATATCCTTACCTCTATAAAGGCCATCGGCTCACTGTCATCACCTCTGAAATAAAGGCTGTATTCATCCTCTATTCCCACCATGAGCCAGCTTTCGCTTTTCCCGGGTATGAGCGATATCGCCTGTCCGAGTCTGGTCTTTAATTCCGTCTCCTGCTCCTTTGAAACCTTTACGCTTACTTTTGAATCAATGAATGGCATTTTTTATCCCTCCTTTTTCCTTTCGGTAGTGTCTAATCGACACTCCTTTTTTGTGTGTAAAACCTCTATTTATCGGGAGTTCAAAATAAAAAGAGCATTGACCTCCCTTTATTGGTATAATGTCAGCGACCAAACTCACAAAATCCAAGGAGACAATGCTCGTG
>JAILOK010000111.1 GCA_024690825.1 Lachnospiraceae bacterium | reverse complement strand
GGACTCACTATCTACTGCCTTTTTAAGAAAGTAAAACGCTGCGCCTCAGCCTTGGCAGGCCGTCGCGCAGCGACTTAGTTCTATTTGAAAATAACTTGCTAAGAACGACGAATACTATGATAATGATAAGGTACGGCAGACGCTTGGTATGCATGGGTGATGATGTTGATAATGGAATTTATATTCAAACATAGGGAGAATAGAAGCTATAAAACACTGTAAATATAATATCTGTGGTAAAAATTTTTCCGGAATAACAAAGGCCGAATAATGGATCAGACCGACAGGATCGAAAGGCAGGGTAAAATGACAGAAGAAGTAAGAAAAACACTGATAAAGGCACAACAGGGTGAGCTTGACGGGGTAGAGACATATAAGATGCTCGCCGAAGTTGTTCATAACGAAGATGATGTAAAGGTATTTAAGCAGCTTGCTGCCGATGAGGGAAGGCATGCGGCGGTATTTAAGAACTATACGGGGGAAGTGCTTAAGCCTGATAAAACACAGGCGTTTGCCGTGGCGGCTCTTTATTCGCTTCTCGGGAAGAAGATACTATATCCACTTATAGCAAAGTTTGAATATGCCGCCATACCCGGGTATGAAGAGCTCATGAAGGATTATCCGGAAGTGGAATCAGTTAAGGATGATGAAAAGCGGCACGGGGATACATTAAACAGCCTTCTTGAGAACGGACAGTTTAATGACAGGCCAAAGCTTCCGTATGTATGCGCGGCTATTGCTTTGTTCCTGTTTATAAGGCTTACAAAAAGGATAAGATAATGGATATCGTAACACTTGAGTGCCCGAACTGCGGAGGAAAAGTAGTAAGGGAGAAAAACGAGTATTTTGCGACCTGCCCGTACTGCGGAGTAGAGGTTTGCTTTGATGAGATAAAAGGGGAGGCTGCAAAAGGACAGATAGATGAGCTTAAGGATAGCGTTGAAAGATACAGACAGCAGGAAGAGTTCGTCGACGCCGGAAGACGAAACCTTAAGAGATGGAATATGTGGCGAAGTATCTTTTATGCAGGCATCACCTTTCTTGTATTTCTCGGATTTATGTTTGTAGGAGCAGCTACGGATCCCGATCCGGCGCATGATACACTGGTCGGGATCGGTTCGGTCATTATGATCGTTGCCATCATGATTTTCTTTTCGGGACCTGTATACCTGGGCCTGTCATATCCGGATTATGACATAGTCTATGGCAAAAGAGGGGTGACAGACAAGATCATGATGCGCTTAAAACTTGCCGCGATCTGCCTGGGATGTGCGGTTCTTGGCGCATTTGCAGCATATATAGTTTTAAGATTTTTTGGCAGAGCGTGAGATAACAGCAGGAAAGAAGGGACTTTTGTGGAAATGCATTATTTATCCACTGCCGGGTCGGAGTATCTGACCCGTATTGCAGGGCGGATAGCAAAATCATAACCAACATCCGTTCCCATCAGATCCGGCGATCCCAAACCGATAAACACAGCCGTATCCTGTCTTTTCCCGGGTGATCTCACCCACCAGTCGACACCGCAATTCCTGGTATCGTCACTGACGGCCATTGCTTCGGTATATGAGAACAGATATACCCTGTCATCGGTTTCATTTCCGCAGTCCATCCCATAAGGGGAATCATCTTCGGTGAATGTGTTATGTGAGATATCTATCACAGCTTTTTCTCCGGCAGAAAATTTGCTGTTATAGAAATCCTCGTTGAGCCATCTGCGCAGAGAACAATTCTCCCATGTGATATCCGTACTGCCGTCATTATATGGCATGTACGCTGCCGGTCCCTGGCAGAGCAGAGTGCAGATACCGTCCGTTTTGTCTGTTCATACCATGTATATCTGCCGAAGACCACAACATCATCGATCTGTGAATCGGATATCGCCTTAAGCTCCGCCTCAACCTCCACGGAAGTTCTGTTTATCGACGTCGGGACAGTATGATCCGCAAGGCGTAGATTTAAAGCAGGACGGACAGCACCGTATTCATTACTGGCAATATCTCCATGAGGATCGATTACCCCATCCTTGCCTTTGCCGACATAGGTTACATAGCTTGTATTCGATCCCGGTGACCTGAGCCACCACCACTGGTGAAAAGGACTGTCCCAGGAGCCGCATTTTCGTATGCTGCTATCCAAAGCATCAGCCTCATCCACACTCAACAGATAGATATGATCATCCGTGTCGTTTCCGCCGGAAGTACCGTACTCACTGTTGTCGGCATTGATAATGTGCGTCTTTGCGATCAGCGCCTTTTCCTCTTCCGAAAAAGTGTTGTAGAACTTGTCATTGAGCCATGCTCGTACAGTGGATTCTTCCCATGTACTGGTGGAAATACCATATCCTGCTTTTCTGAAACACTGCT
>JAILOK010000118.1 GCA_024690825.1 Lachnospiraceae bacterium | reverse complement strand
GTGATGTTCGGCGTCTCCTGCACGGCCCTGTTCGCCTCAAATATGGCCTCGACCGCTGAATTGCTCTTCGGTGCGGTCGCGATATAGGCCGCAGCCTGCGAAAGAATGATCTGTGATTCGGGCATTCCTATGCGTTCCACCGCAAGAAAGGCAGCCACAGCCACCTGCAGAGCCTGAGGATCCGCATTTCCCACATCCTCGCTTGCGCAGATCACCATCCTTCGCGCGATGAACTTGATGTCCTCACCGGCATTAAGCATCTTTGCAAGGTAAAATACTGCCGCATCCGGATCAGATCCCCTCATGGATTTGATGAACGCAGAGATCGTATCGTAATGATTGTCTCCGTCCTTGTCATACTTTACCGCGCGCTTCTGAATGCACTGCTCCGCAACCTTAAGTGTGATGTGGATCTTTCCGTCTTCGCTTCTGTCCGTCGTCATTACGCCGAGTTCTACGGCATTAAGCGCTGCCCTTGCGTCTCCATCGCTTATGTCCGCAAGGAAGGAAACCGCCTCATCATCTATCTCGGCTTCGTAGGAACCCAGTCCGTTTTCTTTATCGGTGACCGCTCTTATTATGAGTTTTTTTATGTCTTCGGGGGTTAACGGATGAAGCTCAAAGATGCGTGATCTTGAGATCAGAGCTCCGTTTACTTCAAAGTAGGGATTTTCTGTCGTGGCTCCGATCAGGATCACAGTGCCGTCTTCGACAAAGGGCAAAAGATAGTCCTGCTGTCCTTTATTAAACCGGTGTATCTCATCGATGAAGAGGATGGTTTTTTTGCCGTACATCCCGAGGTTTTCCCCGGCCTTTTTTACGACCTCCTCCATATCCTTTTTGCCCGCTACGGTGGCGTTGAGCTGCACAAACTCAGCCTTCGTCGTGTTTGCGATGACCTTTGCTATCGTGGTCTTTCCCGTCCCGGGCGGTCCGTAAAGGATAATAGAGGACAGCTTGTCCGCTTTGATCGCGCGGTACAAAAGTCTGTCCTTTCCCACAATATGCTCCTGACCCACGATCTCATCGAGAGTCTTTGGCCGCAGTCTCGCAGCCAGCGGTGCCTCAGTCTTCAGTTTACTTTCCTTCATATAATCAAAGAGATCCATAAAATCACAAATATGCGTGGAACAAAACGGATCAATCTATCCGTCTATCTGGTCTTGCTCTGTCCCTTCATATTCTTGATAGGAATATTAGCGTAGAGAGCCGGCGAAGCTTTGTCCGCACTCTCCTCATTTTCCATCTGCGTGATCTTGATATCAAGTCCCTCCTTGTCGATCTCGACATACTTTGAGAGCACCTCTATGATATCATTCTTGATCTTTTCCATGATCTCGGGAGAGCATGACGACCGGTCAGATACCAGTACCAGCTTCAGCCTGTCCTTTGCAACATCCGAAGATCCCTTTTTCTTGAACAGATCCGAAAACTTCATCTTCCCACCTCCTATTTGCCAAAGAGCCTTGCGAAAAAGCCCTTCTTGTTGAGGTCAAGGAAGTCCACATCCTCACCCATTATCCTGTGACAGATGTTCATGTATGCCTGGCCCGCAAGCGAACTGTCACCTGCAAGCGGTTCTCCGTTGTTGGTGGCTATGACGATGTTCTCATCATCGGGAACTATTCCGATAAGACCGATTTCCAGCACCTCCACCACATCGTCTGCCGACATCATATTGCCCTGCTTCACCATGTCCTGTCTTAAGCGGTTTACGATGAGCTTCGTATCAGACATCTCGTTTGCCTCAAGAAGTCCTATGATCCTGTCGGCATCCCTTACGGCTGAAACCTCGGGAGTAGTGACGATGAGCGCCCTGTCCGCACCCGCTATGGCGTTCTTGAATCCCTGCTCGATACCTGCGGGACAATCCATGAAGACATAGTCAAAATCTTTTTTGAGTTCCTTTGCCAGTTCCTTCATCTGATCGGGAGTCACGCTGGTCTTGTCCCTGGTCTGGGCCGCAGGAAGAAGATACAGGCCTTCCGTCTTCTTGCTCTTGATAAGTGCCTGCTTGGGCTTACAGTTTTCCTCGACCACATCGACGAGGTTATATACTATCCTGTTTTCAAGACCAAGTACCACATCCAGATTGCGCAGTCCTATATCAGTGTCAACGAGTACAACCTTCTTGCCAAGCTTTGCAAGACCGGTTCCGATATTGGCGGTAGTGGTCGTCTTTCCGACCCCGCCTTTTCCGGATGTGATAACTATTACTTCACCCATTTATTGATCCTCCGTAAACTCACTCTTTATCTTGTCAGACCGGGACGCTTGTTGTTTTTAGCCCTGGTCTTTTTCTCATTACGCTTTTTGGTCTTTTTATCTTCTGCTGCAGGTTCTTCTCTTACTGGCTCCTCTTTGGCAGGCTCCTCTTTGGCAGGTTCCTCTTTGACTGCCGTATCATCCTGCACAACATCCTCTGCCTTGTCCGGAACCTCCGGCGTCTCATATTCGCCCTGACCCGTGAAATCGATCTCTGTCTCTTCCTCTTCTGTAAGGACCGACTCCGTTCCCGCACTCATTTCCATCGCCGCAAGAATGTCCGCCGTATCTTCTTCCATCAGCGGTCCCGTCACCTTCTTGTCTTTTCTGAAAAAAGAAGTGCCTTTTATAAAGGTACTGTCAAAATCCTGGATGACTATATGACCGTCGACTATGGCCGCAACCTCCGGTATCACTTCATCCTTCGGTCTCATGAAACCTCTGCGTCTTCTTGTATTCTTTTCAGATACCGCTATGCAGTCGCTGATCCTGACCTGCAGCGGATCCATGTTGAATGCCATGATAAAAGCCTCGGCGTCTCCGTATGCTCCCGCGTCGGCTGTTCCCTGAAGTGATCCGAAAACAAATATCGAACCTCCTGCAGTGACCGTTGCTCCGGGCTTCACATCACCGAGTATCATCACGCTTCCCAGCGCCTCGATATCGTTTCCGCCCCTCAGCGTTCCCTTGTGTACCTGAACGTTCATGGGATCAAGAGCCGATGTGAGCTGGCCGATCGCCTTCAGCAGAACCGCATTGTCTTTCCGAAGCCTGGCTATCTCGATCTCATGTCTGGGATCATCTCCCAGGATGGCCTGGAACTTATCCTCCAGCACCCGGTCCTGAACCATGATGGTATCAACCTTGAGCCTGGTGTTTTTCACCAGAAGTTCCAGTATCTGTCCGGCTTCCTCATCATCAATATCCCTTCCTTCGATGGAAAGGATCATATGTCTGTTTCCGAAAAACGAAGCGCTCTCCTTGAACTTCTTTTCGATCTGCGGAAGAAGTTTTTCAAAATCTCCTTCTTCTGACAGCTTCAATATGATACCTGATTTTACTCCCTTTAAAGTCACAGGCTGGTTCATCAAAATCCTCTCCAAGCTTCATAATAAAAGCAAACATAAAAACACCTATGAATTATGCCACTTCTTCTTATGTTATGTCAAGCATAAAACATATGTTATTATTATGTGGAACAGTACATCCTTGGAATTATGGATAATAAGAACAGATTTGTGTATCGTAGTTGCATAGCAATCGTTATTATTATAATAAAAACTTCTGTCCTGTTTTGCTTGTCAGTTTTTTCCCGCCTGTGATACTATGATACAAAATCGTATTTTAGGAGAAGTGTTTTGGATAAGCTCGCTGTTCTTTTTCCGGGAATAGGATATACGAACGACAGGCCCTTATTATACTACAGCGCCTACGTTGCCCGTCATACCGGATATGAAGTGAAAAAGCTTGAATTTCACGATCTGCCTGACGGCGTGTTCAACGACGAGAAAAAGATCATGCGGTGCTTTGAGCTCTCCTTAGACCAGGCCGGACAGGCTCTTTCTTCGGTCGATTTTTCAAAATATGTCGATGTGATCTTCATCTCGAAAAGTCTCGGAACGGCAGTGGCCGCGGTCTACGCCTCAAAGCACAATATAGATGCCAGGCATATCCTGTTCACACCTTTAGACAGATCGCTTTCACTTGCAAAGATAAACACCGGGATCGCATTTCACGGAACAGCGGATCCCTGGGCAAACACCGGTGTTCTCACTGATATCTGCGCTAAAAAGAACATCCCTCTGCATCTTATCGAAAATGCCAACCACTCTCTCGAAACCGGCGATCTGGCCACGGATCTTTCGATAATGAGCGGCATACTTCAGACCGTCTCGGACTATATCGGCTACTGATCAGGATTTTTCCGGAGGTAATTCATGAAAACAGGAATCAAAAAAGCTTTGGCGGCTGCAGTGCTTGCAGGATGTATCATACCCGTAACCTCATGCAGCGTGAATCTGACATATGATGATCCGGACCATGCGAATAAGACCGTGACCATTGATACCTCGGAGAAGGCTTCGGAAACACCGGAAAAAGTGTCAACTGTTACCGGAGCCGTAGAGGTACTCCCCGGATTTACAGTCGACGGGAGTACCGATCTGCCCGGATATTTCTTCCTGTCCTTTGTGTATACCCGAAACCTCATAATGATGGATGGCAAAGGAAACGTTGTCTGGTCAAAACATGAAGATCAGCCGTCTGAAGACGCCCATACCGGATTTTGGGATTTCAAAAAACATGTGATAGACGGAAAAACATATTACAGCTATCACGACCAGATCGCAGACTATGATAATTTCGGATTTCAGGGCTTCGCTCCCGGAGACCGGGTGATCATGGACGAAAATTTCAACGAGGTAAAAAGGATCACATTTGAGGAGTCCGATACGGTGGAAAAGGGCCACCCTCTGGACGGTCATGATTTTCTAATGATAGATCCCGACCATTATATTCTGTCAGGATATCTCAAGGATACGGTATATAACCATCCGGATTTCCCCGAAGGATCGAGCGTGGTCTATTCATATCTTCAGGAAGTGGATCACGGAAAAGTCGTATGGGACTGGAAGAGCATTGATTATCCCGAGCTCTACGATCTTGTGGATACGGCCGCATCGGATACTGCGGATGATTTTGCCAATGAAAAGACGGATGTCCCTGACATAGTTCATTTCAATGCCATGCGGCTTGATGAAGACGGAAATCTCATATGTTCTTTCCGTCATTTAAGCACGATACTCTGCCTTGACCGTACCAAACAGAAAGACCAGATCAAGTGGAAACTGTCGGGAAAGGGTGATGATTTTGGTCTTAAGGATGATCAGAAGACCTGCTGTCAGCATTATGTCACGGTAGACAAAGACCGCATCATGGTCTTTGATAACGGAAACCG
>JAILOK010000081.1 GCA_024690825.1 Lachnospiraceae bacterium | reverse complement strand
AACTGTTGCAGAAGAACTGATGGAAAGCGGTGTGAGTGAAAAGAATATACTGTTTTATAACCTTGACAAATATGGCTATAAAAACATTAAAACTCCTGAAGTATTGGAAGAATTACTGTTTGATGGTGAACGTCCCGATGGAATCAAGTATGTATTTGTTGATGAAATACAGAATGTTGAAGGTTTTGAGCCGGTATTGGAAGCGCTTAGGCTGGAAGAGGATTATTCTATTTTCATCACAGGATCTAACTCTTACCTGTTAAGCGGTGAATTAGCGACCAAGCTTACGGGTCGATATCTGGAATTTGAGATTCAGACGCTTGGGTTTGATGAGTATGAAGAAATGAAAGCATTTTATGGAAAGATGATCGACACAGATATGCTGAGGGAATTTGACTCATATCTGATTGGCGGTGGTTTTCCTAAAGCGCTATTCTATGATGAACTGTATGAAAAGCAGTTATATGTAAAAACAGTTCTTGACGACATATTCAATAAGGACATAAAAGGGCGGGTTAAGATCAAGAATGTTGAGGCTTTCAACATTGTAAGAAATTATGTGATAAATAATTTTGGTTCAACTGTCAGCATCAGTAATATATGCGATGATCTCAAGAAAACAGGGATAGTGATTACTCGTCCTACGATCACCAGATATATACAGGCTCTGTCTGATGCCAGGATCATCAGTGAATGCACGCGTTTTGACATGAAATCCAGAAGTTCTATGAAGAATGAAAAGAAGTATTATCTGGCCGACCTGGGTATTTACTTTTCAACCAACACGGACAACAGGATAAATTATGGGCCAGTGCTTGAAAACGTGGTTTATCAATATGCAAGGTCAATGGGATACAAGGTGAGCGTCGGAAGAATCGGTAATCTGGAATGTGATTTTGTACTGCGTAGTATACAGAATGAATATGCTTATGTACAAGTGGCATTAACGATCATGGATAGCAAAAATACAGAAGACAGAGAATACAGGCCTCTCGAAAGTATAGCAGACGGTTATCCGAAATATCTGGTTACACGAAGAGATCTGTTACAAAAAAGAAATGGAATAAAACACGTGGATATCATAGATTTTATTCTTGATCAAAAAATGTTTGATTGATTCAATAACGAAATTTTTACCCACAGGAAACAATGTCGAGGCGGCCTGCCTGCTGACGGGAGAATAAGGAAAAAAATATATGTTAAAACAGGGATTTACGATGATACAGTCCCATGGATCAGAAAGGAAGGGGAAGTTATGAAAAAAATGAGAAAGAGACAGTGGAAAAAGGTTTTGTCCCTGGTTCTTGCACTGGCTATGGTATTTACGATGAATACCGGCGCCTTTGCGGATACCATAAGCGGAGGATCCGCTCCCGTAGAAGCCGAAGTTGAACAAGAGCCCGCTCCTGTTCAGGATGCAGATATACAAGAGCAGGATCCCGCAGAGGCTTCGCAGGATGCGGTCAAGCAGGATCCTGAAGAACCTTCGCAAAATGCCGAAAATACGGAAAACACAGAGCCCGCTTCGGGCGTGTCTGAAGAAAGCGTTCCGGATGCAGATGCTGTATCCGACGCCGTTATTCCGGAAGAAGCAGCCGGAGAGACTCCTGAAGAAGGACTTACTCCGCAGGACAGCGGATCTGTTGACGGAAAAAACATTTATTTTGAATGGCCTGAGGACTTTAGCAATTATATTACGGTAAGCGGAATGAAGATATCCCCGCATGAAGGAAAAACTGCAAGCGGAAGCATCATTTCCTATGACGGGATTTATAAGGTCACTGTGTCTGAGGGAACAGTCCTTGTCGGATATGATGTTGAAGATGATATACGGGAGGTTGATTTTTGTGTTCCCGAAAACAGTACCGTTGTCTTTGATAACACCGGAAAGCACAGCATGGCTCTCGAAGGATCCGGTACCGTGCTGTTCAAACAGGGCGTTGCCGGCTCGGAATTTACTCTTAAAGAAAATACCTTAAGCCTCAGTGCGAATGAACCCCAAGACGGTGAAAAAAACTCCGGTCTGCTCATAAGTGAAAATGCCGGAAGGTATCACTCATCCGTATACGGCAGCGACGAAGCCGTGACGGGACTTTCCCTTGGCACAGGCATAAAGGTTTATGTGGCAGCTGAAAATAATGATACCCTAGTCCAGGATACCGGTAATAATACCTTTATCCCGATGGGTGATCTGATGGATTATTATGTCGTAAATGACGGCATGTCGGGACCCGAAAAGCTTGAAGTGGGAAAAGCCATAGATCTGACAAAGACAACGGAAAGCGACCCCGTTCATTACGGAGCCACCGTGTTCTGCGCCTCCGATCCCGATTTTTCGGGTGCTGTAAAGTACACCAGGATAAAGGAACGCTATGTAAATAACGCAGGAAACCTTACCTTCTTTGATTCAAATATCGGACCGGACCGCGCGGTCTTTAAGGCTCCGAAAGGTTTTGATGAGGGAAAAACCCTTTATGCCATTTCAACGGACGCAACGGAACCCGGTCCGGATAAATTTGTAGATTTCAGGAATGCAAGTAAGGTGCCGGATGATGATCCACGCTTCGTCCTTAATTCCGACCATATGATAGGCGGCTCTCCGGTAAAGGGCGAGACCTTGTATTATGTATTTTGCGTAAGCGGCGATGACATGGGAGAAAAGTACTTCTCCTCCGCAAAGAGGGTGGGGAGCTTTAAGACGAAGAAGGAGCAGAAGCTTGCCGCGGCTTCAAATAACGGAACGATCTATTACGGCGGACAGGACAGTTTAAAGCACGATGCCGTGGCAGCGGGCATCATATCCTTTGCCATGGGCGATACGGGCTATACCGTAAAAGAGGAAAGGAACAATGGCCGGGACAGGATCACGGTCTTTGATCCAAACGACAGCAACCACAGGGTCGGCTGTATCAATGTATATGTATTTAAGCCGGGCGTGTGGAGCACCGGTATGGATACGAATTTTGCAAATGCCATAAACGGAGATTTTCAAGGATATATCGAAAGCCTTGTGGGGGATAAAGCACCCGCCTTCTTCTCAAATGGATGGGAAGAGGATGGACAAAGGCTCACAGATATGGTCTCGGATAACGGTTATACCGTAAAAGCCGTATTTATCCCTGAGGCCGGTTCACCTTATCCTCAGCTTTCGGCAAACACGATAACGATCAATGTTTCTCCGGCGCCGGTTAAAGTCACGCCTCAGCCCAGGAAGGCACCCATAAACAGGATTCTTAACTACAATGTCGAGCTTGACGGGACAGGTACTCCCCTTAGATTTACAAATAAGATAACCGGTGAGGACATCGAATGCGCAGAGGAGTACTTTAATGTTCACGAGCTGTTATTCAGGATAGGAAACGATCCGGTATTTATTCCTGAAAGCAGGGTGTCCTTCAACAGCGCAGGGATAAAGGAATTTTCAATCTCCCCCAATACGGTCTTTCCCGCAGGAAGGGAGAGAGGCGATGCGATATATGTCGTTGACAGCCTTGAAAAAGGAAAGCTTTCAGTATTTGGTGAAGTAACCCCCGACGATTTTGTGATGAATACCGCAAATGTATACTACGGGGAAGATCTTAACTCGATCAAAAAGAACTTCACCGTAAGCTACAACAACGGAACGGGCGTGTTAAGAGGCGTTAAGAACAATGATTATAAAGTCACTCTGTATAAAAAGGACGCCATCTCCCCCGACGGAAAAAAGATATCCGAAAACCCGGAAGCCTTACGTATAGACGATATCCAGAAGCAGGATGCCGGGACCGAATTTTATGTACAGGTACTTGTGGACAAGAGTAAGATAGATACCGCCGAAACCGGGACAACCTCATACGAAGTGGTCTCAAAGCTTGTGACCCTGAAAAAGAGACCCGTCAGGATATATGTGAACGGTAATGAAAGCGGATATGAAAGCACGGCAAAGCCCTTCGGCACAAAGAGGAATATCCTTCCCGAAAATACACCTGCCGGAGGAAAGGCAAAGGCCACGGTTATTCCCGTTGAAGATCATCCCTACAGCAGCCAGGCTCCCGCGATCGCCCAGTCTTTGAACAAAGACGCCGTTTATGACATGGGATATGTAGATATCACTGTAGCATCGGCAAATCTGGTGCCCTTAAACGATGTTGTACTCAATGATCCCAAAAACTTTGAAGTACAGAAGGCTTGCGGATGGTTCATAGTGGAGCCTGCCTACTACGCCTATTTCACCCTTGAATACGGTGGACAAAATGTCAAAGCCGGAAACAAAACGGTATATATGGCTGATGTAATCTATCCTGCAGGCGATGCCGAAAAGATCACCTGGAGACTTCCGAAAGAACTCCAAAACAGCACTGACTTTAACGGCGCAATAGGTGAAGGCAGGGACATGGTGGATCACTATATCGCGTACAGAGCAAACGATACGGAAAAGGTACCAAGATTCGGCGGCAGGAAGAACGAAAAGGACGATGTGGAGTTCAGTGTAGCCGAGCTGTCCAAAGGCGTTGATTTCGCACCCGGGGATCTTTACTTCCAAGCCATCGTAAAGGCCTATACGACTGAAAATGTATACATTGAAAGCATTCCTGCCGTAAAATACGACGGAAACAAACATGCCCCGAATGTTGACGGCTACAAGGATGCGTCATCGCAGAAAAAGGATATCGAGCTGAAGATTTTTGATGAAGTAAGAGACCGTGAGCTTGTGTACGGCACGGATTATACCCTGACAGTAAAAAATAACGTAAATGCCTCCGTTGCCTATGATAAGAGCAGCTCGGCAAGCAGCAATCTTTCCGATACGGGTGCCATAACCCAGCTCTTCAAAGGTAAAAACCGTCCGTTAATATCGATCAAGGGTAAGAATGATTACAAGGGACTGGCAACCACGGTGTACTTTGACATCCTTCCAAGATCCCTCGATGAAACTGTCGACGGATATATAGAAACGGATGCGTCGAATCTCAAGGCTTTAAGCGATAACAGATATAATTTTCTGAAGCTTAAAAAAGGTCAAAAGATGAATTCATACAAGTTCAAGATAGTGGACCACCAGATCCTTATGCAGAAAAACGGCGGTGTCTGGGGTCTTACCAAGGAAAAGAAGCTTACTTTGAAATCGAGTCAATATGAAGAGCTTCTGATAAGGACCAACAATGTGTATCCCACCGCTGATATAAGTACGTACAAGGTTCTGGCCTCGGGCAAGGACATCAAAAAAACCGTTCCCGAACCCGGAGAAGGATATGCCATTATGATAAAAGGAAAGGGAAATTACTTCGGATCCGTGGTATATCCGTTAACGCTCGTTGATTATAATGTAAAGCTTTTATCCGAATTAAAATGGAAAGCCAAAAATGTAAAATTCAGACCGGAAGGGGTCTCTTCTGATGCTGTTACCGGTAATTTTAATGTTCGGGCCGGTACAAAGCTTGATAAAAAGAAACTGACATACGGCACGGATTTTACAGCTGTCATTTCGACGAAAAGCGATTCCGCTGCTATGGGTGACGGGGTGAAAGTGAGGAAGGATCTTGCTGCAACTCCCGGAACCTATAACATCAGGATAGTTCCCGGCCCTTCGATCAAAACAGCTGAAGCAGAAGGTAAGATATTCATTGATGATTTCACGATCGATGGAACTGTTAAGGGCGCTAAATTAAGTAAAAGCTATTTACAGATAAAGACCGAACCGTCAAAACCCGAATTTTCAGGAAAGGAAATAAACAATATCAGGATAGAGAAGAAGGGGTCGGGCAAATATAAAGAGGGAGAGGACTACATCGCTCTTCCCGGGACCATATATCTTGATGAGCCTTTGTTTAATTTTGTCAAGGCAAAAGCTCTGCTCGGAGAACGCGCGGAGTATATTGATGAAAACGGCTGGCTTAAATACGGAACGACGACTGCCATGGCCTATCCCGAAAAGGGACGGCAGATCAATGAACACAAATGGGAATATGCGTTTAACGCTTCAAGCGCCGCAGAAAGAATGGACAATAACAAAAACTACGGAAACAGCAGGCCGGGAACCTATGAAGTGCCGGTTATCGGAAGGGGAAATTATGCGGGAAGCATACTCCTTCTGTCCTACGAAGTGAAGGGAATTAAGCTCACTAAAAGCGTATTACAAAAGGCCATTTCCTATGACGCATGCTATGTGAACGTAAACGGATCAGAGACAAAGTTTTATCTTTCTCTGCCGGATGGACATGAAGTAAAGGTCGCATATAACGACGAGGATCCCTCAAGGACCGGAAAAACCGTACATGCGGTAACACAGTATGACTATGCTGTGTACAAAGGACCGGATCATCCCGAAAATGAGAGATTCTTCACACTTACTTATAATAACGGAAATAAAAAAACCGGAGATGGAAAGGTCAAAATATCGCCTTCATCCCGGACAGGTTATTACTTTACGGGAAGCAGTGCGCCTACGGCAAAATTCCGGATAGATACAAGGAAGGTAAAAGGGGAGATGATCCATTCCCTCTATGACTATGACGCCCTTGTAGCGGCAAACGGAGGAAATCCCGGGAAATATGCCGGAGATCTCTTTGTAGTGGCAGACGACAGATATGTAAAGATCGGAAAAACGACAGTACGGATCTATCAGGCAACGGAAGAAGGGAAACTGGGAGAAAAGCTGGGAACAAGCGATTTCGGATTCGGAGAAGTAAGCTCAGGCGGCAAAAACTTTATTGAGCTGTATGATGGGAAAAATAAGAATTTCAGCTTTGAGAATGCTCCGATCCGTGTTCCGGAGGCTGAATTTGATATCTATTCAAAAAAAGCCTCAAATTGGAAACTGGTGTTTGACGATAAGGCAGCCTATGTGAGTGAAAACGGAGAAACAGCCTACCGTCCGTTTACATTAAATAATAATGGCAGTACCGGAATTGTCGTATTTAACGGAAAAGCACTTGAGCCTCAGATAAAAAGCCTTACGGTTGAAGGCGTGGATCTGATAGTAAACGGCAAGCCGGTTGAAAACGCCGGCGCAAGCTATGAAGTGGGATATGAAAATAACATAAATGTCGGATCTGCTGCGTACGTGACTGTCCGGCTTAAAAAAGACGGCAAGGGCAAATACGATTTCGGCGGTTTAAGGAAATTCAAATTCAAGATCAATCCCCAGCCCTCAAATAGTCTGGTGCTCGGTTGGTAGTGAGGTAACCGTAAGCGTGAACGCAATATGGCGGACAGTATCTTAAAAAGGAGGTTTGATCATGGAACTTACAACAGACATTTTTGCGCAGTTTGACAGGAAATGGGCGCTGCTCACAGCCGGAACAGAAGATCATTTTAATACTATGACGATCAGCTGGGGCGGGCTGGGCACTATCTGGAACAAACCCGTTGCAACAGTATATGTCAGAGAGTCCAGATACACACATGACTTCATGGACAGCAACGATCACTTCACCGTCAGCTTTTATCCGGACAGGTACAAAAAGGAACTCGGTGTTCTCGGTTCCAGATCCGGCAGGGATATGGACAAGATGAAGGGATCAGGCTTAACTGCAGTTAAGGCCGGAGAGTCCGTTACATTCAAAGAGGCAGAAGTGACGCTGGTCTGCAGGAAACTCTTCAGGCAGCGTCTGCTCCCTGAGAATATGCCAAAGGATGTTGTGGAAACCCTGTATGCCGACAATGATCTGCATGACATGTATATTGGGGAAGTGGTGGATATTATCAGATAAAGCGGAGGTTCTGCCGTTAAGCTCAGGGGATAAAATTCCGGAGAATAAGCACATGACCGGAGAGTAAGGAGGTTTTTATTATGAAAAAAATGATTTCTGTCCTGATGGCGGTTGTTATGTCGTTGTTTTGTCTTCAGGCATGCGGACCGGCAAAGGATCCGGCAGGGGTGGCAGATGACGGAAACTTAAAGATCGTGGCAACCATCTTTCCTGAATACGACTGGGTCATGAACATACTTGGAGACAATCCCGGAAACGCTGATGTTACACTGCTTGTCGATAACGGTGTTGACTTTCACAGTTATCAGCCTTCGGCCGATGACATCCTGAAGATATCAACCTGCGACATGTTCATTTATGTCGGCGGAGAGTCTGATAAATGGGTGGATGATGCTCTTAACGGAGCGGCAAACAAGGACATGGCCGTGATCAACCTTCTTGAAGTTCTGGGGGATTCCGTCAGGGAAGAAGAAACAGTTGAGGGCATGCAGGAAAGTGAAGATGAAGAAGCGGAGACAGGCGAAAAAGAGTATGACGAGCATGTATGGCTTTCTCTTCGCAATGCCGAAACGCTGACCGAATGCATATCAAAGGAACTTCAGGAAATCGATGCCGCAAATGCGCAGGTTTATGATAATAACTGCGCCGCATATATTGAAAAGCTGGACAAGCTTGATAAAGAGTATAGTGATGCGGTATCGGAAGCTTCCTTAAAGACCCTTCTCTTTGGCGACCGTTTCCCGTTCCGTTATCTTACGGATGACTACGGACTTTCTTATTATGCGGCTTTTGCCGGCTGCTCGGCCGAGACGGAGGCAAGCTTTGAAACCGTTACTTTTCTTGCCGGGAAGGTTGACGAGCTGTCACTGCCTGCCGTTATGGCGATCGATGGGAGTGACCAAAGGATCGCAGAGACGATCGTACAGAATACCAAAGATAAGAACCAGCAGATCCTCACGCTGGATTCCATGCAGTCTGTCACGGCAAAAGATGTGAATGACGGCACTTCCTATCTGTCTGTGATGGAGAATGATCTGGCAGTTCTTAAAGAAGCGCTTGCAGCTCCTGAAAGGAAGGATTCCGAAACTGAGGCGTCTGAAGAGACACAGGAGCCGGAAAAAGAGAATTCAGGGCAGGCTGATGCAGACGAGCTGTTCGACAGTTTCCTTAAGGGAGAGATCGCTGCCGATGATAACGGAACGCCGGTCACTTTTTCGGAGCTGGTGGAATATAATGAATTATGGGAGAAGGACAATACAGAGGAACGCCTTGATCTGGACAATGACGGCGAGGATGAGCTGATGCTTGCGGGAGGAGTTTACGGCGGAATATATCTTGACGTGACGGACGGCAAACTCCGCGTGCTTGCAAGAGGTGACGGGACGGCAGATATGCTTGGATATACGGAGTATGAGGGAGCGGTGTGGATAGTGCACAGCGATGTCACTCATATGGGAAGATCCATGCACCATCTGGACCGTTATGAGGGATATGACAGAATCGTTGATTCTTTTGATATAAATGCCGAATACTGGGACTCTGACAAGGATATGTATGATGAAAACAGTGATTTCACATACCGGGGACAGAAGATTACAATGCAGGAATATGAAAAACTCATGAAAGAGATCTTTGACTGACCAAGGTGCAGAGTGGTTTTTGAAATAAAAGAAAAAAGTATTGACATGTTAGTTAATGCTAACTATAATAAACGACGGTTAGTTAATTCTAACCGCTTATTTATGACTGCGGATTAGTTTAGACTAACCGAATGTTAATACTTATCAGGGAGGAAAAAATGCTGCCACTGATCTATGCGGAAGCAGGACAGACACAGATCATCAAAAAGATCGGAGGAAATCCTGAAACAAAAAAACATCTGGAGGATCTTGGCTTTAATGTCGGAGGACAGGTAAGCGTCATTAATTCGGTCGGTAAAAATCTGATCATAAAGGTCAAGGAAAGCCGGGTGGCTGTCAGCGAAGAACTGGCAAAAAAGATAATGGTGTAAAGAAGGGAGAAACGAAAAAGTGAAAACACTGAGAGATGTAAAGGTAGGAGAAACGGCCACTGTAGTAAAACTTCATGGAGAGGGCGCAACAAAGCGCAGGATCATGGATATGGGTATCACGAAAAACACGGATGTATTCGTGCGCAAGGTGGCTCCCTTAGGTGATCCTATTGAGATAAATGTAAGAAATTACGAGCTGTCTATCCGCAAAGCAGACGCGGAGATGGTCGAAGTACAGTAAAAGCAAAAGAAAGGAAGATAAAAAAATGAGTTTAAGGATCGCGCTTGCAGGTAATCCGAACAGCGGAAAGACAACACTGTTCAATGCACTTACCGGATCCAACCAGTTTGTCGGAAACTGGCCCGGTGTAACGGTTGAAAAAAAGGAAGGAAAACTTAAGAAACATGATGATGTCATAATAACCGACCTTCCCGGTATCTATTCGCTTTCTCCCTATACACTGGAGGAAGTGGTCGCGAGAAATTACCTCATAAACGAAAGGCCGGATGCGATACTCAATATCATAGACGGAACCAACCTTGAGAGAAATCTGTATCTGACCACGCAGCTTACGGAACTTGGAATACCGGTTGTGGCTGCCGTCAACATGATGGATGTCGTAAAAAAGAACGGTGACAAAATAGACAAGGATGAGCTGTCGAGGCAGCTTGGATGCAAGGTCGTTGAGGTCTCGGCGCTTAAGGGTGACGGCGTAACCGAGGCTGCAGAAGAAGCCATGAAGGCTGCAAAAGGAACAAAGACTGTTCCGCAGCACAGATTTTCGGGTCCTGTCGAGCACGCCATAGCTCACATCGAGGAAGCGGTAGTACATGATATGCCCGAAGAGAAGCAGAGATGGTATGCGATAAAGATTTTTGAACGTGATGACAAGGTGCTCGAGCAGATGAAGATCCCGGAAGGGACGCTGTCTCACATTGAAAATGATATAAAGGCAGCGGAAAAGGAACTTGATGATGACGCAGAATCCATCATCACCAATGAAAGGTATGTATATATCGCAGAGGTCATAAAGTCCTGTTATAAGAAGAAAAATGCCGGAAAGCTCACCACATCCGATAAGATCGACAAGGTGGTGACCAACCGTATCCTGGGTCTGTTCATCTTTGTGGCAGTCATGTTTGCGGTTTACTGGGTTGCAATGGTTGGCGTAGGAGCACCTGCAACAGATTTTACGAATGACTGCATCTTCGGCGACGGTTTCCATCTTTTCGGAATGGACGGAGGATACGAAGAAATAGCTGAAGAATATGCTGCAGCTTCCGCCATAGTTGACGGATACGATGCCTATGTCGAAGAAAACGGCGCAGCCCCCGAAGGAGACTTCACTTATGAAGCAGAGGATGAAGAAACGCTTGAGATCTCGGAAGAGACAGCATCGATCGAGGATTACAACGAGGCTCTGAAGACTGTGGAGGCAATAGGAGATGAGCCCGATCCTGCCGAATACGGCACATGGATACCCGGTATTCCCGCGATCGTGGAATCAGGTCTTGATGCGGCCGGCGCAGCCGACTGGCTCAAAGGTCTCATACTTGACGGAATAGTGGCAGGTGTAGGAGCAGTACTTGGATTTGTCCCCCAGATGCTCGTGCTGTTCCTGATGCTTGCCTTTCTTGAAGCCTGCGGCTATATGGCCCGTATCGCTTTTGTCCTTGACCGTATCTTCAGGAGATTTGGTCTTTCGGGAAAATCATTTATTCCCATGCTGATCGGAGTGGGATGCGGAGTGCCCGGAGTCATGGCAAGCCGTACGATCGAAAATGAACGCGACAGACGAATGACGATCATGACAACAACCTTTATCCCCTGCGGAGCCAAGGTGCCCTTCATCGCAATGATCGCGGGCGCCATATTCGGCGGATCCGCATGGGTTTCAACATCAGCTTATTTCATCGGCATGGCCGCGATCGTTGTTTCCGGCATCATGCTTAAAAAGACGAAGATGTTTGCGGGAGATCCGGCGCCCTTCGTAATGGAGCTTCCCGCCTACCACATGCCCACACTTGGAAATGTTCTTCGTTCAATGTGGGAGCGCGGATGGTCCTTCATAAAAAAGGCCGGAACGATCATCCTTTTATCCACCATTGTTGTATGGTTCACATCCTTCTTCGGATTTACGGCAGAGGGCTTCAGGATGCTTGCCGAGGATGAGCTTGAACTGTCAATCCTTGCAAGGATAGGCAATCTGATCGCGTGGATATTCATACCCTTGGGATGGGGCAACTGGCAGGCTGCCGTTGCATCCATCACAGGACTTGTCGCAAAGGAAAACATCGTGGGAACAATGGGTATCCTTTACGGCAGCGGAGAAATGACAGCATGGCAGGCGCTTGCAGCAGCGTTTACCGGTGTTACCGGATTTTCCTTCCTTGTTTTCAACCTGCTGTGCGCGCCCTGCTTTGCAGCTATTGGAGCTATCAAGCGCGAAATGAACAATCCGAAATGGACATGGTTTGCTATTGCTTACCAGTGCGGATTTGCCTATGTCATAGCTCTCATGATCAACCAGTTCGGAGGTCTGTTTACGGGTAATATAAGCGTACCGGGTCTGGTGTTTGCGGTTGCTGCACTGGTGGTGATCATATATATGCTCTTATTCAAGAAATATAAAGAGGCAGACAAGCTGACCATCAAGGAATCAAAGGTAAAGACCGCCTGAAATTTTAAGGAGACAGAAGATGACTGCATGGTTTATCGCTAATCTCGGAACGATGATCATATCTCTCATACTCATAGCGGTTGTGGTACTCATTATCCGTACCATGATCCGGGATAAAAAAAGAGGCATATCCTCCTGCGGAGGAAACTGTGCACACTGTAAAGCGTGTTCATCCTGCCGGGGAAGATCGTGATGGGAAGACAGACGGGGGATATGCTTAGGAAAAACTCAACAAACGATTATCTGGAAAGGATCCTGATCCTGCATGAAAGGAAAGGATACGCGAAGTCGGTGGATCTGGCACGGGAACTTGGAGTGACGAAGCCTACTGTCAGTGATACCGTGAAAAAACTGCGCGACCGAGATCTGATAAGCCTGGGCGAAAAAGGGCACATACTGCTCACCGATACAGGAATGGCCGTCGCCCAAAAGGTATACAGAAAACACTTATTCTTAAAAAATACGCTGATAGGGATAGGCGTGGATGAGGATACTGCAGATAAAGATGCCTGCCTCATAGAGCATGTGATCAGCGATGAAACCTACAGATGCCTGAAAAAACATTTCGCTTAACTCTCTCCTATACCCATAAAAGGCTGCAAAAGCCACAGCTGATGAAAGGGGTGCTTCGCGCACCCCTGCAGCCAATAAAAGAGGACAAAAAATGGGAAACGCAATAGTTGTCATTGCTCTTATCATCATAATAACAGCGGCCCTGTACGGCACTGTGAGAACGATCAGATACGGGTCGTCCTGCTGCGGGGGACACGATCCTGCAGACAAAAGGGTAAGGGTTAAAGACAAAAATAAAAACAATTATCCGTATACATATGTGCTGTGCGTGGACGGAATGCACTGCGCAAACTGCGCCCGCAGGATCGAAAATGCTTTCAATGCATCGGATGGAAGATGGGCGGAGGCTGATGTGGGAAAAAATGAGGTCATACTTCGTTCAAAACATGAAGAAACCGAAGGAGAGCTTGCAAAAATAACGGCAGATGCCGGATATACGATGCTTTCATACGAAAAAGAATAACAGGAGGAACGTTAGGAAACGATGAAAAAACTGTCGGAAATGAAAAAGGAATCAAAGGGAGTGATAACTTCCGTAAACGGTGATCCGAGATTTATAAGCAGGATCACATCGATCGGGCTCACCCCCGGATGTCCGGTTACGGTCATCAAAAACGAAAAGAACAGACCGCTTCTTGTCTATTCACGAGACACCATGATCGCCCTGAACAGATCGGAATGCAGCCTCATTGAGGTTGAGGAGGGCAAGGGAGCATGACAGAGAAAAATGAAACAGTGATAGCTCTTCTGGGTCAGCCCAATTCCGGTAAGTCCACGCTTTTTAACGCACTTACAGGTTTAAGACAGCATGTGGGAAACTGGCCCGGAAAAACAGTAGAAAAGAAAGAAGGTAATTTTGAACATAACGGGGTGCATTACCTTGTCGCGGATCTTCCCGGAACCTACAGTCTGTCGGCAAATTCCGATGAAGAGATGATAACACGCGACTATATCGCATCCGGGAAAGCGGATGTTATCTGTATTCTCGCAGACAGCTCGCAGCTTGAAAGAAGCCTTTATATGCTCGCTGATTTTGCAGGGATAACCGTTCCCTGTTTTCTTTTGTTAAACATGAGTGATGTTGCGGATGAGCAGGGAAAAAGCGTAAACGCCAAAGAACTTGAGAAGAAGCTTGGCATACCGGTTGAATCCTTCTCGGCTCCGGACACAAAGGCTTACGATGGATTTTACAGGGCCCTTGAACGCGCGGTGCGGGAAAAGACGTCCCTGGATCCGGGATCCCTTGAAAAGCGTTATGAAGAGATTGAGACATACACAAGAGTTAAAGCCATGATACCTGCTGATGTGATACCGGGTTATTCAAATGTGTGGCTTGCCGCGAAGGCTGTCGAGGGGGACGCTCCCGTGATCGCAAAGATCAAAGCAGCCCTTTCCGTCAGCGACAAAAATGCTTTTGACACAGCACTCTCTGCAGTAGACAAGGGAGTTGTCCTTACCGGTGAAAGAAAATTTGCATGGATAGACGAGCTTCTTTCGGGAGTGACAAAGCGCACGGAAACAAAAATATCACTCGGGAAATTTGACAGGCTCATAACCCACCATATCTGGGGAAAGCCGGTCGTGATACTGACCATAGTCCTGGGACTGATCGCCTCATTTATTCCGGCCCTCCCTCTCATGGGCATAGGACAGCTCATAGGAGGCATCCCGGATCCGTTAAATGAAGCACTCTTAAATATCGGATGTCCGGCATTTATTGCATCGGTCCTCTGCGATGTCCTAATACGTTCCGTGGCATTCATAGTGCAGATGCTCGGATTTGTATTCGGAGTGACTTTAGTATTCGGACTGCTTGAGGAGATCGGCGTCATGGCGCGTATTTCCTATGTGTTTGATAATACGATGGCAAAGTTCGGGCTTCAGGGTAAGTCGGTGATGCCCTTTCTTATCAGTTTCGGCTGTACGATGGGAGGCGCTGCCGGAACCAGAGTGATAGATAACTGGGGGCAGAAGGTCCTGACCATCGCTCTGGCATGGGCGGTTCCCTGTGGCGCGGCATGGGCAGTCATACCGATGCTTTCAACCATTTTCTTTGGCGCGTGGACGCCGGTGATCATCGTGGTGATCCTTTTAGTCATGATCCTCCACATGTGGATCACTGCGAAGATCTTCGGGGGATCGCTTGTAAAAGCGGAGGACAGGTGCGGTATGATCATGGAGCTGCCGCCTTATCATAAACCGAAGTGGGGCGCCCTATTCAGATATGTATTCGGACGGACAAAGGAAACCTTTGTCAGGGCCCTGAAGGTTGTTGTTATCGTGGCTTTGGTATTCTGGCTGCTTTCCTATACTTCATCCGGAGATATCACGGCCAGCATTCTCTACAGGGTCGGCCATTTTATTGAACCGGTCACAAAGCTCTTCGGCATGGGCTGGCAGACCTTTATGGCATTTATCGCATCAAGCCTTGGAAAAGAGGGGGCGCTTGGAGTCCTGAGCACGATCTATACAGGAGCCGGCACAATATCTGTGGGCTCGGTTGTGAGCGGTGCAGCTGCGGAAAACATAAACGAACTGCTCGTTGCGAATATACCCAAACCCGAGGCACTGGCTCTCATCTTTGCCATGACCTTCAACATGCCCTGTATCGTGGCGTTAGCCGCTACCTATCAGGAAACCCATTCAGTCAAGTGGACCGCAAGGATCGCGCTTTACTACACCGGAGTGGCGCTGATTCTCGCAGGTATCGCTTATTACATAGGACTTCTTATCTGGTAATAAAAATGAACGAACTGATAGATTTGTTAAAAGACGGAAGATCACGTACAATGGAGATGCTTTCTTCGGAACTTGATATGCCGGTGGAAAAGATAAAGCGGTATATTGAATTTCTGGAACGCACCGGAGTGATAAAGAGAATAGTTTTTTCCGGCAGCGGCTGCGGGGGTCAATCCTGCAGCAGCTGTCCGGGCTGTGCAACAGGGGGCAAGACCTGTGCAGGCTGTATGCCCGAGGGCGGATTTCAGAACATGGGAGTGATGTGGGAAGTAGTGAAGTAAGTACGGGAGGCCGATAATATGAGCAGGAAAGCGTCAAATTTTCAAAGAGTGGTCATGTCGTGGGGATACCGCGGCAAGGAGATATTCAAGCCGTTAAACACCGGATGGATAGACGACAATACCGCCTGTGTCCGTGAGTGGATCGCGAATATCTTTTTTTATACGAAAAACGGGACGACCATCATGATCGATGCAGGCTACAATTATGAAAGGCTTGCGGAGAAGATGAGCTGGCTGGATATCAGCCCGTCTGCAATAAAGCACATTCTTATCACACATCAGGACACGGATCACGTGGGTGCCGTTGAGCGTGACAGCGACGGCCTTTTTAAGGATGCAAAGCTCTATATCAGCGGGATCGAGAATAAATACATGACGGGTGAAAAGAGACGAAGGGTTATCTTCGGAATGTATAAGCTTCCCCTGGTAAAGAGTGACAATGAAAGAAAACTCTTAAATGACGGTGATGTATTTTATATAGACGATATCAAAGTGGAGGCAATACTTGTGCCCGGACATACCTGGGGACACATGGTGTATCTCATAGATGATGCATATCTCTTTACAGGCGATTCGATCTGGTTCGGTGCAGACGGAGGATACAGCTTTATCAATGCTCTGGCCGAGGACAATGAACTGTCAAAACGGTCACTGGTAAAGCTTGAAAAAATCCTGCGCGACAGAGGTATCAGTCCCAAAGTGATCACCGGACACACGGGCTGGTCGGATGACCTTGATTTCGTGTTTGCCCATAAAGATCAGGTCTGCAACAGCCTGAAGAAGCAGAAACCCCACGATCCGAATGCACCTTTCGACGGGTATGACGAAAGAGAAGATACACAGTACCGGGCAAGACATGAGAAACTGGCAAAAGCGGAACCGGTAACGGATAAGATCAGAAGCGCTTATAAATCATCGAAGAATATCTATGATGAAGTACTTACCCAGGGAAATATCTGGAGTAAGCTTTATATGAAGATCTTCTGGGACGGAACTGATGATAACGATGTGGCAAAAAGGGTACTGGAATACATCCCTGATGATTTTAACGGCAATCTTCTTGATGTTCCTGTGGGAACAGCGGTATTTACCGAAAAGAAGTGGAGATCACTTTCCGCTTCAAAGATCACATGCCTTGATTACAGCACCGACATGCTTGAACAGGCAAAAGCAAGGCTTGGTGACTGCGGTCACATTTCATTTGTTCAGGGTGATGTGGGAAAGCTTCCGCTTTCGGATGCAGATTGCGATATAGTCTTAAGCATGAACGGATTTCACGCCTTCCCCGAAAAGAAAAAAGCGTTCCGCGAAACCTGGCGTGTTCTCAAACCCGGCGGAATGTTCATAGCATGCTTTTATATCAAGGGCAAAAACAGGAGAACTGACTGGCTGGTGCACAGGGTACTTTCAAAGAAGGGGTGGTTCACCCCGCCTTTCCCCACGGAAACGCAGCTTTTAAAGATACTTCACAGGCTCTACCGCGAGGTTGAGTATAATACAGACGGATCGATAGTTTATTTCAGGTGTGTGAAATAAAGCACGGATAACGGGCTGCAGCAGAGCATGTTTTGCAGATGTTTTTGCACAATAGTTAGACATATCTAACTATTGCATCAAAATAAAAACGAGAGGAGATCATGGTTATGAAGTTAAAAGGAGTCGGATTGTTTGCACTGGGTACACTGTTCGGACTGGAGGGGATCAAGCTGCTGTCGTCAAAGGACGCAAAGAAGGTATATGCGCATTGCACGGCGGGAGTCCTGAGAGCAAAAGATTCCGTGCTTGATCAGGTCACAACCCTTCAGGAAAACTGTACTGACATCTATGAAGAAGCAAAGGTCATCAACGAAGAAAGAGCAAAAAAGGAAGAAGATACGGAATAATGGAGTTTACGGTAAAACACGAGATAAAAAACAGGATCCGCATTCATCTTACGATGAAGCGTATGACCTTTCGTGAGGCGGACACCTTTGAGTACTATCTGAAGAGTTTTGATGAGATCAGGGAAGTGAGGGTATACGAAAGGACTGCTGATGCAGCTGTTGTATATGACTGTGACAGGTCAAAGATCTCAGATATAATAAAGAACTTTTCGTTTGAAGAGGTCCTTGTTCCCGAAAGGGTGTTTGAATGCTCCGGAAGAGAAACCTCCGCAAAGTATTATGACAGGATAGTAACGGCGGTGATCCTGCACTATGGAAAGCGTTTTTTTCTTCCTTTCCCGGTACGCAGGATCATAGATACGGTCAGAACGGTGAAATATATATGGCGCGGTCTGAAGACCTTGAAAAACAGGCATCTGCAGGTTGAGGTGCTGGATGCGCTGGCCATAACTTCAGCAATGCTTACCGGTGATCATAATACGGCATCGAATGTGATGTTCCTTCTTAAGATAGGAGATACTCTTGAGGAGTGGACGCACAAGCGTTCCGTGGATGACCTGGCAAGAAGGATGTCTCTCAACATAGATAAGGTATGGCTCCTGACCGAAAACGGAGAAGTGCAGACTGATTCGTCGGATATTGCCTGCGGAGACAGAGTCGTTGTCAGAATGGGAAATATGATCCCCTTTGACGGAGAGGTGTATTCCGGTGAGGCAATGGTAAATCAGGCATCCATGACCGGAGAATCCACGGCGGTGCGAAAGGGCGCCGGTATGAGCGTGTTTGCCGGTACGGTAGTGGAAGAGGGTGATCTGACCATAAGGGTTACGCAGACAGAGGGATGCGGACGGTTTGACAAGATCGTAAAGATGATCGAGGAATCCGAAAAGCTGAAATCCTCACTGGAAAGCAGGGCCGAGAGGATCGCGGATAAACTTGTTCCCTATACGCTTATTGCCGCCGGATTAACCTGGGCGGTCAGCCGGAATACGACCAAGGCGGTGTCCGTGCTCATGGTTGATTATTCCTGCGCGCTCAAGATGGCGATGCCGATATCTGTTCTGTCGGCAATAAAGGAAGCGGGAGAATATAATATAACGGTAAAAGGAGGAAGATTCCTGGAAGCCGTGGCTGATGCCGATACGATCGTTTTTGATAAGACCGGAACGATCACAGAGGCAAAACCTTCAGTGGTAAGGGTTGTATCGTTCTGTGATGAATCAGAGGATGAACTTCTAAGACAGGCAGCCTGCCTTGAAGAGCATTTCCCCCACTCTGTGGCGAGAGCCGTGGTAGACTGTGCTTTTGAAAAAGGACTGCTGCACGATGAACTCCATACAAATGTCGAATACATTGTCGCTCACGGAGTCGCTTCCGAGATAGCCGGAGAAAAAGCTGTCATAGGAAGTTATCATTTTGTGTTTGAGGATGAGAAAGTGATCATCCCGGATGATAAAAAAGAATTGTTTGATTCTCTGCCGGATGAGTATTCACATCTCTATTTTGCAAAGAACGGAAGGCTGTCGGCCTGTATCCTGATTGAAGATCCCATGCGAAAGGAAACCCGTGAAGTTGTAAGACAGCTTAAGAAACAGGGATTTGAACATATCGTTATGATGACCGGTGACAGTGAAAGAACGGCTTCAAGGATCGCTGCCGAAGCAGGGATCACCGAGTATTATGCCGAAGTACTTCCGGAGGATAAGGCAAAATATGTTGAGAAGGCAAAGAGTGAGGGCCATCGCGTGATCATGGTAGGTGACGGCATCAACGATTCTCCTGCTCTCTCTGCTTCGGATGCAGGGATCGCCATAAGTGACGGAGCCGAGATCGCAAGGCAGATAGCGGACATCACGATAGGCTCCGACGATCTTGAAAGTATCATCGTTTTAAGAAAGATCAGCACACTTCTGATGAAGCGGATCAGGTTCAATTACAGGACCATAGTAGGCTTTAATACAGCCCTCATAGCTCTTGGAATAGCCGGCATCATGCCGCCTGCAGCAAGCGCCATGCTTCACAACGGCTCAACGGTTGCACTTGGTCTTAACAGCATGAGAGACCTTTTGCCATAGATAGCTCTTGCCGGAATAACAGCCCTTGAAAACTTCTTAAAATCGATCGGAATGACCGGATGATGATCTGATAAGACCGGTATTGTAAAGACAGGTTTTGTTACACACTGAAAAAAGAACTTGACAATATTATATTTGACCAAATATAATATGACCAAAGATAAAAACAAAAGACAGGCTGCCATAGCAGTTTGCAAGTGATAAAGGAGGTAAAGAACATGGGTTTTTATGATCAGAGCGTAACCGCAGCAGACGGAAAAGAGATATCGATGAAGGAATATGAAGGCAAGGTCGTTCTTGTAGTTAATACCGCGACAGGATGCGGCTTCACACCTCACTACAAGGATCTTGAGGCTATGTATGAAAAGTGGCACGACAGAGGATTTGAGATCGTAGATGTTCCCTGCAATCAGTTTGCGGGACAGACTCCGGGAACGGACGATGAGATACATGAATTCTGCCAGCTTAAGTACAATACACAGTTTCCCCAGATGAAGAAGTCAGATGTCAACGGTGAGACAGCGATCCCGCTTTTTAAGTATCTGAAGGGGCAGAAGGGGTTTGAAGGTTTCGGAAAGGGACCCAAAGCTCTTGCAATGAGTGCTATGCTTAAAAAGATCGATAAGGATTATAAGAATAATCCCGAGATCAAGTGGAACTTCACCAAATTTGTGATCGACAGAAACGGCAATGTGGCAGCAAGATTTGAACCTACCGCAAAAATGGATGAAGTGGCTGAATTTGTGGAAGGACTTTTGTAGAGGACAATGACCATGGCACAGGAATATGAACAGCTTTTACTGAAAAATCAACTATGCTTTCCGATGTATGCATGCTCAAGAAAGATCGTTGCGGCATATACACCATGCCTTAAACCCATGGGACTGACATATACACAGTATGTGGTATTCATGGTCCTGTGGGAGAAAGAAAGCGTGAACGTAGGGCAGCTTGGCAGCATCCTTCATCTGGATGCGGGTACCCTCACGCCTTTATTAAAGAATCTTGAAAAAGAGGGATATGTTACAAGGCAGAGATCTAAGGAAGACGAGCGTATTACACTTATAAGCATCACAAAGAAGGGTAACGCGCTGAAGGAAAAGTGCAAAAACATCCCGCTTGAACTTGCAAAAAAAGGATCTCCGTTAAGTGAAAAGGAAGCCGGACAGCTGTATAAACTGCTGTATAAGTTTTTGGAGGGATGAGAAAAAGCGGACCATTTTTTCTTAAAATGTATTGATTTTACAGTAGGCAGGTGTTATTATGAACAAGTTAGAAGCAACTAACCCCACAGAAAAATAATATTATAGAATATATCAGCTCCGCTGAAAAGCGGAGCATATAATCGGTACATAGTTAGAAATAACTAACTTGTAAGCAATAACGGATGGGAGGCAAAAATGGATCTGAAATTCGGAGATGTTCAGGAAACGGCGCTTATTCCGCTTGCCATCAAAGCAAGCGAGACTTCAAGACCAAATGCAAGGATCAAAGATCTCAAGGCAAAGGAGATCATAGATACCCTGGGGGTTGATGTCAGCAAGTTTGATCCGTTCCTGTCGCATGAAGGAGTTGTTGCCAGAACGATAATGTTCCGTGAAGAACTGAAACGACTTATCGGAATATATCCGGAGGCTCTTTGTATAAATCTCGGATGCGGCTTTGATGACAAGTTTTCACAGGTCGATAACGGAAAGATCACATGGTTTGATGTGGATCTGCCAGACCAGATCGCCGTCAGACGCAAGGTCTACGAAGACAGGGAACGCTGTACCATGCTTGACGGCAGTGCTCTTGAAAGAGAATGGACAAAAAATCTTCCGAAAAATGATATCACCATAGTTGTCATGGAGGGTGTGCTTCAATACTTTTCAAAGGAGCAGGTTGAGATCTGCTTAAAAATGCTCTGCGACAGCTTCCCTCACGGATACCTGCTGGCTGAGCAGCACTCCCCGTTCCTGGAAAAACACGGCAATCATCACGATGCGGTTAAAAATACCAATGCTGCCTTCGGCTGGGGAACAAAGACAGGGAGGGAATACCTTGAGCTGGAGCCTCGTCTTACCTTCGTTTCCGAAAAAAGCTATAATAAGGAAATGAAGAAATATTCAATACGCGGTAAGCTGTTTGCCGTAGTCGGCAAAAATATCAACAACAGGCTTGCCGTATTTAAGTGGTAGGAGAGACAGGTAAATGCTGAAAAACTATACAAAGGAAGGACAGAAACTGCCGTTGTTCGGAGTCGGTCCTTACATTATCTACGGTATTGCAATGTTAAACGCCGTCGGGATCGTTCTGTTCGGATATGTTTTGAAGATCGGGATCCTGGGTGATCCCTGGATCATGATATTCCGTATAGCCGGAGCTGTGCTGATCGTGTTTGGGATCGCAGTCTGGTTTATCGGAGCGCTGCGGTCGGATATGGATGAATCCATAACAGAAAACAGGCTGCAGACCAAAGGTATTTACGCCTGGGTAAGAAACCCTATGTACAGCGGATGGTGGATCGCATTATCGGGCATAACTTTAATGTGGCATAATGCATGGATGCTGATCCTTCCGGTCATTGACTGGGCGGTCATGACCATAGTATTGATAAACACAGAAGAAAAATGGCTGACAGATCTTTACGGAAAAGAATATGAGGATTACAAAAAGCGTGTCAACAGATGCATCCCCTGGTTTCCGGGAAAAGGATGAAAAATGATATTAACGGTTTTTCTTGCAATTGTATTCAGTGCGGCGATAACGCTGATGATGTTATCGGCTGTAGCCTTTATTCAGGATAGGAAGTTTTTTTCGTCAGCTCCGAAGGAAGCGCAGGAAGCCCTTATTCCAAGGGACAAAGAACTTTTCTACGGTGCCAGGATAATAGGATGGACGCTAATGATATTCAGCATGGTGATGATACTGGGTGTGGGCGTGATCTCAATCTGGGACGGCATAAGAAATGGATTCACATTTGCACAGTTCTTCACAAGATTTGTGCTGATATTTACAGTATACAAGCTCTACGACATGATCTGCTTTGATTATTTTCTGCTCATGAAGTTTCATTTCTTTCAGTTTTACTTCCCCGAGGTTGAAAAAGTATATGCGGACAGAAAATACGGATACAACATCAGGAGTCAGCTGCTGAAGTTATTTCTCATATTTCCTGCGGTCTCAGCTCTGGCTGCGTGGATATGTTCAAGGTTTACGTGATCGCCTGGATGCACGGCGCATCCCTTGTTTTTTTGCTGTAAAATTTATCTGCAAATTATGTTGCAAAAGCCCGGAGGGTATAGTACTATTTTCCTGAACTGTACATAGTGGTCCGGTAAATACAAGGAGGTTTTAAGATGCCTACTATCATGCCTGTTTCGGAGCTTAGAAATTACACTAAAGTTGTAAAAAACGTTAAATATGGAAGCCGGGTTTATCTGACAAAAAACGGATATGACCAGATAACCATGATCAATTCCAAAGAACTTGATGAATTGGAGAAGCAGCTTGCTCTGTACAAGTTCAAACTTGAAATGGCAAAAGGCGAACATTCGATCCTTGAAGAGGGTACGATCTCATCTAAGGATATTAAAAAGGAGCTTGGTATCTGATCGATGAAAAAGCTTGAATACTCGCCTCTTGTCAGGAATAAACTGAAAGCTCTGAAAGAATGGCTGATCGAACACTTTGATGAAGAGACTGCCCTGAGTGTCCTTGCCGGAATAGTATCTGACGCAGACCTGCTTTCTGATGATCCGGAACTTGGAACAAATATTTCCGAAACTTACGATGTGGAAACGGAATACCGGTATTTCTTTACACACCAGCATTATTTGATTTACAGAATCGAATCCGGGAAAGTCATAATCGTTCAGATGTTCAATGAAAAAGAAGACTTTATGATGAGCCTCTTAGGAATGTCAGGAAGAACTCAGGAATCAATAGACTATTGGGGTGAATAAGAGATGACAGGTTTTACATTTTCAGATATAGAGACTATTTTTTTAACGAATGGTTAGCAATAACTAACTATTATTGACAGCAATAAAGAGGAACAGGAGGAAAAAGAGTTGGGTAAAACACAAAAATTCGATCATATGAAACTGATCGGACAGTACGCCGGAGGGCACAGACACCTCATCACGCTGGGCAGGTTCATAGCCGGGGTGAGCGCGGTGATCGTACTTATTCCCTACTATGATCTATGGAAGATCATACAGATCGCGGTAGATGGAGAAAATCTGTCACGGATAAATCATTATGCGTGGCAGGCGGTTATTCTTACTGTGACATCTCTGCTTATCTATATTGCGGCGCTATTATGTACACATATTGCGGCGTTCAGGGTACAGGCGAATATGAGAAGTTCACTCATGAGGAGGATCCTGACACTTCCGCTCGGCGTATTTGATGAAGACGGAACAGGAAAGATCAGGCGTATCGTAAATGATTCGACAGCCGCAACGGAAACATTTATCGCACATCAGCTTCCGGATAAAACGGTTGCCGCGGTAACCCCGATAGGGCTTTTGGTGCTGATATTCGCGTTCAACTGGAAGATAGGACTTATCTGCATGATACCTGCGGTTCTTGGGTTTATGGTCATGATGTCCATGATGGGTAAGGGAATGCAGGAAAAGATGGCGGAATACCAGAATGCTCTTGAAACCATGAGCAGTGAGGCTACCGAATATGTCAGGGGCGTACCTGTGGTTAAGACTTTTGGACAGACCGTTCATTCATTCAAAAGATTCAAGGCGTGCATTGACGGATTCGGGAAATGGGCAACCGACTATACTCTTATACTCAGATGGCCCATGACCGGATTTATGACATGCATAAATGCGATCTTTGCATTTATCGTGATAGCGGCTTTTGCTTTTACAAAGGATGGCATCACGGCAGGACTCATTCTTAACATCATGTACTACATCATCGTTACGCCTCTCATCACTGTGGCACTTACCAAAGTGGCATATTCCGGTGAGGCGGAGATGACATTAGTTGATGCCCTTAAGCGTGTTGAATCAGTCATGGAGATCGAACCGCTTGCGGATAATAAAAACGGAAAATCACCGGCAGATCATTCAATTGAGCTCAGGAATGTCACATATAGATATAAGGATGCGACAAGAGATGCGGTAAAAAATGTATCCGTTAAGATAGCGCCCGGTGAACATGTGGCTCTGGTCGGTCCGTCAGGATCCGGCAAAACTACGCTGGCAGAGCTGCTGGTCAGGTTCTTTGATGTCACGGAGGGTGAGATACTGATCGGCGGCGTTAATGTAAAGGATATACCATCTGCGGAGCTTATGAAACTGGTTTCGTTCGTGTTCCAGGACAGCAGGCTTATCAGGAAATCTATCCTTGAAAATGTGAGGATGTCCAAGCCTGACGCATCGGAAACGGAAGTGCTTGATGCGCTTAAGAAAGCACAATGTATGGATATCATAGAAAAGCTTCCGAACGGAATAAATACAGTCATAGGTGAAAAAGGTACGTACCTTTCGGGCGGCGAACAGCAGAGGATAACGATAGCAAGAGCATATCTTAAGGACGCGCCGATACTGATACTCGATGAAGCAACCGCATTTGCTGATCCTGATAACGAGTCCAGGGTGCAGGCAGCCTTTGAAGAATTGTCCAAAGGCAGGACGCTTATCATGATCGCGCACAGATTAAGCACGGTCATGAATGCAGACAGAATATTTGTTATGGATGACGGACAGTGCACGGAAAGCGGCAGTCATGAAGAACTGATGAGGTTAAACGGTCTGTACAGGCGGATGTTTGACGAGTATACAAGATCCATCGAGTGGAAGGTAGGTGCATGAGCATGGTAGAGAGATTGCAGCATAAATATGCCCTGTCGAAACAGGGAGCAAAAGACATGATACGCGCATGTACCAGCGTGACGATAACGAACATCGTACTTATGATGCCTGCCGGTATCCTGTTTTGTCTGATCAAAGATCTTCTGGAAGGTACGCTTACAGGGAACAAGGTTCCTTTCTATGTCGTAAGTTCTGCCGTTGTGATCATTCTTATAGCGATAACAAACTTTATACAGTATAATGCGACTTTTCTCACGACATACAGGGAAAGCGGTGTCAGGAGGACAACGATAGCCGAAAAGCTCAGGAAGCTTCCACTGTCCTATTTTGGCAAGAAGAATATCGCCGATCTGACGACTAATATCATGGGAGACTGTGCTCAGATTGAGACGGCCTCCAGTCACTGGATACCGGAACTTATAGGCGCAGTGATCTCGGTTACGCTTGTGGGGATCAGCTTGTTCTTTGCTTTTGACTGGAGAATGGTACTTGCAAGTTTCTGGGTCATTCCCGTAGCATTTATCATCATAATCACCTGTTCCGGCGCGGAAAAGAATGCCGTCCGCAGGAATTCTGCAGTCAAGCTTACAATGACCGACGGGATCCAGGAATGCCTGGAATCTGTAAGGGATCTTCGCGCAAACAATGCTGAAGACAGGTATATGGATGAACTCGAAGTAAAGATCAGAAATGTGGAAAAAGAAGCACTGCTTACTGAGCTTAAAATGGCTGTATATGTCAATTCTGCAGCCATTATCTTAAAGATCGGTATCGGTACGACCGCAGTTGTGGGTGGAGCGCTTTTTGCGAAAGGCGAGATCAGCATTCTCACCTTCTTTATGTTCCTTATGCTGGTGGCAAGGCTCTATGATCCCATGCAGATCACACTTCAGAACTTTGCGGCAATCATTTCCTGCGCGGTGCAGTGCGAAAGACTTGATGAAGTGCTTTCCGCTAAGACGCAGACAGGATCGGAAGAACTTAAAAATAACGGATATGATATTGTCTTTGATCATGTCGGCTTTAAATATGATGACGCTGCGGATGTCCTTAAAGATGTAAGCTTCACGGCAAAACAGGGTCAGGTAACGGCTCTCATCGGTCCTTCCGGCGGCGGCAAGACAACCATATCAAGACTTGCCGCAAGATTCTGGGATGTGAAAGAAGGAAGGATCACTCTCGGCGGGGAAGATATCTCAGATATCGATCCCGAGACGTTGCTTAAGAATTATTCGATCGTATTTCAGGATGTGACGCTTTTCAATAATTCAGTCAAAGAAAATATCCGTATCGGAAAGAGCGGGACGACTGATGAAGAGGTTATGGAAGCCGCAAGGCTTGCCAACTGTGAAGAGTTCGTAAATCTGCTTCCTGATAAATATGACACATATATCGGAGAAAACGGAAGTGAGCTTTCCGGCGGCGAGAGACAGAGGATATCGATTGCAAGAGCTTTTCTTAAGGATGCACCGATCATCCTGCTTGACGAGGCTACGGCTTCCCTTGATGCGGAAAATGAAACGGCTATACAGGAAGCTCTGTCCAGACTGATAAAGAACAAGACAGTGATGATCATTGCTCACAGGATGAGAACGATCGCCAATGCAGATCATATCGTCGTGCTCAAAGACGGAGTTGTTGCGGAACAAGGCAGTCCGGAATTCTTAAACAGTTATGAAAGCATATACAGCCGCATGACAGCACAACAATTAAAAACTCAAAACTGGAAGATGTAACTTTTCAGAGCCATGCTTGACATGTTACTTCCCTCTAACTATAATGAGCAAAGGTTAGTCGCTACTAACTATATGTGTCAGGTTAATAAAAGGAGAATGAACCATGACTGAAAAGGAATACAAGGAGTTGTCTATTAAGGAGTTTTCCAAGGCGGCAAGGGTTTATGAAACGGACAAGGGCGGGATATACAAGATGTGTAAAAAGGATTATCCCGATATTCTGGAAGAACTTGAAAAAGAGGATTTCACAGATCTTCTTGACTGCGGATGCGGGCCGGCTCCGATGCTGACGCTTCTCCATGAAAAATATCCCGAAAAGCATTATACCGGGATCGATCTGACACCCGAGATGATCGAGGTTGCAAAAGCAAAAAATATGAGCGATGTAAAACTTGTAGTCGGAGACTGCGAAAATCTGCCGTTCGAGGATGCTTCGTTTGATGCCGTGATCTGCAGCCAGAGCTTTCACCACTATCCGAACGTTCAGGATTTCTTCAACAGTGTGTACAGGGTTTTGCGTCCGGGAGGAAGACTGATCCTCAGAGACATGACAATGAAAACGGCAGCGGTCAGATGGTTCTGTAATAACATCGAGACGCCGATCTTCAATCTTTTAGGTCACGGCGATGTGCGCATATACGGAAGAGATGAGGTTAAGGGATTTTGTGATAAAGCAGGACTTCGCATGGAACTGTTTGAATGCAGGGGCTTCTGCAGGATGCACTGCGTTGCCCGAAAACCGCAATAGCAGATGAAGTAAGGAAGAAAGGAAAACATGAACAGAAATGTTGAAAAAACACTAAAGGGTAAGAAGTTCATAAAACAGGAGATAGAAAAATGTCTGGATCCGGAGACCGCACAAGAGGTTTGGGATAATGCGCATACCAGACTTGGGCAATTTTACGGTTTATATAAGGATGTCCCCAAAAAAGTGGCTATGCATACAGACGGTTTTATTTTTCCTGCAGCGGCCATATATCTGGCACTTAAGGAATATGCTCCGGACAAGGCCTACGAAATCATGAAGACAACCATGAAGAAAAAGTCGGAGCGATCAGGAAGGTCATTGGCAAAGATGGCAAAGATCCCGGGATTCACCCGATTTTTCCTCAGTCTGTGGCCGCCCGTGAGTCGTAAGATGTTCGGAGAAGCAGCAGGCTTTAAGAATGTTTTCTACCCCGCGGAAAAAGGATGCTTCAGAATGGATATAACACAATGTCCGTATCACAGATATCTTACGGAGCTGGGATGCCCGGAACTCAACATCCTTTTCTGTGATAATGATGTTTATTCATACGGAAACATCCCGGGCCTTAAGTTCACAAGGACCAAGACGATCGGAGCAGGTAATGAACTGTGCGATTTCAGGATGGAACTGGTGAAGAAGGGATGATATCACTTCAAAGCACTGATGTGAATAAAATGACGATACACGAATTCGGGAAGGAAAATGAACAGACAGTTGTCCTGATACATCCCTCAATTGTAATGTGGGATTATTTCGAGTATGTAATCCCACAGTTGGAGAAAGAATACCATCTGATCATACCGGCACTACCGGGATATGATCCGGACAGCAAGGATGATTTTACCGGTATTGAAGAAATAGCAGACGAGTTGGAAAAATGGCTTATCGGAAATGGCATTGATGATGTTACCTGCCTGTACGGATGTTCCATGGGAGGAAGCATTGTTACAAGAATGCTGGCAGATAACAATGTACATATACAAAACGCGATCATTGATGGTGGGATAACCCCATATCAGCTCCCGTGGATCATTACGAGATTTATTGCAATAAAAGATTTTCTCCTTATAAGCGCCGGCAAGATTGGTGGTGCAAAGCTTTTGGAAAAGGCTTTTGCCACGGATGATCTGTCAGAGGAAGATGTTTGGTATGCGGCAAAGGTTCTCAGGATGATAAGTGCAAAGACAATCTGGAAAACTTTTGAATCCTGTAACAACTACTCGATGCCGGATGAGATACATACGGAATGCAGGCATATCGAGTATTGGGTTGCGGAAAAAGAAGTAAAGGAACGTCGGGCGGATGTGGCATATATAAAAAAGGCATTTCCCCACACGAGATTCAGGAAGATATATGATGTCGGTCATGGCGGACTGGCACCGTTTAATCCCGAGAAGTTTGTCAGAGGTATAAAAAAAGTGTGCAGAGAGAAGTAGAGTTATCCATATTGTTCTTATTAGATCATGGGAGGAGAATACATGACGACATATAAGCCGGTTAAGATCAATTCTTTAAGAGAGGACGAGATACGGGATATAGGTGACGCTTTTGCAGACTTTGAATATGGGGAGTCAGAATTCGGCATGGCTTATCTCGGGAAAAGCAGGCAGGCGATAAGCGACTATATCTGCTCTTATGTACGGATGGCGATCAATGAACGTGTGCTTTACTCAACAAGCGATGAGCATGAGGCGTTCATTGCGTTTAAAAACCCCCGGGTAAGTATGAGTCCGAGGTCGGCGGCAGATTTGCTGAAAACGATGCCCAGGTGTGTTAATGCCGGTCATCTGATCAAGATGGCGAAGGGTTGTGGTCATGCGGGAAAGAGTTACGGGGCTGTTCTTTCAAAATTGGAGATACCGTATATCTATGTCGGTTTGGTTGCTGTCAGAAAAGAGTACCAGGGCAAAGGCTTTATGCGAAAGGCTGTGGAGATTGCATTTGAGGAAGGACGAAGACAGGCGGTTCCGGTTGTTCTGGACACTGATGCGCATATTAAAAAGGATAAATACGAACATCTTGGGATGAAGTGCGTAGTCACGCAACACTTTGAGGATGGCGTGGAACTGTATGGAATGGTCTATGAGCCTGAAAATATTCCAAAGGAATGGAAGAGCGGGATCGTTCTTGAAGATATGAGGATCCTGAATACAAAAAACGAGAATATCTGGGACCGATTCGCTCCTGTATACACCGGGTTTGTTACAGGAACCCCCGGGAATAAGCATGCATATGAAGCTATGTATAAGCGAATACGAACAATGGTGAAGGATAAGGAAGTTCTTGAACTGGCTACCGGTCCCGGGATAATTGCCAAACAGGTTGCGAGCGAAACCAAAAGAACGGTTGCAACGGATTTCTCTGAGAAGATGCTTACTATGGCAAGAAGGGGAATAGTCCCTTCCAACTTGGATTTTGAACGGGCTGATGCATCTACTCTGCAATATGATGATGAAAGCTTTGATGTGGTAATTATAGCCAATGCGCTGCACATCATCCCTGAACCGGAAAAGGTGTTGTCTGAGATAAGAAGGGTTTTGAAAAAGGGCGGACTGCTTATCGCACCGAACTTCATACATGATAATTCGCGGAAGATGAGCGCAGTCTTCAGCAAGGCGCTTTCATTCGCCGGAGTGAAATTCGAGGCTAAATGGGATGCAGAGGGTTACAGGGATTTTTTGGAGAAAAACGGATTCAGAGTAGATCATTCAAAGCAGCTTGCGTCCACCATACCGCTTATGTATACGGAGTGCATCGTTGATGAATGATCTGATTTATTGGGTATTATAAAACAGCGTGTCTACGATCCGAGCTATCAGAGTCGATCATTTCAAGGAGGGTGTTATGCTTAATAAAGTAAAACTGACAGAAGCAGAGATGAGAGAGTTTGCAGAGGTATTTGCTTATTATGATTATGGAGATGAGGAGATCGGGATGAAGCATATAAATACAAGAACGCTTGGAGACAGGAGCTGTATGTATGATCTTGTGAGAGAAACGTAATAGCAATAAATAAGCCGGAGGCATTGACAAACATACAGAAACGTGATAAAAACATTATCGATAATCTAATTATCAGAAATAGGATTATCGATAGTGTTTTTTATTTGGAGAAGAAGATGTCTGTAAGAGATACCAGCATAGACCCAAGGCTGATCCAAAGCGCACGGGATGAGTTTAGCAGGAACGGCTTCATAAAGGCTGACCTGAAGACCATCTGCGACAATGCCGGCGTGACAACGGGAGCGGTATATAAACGGTATAAGGGTAAGGAAGAGCTCTTCTGTGCAGTTGTAAAAAAATCTGCTGATATTCTGGACGGCTTTGTGACTGTCCGGACAGATATGGATTTCTCCGGCATGACAGATGAAGAGGTTCGCAGTACATGGAAAATGGATGAAAAATTTATTCTGGATCTTTTCAGAACGTTGTGGAAGATAAGAGGTGATTTTGTTCTGCTTCTTGAAAAATCGGCAGGAACAGTCTATGAAAAATACGGGCATGAATTTGCCCTGCGAATGACTGATGCGTATATGCAGTACTATTTGGAAGCAAAAAAGCGCGGGCTGGCGAAAGCAGATATTTCAGGAGATGAAATGCATGTGCTGTGCACTTCGTTTTGGACAGCGATCTATGAACCGTTCGTTCACAAGATGACCTGGAAGGAGATAGAAGAGCATTGCAGGGTAATGTGCAGATTCTATGACTGGACTAAGGCGCTTCAGATGAAATAAAGATTTATAAGCCGTCGAAGGGCGGCTATATAAAAAACATAGAGTTAGTCATATCTAACCAAAAAATAAACGGAGGAAACAAAATGTTCAAGCGAGTATCTCCTTATATCGGAGAGTACAAAAAGTACACCGTGTGGGCTACGATCATGATGTCTATAGGCATCATTGCAAATATCGTACCGTATTTCTTTCTTTACCAGATCATATCTCCACTCACACGCGGTGAGCATATCGATGCTTCTTTTATTCTTGTCAGGGTCGTGATCATTGCAGTATGTGAGATCGTCTTTTCGGTTTCCTATGTGCAGGGACTTACGTTTTCACATATCAGTGCATACAACACGCTGAAAAACTTAAGGGTTTCGCTGCAGGGAAAGCTTGAGAAACAGCCGCTGGGAAATATAACCGAACTCGGCACGGGACGGATCAAGAAGGTATTTACGGATGACATAGACCAGGTTGAACTTCTTCTTGCTCATGCCATTCCCGAGGGGATAGCAAATATAGCGATACCCGTCATCATCATAATCCTCATGTTTGTGTTTGACTTAAGACTTGGTCTTTTGTCGCTGGTTCCCCTCGTGGTCGGGATGTTCGCTATGGGCATGATGATGAAATCAGGATTTGAAAAGATGAACGCCTATTATGAATCCGCTGCAAAGATGAATAATACTATCATCGAGTATGTGAACGGAATGGAGGTCGTAAAGGTATTTAATAAAGACGGGGATTCTTATAAGCGTTTCGGCGACATGGTAAAAAGCTACCGTGATTTCACGATAGACTGGTACAGGGTCTGCTGGCCCTGGATGGCGATATATTCAAGCGTCCTGCCCTGTCTCGTGCTTTTGATGCTGCCCTTTGGATCCATGATGGTGCTCGGCGGGACGGTCACGCTTGACAGGATGGTGCTGGTATTCTGCATGTCCTTTGCGGTCGGACCGTCGGTTCTGAAGGCGCTTAATTTTGCGGGAAAATTCCCGGCACTTGACTACAAGATCGCGGAACTTGAAAAGATGATGGAGCATCCTCCGCTTAAGGAAGGCACATCCGGATTCAAGGGAGAAAATCTTAATGTCGAATTTAAGGATGTTCACTTCGGCTATGAGGATACAGAGGTACTTCACGGTGTAGACTTTTCACTTAAGCAGGGGACTACGACCGCACTTGTTGGTGAATCGGGAAGCGGAAAGTCAACACTGGCAAAGCTTCTGGTACATTATTACGATCTTGATTCAGGAAGCATAAGGATAGGAGGACAGGATATTACCGACATGTCTCTTGAAGCGCTTAACGATCAGGTGGCATTTGTTTCGCAGGAACAGTTTTTGTTTAATACAAGCCTGTATGAAAACATCCTCATAGGCAGGCCGGATGCCACAAAAGAGGAAGTGCTTAAGGCTGCCCAAAGAGCTCAGTGTAACGAGTTCCTTGAAAGACTTCCTGACGGTATAGAAACAAAGGCGGGTGACGGTGGAAAACAGCTGTCGGGAGGCGAGCGCCAGAGGATTTCGCTTGCAAGGGCGATCCTTAAGAATGCTCCGATCATAGTCCTTGATGAAGCAACGGCATTTATGGATCCCGAGAATGAAGAGAAGATGAATGCGGCACTTGATGAGATAGTAAAGGACAAGACGGTGCTGGTCATAGCCCACAGGCTTTCGACCATAAAAAATGCCGATAAGATCTGCGTGATGAAGGAAGGAAAATGTATCGCGGCGGATACTCACGATAAACTGGTAAATGATTGTCCGGAGTATAAAAAACTGTGGGTTGCTTCGGTTTCGGCAAGCACATGGAAAGTAAGGGAGGCCTGATCATGATAAAGATAATGCACAGACTTATAAAAAATACAGGAAGGTATAAGGGAAGGATACGAGCCTCTTATCTGACAGCCTTCCTAAAAGGGATCATGATGAAAGCACCTTTGATACTCTGTTTTTTATGTATAAGCTGGTTTATGCAGGGACAGATGGATAAGAATAAATGCATTTTGCTTGGTATCGCGGTTCTGGCAAGCGTTATCCTGCAGGCTGTATTTGAACATGCTTCCAATGTGCTCCAATCTGCAACCGGATATATGGTATTTGCCGATATGCGCTTAAGGCTCGGCGATCACTTAAGGAAGCTTCCTATGGGTTATTTTACCGAAGGGAACATGGGAAAGATAAGTTCCGTTCTTGCGACGGATATGGTTTTTATTGAAGAAAACTGTATGGGAGTATTGTCGGAACTTGTGACCTTTATTATTTCCCAGGGAATAATGACGGTCATGATGTTTGTGATGGATATAAGGCTTGGACTGTTATCCCTGCTGATCGTCGCAGCATTTATCATAGTCGGAAATCTCATGTTAAAGACCACAATGAAGCATTCCGTCATAAAGCAGGAGGACAGCGAGTCATTGACAGAAGAAGTGCTTGATTTTGCGGAAGGGATCGGGATCATCAAGTCATATAACATGCTGGGAGAAAAGTCGAAGAGACTTACGGATGAATTCGAAAAGAGCTGCAGGGAAAGTATTGATTTTGAGGTTGCATACGGCCCCTGGGCAAGGGCATTGTACCTTACTTTTGGAATAGGTACCGCACTGGTGCTTGCACTGTGTGCATATCTCTTTAACGCAGGTCAGATATCAGATGTATATATGGTCGGTATGGCGCTGTTCCTTTTTGATATGTTTGTTTCCATCAAGAGTTACTATGGCCAGATGGCAAGGCTTACCGTGACAGAAGCAAGTCTTGACAGGATAGAAGAAGTGTTTGCAGCAGAGGAATTAAAGGATGAAGGAAGGACTGAACTTTCAAACGCAGTGGACGCGGGATCCGGTCCTGTCGAGATCGCATACGATAATGTCAGCTTCGCTTACACCGATAAAGATGTGCTTAAAGATGTTTCCTTTGAAGTAAAACAGGGACAGATGACAGCGCTTGTCGGACCTTCCGGCGGAGGAAAGTCAACCATAGCATCGCTTCTGGCCCGCTTCTGGGATGTTAAGAATGGACGGATACTTGTAAGGGGAGAAGATATACGAAATGTATCTTTAGGAAGTCTTATGGATCATATCAGTATGGTATTCCAGAGGGTCTATCTTTTCCAGGACACTGTATATAACAATATCGCGATAGGCCGCCCTGACGCGACACGCGAAGAGGTTGAAGAGGCTGCAAAAAAGGCAAGATGCTATGATTTTATCATGCAGCTTCCGGAAGGCTTTGACACAGTGATCGGAGAGGGCGGCGCATCTTTGTCCGGCGGCGAAAAGCAGAGAATATCCATCGCAAGATGTATCCTGAAAGATTCTCCCATAGTGATACTTGATGAAGCTACTGCAAGCGTGGATGCCGATAATGAGCGGGCCATACAGGAGGCGATATCGGAACTTTGCAAAGACAAGACTCTTCTTGTCATAGCGCACAGACTTAAGACAATAAAGGATGCAGATCAGATCCTCGTCGTTTCAGATGGAAAGATCATCGAAAGCGGGGATCATGCATCACTCATGGACAAAGGCGGGACCTACGCGCATATGGTTTCGCTGCAGGCATAATAATTGCAGATCGGAGCAGTGATTGCATTTTGGAGTGGTCCGTCAAAAACACATGATATATACTCGTCTGTGGTTAGCGGTAACTAACAATATGCAACGAAAGGATGGTTAATAAAATGAGCAATGATAATGCAAGAGAAACTCTTGTCAGTGGAAATGTAGTTAAAACGATGCTTTCACTGAGCGTTCCGGCAATCCTTGGAATGGTCGTAATAGGTTTGTACAACTTTATGGACGCTGTCTTTGTCGGAAGAATGGTAGGACCTGAAGCTATGACGGCCGTCAAAGTATCCTATCCGTTTACGCTTCTTAACAGCGGAATCTCCACGCTGATAGGTACCGGATCTGCATCTGTGCTTTCCAGGGCCATAGGAAAAAGAGACAAGGAAACGGTCGATAAGATCATGGGTAACCTTATCGCTCTGGTTTTGCTGTTCTCTGTGATAGTTATGGCAGTCGGACTGATCTTCACCAAACCGCTTCTGGCACTTTCGGGAGCGAAGGGAGATATCCTTGTTGAGGCAAACAGATATCTCAAGGTGGTATTTTGCGGTTCGCTTTTTGTGAACTTTGCGCAGGCTTCAAACATGGTGATGCGTGGCGAAGGCAAGCTTAAGAAAGCAATGATCATCATGGGAAGCGGAGCGATAATGAACATTATTCTGGATCCGATCCTCATCCTGGCGTTTGGAAAACAGAACGGGATACTGGGAGCTGCAGTAGCTACGATCACCGCACAGCTGTTCCAGGCGATATGGGCACTCGTATACTTTAAAAAGCAGAGCGAAACCGTTAAGATCAACCGGATCGGGATTATCGGCTCCATAACAAAACCTGTCCTCAGTGTCGGTGTATCTGCAATGCTCATGCAGGTTATGACAATGCTTCAACAGACTGTTATGTACAATACGGTTGAAAGATGCGGAGGGGGCGAGTGGCAAACGATCCTCGGAGCTGCGTTGAGCCTTCAGGCGTTTTCATTTATTCCCCTCTGGGGCATCAGTCAGGGATACCAGCCGGCAATAGGAACCAACTACGGAGCAAAATCCTACGACCGGGTTCGTGCGTTCAATAAGGTGTTTATGATAGCGGCCACGATTCTTGCGGCGGTATTCTATATACCGATAATGATTGCGCCGGAGGCAATGCTTTCGATGTTCATCACGGATCCTGCGATTGTCCGGATGGGGGCTCCGATGTTAAGAGTCCTGTTCACATCGTATATAACATATGGAGTACTGATACTTGCGATAACCTTCTTCCAGGCGATAGGGAAGGGCGGCAACGCAGCTGTGCTTACTATTTTAAGGCAGATATTGCTTTTCCTGCCGCTCGTCCTGATACTTCCCCTTGTGTTTACCAACAGTGTGGAAGGAGTGTTCTATGCGCAGCTGTTCACTGATCTGATCGTGCTTGTAATAGGCGTGATCCTTATGGGCGGAGCGTTCAAGGGCATCAGAAGAGAGGAACGGCTTGCTGCAGCCTGATATAAACAATAAGGGTAAAACATGAAAAATATTTCGAAGCAGACGGATGTAAATGCAGAAGAACTCTTCAGAAAGTACATGTATGTAATGTGCAACAAAGAGTCTGAAAAAACCTATCGTCTCAAAAGCGACGCCGGCGAGGGTATAATGCATAACTATGAGATCGCTTCGGGTATAGAACTGGTCTACTCGGAACTGGAATCTTATTATCCTTTAGTGAAAGAAGTTCCCGAATCGGTAGACTATATCGAGATAATGTATATGGTGGAGGGACACGCCGACTTCGAAATGGAGAACAGGCGTGTCTCTTCAGCCGATAAGGGGGATATATGTATTTTCAACAGCCGGATAGGGGCCAAGAAGATCAGCTTTGGAAAAGGCGGGATACGGTGTATCAGCATAGTTCTGCTGGTCGATACCCTGCAAGATGAGCTCAATCGCTTTTTCGGTACAAATGAATTTGATAATAAACCTGTATTTGAATATGCGGTCAATGCGGATTCCTGCATCAGTTTTGCGGCAAATGAGATGTTGAGAACAATCTTCACCGAACTTGTACTGCTTCCCGTAGAATACGGGGAATTCCACAGAAAACTCCTTACCATACGTGCGATACTTGCACTTCTTGATATAAAAGCCGGTAAAAAAAGTGCCGGCTGTCGATATTTCAGCGGCGACTCGGCAAATAAGGTTCATGCTGCAAGGAAACTGCTGGGAGAAGATCTGGCCTCGGATATTTCCATTGAAGAACTGGCTGAAAAGGTAAAGCTGAACCGGACAACTCTTCAGAGAGTGTTTAAGCAGATGTACGGCGTAACTGTTTTTGAATACAGGACCCAGGCCAGGATGCAGGAATCAAAAAATCTTCTCGTTGACAACAATCTGACTGTTACGGAAATAGCAGGGTTATGTGGTTATACGAACGCCAGTAAATTCTCTGCAGTATTTAAAAAGAATTTTGGAATAACTCCGACGGATTGGAGAAATACTGCTTTCCCGGATTAAACAGACAAAGCTGACATATGTCCATATGTTTTCAATTCCGGAAGGATCAGGAATGAATCAAAGCGAAGGAAATAGGGCACTGGGTTAATATTGAAGATTGAGTAATACGCATGTAATACAGACGGCAGAAAATGTCTGTATAAACCTATATTGCATTTCTCGCCCGTTTACTTATAATAGAATTATAAGTATGTATAGTTGTAATCATGGAGGATTAAGAATGATAGCAGCTACATCGATATATGAAGATACGGTAAGTTTGCTCAAGACGCTAGATGAGGAACAGCTTAATGCGATTCACTTAATAATATCTGAGCTTGCCGACAAAAATGAAAAATGGATAAGTCCGCTGGGGATATCAACGGACGAACAACTTTGGGGACACATAGATTCATCGTTAGCCCAGGCCAGAGCCGCCCTCGGCCGTGATGCTGATGAGGTGATTGACGACCTCATGTTGGAGTTCACAACATGAAAAAGTACAAGGTTATAGTTACTCCGGATGCCGAGCATGACCTCAAAGCATATTTGAAGTATCTGCGTGATATAAAGAAGAATCCCCAGGCGGTTAAAAACGTCTTAAATGATTTTAGAGATACAATTAAACTGTTAAGAGATGTTGCCGGAAGTCTGGCTGAACCTGGAAGCGAAAAATTGGTTACAAGAAGCCTGAGACGGATAAACCTTAAAAGGCATAATTATTTTATGCTTTACTACATTGATTCAAGCGACGTAGTATATATCACAAATGTTTTTCATGGTCTTGAAAACTTTGAATACAAATTAAGATAATTATATTTGATACATCCAGGCTGTCAATCGGCAGCCTGGATTACTTTATAGAATCTTAGTATCATTCCAAATCTATGAATCTTTCCCTAATCTGTTACATCATCGTATTTCTTTAGAAGTCTCATTGCCACCAACGCAACACCCGTGCAGATCAACACGATAATCGTTCTCAATGCCAAATTATGAATATACCCATCAAACGATGATAGTCTTTGAAGTAAATCTCCATATAATGCGGCCATATATATGGCTGCTATCTGAAATACATAACCAAAATGTAGCCTCTTAAACTCATTCCCCATACGTGCGATTTCGACTATCAAAAACAGGAGATTAAGCACAATGATCGCGCTAAGCTGGGTATTTATAAATGGTCCTACATTTTCCAACCTCATGCCAAATGGAATATGATCATTTACAACGAGTATCGAAACGCACCATGTCATAATTACCATCCAGCCATAGGATATGATAGATAGAATAATCATGAGACGATCTAACCCACTTCTGCTTTTTGATTCATATTTGGGAGCAAAACCACCATAAACCACAGCCGCAAGCGAAGATATCATCAACAGGTAATATGCAATCCCTGATGCTTTATCAAATAATAAATTCGACCCCGATGTCCCGGCTATACCGGCAACAATACTACAGATCACTACAACAGTAGCAAACACAAGGCTTAAAACACATTTTTTTCTTATTTGGATCTGAACAGTTGCCATACGAACAATTTCGGTAGCGGTTATCTCTCCTGAGTTATTGCCCGTTTCTGTGACTTGTACCTCCCCCACCACAATGTCCTGTATCTTCAAATCCAAAATATGAGCCAAACTTTCCAAAAC
>JAILOK010000054.1 GCA_024690825.1 Lachnospiraceae bacterium | reverse complement strand
ATACATTTGAGGTTTATTTATGCCGAGAGATAAGACATTAAGCCACGAAAAAGTAAAGAAAGCCATCAAAGAGGAGTTTCTGGAAAAAGGGTTTGAAGATGCTTCTATAAGAAGTATCGGAGCCCGTGCCGGAATGACATCAGCCGGGCTTTACAGGCATTATGCAGATAAAGAAGCCATGTTTAACGCCATGGTTGAGCCGCTGATCGAAAGCATAAAAAACTGGACAGCAAGACATACTGACAAAAAGTACAACCTTGTTGACGGGGGCGTGCCTGATGAAGAACTGTTCGGAGAGACCTTCGTTGATATGATCAAGGAGATCATACTTCCCCGAAGGGATGAATTCATACTTCTTATGTCCCGTTCAGGCGGAACGAAATATGAGAATTTCATCCATGACTATGTCGAGGGAAATCAGAAAGAGTTTATGGAAGCCATAAGGTATCTGAAAGAAAAGGGATATCCGGCTGCAGAGCTTAGTGAGGAGGAGCTGCACATGTTGCTTTCCGCGTATCTTACAGCATGCTTTGAACCGATCATACACGATTATGATGATGTAATGGTCGAGAAATATTTGAATACGGTCCAGGATTTCTTCATGCCGGGATGGCTGAAGATAATGGGAGTTAAGTAGAGAAGAGCCGAAAGGCTCTTTTTTCTTGTTTAAGTTATCAAAATACGGTTAGCGATAGCTAACCTAAAAGCGTGATTGATAACTCAACAACAGATATCCGACAGTCTGTAATCTGTGGATTGACATTGGAGGTTTGAATATGTCAAGAAAAGCATCAAATTTTCAGAAGGTAGTAATGTCATGGGGATACAGGGGAAAGGAAATATTCAAGCCCATGAATACGGGCCGGATCGATGAAAAGACGGCATGTGTCCGTGAATGGATAGCCAACATTTTCTTTTACACTAAGAACGGCACCACGATCATGATCGACGCAGGTTATAACTATGACCGGCTTGGAGAAAAGATGAAATGGCTGGATATTGATCCTGCAAGTATAAAAGATATTCTTATCACACATCAGGACACCGATCACGTTGGCGCAGTTGAACGGGATTCGGATGGTTTGTTCAGAAACGCAAAACTGTACCTGAGCGAGATTGAGAATCGATACATGACAGGGGTAAAGCGCAGAAAAGTCATCTTTGGACTCTACAAACTGCCCTTGGTAAAGAGTGACAATGAAAGGAAGCTTCTTAAAGACGGGGATGTTTTTTACATCGGAGATATCAGGGTAGAAGCAATCCTTGTTCCCGGACATACCTGGGGACATATGGTCTACCTGATCGATAATGAGTATCTTTTTACCGGAGATACGATATGGTTTGGAGCAGACGGAGGTTACAGTTTCATTAATTCACTGGCAGAGGATAACGAACTGTCAAAGAAATCTCTTGCTAAATTGGAGAACCTGCTGCGTACAAGAGGCGTCAGGTCAAAGGTGATAACCGGCCACACAGGTTGGACAGATGATCTGGATTTTGTGTTTGCACACAGGGACGAGGTTTGCAACAGCTTGAGAAAGCAGAAACCTCATGATCCTAATGCTCCCTATGACGGATATGACGAGCGCGATGATACAGAGTATAATGCCAGAAATGTGAGGATTGAGAAGGTTGGCCCGGTATCGGATAAGATACGTAATGCATACAGATCTTCAAAAAATATATATGATGATGTTCTTACTCAAGGCAGTTTCTGGAGCAGACAATACATTCGTTTCTTCTGGAGCGGGACGGATGATAACGAAATAGCGAGAAGAGTTTTGGCATATGTACCGGATGATTTTGCGGGTACTCTCCTTGATGTTCCGGTAGGGACTGCCGTATTTACGGAAAAGAAGTGGAGAAGCCTTTGTAAAGCACAGATCACATGTCTTGATTACAGTGAAGACATGCTGGAACAGGCAAAAGAAAGACTGGGAGAATGCGAACATATATCTTTCGTACAGGGAGATGTCGGAGATCTTCCGTTGGAGGATCAGAGTTGCGACATAGTTCTGAGCATGAATGGTTTTCACGCTTTTCCGGATAAGAAAAGGGCTTTCAGGGAAACATATCGCGTGATCAAAAGAGGAGGATCCTTTATCGCCTGCTTTTATATAAAGGGCAAGTCAAAGAGAACGGATTGGCTGGTCAGGAATATACTTTCAAAGAAAGGGTGGTTTACACCACCGTTTCCTACGGAGGAACAGCTTATGAAGGTACTTAATAAACTGTATTCTGAAGTGGAATACCATGTGGATGGTTCGATCGCATATTTTAAATGCGTGAAATAAATATTTTTGTACTTTGGTTAGTCTGCACTAACATAAATCACAAATTTTTAAGGAGGATACGGAAAATGGAGTGGAGCAAACTTGGATTATTTGTCGGTGGAGTATTGTTTGGAACGGCAGGCATTAAGATCCTGTCGAGCAAGGACGCGAAGAAGGCGTACACACATTGCGCTGCGGCTGTACTCAGAGCGAAGGATACGGTGGTGGATCAGGCGACCGTTTTGCAGGAAAACTGCACGGATATCTATGAGGAAGCCAAACAGATCAACGAAGAAAGAGCTGCAAAAGAGCAGGAAACGGAGATAAACTAAGAGTAAGAGAAGAAAACACTGATGAACCAGCCGAAGCCTGAACGGAGTGTGTGATCTATGAAAGCGGTTATAAAACATGAAATTCCGGGAAGGATGCGCGTGCATCTTGCAAAGACTCGTTTTTCTTACCGGGAAGCCGATGTGCTGCAATACTATCTGGAGGGCTTTCCCTGCATAGAAAAGGCAGTGGTCTATGAACGTACCGCAGATGCCGTAATCGTGTATTCCGGAGAGCGGAATGCGATCATCCTGATCATAAGGGAGTATAGCCCGGAAAAAACAGAAGTTCCTGAAAGCGTTTTTGAAAGTTCTTCAAGGGAACTAAATGCAAAGTATTACGAATATCTCGTGACGAGAACAGTGTGGCATTACGGGAAAAGGCTGTTTGTGCCGGTTCCCGTAAGGACTGTCCTTATCTGCCTGAAATCACTTTGCTATATTTGGCGAGGTCTTAAGACAATCCAGGAGAAGAAACTGAAGGTGGAGCTGCTTGACGCTATAGCGATCAGCGCGTCCGTACTTGTTAAGGATTATTCCACAGCGTCTTCGGTCATGTTCCTTTTGGGGATCGGAGATACGCTTGAAGAATGGACACATAAGAAATGCGCTACTGATCTTGCCAGACAGATGTCGCTTAATATCAGCCGTGTATGGAAGGTCTGCGGCACGGAAGAGGTACTTACGGATGCGGACAGGATCGTAAGCGGAGATCAGGTTGTTATCCGAATGGGCAATATCGTTCCGTTTGACGGTGTGGTTACAAAAGGCGATGCCATGGTCAATCAGGCCTCAATGACAGGGGAAGCGATCCCTGTCAGAAAAGAGGAAGGCGGAAGCGTTTTTGCCGGGACTGTGGTTGAAGAAGGCGAGATAACCGTACGTGTGACCGCAGTGGGCGGAAACGGCCGATATGACAAGATCGTCCGCATGATCGAGGAGTCGGAAAAACTGAAATCCGGCCTTGAAAGTAAAGCGGAAGGACTTGCGGACAGGCTGGTTCCCTATACGCTTGCGGGAGCGGCGCTCACATTCTTTCTCAGCAGGAACGTGACCAAGGCGGTATCGGTTCTGATGGTGGACTATTCCTGTGCATTGAAGCTTGCCATGCCGATATCGGTTCTTTCCGCGATAAGAGAAGCAGGAGAAAACGGAGTAACGGTGAAGGGCGGCAGGTTTTTAGAGGCGGTTTCCGAGGTGGATGTGATCGTGTTTGATAAGACAGGAACGCTTACAAAGGCTGAGCCTACCGTGAAGGATGTGGTTTCCTTTAACGGTGAGAGCAGTAATGAACTTCTCCGTGAGGCAGCCTGTCTCGAAGAACATTTCCCGCATTCCATCGCAAATGCAGTTGTAAAAGCCGCGGCAGACAAGGGGCTTACGCACGAAGAACTTCACACGAAGGTGGAATACGTGGTGGCTCACGGCATTTCTTCCGAGATCAATGGGAACCGTGCTCTGATCGGAAGCTATCATTTCGTTTTTGAAGATGAAGGAGTCATTCTTCCCGAGGATAAAAAGGAACAGTTTAATGATCTTCCCGATGAGTATTCCCATCTCTATTACGCGAAGGATGGCAGGCTCGCAGCAGTCATTTTAATCGAAGACCCGCTGCGGGAAGATGCCGCATGCGCAGTCAATGCCTTAAGGGAACAGGGTATATCCCATATCGTGATGATGACCGGAGACAGTGAGCGTACGGCCCAAAGGATCGCAACACTTGTAGGTGTTGATGAGTATCACTCGGAAGTGCTTCCTGAGGATAAAGCCGGTTTTGTTGAAGCGAAAAAGAAAGACGGATACAAAGTCGTCATGATCGGGGACGGGATCAATGATTCGCCGGCACTTTCCGCAGCGGATGCAGGTATCGCGATAAGCGACGGAGCTGAGATAGCAAGGCAGATCGCGGACATAACGATCGGAGGAGATGACCTGCAAAAGATCGTGATGCTAAAGGCGTTGAGTGACAAACTAATGAAGAGGATCCGGTTTAATTACAGAACGATCGTCGGCTTTAATTCCGGTCTGATCGCGCTCGGGTTAATGGGGATTCTTTCACCGTCAGCATCGGCACTTCTTCATAACGCATCAACTATAGCTCTGGGATTAAACAGCACAACAAAACTCCTTAAAAAAGACTGTGAGGAGAATAATTGACAGGGGGAAAGTATCATGGGATTCTTCAAAAAATTCATCAGCCAGACCAAAAAGCCGGAGGGCTTTCTGGGTCGGATAATGATTAACAGCATGAACAGCGGTCACGCAAAAATGGCCGACTGGGGACTTTCGCATATTGAGTCGATCGTCCCTGATGAGATCGTGGAGCTTGGATGCGGCGGAGGAAGAAATGCAGGAGAGCTCCTGAAGAGGTATCCGCGTGCTAAGGTGACTGCGATCGACTATTCCGAGGTTTCTGTTTCGATGGCATCTGATTACAACCGAGCCATGATCGATGCCGGTAGATGTAAGGTGCAGCAGGGTGATGTTTCTGCGCTGAGCCTTCCGGAAGGGAAATATGATCTTGCCACGGCTTTTGAGACGATTTATTTCTGGCCCGGACTTGAAAAATGCTTTGCACAGGTTGCGAAGGTCTTAAAGTCCGGAGGAAGCTTTCTTGTGGTATGCGAGCTGGACGGAGCGGATGGGTCCGGCCGCAAATACGAAAAGCTTATTGACGGCATGAAATGCTATACAACAGCTGAAATAGAGGCTGCGATGAAGGCCGCCGGTTTCTCTGCCGTCAAGGCGGATCATCACAGGGATAAGCCCTGGATAGCGGTAATTGCAACAAAGCTTTAACAGAATATATGGGAATTGAGGCATATATAGATGAAACTTAAAAACTACATGAAAGAAGGACAGAAGCTTCCGCTTTTTGGGATCGGTCCGCATCTGATATACGGGATAGGACTGTTTACCGTGATCAGTATTATTTTGTTTGTATATGTTTTTAAGATCGGAAATCTGTCCGGCAACT
>JAILOK010000019.1 GCA_024690825.1 Lachnospiraceae bacterium | reverse complement strand
AACATGGATCTGTTTAAGGCTCTTCATTACACATTCCTTATTCTCAGGCGTTAATCGGATCTGAAGCTGATCTATCTTATCCCAATCCCGTGGTTCAGCTCCGAAGTGGGTCCATGTTCCATCCCAATCGCTTATATATCCGGTGCGAATATCTTTGGTTCTCCACATTATGACCGGATGATTCCGCTTTAACTCATTGTCATTATAAAATGCCCGAAATATCTCATTCCATCTGGTATTATTCATAACAGGTATTCCTCTGTGTATCCCTCCAGTATCTCCTGCAGTTCTTCATCCATATACTCATATTCATCCGGGATATTCATTGTGATCACAGTTTTACCGGCGATCTCTTCCGCATAGTTTTCTTTTATCCTGCGAAGATGCTTCTTCTCAAAACAAAAGATCATATCTGCCCAACCGATCAAGTTATCCTGCATTTTGATCAGCCGGTCTGATGCGTAAAAGGATAAATATCCCTACGATCAAAACCGGGATTCCAAACACAAACATCCCTATACCTGTATCTGCCCGAAACTTGATACCGTTCAGCAAACGATACATAGCGATAAGATTAAGGCTCATATGGCACAGAATAGATGGCACTATGGATCCTGAGCGGTATGCCATAAGACACAGCAAGATACTCCAAAGAGCCATAAAAAGCATTTCGACCGGAGAAGATAAATGCATTAGTCCGAATATCACACTGATCGCTGCCGCTGCAAAAGGGATCGGCCAGATTCTCTGTAAATGTCTGAAACAGATCCCCCGGAAGATCATCTCTTCTGCGAACGGAGTTATGATCCCGACTGCCAGTATACTCAATAAAGCACTTATGCCGGTATTGGGATCGGACAGATAAAGATCCTTAAATGGGGCAGAGGCTAAAATGCCTGCTATCTCTTCTCCGTTCAATTGCGGCCACAGGCTTAAGACTCCATCGATCAGCAGTTTGCTGCCTATCCCTATCAGTACTCCACAGATCAAGAACGCAGGCGAACACTTTTTCAATCCTGTCCGTTCCAATATCGGCTGTTTGCGTACACGGAAGAACAGGAATAGCAGCAAAAGCCATGCGATTCCCCCGGCTAATATGTACCAGTTCAACATGTAGGTCCGCTTGACGATCGCAATAATAAATTCCGAAAGCTTGTCCTTATCCTGCAAAAACAGCCCCCACTCATCTCCAAAGTCAGGACGATACTGAAGAAATGTGATCAGTACAAACACCGCCAGCCATAGAACATCCATCAAAATATATGAAATGATATATCCGGCGATCTTTAAGATCGTCACGATCACTTTGGGCTTTGTGTTTCTATCCTGTTCGTTTTCAAGCTGTGCAGATATTTCTGTTTGTACTTCATCATTCATATTCATGACCTCTTCATCGATCATCTTTCCGATACACACTCTCTTTTCAACTGCATATTTTTATCTTTTTTGTAATCACTTCCCGTAACGTAATAAACATATCGGCAGTTTCTCCGGTGGTAGACCAGAGATAAAAAACAAGCCCCAAATCCTGATTTTATGCGGTTTTTAGGGCTTTTTTTCGAATTTCATTTTTTTAGTTATGTACATGTGGTTAAGTTAAGGTTCCTTCGTAAAGCTCTCGATCCTGCATTCGTGGGTCTTGTCCTTTTCATTCTTCAGCATCATTGTCTTATCGACATAGATCGGTGCTTTGAGCATTGATCTGAAGTTTTCATTCCCCGGGTTTAAATAGATTCCCATGAACCTGTTCTCCTCGAACACTTTCCATTATAACAAAAACAGGCGGCTTTCTCAAGCCGCCTGTCTCTTCCGGATTCCGTAATCCGAATACCTGCAATGCTTTGTTTCCGGGGCCCGCCTCCTCCTTATCGATTGCGGGGAAATCCTTACTTCTTCTTCACCCTTACCGTCACAGTCTTGGTCACCCCTCCGGCGTAGGTCAGCTTCACCTTGAAGGAAGTGCTCTTCCTGCTTAGGCTGTAGATATCGATCTCGCTTAAGTCACTCTCGTTGACCTTGGCTTCCACGCCCTTCGGCGTGCCCACGATCGAGGCCTCTACCGGCTTGATGGTTCTGATCATCCCGGCGCTGTCCTTGTAGCTGCTCACGATGTTTGCCGTTCCGATG
>JAILOK010000037.1 GCA_024690825.1 Lachnospiraceae bacterium | reverse complement strand
TTCTTGTTTAGGAATTTCGGGTTTGGTTGGTTGTACTGTTCTGTTGTCAAGGTGCAGCGCCAAAAAAGCGCAAAAAATACACGCTTTTTCAAGCGGCTTTAATAATATATCATTGCATCTTCCCATTGTCAACGGATTTTTTCAGAATTTCTGAGCAATTTATTGCAAGGGCAGCCAGTCAAGGATCTTTTTGATCTGAATATCCCAGAATTCCCAGTCGTGGCCGTGGTCGTCCTCGTCCCATGTAACGTCGATCCCCAGCCCCCGCAGATAGTCCCTGAACTCTTCATTTACGCCCATCAGATCGTCCGCTCTTCCGCATGCAAGATAGAATTTGGGTACCTTTCTCTTTTCCTCCAGCATTTTTTGTGCTGCCACCTTAGGTGCAAGATCTGTTTCGGAGGCCGCCTTAAGATCGTCAAACAGACCGATGTCTGCTTCCTCAGATAAGTCTTCAAAAAGATGTATCGCCGATGACAGTCCTGCAACATATCCAAAGGTGTCCGAATACACGATCCCGTTTCGGAGGGCTCCGTATCCGCCCATGGACAGTCCGGCGATAAACGTATCCTCGCGCTTCTTCGACAGGGGAAACATTCTCCTTGTAAGGTCAACAAGTTCTTTTCCGATAAACGTCTCGTAATCATTCCATGGGGTTCTTGACCTGAAATAGAATGAATTGTCCCCCGACGGCATAACGACGGCAAGGTTCTTCTCATCCGCCCATTTCTGGATGTTCGTGCGGCATACCCAGTCCGTATAATTGCCCAAAAGGCCGTGAAGGAGATAGAGCGTTTTATATTCCTGCCCTTCCCTGTTCAGATACTCACCCGTATCACCGTCAAACCTGTCTGCCGGCAGCAGTACATTGACGGGCACGGTCCTATACAATGCTTTTGAAAGATAATTCAGCTGGATAAGAGCCATTACACTGCCTCCTTATTATGCGGCACGTATCCTTCGTGCCTTTATAGACATGTTCAGATATGGAATATCTCCGTATATTTCATCTTCCCGTCCACCCGGTCCGACCTCATGACGGATATCCTCTTAACCATCATGTCCACGGGCTGAACCTTTTTGTTCCCGGGTATTTTTGATGCTTTTCTGACAAGCGTTATGTGCGGAACGAATTTTTTCCTGTCATATTCTATCCCGGCATCATCAAACGCTTTTCTTATTCCGGCGGCCAGGCTGCTGATCCCCTGACCTCCGCGTGTTCCTATATGGATGGTGTCGCCGAAGTTTCCCATTTCCGTAAATCCGAGCTTGAACGGCTTGTAGCTCACCGAAGATAAAGCCTCCTCAACCGGTCGGCTGTCGGGAACTTCTCCTATAAAGCAGAGCGTCACATGCAGGTTCTGGACGGGGGAATAATTACCCTTGATGCCGTTTTGTTTCAGCTCATGCATTATGGAAACGGCGGCTTTCTTCATTTCATCAGACAGTTCGATCGCAACAAACAGGCGCATTTTCATCCTCCTTTTTCCGGCCGGGCCTTAGGCAGGTTATTTTCATATATCCGGTACATATCATCAAGAATGAACTCATTGAAATATGCCCTTCTGTTATAGTGAGATATGATCCCGGCGACCGTTTCATCAGTAAGTGTTTCCCGTCCGGCGGTTTCTGCGGCAAACAGGAATATCATGTTCATATGTATGATGCCGAGCGCCATCTGACGCCGGAAACTGTATGTCTCATAAGTCCTCAGAAAATATTGGTAGATATAGTAGGAAAGGTACGCACCGAGGATCTTTATAAGATGCATGTCAGACGCTGCCTTCATGAGGGCATCTGCGTTCTGCCGGCTCATATATTCCTTTGCCCGCGAGATCATTTCATAAAGCTTCGGATCAACTGTTTTAAGCCGTATGTGGCAGAGCGATGAAGAAAGCAGCTCCCCGAAGACGCCTGCCGGAAGCGGAAATCCGTAAGGAGTTCCCGAATATTTTCCGGGACCGTCCTTTTCAATCTCTTTGAGAAGATCGAGCCCCTTCAGCATCTCTTCGTTTCCTTTTGACGATACCGCCTGCAGCTTGGCCGCAAAGGCAAAAAGTTCATCCACGAACCGGCCGCACCGTTCCGGGACGGATATGTCCTCAATGGGCGCTTCCCCGAACACCGTGGCCGTCATATCCATTATCTCTTTTCTCTGCGTGAGCAGAAACTCTATATAAGGCCTATCCTCATTCGTCGTGCACACCCTTGTCTTTGGGTCGCCTTCCGATTCAATAATGTCGAGTTCACCGAGATGCGCGAGGAACAGCCGAGCGGCACCAATGCATGAAATATCGACACATGTTTCCTCGAAATAGCCGTAATTACGGTAAAACCTCGGATAGCTCTGGCATGTCCACGGAATGTATTCATGCCCTTTTTCTTTCTGTATGCGGCACAGTCCGTCAGCATCATGGAACGGACACCTGCCCGAGTCGGTATTGAATTTGGCCCGGGTCCATCCTGCGGTTGCAAAGAAAAGAGACAGCCCCAGTTTTCCCTTTGTTTTCTTCAGTCTGGCACAGTCCCTTTCTTCAAGCGGTATCACCCATCCCCTGCAGCATGTCTGCGGGCAGTCTCCGCAAAGGCAGGAAAATTCTCCGGTCCAGGATATCTCCCTGATCTTCATGCGGCTTCTCTGCCGGTCCTTCCGATGGCTTTTCTGTTTCTGTCCGCATGATCTTTTTTCCTTCCAGGTCTGAAGACCATGAGCAGGGATACCAGAAGGCTTATCACCGATATGGGCGTTCCTATTATGAGGCCCTTCGGATAATAGCGAAGGTCTATGCTGTGTTCTCCGGGCGGTGCTTTAACGGCCAGAAGGGCATCCATGACCTTTACCGGCCTGACTTTTCTTCCGTCAAGCTTTACCGTCCAGTCATCTTCGTAGGGGATCGTAAAGATAATAAAATCCGCCTGTCCCTTTACATCCACATCCGCTGTAAGGTGTGAGCTGGTTATCTCGGAGATGCTGCATGCGCTTCCCGCGGCATCCTTATACCATGCCTTCAGCACCTGCCTGCTCTCATAATAGAAATATGCATTATCGATCTCTAAGCTGTCATCCTCAAGTACAAGCTTTATGCTTGCCGTCTCTCCCGGTTTGAAATATCCTCCCTCGAGCACGGACCATTCGTAATCGCTGAAGTATTCCCCCATATCGTTTCCGTTAATATAGAGCTTTGCATGCTGCCCCTCGGGTGCATCAAAATACATATACATCAGATTGTCGCTCGTGACCGAAAGGACATACTCTATATAGGCTTCACTGTCCGGATCCGTCTTCGTATAGACATTATCTTCCCGGGTGAGGTTATAAAGCTTTTCCTCCGCAACCTTGACCGGCCTGTATATCTGATAATTCGTCTTCGAAAACCGTCCCGCTATGTCATTCTGAAGCTTGAAAGGATCTTTCTGTATCATGTTGATGTATTTGACGGTCTCATCCATGCCGAAGCCTAAAGGAAGCGCATACGGGTTGGCATAAATGTATTTTTCATCCTTGCTGTATATTTTTTTATACGGCCTGTAACATTCGTCATGCTGCGACATGAGATATTTAAGGCCCATGAACGAATCCGCGAAGCTGGTGCTGGCATTTCCGTAAAAAGCCCAGTTCCCGTTATTCCTGAATCCCATGCGGCCCATGAATGTCTTTGCCGAATCCGTTTCGCAGGAACTGAAATGCGAAAGCCCGTTATAAGAAAACATCATGGGATCGTTGTGCGTTCTCCTGAAAAGCTTATCCATCCGGAAGAACGAAGGATCCTGCCCGTTAACGAAATCGACCATCTCCTGAGTGGAATCGATGTATTCTTTATATGCATCCATGCTCTCTTCGTGGGAGAACTTATCACCGAAGTAGGCATCCACTGAGACCGAACCGTTATAAAGGCTGTCGGCAGACTGCAGGACGAACAGTCCGGCAAGGGCCGGCACGATATACCGGTTCTTTTCGTTCATCGCAACTATGAGGATCAGCGTCACCGCCATCGAAAGATATGTGATCAGTATCGACTTTAATCCGATCTCCGTGTTTCCCCTCAGACACAAATAAGCGGAATATGCCGCAAAGAGCGCAACCAGGATGTTCGCATTCCTTTTTCTGAATCCGTCCTTTATCCGTATGAATCCCGCATATCCGATAAACAGTGTCATAAACGAGAACAGGAACGAGTTTCTGTATGGGAATCCTATCGGATGGGCAAATCCGTGCCATGCAACGTTCAGTGCATCGATCCAGAATCCGATGATAAGGAAAGCGAACACGGCGAGCGCACATATTTTCTCCCTGATCTTTATCGTTCTGTTCGCAAAATAGAAAAAGGCAAACACGGCCGAGATTATCCCGCTGTAAATTATCGGAAGCCCGTCGGATATGTTTCCCGTAAACGACCCCTGGTACATCCCGGAGAAGAAATCAAGAATGCTGAAGTTCCGGCTGAACATAAGGCCTTTAAGGATCGCCTTTTTCTGCCCCTGAAGCGACAGGAGCACGGACAGAAGTGAAAATGCGGAAATGCCTACCGCAAGCAGTGTCGAATAAAGCACCGTCCAGGCATTCCTGATCCGCTCCTTCATGTCTGCATAGGGCACAATGTCCGACAGCATGAAACAGATGAAAAATGCCGCAGTAAATATGAGGATCATATATCCGATGTAATAGCAGGAAATTACGGACGCGGCGGCGGAAAAGATATATAACAGCCCGGGCCGCTTGTTCATCATCATCCGGTAAAGCCCGAGGATAACAAGAGGAAGCATCATTATGCTGAAGAAATAGTGAATGCAGTTGATATATGCCATGTTGAATCCCATCATGGCATATGCCGTGGAAAAGATAAGGGAAGACAGCCTGTTTCCCCAGATCCCGCGGAGCATGATATGGAAGCTCATTCCCATGAATCCCATTATGATGATGAGCATTATCACGATTCCCATGGGAAGCATGTCGTTGGGGAACAGAACGAGGATAAGAAAGAAGGGATTGAACAGGTAATATGCCGCAAACCCCATCATATCCCCGCCGAAGGTCTTGGAGAATGTATAGAACATATCGTTGTTACCGAAGAAGACCGACTTCATGTAACCGATATAATCAACAAACTGGTATCTCATGTCCGCCACAAGGACAGAAACACTTCCGAAAGGCGCAAACTGCCCGATGACGAAAATGAGCATCATGATCATTGCCGGAATGAAAAAAGCCAGCATGGTGATCAGTGTGTTTTTCTCAAATTTCCTGAATTCTTCCATTTACCGAAGCGAGCATTATCTGGCTGCGTTAAAAGCTTCTCTTACCGCGATCGCAAACTGGTCCGCACAGGAGGTTCCCCTTCCGTTGCAGTCATTTCCGAGAAGCTTGTCTTCTATCTCGGAAACAGTCATTCCGTTGCACAACTTGGAAATGGCTTTGAGGTTACCGTTGCATCCGCCTGCAAATGAAATGTTTGTGATGACATCTCCGATGATGTCAAAATCAATCTGTTTGGAACAAACTGATGTCGGCTTAAATGTGTAATGCATGCTGTCCTCCTCCTGATTAAGAAAAAGATGGCAGAAACTGCCATCTGTATCTAGCGGAGAAAGAGGGATTTGAACCCTCGCGCCGGTTGCCCGACCTACACCCTTAGCAGGGGCGCCTCTTCAGCCTCTTGAGTATTTCTCCTTACTGCCAAAGTCAGTGTATTAACACTATATGCCAAGTCATTATATAAAAATGTGCGGCACATGTCAAACATTATCGGCAGTCAGTACAGACTGGCTCCATGACAGTCCGTTACGACGATGGCCGGAAAATCACTGACGGTTATCTTAAGGAGCGCTTCCGTTCCAAGGTCTTCATAAGCTATCACTTCCGAAGACGTGATGCATCTGCTGAGCAGTGCACCGGCTCCGCCTACGGCCGCAAAGTAGGTCACTTTGTTTCTTATCATGGCCTCTTTGACCTGCTCGCTCCTCCTGCCCTTTCCGATCATTCCCGTCTGTCCGAGATCCATAAGTGCAGGTGCATATCTGTCCATCCTGCTTGCCGTCGTGGGCCCCGCGGATCCGATGACCCTTCCGGGTCTTGCAGGCGACGGCCCCATATAATAGATCGTCTGGTCCTTAATGTCAAAGGGAAGACCCTTCCCGCATTCAAGTGCTTCCGTCATTCTTTTGTGCGCGGCATCCCTGGCAACATAGACCGTTCCTGTAAGGAACACGTAGTCACCGGCAGAAAGCGATTCGGATACCGTCCGGTCAAAAGGGACCGTGATATGTCTTTCCATCTTATATTTCCCTTGTGATGTGCCTGTTAACGTGGCAGCATATGTTTACGGCGACCGGCAGCCCCGCGATATGTGTCGGGTATGTATTGATGTTTACCGCAAGCGCCGTGATCTTTCCGCCAAGTCCCGCGGGACCTATCCCGAGCTCATTGATCTTTGTGAGCATCTCTTCCTCAAGTTCCCTTACGTATCCTATGTCGGAATGGACACCGGCCTCTCTCGTGAGCGCCTCTTTGGCCATAAGCGCACATTTTTCAAATGTGCCTCCTATGCCGACCCCGATGACCATGGGCGGACAGGCATTTGGCCCTGCATCTTTTGCTGCCGCGATTATCGCATTTTTAACCCCTTCGATCCCGTCGGAAGGCTTCAGCATGAACAGCCGGCTCATGTTCTCGGAACCGAATCCTTTGGGGGCAAGCGTGATCATAACCTTATCACCGGGAACTATCTCATAATGTATCACTGCCGGCGTATTATCGCCTGTATTGACACGCTGTATAGGGTCCGAAACAACGGACTTGCGGAGATATCCTTTTGTGTAGCCCCTTCTGACTCCCTCATTTACGGCATCGGTGATATCCCCTCCCGTAAAGCATACCTCCTGTCCTACCTTCAGGAATATGACGGCCATTCCGGTATCCTGGCATATGGGGATCATCTCCTTCGAAGCTATACCGAGATTTTCCTTCAGCTGCCCGAGGATCTTTTTCCCCGTATCAGATGTTTCCTTTTCATAAGCATCATAAAGGCATGCCTTCATGTCATCGGACAGTTCATGGCACACCTTTATGCACATGGCCTCAACGGCCTCTGTTATAGTTTCAGCCGGGACAGTTCTCATTTATCTCTCATTCTCGTCAAATTCGTCTATGATGTATCTCTGCCTTCCTTTTACATCATCATATATCCTTGTAACATATTCTCCGAGCAGGCCGCCGACGAATATTATTAGCCCTCCCATGAACCATATGAGGGAGATAAGCCCGTTATCGGAATACTTTTCCCTCTCGTCAAACAGCTTCTTTACGCCGTGTATGAATGCCAGGAGAACGCCGAACGCGGTCATGAACCCTCCGAGAAAAGTCACGTACTCAAGCGGCTTGCTAGAAAAGCAGAAGATCCCGTGGAATCCCATGCGGAATTCTCCCCACAGGCGGTTATACTTGGAAACGTCCGCTTCCCTTGCCTCCCTGTGGTATCTTACAGCGGTCTGCTTAAATCCGACATAGCTTACCATACCCCTGAAGAACATATCGGTCTCGGGCATCTTCCTTATCTCTTCTATGACGCGGCGGTTGATAAGGCGAAAATCAGCCGTGTCAACAGGTATTTCCACGCTGGAGAGGAAATTGATCACGCGGTACGCGGTGAGGTCGATGAGCTTACGTATCTTTGTCTCACCCTGGCGGTCGATCCTCTGCGCATATACGACGTCATAGCCCTCTTTCCATTTATCCACGAGATCGAGTATGACCTCGGGAGGATCCTGAAGGTCGACGTCAATGACCACGCATATGTCTCCGGTGCAGTTAAGGACTCCGGCCATCGTTGCCGCTGCCTGCCTGAACCTCCGGCTCATCGTGATGAGCTTGATATTGCGGTTCCTGGCCATATTTTCCTTAATGACTTCATATGTCCTGTCGGTTGACGGATCGAGTGAAAATATTATCTCATATTCACATCCGAGCTTTTCAACGACCGCTTCCGTTCTGTCAAGGAACGGCTTGATTCCGTTCTCCTCGTTATACACAGGAACGACTATCGAAAGGACATAATTATCATAGCTGCTTTTCTTCTTTGACATTACCGCTCACCTCTTATTCATCATCTTCGATCCCGTCAAAGCGAGTGTCTTCCTCGTCGTCATCATCAATATCCACTTCATCATGGACCACAACGACCGGTTCATCTGATTTTGCGATGTTTATGACAACATCATCTATCTCATCCATGTCGATATCCTTGTCACCGTCGGATATTTTTTCACGGACTTTCGCGATCTTTGCAACCTTCACGCCTTCATCGAGCGAGATCATCTTGACTCCGGATGTGATCCTGGAGATGACTTTGATATCCTCCATCCTAAGCTGGATGATAATGCCCTGGTCGGTGATCATCATGATCTCATGTTCATCGGTAACGGCCTTTACGCCGACAACATCACCGGTCTTCTCCATGATCCTGTAGCACTTGACACCCTTGCCGCCCCTCTTCTGGAGATGGAACTCCGACAGAAGCGTTCTTTTTCCGAAGCCGAGCTCGGAAACGATGAGGAGTGAATCTCCCTGGGTATCGATCTGCATTCCGACGATCTCATCGCCGTCTGAAAGGTTCATTCCGATAACTCCCATCGATGACCTTCCGGTCGAACGCACATCCGTCTCTTTGAATCTTATGCACATTCCCTGCTTCGTTACAAGGAATACTTCCGAATCCTTATCCGTGGTCTTGACCTCGATGAGCTCGTCATCATCACGGAGCGTGATCGCTATGAGTCCCTTTTTGCGGATATTATTGTATTCGAGTATGTTAGTCTTCTTTACAGTTCCCTTTTTCGTGACCATGAGAAGGTTCTTCGTCTCATTGACCTCCGTGACGGGTATCATGGCCGAGATCTTCTCCCCTCCCTGGAGCTGGAGGAGATTGACTATGGCCACGCCACGTGAATTACGGCCCGATTCGGGGATCTCGTAAGCTTTCTTGCGGTATACCCTTCCGAAATTCGTAAAGAACATTATCGACTGATGGGTATTGGTCATGAGAAGATCCTCGATGTAATCCTCATCAATGGTCTTCATTCCCTTGATACCCTTGCCGCCGCGGTTCTGGGCTTTGAAATTATCAACCGTCATCCTCTTTATGTATCCGAGGCTGGTCATGGCGATGACGGTATTTTCCTTCGGGATCAGGTCTTCGTTCGTAAGATCCGAATCATCAAGGCCTATCTTGGTCCTTCTTTCGTCACCGTATTTTTCAGATATCTGAAGTATCTCAGTCTTAATGACTCCGAGAAGCAGCTTCTCATCAGCAAGGATGGCCTTATACTCCGATATCTTCTTCTGGAGCTCGGCATATTCTTCCTCAAGCTTCTGCCTCTCCAGTCCTGTAAGGGCGCGGAGCCTCATATCCACGATGGCGGTAGCCTGGGCTTCTGACAGTCCGAAGCTCTCCATCAGTTTTTCCTTGGCTTCGCCTACATTCGCACTGCCCCTGATTATCGCTATGACTTCATCGATATTGTCGAGTGCGATCAGCAGTCCCTGAACTATATGGGCACGCTCTTCGGCTTTGTTAAGATCGTACTTCGTCCTCCTGGTGACTACATCTTCCTGATGCCTGATATAATGCCTCAGCATCTCGAGGAGGTTCATGACTTTCGGCTCATTATTAACAAGTGCCAGATTGATGACACCGAACGTATCCTGAAGCTGTGTATGCTTGTAAAGCTGGTTGAGGACTATGCTCGCATTGACATCACGGCGAAGCTCCACGACAACACGCATTCCGTCCCTGTCCGATTCATCACGCAGGTCCGTTATCCCGTCGATCTTCTTGTCCCTGACGAGTTCCGCGATCTTCTCAAGCAGCCTTGCTTTGTTGACAAGGAAAGGAAGCTCCGTGATTATTATCTGGCTCTTTCCGTTTTCGAGAAGGACTATATCGCTGACGCCGCGGACTTTTATCTTGCCGCGTCCCGTCCTGTACGCGCTTTCAATCCCGCGTTTTCCGAGTATGACGCCGCCTGTCGGAAAATCAGGGCCTTTTACGATATCAAGAAGCTCGTCGATCTCGGTATCCCTGTCTTCCTCAACACGGTTATCTATTATCTTCACTACCGCATTTATGACTTCTGAAAGATTGTGCGGAGGAATATTGGTCGCCATTCCGACCGCTATTCCGGTGGTCCCGTTCACAAGAAGATTCGGAAATCTTGAAGGAAGCACTGTAGGCTCTTTTTCCGTCTCATCAAAGTTCGGAACAAAATCAACCGTGTCTTTTCCGATATCAGCCAGCATTTCCATGGATATCTTGGAAAGCCTGGCTTCGGTATACCTCATCGCGGCTGCGCTGTCCCCGTCCACGGATCCGAAGTTTCCGTGCCCGTCTACAAGAGGTGCACGGAACGACCAGTCCTGTGCCATATTAACGAGTGCACCGTAAATGGAACTGTCACCGTGAGGGTGGTATTTACCCATCGTATCACCGACGATACGTGCACATTTTCTGTGAGGCTTGTCGGGACCGTTGTTAAGTTCGATCATCGAGTACAGAACTCTTCTCTGTACCGGTTTCAGACCGTCCCTGACATCGGGAAGCGCACGCGCGGCGATAACACTCATCGCGTAATCGATATATGATGTTTCCATCGTTTTTATCAGGTCAACATCATTTATTCTGTCAAAAATCCTGTCATCCATCTGCTGAATTACTCCTTATTATCAGATATCCAAGTTCTTTACGAACTTAGCGTTCTCTTCAATAAACTCACGCCTCGGCTCAACCTTGTCTCCCATAAGCGTGGTAAACGTCAGATCTATCTGTGAAGACATCTCTTCGTTCATTGAAACACGGGACAGGACCCTTGTCTCGGGATCCATTGTCGTCTCCCAGAGCTGTTCCGCATCCATCTCTCCGAGACCTTTGTAACGCTGTATCTTATTATTCTGGTCCCTGCCGACTTCAGTCAGTATGCTGTTCAGCTCTTCGTCTGAATACGCATACCATACCTTCTTGTTTTTCTCGAGCTTATACAGGGGCGGATTGGCCAGATATACGTGGCCCTCTTTTATAAGATCCGGCATGAACCTGTATAAGAAAGTCAGCATGAGCGTGCTGATGTGCGCACCGTCTACATCGGCATCGGTCATGATTATGATCTTGTCATAACGGAGCTTCTCTATGTCAAAATCATCATGTATCCCGGTACCGAAAGCCGTTATCATCGCCTTTATCTCTGCATTTGCATATATCTTGTCGAGGCGCGCTTTTTCTACGTTCAGGATTTTTCCGCGGAGCGGAAGTATGGCCTGCGTGGCACGGCTTCTGGCGGTCTTGGCACTTCCTCCGGCAGAGTCTCCCTCAACTATGAATATCTCGCAGTTTTTAGGATCCTTGTCCGAGCAGTCCGCAAGCTTTCCGGGAAGAGCCAGCCCTTCAAGCGCGGTCTTTCTTCTCGTAAGGTCCCTCGCTTTTCTGGCCGCTTCCCTCGCACGCTGTGCAAGTATCGATTTTTCACATATCTGTTTGGCGACAACGGGATTCTGCTCAAGATAGTAGGTAAGCTGTTCGGAAACGACCGAATCCACCGCTGCCCTTGCCTCTGAATTGCCGAGCTTCTGTTTGGTCTGTCCTTCAAACTGGGGCTCTTCTATCTTGACGGATATTATCGCCGTCAGTCCTTCACGGATATCATCACCGGTAAGGTTTGCTTCATTGTCCTTTAACAGTTTGTTGGAACGCGCATAGTCATTAAAGGTTTTGGTGATCGCATTCCTGAAACCGGTAAGATGTGTTCCTCCTTCAGGAGTCGTTATGTTATTTACAAAACTGAAAACGCTCTCATTAAAGGAATCATTATGCTGCATCGCCACTTCGACGAGCACGTTATTCTGCTTTCCTTCAAAATACAGAACATCATCATAAAGAGGAGTCTTGCTCCTGTTGAGGTATGTTACGAATTCCTTTATGCCGCCTTCATAATGAAAGGTCTTTTCAACAGGCTCTTCTCCCCTTGCATCACGGAGGACTATCTTTAAGTTCTTTGTAAGAAAAGCCGTCTCCCTGAGTCTTGTCTTTAAAGTGTCATAATCAAACACCGTCTCCTCAAAGATGGTGTCATCAGGCATGAACGTTACCATGGTCCCCGTTTCTTCCTCAGGACATGATCCGACAACTTCAAGCTTATTGACAGCCTTGCCGCGTTCATAACGCTGCATATATACTTTTCCTTCCTGACGGATCTTTACCTCAAGCCAGTTGGAAAGGGCATTTACGACCGAAGCTCCGACACCGTGAAGTCCTCCGGATACCTTATATCCGCCGCCGCCGAATTTTCCGCCGGCGTGAAGTATGGTAAATACGACCTCGACCGCGGGAATCCCGGCTTTTTTGTTTATCCCGACCGGTATGCCTCGTCCGTTATCTATTACCGTTACCGAATTGTCGGCATTGATCGTAACATCTATTGTCGAACAGTATCCCGCGAGTGCCTCATCGACCGAATTATCCACTATTTCATAGACAAGATGATGAAGTCCTCTTGCGGAAGTGCTTCCGATATACATTCCGGGACGTTTTCTTACAGCTTCGAGCCCTTCAAGTATCTGTATCTGATCGGCACCATACTCTCCTTCGACTTCATAACTCTCTTCTATCTTTTCGTTTTCTTCACTCATCATTAATTCTCCCTTACGACCTTACCGCCGCTCACCTTGAATATTTTATTTACCTTAAGCCTTGAGTTGATAAATTCATCAAGACCCGTGCAGGTTACTATCGTCTGAATGTCTCCGATGCTGTTTAACAGATAGTTCTGTCTGTTCGAATCAAGCTCTGACAGAACATCATCGAGCAGAAGTATCGGTTTCTGGCCGGTTATGTTTTCAACAAGCTTTATCTCCGACAGTTTTAATGACAGCGCCGCAGTCCTCTGCTGACCCTGCGATGCATATTTTTTTGAATCCATGTCGTTTATGTAGAATATAAAATCATCCCTGTGGGGACCGACGGACGTAAGCTTGTATTTGATATCCTTATCCCTGTTTCTTTTGAGTTTCTGGGCATATTCCATGATCTCGATGTTAGGATCATACTTTATGAGAAGTTTCTCACTCTCTCCGGTGAGGTTTTTATGAATATCATAAATGATCTCATTGAGCTGATTAACGAACAGGGTTCTTCTGTCGATGATCTTGGTTCCGAGCGATATGAGCTGGGAATCCCAGACATCGAGGGTATCAGTGAGTTCAGGATGGTATGTTATATCCTTGAGAAGATTATTTCTCTGGTTGACTATCTTGTTATAGCTCGTAAGGTTATAAAGATATACTTTATCGAGCTGGCACAGTTCAGAATCTATGAACCTTCTTCTGTCGGAAGGTCCGTTTTTTATTATCGAAAGATCCTCCGGCGAAAAAAGAATGACATTTATCACGCCCATGAGTTCGGCGGCTTTTTTAAGTTTAACGCCGTTTATCGCTATTCCTTTTGATTTGTCCGTGCGAAGGTGGATATCTATCTGATAATCAACTTCATTTTTCTCAAACAGACATCTGATATGTCCTTCATATTCGCCGAATTTGACTATCTCTTTGTCGCGGCTTCCCCTGTGTGACTTTGTCGTGCTTGACAGATATATAGATTCAAGCACATTTGTCTTTCCCTGGGCATTGTCGCCGTAAAGGATGTTAACTCCCTTATCAAAATCTATCTGTACTCTTTCATAATTTCTGTAATTGTTCAGTTCAAGCGATTTTACGTACATTTTTAATCCTCATGATCATTTATGACAATTCAATGATGTATTCTTTGTCCTCGAAGCTTATTACATCTTTCTCAAAAAGCTTTTTTCCGCGCTGAGTGCATACTTCACCGTTGACTTTAACCAGTCCGTCATTGATAAAGAATTTGGCATCAACACCGGATCCCGCTGCTCCCGCCAGTTTAAGTGCCTGGCCGAGTTTTATATGATCATCTTTTATTATTATCTTTTCCATAGTATCAGTTAAAATTTACCGGCAGTATCAGGTAAAGATATGAGACATCTTCATTCTTGATTATGCACGGAGCCTTCGGATTGACCATGTAAAGAGTAACATTTTCATCATCTATGACACGGAGCGCATCTATGAGGAATTTAGGATTGAATCCTATGACTATATCTTTTCCTGACTTTTCAATATCAACATCATCATTCATGCTGCCGATGGTTGAATTGATGCTGAGTGTTGCTACATCATCTTTAACGGTAAACACAATTGGTTTTTTATCTCCCTCTTTTACCATGAGGGTAGATCTCTGTATGACTTCGAGAAGTTCTTTTTTGCTCACATCTATCCTTGTTTCATAATCATTGGATATCATCTGGTCTATCTTGAAATAGTTTCCTTCTATTATCCTTGACACTACCTTTACGGATTCATATTCAAATATCACATGATTTTCACACAGATAGATCGATACATCCTTATCAACATCTCCGGGGATTATCTTTGAAAGTTCAAGAAGAGTCTTTCCGGGAACTATAACGGAATTATGTCCGTAACTGTTCTTAAGTGTAATGTTCCTTACCGATATCCTGTGTCCGTCAAGGGATACGACCTTGAACTGATCTTCATTTATCTCAAAAAGCTCACCGGTCATTATCTTATTCGTGTCATTATCGGATATTGAAAAGATAGTCTGCCTTATGAGTTCTTTTAATGAGAACTGTGATATCTCTATAGGTGAAGATTTATCCAGTTCAGGAAGAAGAACAAATTCTTCAGGTGTACGGCCGTTTATCTCAATCTTTGATTTTCCGCATTCTATATAAACCTTGTTATTATCACCTGATGTAATATAAAAATCATCCTCACTGTAACTTCTGACAAGGTTTGATATTATCTTTGCTTCTACAGCGATCGATCCCGGCTCTTCAACTTCTCCTTCTATATAAGTTTCTATACCGAGTTCCATGTCATTGGCTGTAAGTTTGATCCCATCAGAATCTGCAGTAAATAAAATACATTCGAGAATTGTCATTGAAGTTCTTGTAGGTACTGCCTTTACTACAGTATTTATACCTGCAACCAATTGTGACTGTGAACATCTTATCTTCATAACCGATCCCTTTCATTTATTTATTTATTATTTATATATATACTTATTATTATTATTATATAGGATGTGAATATGTTGATAACCTTTAAGGATGTTGATATGACTTAAATAAATGGTTTGATAATTCTGTTCATATAATTGAATAACATGTTTGTAACAGGCTGTTTATCAACATCAGTCGGATTTAATCTTATTTATTATTGTTTCTATCGTTCTTTTTGTTGATTCATCTTTTTCAAGAAGATCCGTTATGGTCCTTATCCCGTACATTATGGTTGTATGGTCTCTTCCTCCGAGATAGGAAGCTATTTCTTTATAAGTAGCACTTGTCATATATCTGCACAGGTACATTATCATCTTCCTGGGATATACGAGTTCTTTGTTTCTCTTGCTTGATTTAATATCTTCTATTGAAATGCTGTAATGGTCACATACGACATTCATTATGTTTTCCGGCGTTATCTTGGAAGGCGCATTCGGAGATACGATGTCCTTAAGAGCCTCTTTTGCCGTTTCTATATCTATTTTTCTTTTTTCAAGGGCTGCAAATGCAACTACTTTTTTGATGGATCCTTCGAGTTCCCTTATGTTTGAATTAACATTGTTGGCTATATAAGAAAGAACTTCGTTGTCGATGTCATATCCGAAGGTTTCTATCTTTTTCTGAAGAATCGCCATTTTTGTCTCAAAATCAGGAAACTGGATATCGACGGTAAGACCCCAGGCAAATCTCGATCTGAACCTTTCTTCGAGTATTTCCATATCTTTTGGAGGTTTATCGGATGTGATGACTATCTGTTTGTGATTGTCGTAAAGCTGATTGAACGTATGGAAAAATTCTTCCTGTGTTCTGTCTTTACCTATTATAAATTCAATATCATCTATGAGAAGGACATCCACATTCCTGTACTTGTCCTTAACTTCCTTCATTTTATCCGGATTGTTGTATCCTAATCTCAATCCTTCAACGATCTCATTTGTAAAGTCCGCACTTGTGACATAAAGGACGTTTGCATCGGGATTTTTATCAATGATATAGTGTCCGATGGCATGCATGAGATGTGTTTTGCCGAGACCAACTCCTCCGTAGATAAAAAGAGGATTATAAAATTCACCCGGATTATCCGCAACGGCAACGGCACTTGCCTGCGCAAGCCTGTTATTGTTGCCTACTACGAATGTATCGAATGTATATTCCGGTCTTAGATTTGACTGTTTATATTTTATTTCCTTATTTATATTGATATTTTCATCTGCCAAAACAGGTTCCTTATCATCGCTTTCGGCAATAAAAGCAACCTCATACTGATCTTCAAAGTTTCTTCCAAGAGCTTCATTGATATTGATCTTGAAAGCATCATGATATTTCTTATTTATAACGAATAATGACTGGGCCTGCTCTTTGGGAGCTACGATGTAGATCGTGTTGTCTTTGATCTCACCGGGTTTGAGAAGATTGATCCATGTATTGTATAAAAGATCTGAGACTTCATATTCTATTCTGATGGATTCCTTTATCTCGTCCCACTTTTTAATCAGTTCGTCCATTTTGGTCTCCTGCTTCAAAACCATACTGTAACAGTTTACTACAAAATAGGCTGTATTTCAAACATATTTACCCTATTTTTCCACTAAACTTAGTATATGCGAGTTTTTTAATATTTTAAGGGTATTTTTTAAAATATGACAAAATTAGAGAGTTTTTTTCAACATAAATGTTTCACACTTTTAAACATTATGAATCTGATATTTTCCAAAAAAAGAACAATATATGTTGTGGTTATTCACATTGATTTTTTAACTTATCCACTAATTATCCACATTTTGTGGAAAAGTTATGTATACTGTTTTGATCAGAAATGCCTGTTTTATAAGTATTTTCGCTTGACAATGGCAAACGCTTTTAATAGAATATGACTTGACGTTTTCCAAAGACATACACTTTATTATGTAGGAAAAGGAGGTGTTTTGGATATGAAAATGACTTTTCAGCCTAAAAAGAGACAGAGATCAAAAGTTCATGGCTTCAGAAGCAGAATGAGTACTCCCGGCGGACGTAAAGTGTTAAAAAACAGAAGAGCTAAGGGAAGAAAAGTATTATCAGCATGATAAAGGCCACAAAGATGTGGTCTTTTTTCTAAGGCTTTATTTATGATCTTTACCGAAAGACTAAGAAACAGTTCGGATTTTTCAAAAGTATATAAGGAAGGCAGATCAAAAGCCAACCGTTATCTTGTCGTGTATGTTAAAGAAAATGGGACAGAACAAAACAGACTGGGAGTTTCCGTCAGTAAGAAAGTAGGAAACTCGGTTTACAGACATTATTTTAAGAGATGTGTTAAAGAAAGCTACAGACTGCACGAAAAGATGTTCAATAGTGGTTTGGACATTGTAGTCTTGGCGCGTCAGGGCGCAAAGGGTATTAAGTACAGAGATATTGAAAGTGCATTGATGCATTTGATGAGAATACATAAGGCTTGTTTATAAAATATATATCATGAAAAGGTTTATTCTTTCAGGTATCAGATTTTATCAGAAATATATTTCAGGTTTAAAAAGAACAAAGTGTCCTTATTTCCCATCCTGTTCTGAATATGGTTATGAGGCTGTGAGCAAATACGGTGCTTTTAAAGGAAGTCTTCTTGCCATATGGAGGATCATTAGGTGCAACCCTTTTTCTAAGGGAGGCTATGATCCTGTCCCTTGATATTCCCCGCTCTGATATAGGAGGATATTGATTTGTACAGTGTGATCTTAACACAGTATGACGGTAAGATACTGGGTCCTATTGCTGTTGTGCTCGGATGGATCCTTGATAAGATATTCTATCTTCTTGAGCTTATCCATATTCCCAATATCGCACTTGCCATCATACTGTTTACAATCGTCATTTATCTGCTGCTTACACCTCTTACGGTCAAACAGCAGAAATATTCAAAGCTGTCGGCAAAGATGAGTCCTGAGATCCAGGCAATCCAGGCAAAGTATAAAGGAAAAAAAGACCAGGCATCAATGGCTGCTATGAATGAGGAGACTCAGGCGGTTTACAAGAAGTATGGAGTTTCTCCTTCCGGAAGCTGCATCCAGCTCATCATCCAGATGCCGATACTGTTCGCTCTTTACCGTGTCATCTATAATGTTCCGGCATATGTCAATTCGGTAAAGAATGCTTTTATTCCTTTTGTAAATGAATTCATTACAAAATCCAATGCCCTTTCTTTTATAAGTAATAAAGATAATTTTGCCGCTTCAGCCCAGTTTACGAAACAGTTCGAGAATGAGGCTTATAAACTCGGTGGTGATAACTCTTATGTTGTCAATATTTTCATAGATGTTCTCAACAAAGCCACATCTGCAGAATGGATGAGTATTTCCGATAAATACCCCGATTTAGCGGATCTTTGTTCCAAAACCTATGAAACGATCTTTAGATATAACAATTTCTTTGGTCTGAACATTGCCAATTCTCCGAAATACTATATCGCGGACTGGTGGGGAAATAAAGGGACCGCCGGACTCGGGCTTGCGATCGGGGCACTTCTTATTCCGATCTTATCCGCCCTTACACAGTGGATAAACACAAAACTCATTCCCCAGGCACCTCAGTCAGGAGATGATAAGGAAAATGCAATGGCTGCATCCATGAAATCGATGAACATCATGATGCCCATCATGTCACTTGTATTTGTCTTTACGCTTCCGATAGGTATGGGTATCTACTGGATAGCGGGTGCGATCATCAGGAGCGTACAGCAGATATTCATCAACAAGCATATAGATAAGATCGATTTTGATGCCATTGTTGCTAAAAATACCGAGAAGCTTGAAAAGAGCATTGAAAAGAAGAGCGGAGTTACAGGTGCAGCGCTTAACAACGCAGCAAGGCTGTCTACCAAGACTATAACGGAAAAGAGCCATACGTCCGCGTCATCCGCAGCAGATCGGGAAGAAGCAGTTAAGAGATCAACGGAATATTATAACAAGGGTGTTAAGCCCGGCAGTCTTGCCGCAAAGGCAAATATGGTAAGACAGTATAATGAGAAGAATAACAAATAATTGGAGGAAGATATGGAATACGTTGAATTTACAGGAAAAACAGTAGATGATGCCATAACGGAAGCTTGCCGTAAGTTTACGATCACGAGCGACCGTCTCGAATATGAAGTTATTGATAAAGGTACTGCCGGGATTTTCGGTTTTGCCGCCAAACCTGCAACGATCAAGGCAAGGATCTTTGATCCGAACGCGGTCTCCGAAGAGCCTGCAAAAGCAGAGGAAAAACCGGAAACTACGGAAGCTGCCGCACCTGCGGAAGATACAAAACCCGCCGCACAGGCAGAAGAGACAGCTGTTCCCGCGGCCGATCCCAAGGAATTCCTGACCAAAGTATTTGCAGCCATGAACATGGATGTTAATATTTCCGTTGAAACTAAAGAGAACGAGATGAACATCGACCTTTCCGGAGATGACATGGGAGTTCTCATTGGAAAGCGCGGACAGACGCTTGATTCTCTTCAGTATCTTACGAGCATCGTTGTCAACAAAGGACAGAAAGAATATATCAGGGTCAAGGTTGATACGGAGAATTACCGTTCAAGACGCAAAGAGACACTTGAGAATCTTGCCAAGAACCTTGCTTATAAAGCAAAAAGGACAAAGAATCCCGTTTCACTCGAACCCATGAATCCTTATGAGAGAAGGATCATACATTCTGCCCTTCAGAATGATAAATATGTCACTACTCATTCGGAGGGAGAAGATCCTTACCGTAAGGTCGTCATCACACCGGTAAAATAATATGAAAAAAGATACAATAGCAGCGATAGCTACGGGGATGACACCATCCGGTATCGGAATAATCAGAGTTAGCGGAGAGGATGCATTTTCTATTGCATCCTCTGTTTTTCTCAAAAAAAATAATGAGAAGCTTTCCGAATATGAAGACCATAAGGCATATTACGGTTATATCCATGATAAGGACGGCATTCTTGATGAAGTGATCCTGCTTGTTTTTAAGGGACCAAACAGCTTTACCGGAGAGGACACTGTTGAGATCCAGTGCCATGGCGGGATACTTCTGATGCAGAGGATACTTGAGCTGTGCATCAGCTCCGGTGCAAGAGCTGCCGAGCCGGGAGAATTCACCAAGCGGGCATTTCTTAACGGAAAGATGGATCTGTCAGAGGCGGAAGCGGTAATGGACCTTATTTCTTCCAAGAACGATCTTGCAATCAGAAACTCTGCCAGGCAGATAAGCGGATCCTTGTTTGAGAAGATATCTTCGGTCAGGAAAAAGATCCTGCACGAACTCGCTTATATCGAATCGGCACTTGATGATCCCGAACATTATGAGCTTGACGGCTATCCCGAGGTTCTTTCGGAAAAGCTTCTTGAAATGCTGAGGATCCTTGAAAAGCTTTCAGACAGTTTTGATGACGGAAGAATGCTCTCTGAAGGAGTCAGGACCGTTATAATCGGAAAACCTAATGTCGGAAAATCCTCTCTTCTTAATATCCTGTCAGGATCTGAACGCGCGATAGTCACAGAGATCGCCGGCACGACAAGGGATACGATAGAAGAAAAAATCTTTCTTGGCGGGATCATGCTTCATGTTACAGACACCGCCGGAATAAGGGAATCCGATGATCCGGTTGAAAAGATCGGCGTAGATAAAGCACTTGCCGCTGCAGGAGATGCCGATCTTATCATCATGGTCATAGATTCTTCCGAGGTACTGTCCTGTGAGGATGAGGAGATACTCGCCTTTATCAGAAAGAACAGGAAAAAGTGCGTGATCCTTCTTAATAAAAGTGATAAGGGCAAGGTGATAGGCCCCGATGAAATAGCATGTTATACGAGCGATCCCGTCATTGTCATATCTGCCAAGGAAGAAACAGGCATTGATGAACTGAAAAAATACATTACCGATAATTTTGCCAGCGGATATATTAAATACAATGATGAGATCTTTATCACCAACGCACGGCAGAAGGAAGCACTTTCTGAAGCCGTGGACTCACTCCTTCGTGTAGCCAGAAGCATTACGGAAAAGCTTCCCGAGGATTTTTACACGATCGATCTTACTGCGGCTTATGAATCTTTGGGACATATCATCGGACAGGATCTTGAAGATGATATTATCAATGAGATTTTTGACAGATTCTGCATGGGTAAATAAATTTTGACCAATGGAGTCAATATGACAGAAAGTACCTTTACTGAAAATTATGATGTTATTGTTGTCGGTGCAGGCCATGCCGGGTGTGAAGCAGCACTTGCCGCTGCCAGGCTGGGCCTTGAGACTATCGTCTTTACCGTCAGCATTAATTCTGTTGCGCTCATGCCCTGTAATCCTAATATAGGCGGCAGTTCAAAAGGCCACCTTGTTCGTGAGATCGATGCACTTGGCGGAGAGATGGGCAAGAATATCGACAGGACATATATCCAGTCGAAAATGCTCAATGTTTCAAAAGGTCCGGCTGTCCATTCACTTCGTGCCCAGGCAGACAAAGCCGAGTATTCCAGACAGATGAGAATGGTTCTTGAGAACCAGGATCATCTTACCTTGAAGCAGGCGGAAGTCTGTGAGCTAATCGTTGAGGACAACTCCGTAAAGGGTGTTAAGATATTCACGGGCGGAACATATTATTCCAAAGCCGTTGTCTTATGCACCGGAACGTACCTTCGTGCAAGATGTCTGTGCGGAGAAGCCATCACCTATACCGGACCTAACGGACTGATGGCTGCGGATCATCTGACACAGAGCCTTATCGATAACGGGATCGAAATGTTCCGTTTCAAGACCGGCACTCCTGCCAGGATAGACCGTCGTTCCATTGATTTTTCTAAGATGGAAGAACAGAAAGGTGATGAGAAAGTCGTTCCGTTTTCTTTTTCAACAGATCCCGCATCTCTTACCCGCGAGCAGGTCAGCTGCTATCTGACTTACACAAATGAAAGAACACATGAGATAATCAGGGAGAATCTGGACAGGTCACCGCTTTATTCCGGAGTGATCGAAGGAACCGGTCCGAGATACTGTCCGTCAATTGAAGATAAAGTCGTCAGGTTTCCGGATAAGAACAGGCATCAGCTTTTTGTTGAGCCTGAAGGTCTGTCTACAAATGAAATGTATATTTCCGGAATGTCTTCATCTCTTCCTGAAGATGTTCAGAAGCTCATGTACAGGACCGTTCCCGGGCTCGAAAACTGCAAGATCGTCCGGAATGCTTATGCTATCGAGTATGACTGCATCAATCCGATACAGCTGAAACATACTCTCGAGTTCAGAAATATCAGAGGTCTTTTTTCCGGTGGACAGTTCAACGGAAGCTCGGGTTATGAGGAGGCGGGAGCCCAGGGTCTGGTTGCCGGGATAAACGCTGCCATGTACTGTCTTGGAAAAGATTATCTTACGGTCGACAGGTCCGAAGGTTATATCGGCGTACTCATAGATGATCTTGTTACCAAGGAAACTCATGAGCCTTACAGAATGATGACCAGCCGCTCTGAATACAGGCTCCTTCTTCGGCAAGATAATGCGGATCTTCGTCTGCGCCGTAAAGGATATGAAGTCGGACTGATCTCTGAAGAACAGTATCTGGCTCTTCTTCAGAAAGAGCGCCTCATCAATGATGAGATCCAAAGACTTAAGACCACTTATGTAGGAAGCAATTCCAAGGTCCAGTCTTTCATGAACGATATTAACAGTTCACAGTTAAAGTCAGGCAGTCCTCTGTCAGAACTGATCTGCAGGCCCGAACTTGATTATTTTTCTATTGCTCCTATAGATGAAAACAGACCGGATCTTCCGGATGATGTATGCGAACAGGTAAACATCAATATAAAATATGAGGGTTATATCGAGAGGCAGAAAAGACAGGTTGAAGCTTTTAAGAAGCTTGAATCAAAACGCCTGTCGGAAGATATAGATTATTCTCTCATCAAAGGGCTCCGTTTGGAAGCTGCCTCAAAGCTTAACATGTATAAACCGGTTTCGATCGGGCAGGCTTCCCGGATATCCGGAGTCAGCCCTGCGGATGTATCCGTACTGCTGGTATACCTCGAAAATGATCGGAGAAAAAATGTATGATTTAAACTGTCTTGGTCTGGACATTGATATTGATGTCGCCAGACTGGAGATGTTTGAGAAATATTATGAGCTTCTAATCTCCTGGAATAATAAAATGAACCTTACTGCTGTCACTGATAAGGAAGATGTTTATATCAAGCATTTTGCTGACAGCATAGTTCTGCTTAAATATGTAGATCTTTCCGGGAAATCATTGATCGATGTCGGATCGGGTGCCGGCTTTCCTGGTATTCCGTTAAAGATAATGGTTCCCGACTGTAAGATGGTACTGCTCGATTCGGTCGGAAAAAAAGTCAGCTTTCTCAATGAAGTCATTGGGGAGCTTGGGCTTGATGATATCGAAGCTGTACATGGGCGCGCCGAAGATGCGGCAAGGTCCGACTGCAGAGGGAAGTTTGATCTTGCGGTATCGCGAGCCGTTGCAAACCTCTGCACTCTTTCGGAATATTGTTTACCGTTTGTTAATAATAAAGGAATATTTATTTCATATAAAAGCGGTAATGTTGATAGTGAAATATCGGAGAGTAAAAACGCTGTAGCTTTACTTGGCGGAAGATTTGATAAAGTTGAGAAGTTTAGTCTTCCCGGCACAGATTATGACAGGTCATTTGTTTTTATTGATAAAGTAAAAGATACTCCCGGCAGATATCCCAGAAAAGCCGGCATACCTCATAGGCAGCCATTATGATATGGAGCATACGAAGATGACAGAAAAAGACATTATTGATGCATGTGACATACTTGTAAAACTTGAACAGGAATTTTCTGCGGAGGAAGGTAAGCTTTCTGAAATATCCAATGAGCATGCTGTAAAGATCGATGAACTTGATCAGCAGATATCTACCTTCAGGAGAAATGAAGATGTTGATTTTCGTGTCTTTTCTCCAAGGAATATTTCTACAGGTGCTTCGGATAAGATCAAGGCACTTGAAGAAGAGAAGAAACAGCTCGAAAGAGAAAAGAAGGATGCGGATAAGCAGCTGAAGTATTATTCCGGGAAAGCCGATATGATCTCCAGGGTTCTTTCTATTCTCAGGGGAGATCTGAAAAATGGATCCGGTGAAAATGATCCGGAGTTCAGGAGGAGCAGAAATCCGTTTGCTTTTCTTGATGAAGAACCGGAGACGGAGAATTCTGAAGTTGATGAGCAGGTCGATATTGTTTCGGAACTCTTTAAGAAACCTGTGGATGATGAGGATGCGGAGGGTTCTGTTAATAAAGAGACAAAGGAGATCTCTTTCGAAAATGTTTCCGGCGTTCCCGTGGATGAAGTTGAGAGGGTTTGTCATAAGGTTGAGTTCTGTGAGAAGATCATCAGCAACGACGGGATCAGGGCAAAGCTGGAGATCAAGAACATTGTTACAGATCTGAGAGAGCTCATCCGTGCTTACGGTAAGTAATACTGTTTCACGTGAAACATTTTTGAAAAATTATTGTTAACCACAATATAATGTTTCACGTGAAACATTTGATGACCATATCTTGAACAGATCACGTGAAACATACAGGACATGCGGCAATAGATGCAGAAATAAAGATCCATACAGATCAACAGGGGATACAAATGCTATTCTTTAAAAAATTTTATACAAAAATCAAATCAAAAATGGTCAAATGTCTTAATTGAAAAACAGAAATGTCTGTGAGATAATCGAACAATAAAACATATCAGGAGCAGATCATGGGAAAAGTAATATCCATAGCAAATCAAAAAGGCGGTGTCGGGAAGACAACCACTGCCATCAATCTATCTGCCGCACTTGCAAAGCAGGGTAAGAAGGTCCTGCTCATAGACTGCGATCCTCAGGGGAACGCCACGAGCGGATTTGGGATAGATAAATTAAGTGAAGAAAATACGGTATATGAACTGATGCTTGGCGACTGTTCTGTAAATGACTGTATAAAAAAAGATATCCGCAAGAATCTTTCACTGATACCGTCAAATGTCAATCTTGCCGGAGCTGACATTGAACTGATCGGAAAGGACAAGAAGGAATTCATCCTGAAGGAAGAGATCGACTGGGTCGTTAAAGAATTCGACTATATACTCATTGACTGTCCCCCTTCTCTTAATACGCTGACGGTCAACGCGATGGTTGCATCATCAACTGTACTTGTCCCGATACAGTGTGAGTACTATGCACTTGAAGGGATCAGCCAGCTCATATATACGATCAATCTGGTCAGGGAAAGGTTGAATCCTACGCTCAATATTGAAGGCGTAGTTTTCACCATGTTTGATACAAGGACCAATCTGTCTCAGCAGGTTGTAAACAATGTCAGAGAAAATCTGGCACAATATGTCTTTGAGACGGTCATTCCCAGAAACATCAGACTGGCAGAAGCCCCCAGCCACGGACTGCCGATCACGGAATATGACGCAAGGTCCATCGGAGCAAAAAGCTATATGGACCTGGCAAAAGAACTGATAAAAAAGAACAAAGGCTGACGAATCAAAGGAGATAGCTATGGCATCAAAAAGAGGACTTGGAAAAGGACTGGACTCTCTCATCCCAAAGGGAGTTGTTGTAAATGATAAACCTTCTGACGGGAGTACCAAACCTGCTAATCCGGACCGTTTTGTAAAGATAACAAAGGTTGAGCCGAACAGGGAACAGCCCCGTAAGAAATTTGATGAAGATGCTCTTCAGGAGTTGTCAGAATCCATAAAGCAGCATGGGGTGATCTTCCCGATCCTGGTAGTCAACCGCGGAGATTATTATGAGATAGTTGCGGGCGAAAGAAGATGGAGAGCCGCAAAGATGGCCGGCCTGAAAGAAGTTCCGGTCATAATCCGCGATCTGTCCGACAGGGACATCAGGGAAATATCTCTTATAGAGAATATACAGAGAGAAGACCTAAATGAGATTGAAAAGGCTAAAGCATATAAGAGTCTCATAGAAGATTATAAACTGACACAGGATGCCCTGGCGGAAAGGATATCCAAGAGCAGGACAGCGATAACCAATTCGATGAGACTGTTAAAACTGGCAGACAGTGTTCAGGATATGATAATCGATGAGATGATCACCGCCGGGCACGCAAGGGCGATACTGGCAATCGAAGATCCTGATGAGCAGTATGAACTGGCACAGCGTGTTATGGATGAGAAGCTCTCTGTCAGAGATATCGAGAAGATCGTCAAGGACAGGAATAAGCCGAAGATCATAAAGAAGAAGAATGAAAAGCAGGAAGCCCTCTATAATGATATAGCGGAGAGATTAAAGACCAGCATCGGAACAAAAGTCACAATCAGCGCCAAAGGTGACGGAGCAGGAAAGCTTACCATTGAATTTTATAACCAGGACGATCTCCAGAAGATCATGGATCTTCTTCTTGGATAGGAATAATTCCGGCAATATGGTAAAGTATAATAGGAATGATTTTCGGTGAAGGCAGATAGCAAGCAAAAGAAAGGATGAGCAATGAATAACGGAATACTTGGAAGTATCGGAATATCTGATCCGGGAGTGCTGATCATAATACTGTTTGTGCTCGTTATCATTTTGCTGGTACTGTTGGTTTTTCTGCTTATCAGATACAATCAGCTAAACGTCAGCTATCAGATGTTTATGAAGGGCAGGAAAGCCGAGAGCCTTGAAGAAGAGATTGGTGCCCTGTTCAACGATATAGGGACGCTCAAATCTTCAACGGAAAAAAATAGGAAGGATATCAAGAAGATCGTAGAAAATCTTCATGAATGTTATCAGAGAGTCGGGATAGTCAAGTATGATGCGTTTAAGGAGATGGGCGGAAAGCTCTCATTTTCAGTTGCGCTCCTTAATGATAATGAAACAGGATTTATTGTCAATTCGATACATTCAAGCGAAGGCTGTTATGTATATACCAAAGAGATAGTCAACGGAGAATGCGCGATATCTCTTGGAGAAGAAGAAAAGAAAGCACTTACGCTGGCACTTTCAGCAGAGCCATACGTATATGATAACTGATAAAATGACGAAAAGCATACCCGTGAGCGAGCTTACAGGCGGAGAATATCTTGCCCGGCCTGTAAGGCTTTCTGACAACCAAACACTGTTTTATGAAGGAACATGCCTGTATATGAAACATATAGAGGCTCTTGTTACTGCGGGAGTTAAAGAAGTCTTCATCTTTGAGCCGACGGCTCTGTCTCCCAAAGAGAAAATGATCATAAAAGAAAACCTTAAAGCCGACTGCTCAAAGAAGATACATGATGTTATGGAAAAATACGTAACATATGACAGCGGCATTGAAGAGATATCCGAAACGGCCAATGAGATCGTGGATGATATGTTCTCGAGGGAAGAGGTTGTCGATACCGTATATGATATACGAGAGAGAAACGGAGACCTTTACGACCACAGTGTCATGGTAGCTTCACTGTCAATACTCACCGCACTTAAAATGAACCTTTCACGGTGGGAGGTATATGATATCGGGGTTGGAAGCCTGCTTCACGATATGGGTCTCAGATATCTGTCAGTACCTTATCAGAATGTTGATGTCGATTCGGAATACGATCCGGAATCACTTTTCGAATATAGGAAACATACTCTTTACGGTTTTTCATCGGTCGAGAAGGAAACCTGGATGAGCAATGAATCCAAAAAGATCATCCTGTTCCATCATGAAAGACTGGACAGGAGCGGTTTCCCTTTTAAGCGGGTCGTTATGCCGATGAACGTCAGGATCGTAGCCGTAGCGGATGCTTTTGATGATATACTGTGCGGGATAGGCGTCAAGAGGGGAAACGTCAGACAGGCCATTGAATATATCAGGAACGGTAGAGATAAACTGTTTGATGGAAGGATCGTTGACTTCTTCCTTGAATTCATCGCCGCATATCCGGTGGGGACGACGGTCATAACGAACAGGGGCGATGAGGCAGTCGTTATCGAACAGAATGAACATTATACTGACAAGCCGAAGATCAGGCTGATCAAAGATAAAAACGGAAACGAATATGAGGAAGAACATATAATCGACCTTCTCGAACAGGAAGAGATCGCGATCGAATATGTCAAGGAGAGCTGATGCATCAGTTTTTGCGTGCTGTTGGATTTTCCAATATTGAAAATAAAAAGCAGGTACGGGACCTGTTAAATGACGTTATCATCAATCCCAACCGAAAGGAGTTCATAGAGACCGGAAGGGATAGCATCCTGGTAGAGTATTCCAAGAATTACTGCAATACCTGTGGAATCACGCTGCGCGGCGAGTATGATGAAACGAATAATCTTACTCTTGATTTTTACTATCCTTTTGTACAGGGAGATGAGGTATCGACATCGGAGGAGATAAGCATCGAGAGGCATGCCGACAAGGAATCCTTTGCCGGGATGTGTGAAGACTACAGGCTCGGCGCCACTCTCATCTATTATGTACAGAACGGCATGAGCGTGATGAAGCAGATGAACGAAATCGATGACGGGCGCATCAAGGCTTCAACATATCTGTCGGCTCTGTCACTTGGCGGAACCATTATGCTTCCGATAAAGAAGGATCCCAAGCAGAAGGAACTCCTGCAGAAGGCATCTGCGGACAGGAGCAAGAGGATCATCGCTGCCAAGAACGGGGATGAGGAGGCTATAGAGCAGTTAACGCTCGAGGATATAGACACATACAGCGCGGTGTCGAAAAGACTTCTGAAGGATGACGTGTTCTCACTTGTTGATTCATTCTTTATGCCTAACGGTGTGGAGTGCGATCATTATTCGATACTTGCGGAGATCGCAGATTTCAGGCTGGAGGTTAATTCCCTTTCATCGGAAAAGGTTTATGCTTTTAATCTTAACTGCAACGGGCTTCCACTGACTGTCTGCATAAATGAGAAAGATCTTCTCGGCGAACCGGAGATCGGAAGAAGGTTCAAGGGAAATATCTGGCTCCAGGGAGAGATAAGAGTCTGAAAAAAAGGTGCATATCTATCAGATCTGTGGTATAATCGTTATGTTGTTTGCGTAGCTCAGCTGGATAGAGCGTCCGCCTCCTAAGCGGAAGGTCGCGCGTTCGAATCGCGCCGTGAACGCTTATAGGAGCCGGTCAGGGCTCCTATTTGTATATCCAAACTATAGAATACTTATGATCTGAAAGATCTTTTCTTTTGTATCATTGTCGGATAGATTCAGTTTTGAAATAATCATTTCTTCAATTCCCAGATCTTTATTAAACGAGTATTCCCCATGACCGTCCCTTTTGACAACCTTTAGCGTATGATATAATATGACCATCATCTTATGGAGTGATTATGGGATTTGATTATTTTGTATTCTATACTGAAGCAAGCCTGATCTGTGTGATAATACTGTCAACGATTCTGGTAGCCGACAGGATGTACAACACAAAGCAGGAAAAACAGGTATGGTTTAGACGGGCTATTGTTGCGTTTATGCTGTATTTTATTTCCGATGCTTTCTGGGCAGCAATGCTCAGCGGAGAGTTTACGGTAAAACGTTCTTACGTTGTGCTTGTTAACCTGTCAAACTATATTCTTCTGGGTCTGATGGCATACGGGTTATTTATGTTCATAGCCGCTTCCGAAAAAATGCCATTCCGTAAAGATGCAAGGATAAGACGGCTTATCTTTCTCCCTGTAATTATTTCCACGCTTGCAATTTCAATCGCTTATGTGAAAAAACCTTTATTCTGGGTCAACGAACAAAACGAACTTAACAATCTGTACTTTCCGTTAATGATCGCGGTTCCTTCACTCTATCTTTGGGCCGGCTTTGGTCTGTCTGTCAGATATGCATTAAAATCAGTATCCAAGATGGATAAGCGGCGATTCCTTGCTATTGGAAGCATTCCCGTGATTGTAATGGCGTTCGGGATGATTCAAAAGAAAACGGAAAATCAATTGCCATATGATCTGAATGTAAGTATAGGTTATGACTTGATAAGGGGTAGTGACGATGATGCAAATGAGTGTCTGAAGCGTGCGGACAAGAACCTGTACATAGACAAGCAAAGAAAAGGAGAATAATATGGAGCCCCTCTTTTCACCTGACATTCACGTACTATATGAACACAGCTCAATACCACTTGGCATTTTTTATGAAGAAGGTGGAAGATTCCGTGCATATCTCGTCTCAGAGGGTGCATGTAAAATGTATGAATCCACTGCTGACGAAATGTTGACGAGACTCAACAGCGACGATCCTTTTGCCAATATAGTCGAGAAGGAAGAAATGCTCAGTGCAGTGCGTAATTTTTCACGAAATGATGCACATTACAATGTTGTATTTCATGAATATGTCGGGAAAAACAGAAAGCTTATAACCATCCATGGGATAGGCGAGCACGAGTACACAAAAGACGGAAGAAGATACAGCATAATCCGGTATGATGAGATATCGGACAGGTCAAGACGTTTTTTGTTCAAGGATGAAGAGAAGGAGATTGCCGAGCGTGACAGGTTAAATGCGGAGATTGATGATGCGATCGCCAGAAGCTATACTTCCGTACTGTATGTAAATACCGATGATCTTACGGTTGAATACGTCCGGCTCAACAAGCACGGAAAACCGCTTGAAGAAGAATGCCGCAGAGATCCCCATCTTCGTCATGTTATGGATGTCTATGTTAATGCGCTTGTATACCGGGATGATATGGAAGGGGTACTTAAGTTCGGTGATTTTGATTATGTAATAAAGGCGCTTGAGGAGAATAACCCTCTTTATCATACGTACCGCACGATAAGGGAGGGGAAATTAGTATATTACAGGCTCAAGATAATACCCTTTGATAACGGAAGAAAACTTGTATACGGTTTTGAACATTTTGATGACCAGATACGTGAGAAACTTGCCCGCAAAAACCAGTATGAGACTCAGATGACATTGCTTGCCGGATTATCATGTGAATATGAAGCTGTCTGGCTGGTGGATGCTGCCCTGCATCACGGAAAACTGATCCGCAGCAATATGAAATCCGAAGTTTCAAATATTATGAACAGGGACTATGAGGGCGCATACGAAACCATCCTCGGTAACTATATAGAAAAATATGTTGTACCCGAAGACCGTGAAAGGGTATATTCCATGGCCGATATCAGCAACCTTATGAGAAATACCAAAGAGGATGAGATATACCATATTAAT
>JAILOK010000082.1 GCA_024690825.1 Lachnospiraceae bacterium | reverse complement strand
CCATTCGTAACGGAGATGCTCACATTTTTCAACGAAAAATCATAATCATACCCATACTTGGAATAACTGAGTTTCGTTGGCATTCCTGATCCATCCAAATCGTACAGTTTAATCCAGCCGCCATCTAAATCTAAGAGTTTTGTATCCAGAAACCAATAACCCGTCGACTCAGGTTGATCAATGGTTTCCGTGTCTTCACTCTGTTCATCATTATTGTCAGCCACGACGATCTGTTCACACTTCTCTACAGCAAAGTTTCCGTCTGCAAACATTTTCGTATTATCATCATTGTTCCAGTCCTTGAAAATTGCCTCATAATATGTACAGGCTTCAAGATCGGTGACGAAATCTCCTGCCACCACAAATTTCCACTGATTTCCTGACTTATCAAATTCAGTGCCTTCAGCAGCAATACCATTTTCGCCGATACGGTTCATAGACCAATTACTGCCGCTTGATGAAATCTCATACCCGCCGTCTCTATTGTCATCATAATAAAGTCTGAGCCATAACACACTTTCTCCATCTTTAATCGAATCCAGTTTTTCATCGCAAAGAATAACAGCAACCGATCCGTCCGCAGTTTCCTGAACAATCAATCCCGCTGCAACCTTTTCATTTTCTGCCTGCTGTTCTTCCGCTGCATCATTGGGATTTGTTGGCTCGGCAGAAATGACATTCGATAATGTACTGCTTTCCAGAACTGTATCTTCAGTGGCAGTGGCCGGTGCTGTATCCACCGCAGTATTCGAGGAAACATCCTGTCCGCACGCAGCCAGGCTCATGGTGCATAGTGCCGTGACAAGCGCCAGTGAAATACGTTTTCTCATAAATTCTCCCCTTATCAATCTCCCCATATATTTCAGTCTGCCCACTTTTCAAGAATTGTGATGCATTCATCTGCCCCTGTATTGTTTCCAGGTTAACAGGGATGCGTGCAGTCAGAGATTCGCAAGCCACCTGCACGCCAAGTCGATCCATATCTGGCAGCAGGGTTCGTTTTCCGATCCCCCCGGGCTGAGCGTCCGCTCATCCGCCAGAGACAGGCCGTGTCCTCCCCGTGGGAAGATGTGGAGCTCCGTGCTGATATCGTGTTCCTTCAGCGCCTGCACGAACAGCAGGGAATTCTCTACCGGGACACACCCGTCGGTCCAGGTATGCCAAAGAAAAGTCGGCGGAACATGCGCATTGACGCGGTATTCCAGCGACACACGCCGCAGTTCTTCCGGATCGTCCTTTTTCTCCCGCAGCAGATTGTCAAAGGATCCCCGGTGCGCCTTTTCCCCAGAGGTAATGACCGGATAGGCCAGCATCAGACCACCGATCCTCAGGCTTTCCGCCGGAAGTCCGGTCAGCTCCGGCATCTCATCGTGCCAGGTGCAGGCATAATGCGCTGCGAGATGTCCGCCCGCCGAGGCTCCCCAAAGAACGATCCTGTCTGTGTCCACATGCCAGATATCCGCATTCTGGCGGATCAGAGCCACCGCTCTTGCGACACCGATCCGCGCAGCGGGCTCCACTTCATACGATACCTGCGTGTCGGGGTCCTGACTGCCGTCATAACTCGCACAGTCATAGCGGAGTACGGCGGCGTGATAACCCTGCGCCATAAATGCCAGTGCGATGGGCTCTGCCTCGCGGTCACTGGTATACTCATATCCGCCGCCCGGACAGATGAGTACCAGCGGGCGTTTTTCTATCGCAATGTTCGGTGAATACTCCTGAATATACAGAAAAACGAGTGCACTCTCTCCGAGTTTTTCATCCGTTGTGACCTCGATGTTCCGAATGATCATCGTATCCCTCCTCTCCGTTCCTGCCGCCGGATCAATCCTGCATCCGTTCTTTAGATATCCTTTTATACTCTTTTTCAATACGCTCGCACATCAGGCGAACACGCTCGAATTCTTCCGGATGATCATCCTGAAGCGCATAAGAGGGGTCGGCGATGACACTGTCCCCATCACCCTCGAAATTCGGGTCCTCATCATATCCATAATACTCCGTGACGGTAAAATCAGGGATTTCGGCAGATCCGTCAACGTTTTTTTCTTTGCGGAATGAGTATTCGATCCAGCTTTCTTCCCAATCTTCCCATTCACCAAAACGGGTATTATCAGAGACATGCCTTTCAATGCCAATACACTTGTATTCGCCAAGATCAACGCCTGCTGCGTTAAGTGCCATGCGAAGGCATGCTCTGATATCGCTTTGATCATACTTTTCCCGATCAGTCATCCTGGTTCTACTCCCGAATCCACAGATCCAAATCATTGTATCATAGCGCACAGGTACCAAAGGCGACTCATGTGCTCTCATTTTGTATGACCGCAATTCGGCTTTTCCAAATATGAGTCATGCAAGCCGCCGGAAAAGCATGACCGCAAATCATGTTTTCCCGATATGAGTCATTTCCTGTCTTGCAGGAAGCCCCTATACAAGGCGCGTGCCGTCAATACTGAATCTGGCATAGCCATCTTCCTCATTATTCCCGGCAACAAAGTCACTTGCCTTTCCTGCAATCCTTTTGCCATCGTGGCACGTGACCGTCACGATCCTTCCTTCGAGAGCGGCCTTGTACATTGCTCTCTCCACATCCTCGATTTCTGCATAATAATCTCTATATCCGATGTCCATAGTTTTCATTTCTTTTCATCGAATGGCGGACGAGTACTCCTTTTATATGTTGGAGTATAGAACTCGCTATTACAGTTTATGCATTTTGTTGCTGTGTATGCATTCAGGGTTCTACATTTATTACACTCTAAATGAAGTTCCGGCGAGCGATTATACATCTTGACCGTACATGTATTCAAACCCCATAACTGAAACTTCTTATCAGGTGCATAGTGATTCTTGAACTCCTTTAACAGCGCAGGATGATCGATATGCTCCCTTAAATGTATGACCTTATCTAGAATCTCCTCGCCAAAGTTTTGCTTTATTTGATTGAGCAAAATATAATTCATCTTCTCGCAAAGACCCGGATGAATAGAGGCCGTACCTATTGCCGAAGTATATAACAATTTCGTCAGTTGAAGCAAAAGATCATAATCATCGCCATAGATCTGTTTCATCTTTTTATGTTCCGGCTTCATAAACAACATGACGGGCTCCTTTCAAAATGGACCAATGTGCATCCATTATAGCACAGCCCACTCGGCCAGAACAATTAGAAAACCAGGAGCCCGCGCGAATCATAGACGCTTTCCGTATCCATGTTTCCGCACCGGATCGCCCGATCAAGTCCCATGATCGTTGCGATCGCTCCGTCGATCTTTTCTGTCGATTTTGCCTTGTCCGCTTTGATGTTCCCTGCCGGGTCCGTGCGGATATAGATTCCATGGATCAGGGTCCGGTGTAAACCGAGCCCTGATCATCTCTCTGACACTATTTCTCAGCCCCTAACGACTGCCCCTACTGACAGCCCCTAAAACCAGACCCTACTGATAGACCCTACAAAACTTGGGATTATTTCTCCGCCGACCCTACGGACTAACCCTAAAAAACTTTGGGAAACCCTACAAAACTTTGATTATCCTTTTTATTTTGGAAGGGAGGATGCCTATGGATAAGGAAACGATGCAGAT
>JAILOK010000051.1 GCA_024690825.1 Lachnospiraceae bacterium | reverse complement strand
CAAGCAGAGCAAGGATAAATATGATGGCTAAAACCATCGATATAATAAAAAAGGTGATCACTGATTATGTGACCACCTTTTCTTTTGGGGTTATTTTTTTATTTATTTTGCCTGTCTACTTGACAGACCTCAGTTCAGTCCTTCTGTCAATTCTGTTTTCAAGCGGAGCGAACTGATTATTCAAAAACGACCCATCAGCGAAGCAGCAAGAGATAAATACCTGCTTAAGACTTAGTCCGTCGGGAGAGAGGCATCGCCGGACTACCGAACAGACTTAGTCGAAGCCGGTATTTAGCTCGACAGGCGGCGGAGCGTGGGTCGTGTTGAAAATCAGTTTGTTCCGCAAGGGAAAAAAAAGATGAGAGAAGGACCGTTCCTCTGACAACTTTAAGATCCCGTTCCGTTGTAGCGCATCGCCCCGTACATCCAGATGCGGTAGCTGACATAGAAAAATGCTGCTCCGATAAAGGGTGAAAGCCAGGTGAGAAGCGGGATCTCGTTTGGACGCAGGATCACGAGGCTTGGATAATAAGCTATGAATGCGATCGGAAACAGGAATGTGAATATAAACCTGAATACCGGTGAAAATATCGTGATGGGATATTTGGCATAATCCCTGAAGCGGTTAACCAGGTCAAGTACATAAAACGAATTCTGGATCCAGAAGCAGGTGGCCGCGGCGGCATTCTGCAGCGCTATCATCACAAGTGACGCTGTCGACAGAAAAATGATAAGCTTCAATATCGCAAGGAAAGTGACCGGCAGTCCGATCCTGCTCCACGCATATATTATGGTGCCGATCCCGAAGGCAAGCTGTCCCAGGCCCTTTATGTCAAAAATTTCCGACTGGTAATAAAAGAAAAGATTGACCGGCCTGAAGCAATATTTGATGAAGTCCCCCGTATAGACGTTTATCCTCAGGCTCCAGTTGTTGTCAAAAAGACACTGTACCGGTGTGATCGAGACAAGCGAAAAGCCGTACAGAAACAGCATTTCATCATAGGTCCAGCCGTTGATTGACGGGAAATTCCTGAAAAGAATGTAAAATCCGATAAAACCGGAAATATTCGTAGCGACCATACCAATGGTCGATATGATAAAGTCTGCGCGGTAGCTCATCTTGCTCTTTATGTCCTGCACGACTATCTTTCCGTATAACTTTAAGTAAAAAAACAGACCTCTTTTATTATCCATATCAGCCTCCGTTCACCGTGATCTGCCGTAGTGATACATTCCAGAAAAGCACGCTTACGGCTGTCATGACCACGCACCAGATAAGCTGCACAAAAAACATATGCAGCAGATCGGGATACGAAGTCCCCTGCGAAAGAAGTATCGACAGCGGTGCATCATAGATCGCTCTGAAGGGAAGACAGAAGGTGACCTTTTTAAATGTCTCCGGGAAAAAGGCCACAGGTATCACGGCTCCCGAAAACAGCAGCACGATAACCTGCTTCATTATATTGATGCCCCAGATGGACTCTGTGTAAAGACAGATGGTCCCCACGATGAAATCTATGCTGTAGTTTATTATTATGCCCATAGTGACCGACAGTATGAAAAGCGGTATGTTCACGCCGAACCTGATGGTGCCGTGTGTCAGAATGCAGACCACGATGAAGGTCGGCAGAAATGTCAGGAAAAACTGCGTCACAAACGAGCCCGTAAAGGACCAGAAAAGATACCGCCTGTAGGGCATCGGCTTAATGATATCGAGCACGATCTTTCCGGACTGGATGCTCCGTCCGATCTCCCATACGGTATACATCTCCATGAAATTAAAAAGGGCTGTGGCAAGCACCAGATAGATCAGAGTATCCGTAAAGGTCATGCCGTTTACCCTGTCGGCTCCTGCCGATGCGTATATGGCCTTCCAAAGAAAATAGATCACGGTAAGATACAAAAGATTTCCGACCACGATAACCACGAAGGAGAGCCGGAACTGCAGCGCTTCTATTATACCGGCACGGGTGAGGGTGAGATATTTTTTCATTTCACGCGCCCTCACTGTCTGATGAAGGACTGGCAGCGCCTTCATATATTTTCTTTATGACTTCTTCCGTGGATATCTCTTCAAGCTGCATGTCTTTTATATTATGGCTCTGCTGCAGCTTTTCAAGCACATCCACCACCCGGTCCCTTGACTCGTCCACAAGGACCGATATCCATTCATCGTCTCCGGTAACGGAAAGCGAAGGAAATTCATTTTGGACCTTCAGGGCCTTCTTTTTGAGGTCGCCGTCCATACGGACCTTTAATGTCCTGTAGGAGCCGAAGAACCCTTTAAGGTGCTCTATATCGTTGTCGTAGAGTTTCTTTCCCCTGTCGATGATCACTATCCTCCTGCACAGCGCGTCAACATCCCCCATATCATGGGTCGTGAGTATGACTGTCGTATTTCTTTTATTATTGAGTTCACAGATGAGTTCCCTGATCTTTGCCTTCATAGACACATCAAGGCCGATGGTGGGCTCGTCAAGAAATACGATCGCCGGATCATGAAGAAAAGCGGCCAGGATATCGCTTAAGGTCCTCTGACCGAGCGACATCTGCCGGACCGGCTTGTGCAGCAGGTCTTCTATGTCTACCAGCGAACGGTACAGATCCTGTATATCCTTGTATGCCTGATCGCTGATACCGTATATGTCCTTTAATATCCTGAAAGATTCGATAAGAGGCAGCGCCCACCAAAGCTGCGATCTCTGTCCGAATACAACGCCTATGTTCTGGGCATTTTCGGACCTGTGAAGATACGGCACATTGCCGCGCACAAGGATCTGGCCGGAAGTGGGCTCCAAAACCCCCGTCATCATCTTGATGGTCGTGGATTTTCCCGCGCCGTTGGGTCCCAGGTACCCTACTATCTCGCCCTGGTTTACCGTCATGCTCACATCGTCGACGGCTTTTACCGTTCTGTAATCCCTCGAAAAAAGATCTCTGATGCTGCCCTTTAAGCCCTCATGGCGGTTTAACACCTTAAACTCCTTTGAGATGTTCTTCAGTTCAATAACAGGTTTTTCATTGTTATCCATTTTGTCAGTTCCTCTTATGGTTGTCAGAGTTGTCAGAGGGACGGTTCTTCTGTCACCTTTTGTGTCAGAGGGACGGTTCTTCTGTCACCTTTTGTGTCACCAGAACCGTCCCCCTGACACCTTTTTAAAATTTCACTATCTCGGGTTCTGCCGTAAATGAGCAGAATGCGGCCGTGGCATTTTTGAAATAAAAGACCTCTGTGTTGCCGTCGTCCTCTGAATACATACGGCGAAGATCCGGGTAAGCATCAAGCATCGACGCCCTGGCCTCTCTCCTGTCATCCTCCACAAGTTCGCCCGAAAGCCTGATCCACCGGCCATCCTTAAATGCGGATATCTCTACCTTCGGATTGGCGTGGATCTGCTTTGACACATCCTTCGCCTTTCCGGTCTGAATATACAGTTTTCCTTCAAATATGTTCACTGTTCCGAACGGTCTGACTCTGGGCTGATCCTTGTCAACCGTTGCCAGATAATAAGTGCCGGCTTCTTTTAAGAATTTTGCTGTTCTTTCCATAATCTTATTCCTCCTCAGATTGCCTTAAATTCCTTTCCCGTAAGCTTCAAAAATGCTTCCTCGTACTTCTCAACAGTCTTTTCTATGACATCGCCGGGAAGATTGTAGTCACAGTCAGGATTTGCCTTTAAGTAATCCCTTACATACTGCTTGTCATAGGACGGTTGGCTCTTTCCGCTCTCATACCCGTCCAAGGGCCAGAACCTGGAGCTGTCGGGAGTCAGCATCTCATCGGCAAGTATCACCTCACCGTTCTCGTTAAGACCGAATTCAAATTTCGTATCCGCTATTATTATGCCCTTTGAAAGAGCGTATTCGGCACATTTTTTATAGAGAGCCAGCGTACACTCCTTTATTTTTGAAGCATACTCTTCTCCCTTTCCCGGGAAATCCTTTTCAAGGACTTCGATGCTTTTTTCAAAGGAAATGTTCTCATCATGCTCGCCAAGTTCTGCCTTCGTACTTGGTGTATATATAGGTTCGGGAAGCCTGTCCGATTCTTTTAATCCCTCGGGCAGTTTTATACCGCAGACCTCGCCGGTCTTCTGATAGGAGGCCCAGCCGGAACCTGTGATGTAGCCGCGGACTATACACTCTATTGGAAGCATGGTGAGCTTTTTGCACAGCATGCTCCTGCCGCGGAATCTGTCGTTTCTGAAAAATTCCGGCATATCGTTCACATCCACTGAGATCATATGGTCAGAAACGATATTCTTTGTAAGCGTAAACCAGAATGCTGACATCTGCGTAAGTATCGCTCCCTTGTCAGTGATACTGTTCTTCAATATATGATCAAAGGCCGATATCCTGTCCGTTGCAACTATGACCAGGTTATCTCCCGTATCATAAACTTCTCTTACCTTTCCTTCTTTAACCGGTTTAAATTCCTGCATGATAATGTTCTCCTTTTTTGGAATCCTTAATCTCAACTCTGATACGATATCACAGTTTACCTGCCTCTTCAAGGACACACTATTTTCACAATCAGAACATTTTTTGAACTCAATTGGAAGATAAGATAGGGGCATAGAACGGAGGGAACAGTCATGAAAGGCAATGATATCTTTGAAAGGATAGAAACAAAGTACCTGATGGACGGTGAAACCTGTGAAAGATTCCGGAAGGAAACCGCAGATCTCATAGAAACGGACAGGTACGGAGACTCAAAGATCCTTAACATATATTTTGACAATGATACTTATGAACTGGTCAGACGCTCGATGGAAAAGCCTGTGTACAAGGAAAAACTGAGACTTCGCACCTACGGTATACCGACAGACGACTCACCGGCTTTCATTGAGATCAAAAAGAAATACGACGGGATCGTTTACAAAAGGAGGGTTGAGCTGCCCTACAGAGAAGCCTTTGATTATCTGACAACCGGCTGGAAAAAGAACTTTAGACCGGAATCCATACAAAATTCGCAGATATGCCGCGAGATCGATTACTTCCTGAAACTCTACAGGCCGGAGCCGAAATTCTTCATAGGCTATGACAGGATCGCAACATACTCAAGGGAAGATCCCGACCTTCGTCTTACCTTTGACAGAAATCTTCGTTTCAGACAGCTTGGATGTGATCTTCGCCGCGGCGACAAAGGCATACTCTACGACGGCGGCAAAAATGTACTCCTTGAGATCAAGGCTGCAGGCGCTTATCCGCTGTGGCTGTCCTCTATACTTGATGAACTGAAGATATATCCAGTGTCTTTTTCTAAATACGGATCGATATACCGGCAGACCTACCAGAATATTCCGCCCGCTTCCTACATGAATGTCTGCAATACGGGCTGCCGGTGTGAGATCCCGTACGAAATGCCCGCACAGCCGGTGGCGATTTAAAGTTGTCAAAAGTTGTCACCGGTGTGTCACCGGGACGGTTCTTCTGACATAAAAGTTGACAACAGAACCGTCCCTCTGACAACTCTTACAAATATAATCTTTAAGGAGGAAAGCGTATGTTTGATTCAATAATTTCGGAGAGCAGTTCTCTTTCTGTCGAGACAGCTCTCATATGCACGGCGGCATCTCTCATTCTGGGGCTTGTGATCGCGCTGGTCTTTATGAAAAATACAAATTCATCAAAGTCCTATCTCATCACCCTGGTATTGATGCCGATGATAGTCGAAGCCGTGATCATGATGGTCAACGGAAATCTTGGCACGGCGGTCGGCGTCATGGGAGCTTTTTCCCTGGTGAGATTCAGGTCGATGCCGGGAACCTCACGGGAGATCATGGGTATCTTTCTTGCCATGGCGGTGGGAGTCGCAACAGGCACGGGTTACATAGGATTTGCGGCCGGATTTACCCTGATCGCCTGTCTCGTACTCCTCCTGCTTGAAACAAAGGGATTCGGAAATTCAGGCCTTTCCGAAAAAGACTTAAAGATCACGATTCCGGAAAGCCTTGATTATACAGGAGTATTTGATGATCTGTTTGAAAAATACACCAGGAAAAATGAACTTATGAAGGTAAAGACAACAAATATGGGCAGCATGTACGACCTCTCCTACCGGATCACACTGACGGATCCCGGAAAGGAAAAGGAATTTATAGATGAACTTCGCACAAGAAACGGAAATTTAAGCATAATCTGCGGAAAAGTATCGGAAGGAACAGAATCACTTTGATGAAAGGATGGTACAGCAATGAAAATGAGAAAGACATTTATATTCATAGTGGCAGCGTCGCTTGTAACAGCTGCCCTAATGACCGGCTTTGCGGCAAAACATTCAAAAAAAGCCTCCGGCAGTGACGGCAGCGCAAAAACCGGGCACGAAACAGCCTCCCGGGCAGGCCAGGACGCAAGAGATGCCGGATCGGAAGATCTTGTGGAATTTACCGGAAACAGCGGCACCGGCGCATCAACGACCGAAGGCGTAAATGTGGATCTGTCGGCAGATCTTCCCAAAAAAGCCTATGAGGATGATTTCGATGAAAAAGATGTGACCGCAGAGATCACATTTAACAAAACATCGATCCAAATCGACGGCACGGGAGCAAAGTCCGACGGCAGCACCCTCACCATAAGCGGTAAAGGCACCTATATCTTAAGCGGCACTCTCTCTGACGGTACGGTCGTGATAGATAATAAAAACGATGAGAACATCCGTCTGATCCTTGACGGCGTAAATATCACCTCAAAGGACGATGCCTGCATTAGCGTAAAAAATGCAAAGAATGTTTTTATTACATTGAAAAAAGGAACTGAAAACAGCCTTGTCTGTGAAAGCAGCAAGACAGCCGCGATCGATTCGGAAACCGATATCTATTTTAACGGCAAGGGCTCCTTAAAGATCACCGCCGCAAAGGACGGCATCACTTCAAAGGATGATATCGGTATCGCAAACGGCAGCATTTCAGTCAAGGCTGAGGATGACGGTATCGTCGGAAAGGATTCCGTGCAGATCGCCGGCGGGAATATCACTGTGGATTCAAAGGACGACTGTATCAAGTCTTCAAAGGACGACGATCCCGAAAAGGGTTATGTCGTGATCGACGGCGGGAATATCACTCTTTCGTCAGAAGAAGGAAAAGGCGTGAAATCCATATATGTCTTTGTGATGAATGACGGGGAACTCACGGTGAAAAAAAGCAGTGAGGGCATCCAGAGTCTCAACATCATCCAGAACGGCGGTAAGATCGATATCACCTCGGATGACGACGGAGTAAATGTATCCGACAAAAGAGCGGAAACGATCGCAAGCGAATCACAGAACAGCACGCCTCCTGCCGGCGGGAATTTCCCGGACAAACAAATGCAGGGAGTGCCTGATTTCGCGAACGGAGAAATGCAGGGAGCGCCGGATTTCCAGGACAAACAGATCCAGGGAGCGCCGGACGGCAAAACAAAGCGCAAAAGCATATCCGGCAACATGCCCGGACCTGAAAACATGAAACAGCCGGACAATATGCAAAAACCCGATGATATGCAAAAACCGGGCGGCATGCCCGGCGGCGGGCAGATGCGCACCCACGGAACCTTTGAAAATCTTGACGGCTGCTTCGTTCTGAACGGCGGAACGCTTTCGATCCACGCCGGAGGCGACGGAGTCGACAGCAACGGCGATATCCTGATAAACGGCGGAACACTCTATGTCTATGGTCCGATCAATTCGGGAGACGGCGCCATCGACATGAACGGTGTCTACGAACAGACAGGCGGCAAGGTTTATATCCCGGAAAATCCCGGCATGATGGAGTTTTAGCATACAAAAAGAGGGACGGTTTTATGACCGTCCCTCTCTTATATTCTTATTCCTGCCATTCCTTTAGAAATTCGATCAGTTCTGAACCGGGGATCGGCTTTGAAAAATAATATCCCTGTACGTAATCGATGCCGAGTCTTTCCATGGCCTCATACTGCTCTTTGGATTCCACACCTTCCGATACGATCTTCATATTAAGATCGTGCGCGATGTTTACCATGCCCTTCATCATGTGTCTTACTTTATCATTTGTAAAATATCCCTGCGTAAAACTCAAGTCGAACTTGATGTTCCTGGCAGGCATGCTTACAAAATAGTCAAGGTTGGAGCGTCCCGTCCCGAAATCATCCAGCGAAAAGGTTACGCCCATCCTGATCAGCCTCTCCATATTAAGCAGGAGCAGGTACTTCAGCTCATTATCAGCCGTCTCGGTTATTTCAAGATTTATGCATTCGGGATCGATGTTATAGGTTTCGATATGATCCTTGACAAAGCCGGCCGGATTCTCATGGTCAAACTGCGCAACAGATACATTTGTTTCTATATTTTCAATTCCCAGTTTCTGCAATTCCCCTGTTGCCAGGAATTCGCAGACCTTCTTGAACACTCTTATCCCGAGCGGTATTATCTGACCGTTTTCTTCAGCCACCGGTATGAATTCACCCGGAGATACCTTTGTCCCGTCTTCATTTTTTATGCGCACAAGCGCTTCGGCAGAAGTGAATCTTCGCTCTTTCACATTATAGATGGGCTGGTAATACACCTCTACCCTGTCATCCCTGAGTGCATTTTCAATGAGGTTATATATCCCGCTTCTGTGACGCATCTTTTCCACAAGTGCTGTATCGCAGGTGAGTATGCTTTCATTCGAATCCTCATAACTGTGTATAAAGTCAAAAACCTCATCAGTCCCCGACAGCATTCTGCTGTCCGGAAAATATATAAACTTTGCCTCAACCGGAATGTCGGTAACTCCGTCCGCCTGGGCTTTTATATCCATGAGCTTTTCATATGCCTTTTCCGGCGTATCATAAACCACACAGAACATGTCGTCGCCTATTCTGAAAACCGGTTCCTTTCCAAGCTTCAGAAATGCCCTTGCCGAACGTGTCACGGCATTCTTCTTGATCTCCAGTCCCGCTGTGGGAACCAGATACTTGATCCTGGCGGTGTAAAAGGCAAACGGCTTCTTATAATTGTACTTATCCTGCAGATACAGGGATAACGCATTCTGCGTAAACAATCCCGTGGTACGGTCGATATGCTCATTGGGGTTTTCCAGCTGGGAATAAAGCACTACCATGCCAAGAGCAGCCGCAAAACCCACAAGCAGGGTCTCTTTTGATATGAACTGAATGATCGCAGCCATGAGCCATAATCCCTGCCAGGTAAACAGGGCAATAAGCCTTCTGTGAGGGATGTCCTTCCTGTACTTTAACGAAAGGAAAAGTGTGAAAACAATGAAAAACACCGCCAGCGCATAGGTGCATAAAGCAGCAGGGCCGTATGAATAAACGATCCTGCCGTCCATATAATAATCAATAGGCAAAACGATGATAAGGATCTCGCCGATCAGGAACAGAATAAATGCCAGAGTCCTTATCCACCTGACCTTAAACTGAACCGCAATATCAAGACATGCGTACAGGAATCCACAGTAGCCCTGTATCACCAGCAGCATTATATAAAACTTACAGACTCCCCTCGTGATCATGGGAGAAAAGCCTTCATAAACAGCCATGTGGATACAGACTATCGATGCGATGTCAAAGATAAGACATATTATGCACACACCGAAGGCGGCAATGAACAGCAGTCTGTTCTTTACATTGAGTTTCCTGTCACGCTCAATAAGCACCAGAAAGATCATCAGCATGACAAGACCGCATATCTGCAATTCGATATTCATCCGTCAATCTCCTTAAGCGGTTGTTAAAAGATGACAGCAGAACCGTCCCGGTGACACAAAAGATGACAGCAGAACCGTCCCTCTGTCAACTTCCTCTGTCAACTTTTCAGAATATTGCTCCGAAAAGGCCCGCGGATACAAGGCCCATGATGATGCCGGCAAGAACAACGCCGAGCATTACAGCTATGACACTCTCCTTAAACTTCATGTCAAGGATGGATGCGGCCAGAGTACCGGTCCATGCTCCGGTTCCGGGCAGTGGGATTCCGACGAAAAGAAGAAGCGCCAGAAAGAGTCCCCGTCCGGCCTTTGCCTGAAGTTTCTCTCCTCCCTTGTGTCCCTTTTCGAGGCAGAAGGTAAAAAATTTCCCGATGAACCGCTTGTCTTTGCCCCATTCGAGCACCTTTCTGGCAAAGAAAAAGATGACCGGAACGGGAAGCATGTTCCCGATGATCGCCACCACATAGCATACCCATAAGTTCAGCGGCTCTCCTGCCTCAATAAAGCCTACTGCATAGGGTATGGCGCCCCGAAGTTCGATAAGAGGCACCATTGAGATAAAAAATATCATAAGATAGTGTATCATTTCATGATCTCCTTTAATGCATTGATAAGTTCGCCCATCTCTTCGTCAGTGCCTATGGTGATGCGCAGATACTCCGAGATCCTTTCAGGTTTTTTGAAATGCCTGACGAATATATCGCGTTCCCTTAATCTTTCGAATAATTCCAAAGCCTCAAAAGGCACGGGCGGCTTTGCGAAAACAAAGTTTGCCGAGGAATCCCTGAAGGTAAATCCCAGTTCCCTTAAACTCTTTGAAAATGTCTCCCTCGTTTTTATTATGCGTCCCGTGATCTCCTTAAAATACTCATCATCTTCTATTGCCTTTGCCCCGGCGATAAGAGACGGCGTATTCATGGTGTAGGAATTCACGGAATATTTCACATCGTTTAAGTACTTTATCAGTTTCTCGTTTCCGAAGCAGTATCCTATCCGCATGCCCGCAAGAGCCCTGGATTTTGACATGGTGCGCACAACTATGAGATTGTCATATCTGTCAATGAGCGGAAGCGCGCTCTCCCCTCCGAAATCGATGTAGGCCTCATCCACGATGACGACGCTGTCCTTATTATGTGAAATCACATCCTCGATGAGTTCCCCTGAAAGTATGACACCGGTGGGCGCATTTGGATTTGCGATCACAACACCGCCGTTTCTGCGGTGATAGTCTGTCGGACGGATGTTAAAATCATCATCAAGCGGGATCGTTTCATAGGGAATGCGGTAAACCGAAGCCCAGACATCGTAAAAGGAATAGGTGATATCGGGAAACAGGACCGGATCTTTTCCCGCAAAGAAGGTCAGGAAACACATGGAGAGCACATCATCAGAGCCGACACCTGCAAATATGCGGTTCTTCGGCACTCCATAATAAGAACTCAAGGCATCCGTCAAAGTGCCGCATGTCACTTCGGAGTAAAGACGCAGCGCGTCCGTATCCATGGACTTAAGTGCGTCTGAAACCTTCGGCGAGGGCGGATATGGACACTCGTTGGTATTAAGTTTTATCACCTTTTTTACCGGCTGCTCTCCCGGAGTATAGGGAGTCACCCGCCGTATGTTTTCTTCAAAACTCATATCAGTCCGTAATCCTTTGCAAGGCTTTCAAAGCCTTTGAGGCTTCCTTTGCAGGTTTCATAGGATACGCAGTAGGCAAGCCTTACGAAGCCTTTGCACATAAACGATGAGCCCGGGACCAGCAGTATCCTGTATTCCTTTGCTTTTGCGACAAATTCCTTTTCGTCGGGAACCGGAGATTTGATGAACATATAAAAGGCTCCTTCGGGTTTTATGCATGAAAATCCGTATTTCTGCAGGGCATCATAGAGAACATCCCTGTTTTTCGCATAATAAGCGATATCCGCCTTTTCCTCGAGACACTCGGCAACGACCTTCTGTATGAGGGACGGAGCGTTCACGAATCCAAGCACTCTGTTTGCAATGGTAAGCGCAGAGAAAAGTTCATCAAAGCTTTCAACCTCCGAAGGCACCACAAGATAACCTATCCTCTCTCCCGGAAGGCTTAATGTCTTGCTGAAGGAGTAGCCGACGATGGTATTTCTGTAATATTTTGTTATATAGGGTACTTCGGCGCCCGTATATACAAGTTCCCTGTACGGCTCGTCGGAAATGATGAATATGGGATGTCCGTATTCCTTCTGCTTTTCCTCAAGGATCTTTGCGATACTTTTTATTGTCTCTTCGGAATAAATGACGCCTGTGGGATTGTTGGGGTTATTTATTATCACGGCCTTCGTCTTTGACGACAGTTTTGCCTCAAAGTCTTTTAAATCCGGCTGAAAGGTTTCCGTGTCAGGCTCTGCCTGGACCAGGATCCCGCCGTAATTTGCCGTGTAATTTTTGTATTCAAGAAAGAAGGGCGCAAAAGTCAAAACCTCGTCACCGAGATCGATCAGCGCCTTTAATGCGCAGTTTAAGCCTCCCGCCGCCCCGACGGTCATCATGATGTTCTCACCTGTAAATGATGTGCCGAACCTTTTGTTTAGGGAATCGGCGACCTTTTTGCGGACATCCGGGTATCCGGCATTGCTCATGTAGCCGTGCAGGACCACAGGGTCTTCTTCCTTCAGCAGTCTTTCTATGGTCTCCCTTACTTTTTCGGGAGCAGGCACATTCGGATTTCCTAGCGAAAAATCGTAGACATTTTCGGGGCCGAACTCGGCTGCCATTTTCTGGCCTTCCTCAAACATCTGCCTTATCACGGAATTATTGTTTACAAGTCCCTGCATGCTTTTTGCGATCATAATAACAGCTCCTTATTTCAATCTTTTGATCCTCGGCCAGTATCTGAACTGTGCCTTGCCGACGATCCCTTCTCTCGAAAGATATGTATGTGTCCAGTAGCGTGAATCCGCCGAGTCATTCCGGTTATCGCCCATCATGAAATATGACCCTTCGGGCACCTTGTAGGGTCCGAACTCGCCAAGGGTCGTTACCTCAAGATAGGGCTCATAAAGCGGGCTGCCGTCGATAAAGACTCTTCCGTCATAGATCTCAACAGTCTCTCCCGGCATTCCGATCAGTCTTTTTATATATAGGATCTCCTCGTTATCGGGATTTTTGAAGATGATTATATCTCCCCTCTCGGGGTCTCCGAAAAGATAGGACAGACGGCTGCCGATGATCCTGTCATGCGCCATGATCGTCCTTTCCATGGATGAGGACGGCACCGTCGCATTCACTATAAGAAAGGTATTGACCGCAAATGAAATAGCCAGAGCCGCGACAATCACACCCACCCATTCGATTATTTCTTTTATTACCGCCTTATTAGTCATGATAATGAATAGTACAACAATGAGGGTCAAAAAACAAGTAAAAGTGGGTCAAACGCAACTGCTCTATGCTATAATAAAAACATTACATTCGGAGTTAAAATCATGATCGTAAAGAAAAATGAAAAAAAGAATACAGCGCTGAAGGTATCCTGCCTGATCATCATCATCGCGGTAACCGCGGTCTTTTTTTTCGGCTGTGCCGTCAGGCCAAAGGCGAAAAACGATATCTTTGATACAAAAACTGTTCACAGGATCGATGTATCGATATCAAAAGAGGACTGGGATGACCTGCTGACACATCCCATAGATAAGACAAAGTACAAGGCAGATCTGTCGATCGACGGTGAAAAAATAAGCAATGTGTCATTTGCAACCAAAGGATCGACCAGTCTTTTTCTTGCCGCAAATGATCCCGAAAACAGGCGGTACAGCTTCAAGATAAATTTCGGACATTTTGAAAAAGGACAGACCTGGCACGGATCAAAAAAGCTCAATCTGCAAAGCTCATTTGCGGATGCCACATATATGAAGGACTATTTAAGCTACTGGCTGTTCCGTGAAATGGATGTTCCGGCGCCGCAGACAGGCTATGTCTGGATCACGATAAACGGTGAAGACCAGGGACTGTATCTTGCTGTTGAGGAGATAGACAAAAAGTTTATGGACAGGGAATCCCTGACCGGAGGGAGTCTTTACAAGCCGGAAGATGAAAGTGATCCGGAAGCTGACAAGGCCGGTATGCCTGTAAATTCATCCGGTGCGGATCTGGTCTACACGGATGATGATATAAATAATTATGATGGTATTTTCGCCGATGCGATCGTTGAAAAAGATCCCGGCGGGCGGTCAAAGGTGATCAAAAGCCTTAAAGGCATACGCGATCTTCAGAACCTCGAGGACTGTCTTGATACGGAGGAGATCAGCAGGTACTTTGCCGTTCACAATTTTGTCTGTAACTACGACAGCTATATCGGACCCAAGTCTCACAATTTTGATCTTTATGAACGGGACGGAAAACTGAAGATGCTCCCGTGGGATTACAATCTCGCTTTCGGAGCGTTTCCTTCAGACGGTCAGTTCGGGCATGTCAGTGACAGCACCTGGGTCGTCAATCAGGGAATAGACACCCCTCTGATATGTGTGACGGAGGACAAACGTCCGATGTGGAGATGGATCGTGTCGGATGAGAAATATCTGGATCTATATCACAAAGATGTGGACAGGCTGCTTGCAGACTGCTTTGAATCCGGTGCTTTTGAAAAAAAGATCGATGAAACCTATGAGATGATCCTTCCCTATGTAGAGAAGGACCCTACAGCGTATTATTCTCCGGAGGATTTCAAAAAAGCATACAGTACGCTTAAAAAGCTCTGCTCTCTCCGTGCAAAAAGCATCAGAAAGCAGCTTGACGACGGCCTCTCCACCAGAACGGACGAACAGGAGGAAGCAGAAAAGATCGACGCATCAGATCTCCTGATCAAGGATATGGGTATCATTGAGGAATAGTGTCATTCCTGCCATTCCCATATTCTGAATTCAGTCCGCTATGTACATATTCTACATTCTTTTTATCATCAGGGATGCTTTTTTGATCCATGGGGATCATTTTTCAGCGGGTAGGGAATCTCGGATTACAATTGAGTTCGGATTACAATCGAGATCTTTGGAATGTGCGGTCTTTAGAATCCGCAGACTCAGTCTTCGCTCTGAAGTTCAGAGGTGACAGAAGAACCGTCCCCCTGTCACAAAATATGTGGTATAATATAATCATCTTTTCCAAACGGAGGTAAATTAAATGCAGGATTACAAAAAGATAGATTACGCAAGGAACAAGGATGTGGTGCTCCGGTATATCCCCGGCCACTTCATCACTCCGAACTCGCATGTAAACTACTACATGGACTTAAGCGATATGAAGGCAAGGCAGCGTGAAGCGCGCGCAACGGGCGAGGAACTTGCCGAGATGTATCTGGCATCCGATATCATTGACACTATACTGTGCCTCAACGGTATGGAGGTCGTGGGTGCCTATATGGCAAACAAACTGACAAAGGCAGGAGTCATCTCCGCAAATTCACACCAGACCATGTATATCACGTATCCCGAGTATAATGTCAGCGGACAGATGATGTTCCGCGAGAACACGCAGCATATGATCAAGGGAAAAAAGGTGCTGATACTTATAGATGCCGCCACGACAGGCGCGACTCTGCAGAGTGCCTTGGGTTCCGTGAAATTCTACGGCGGTGAGACCATCGGGATCTCTTCCATTTTCTCCGTTTCCGATCATATACAGAATACGCCCATACGCGCCCTGTATTCTCTGCGCGACCTGCCGGATTACGCAAGCCACGAGCCGGAAAACTGCCCCATGTGCAAGGCTGGCACAAAAGTGGATGCGATCTGCAACGGATTCGGATACAGCTCGCTGTAAACATATGCATACTAAAAGGGAGGCCTTCAGGCCTCCCTTTTCTTTATGTCAGAACCGACCCCCTGACATAAAAGTTGTCACCAGAACCGTCCCCCTGTCATAAAAGTTGTCACCAGAACCGTCCCCCTGACACTTCCAGAACCGTCCCCCTGACACTTTTTTTATCAGATCTCTGACGCGGTTATCTCACCGTCTTCAATTTCCATGACAACCGGATCGCATTCCGTTTCATTTCCGAAAATGTCCACGATCTCAAACAGGTAATAAAACCTTCCGTCTCCCATTTCCTCATCCAGCATCTTTGTATCGTCACTCCAGACTATCTCTCCGAGGATAACTTCTTCGGGATCCGCGTCATCGTCCTCATCCGTCAGGCTCATCGTATAGAAGATAAACTCAACCTTATCGCCGGCTTTTAACGGACGGATGTCCCTTCCGCTTAAGTTGGTTTCCTCATCTGCGCCGTCATAGGTTCCCAAAACACTGAACGCTTCCTTTTCATATTCGTACACGGCACGGATGAAGGTCTCCTCACCGTTTACTATCGCAGGTATGATATAGAGGTCATAATCATCCGTGCTGTCAATGACCTCGGCGCAGACATATTCGCCTCCTATGGTGATCCAGGTGCCCCTGAAATTGTCGCTGAATTCTCCCTTATCGTAATCCGCGTTCAGATCCCTGTCGCAGCCTAAATAAATCAGGTTCTCTTCATCCTCCTCATATATCAGGCAGAATCTCACATCCTTGATAAGGTCGGCCCCGGAGGATATCTTCAGATTGAGTATGTTGTCATCGTCGAGGAACTGTTCATATTTCAGTTCTTCAGACCCGGACTGGACGGGATTAAGGCTCTGGAAGAGATCGAGTGAACTTCCGTCGCTTGCGCCTCCGAAAAATCCCTCCATGAATCCGCCCGATGAACCGGAATCATTTTCCCCCGTCTCTTCTTCGTATTCCTCATATCCGTCTTCATCATAGCCGCTGTACCCGTCATACTCATCCTCATAATACTCTTCGTCATCGCCCGAACCGAAGAAATAATCAAAGAAGCCTCCGCCGGAAGAATCCTCATTATTATAATCATCATAGCTTTCCTGCCACTGATCATCCCAGTAGCCCGCGTCCCAGTCGTCATTCAGGACGCTTGCAAATTCAAGATAGGCAGTGTTGTCGGTTATCTCCTCGTAAGCCTTGTATATGTCGTTATCAATGTATTTGGGAAAGAACACGGCAAGGCCCGTGGCTTTGGAACGGTATCTGCCGTGGGATTCATATACGACCACCTTTTGAAGAGCCTTTTGCACATTTGATGAGTTTTCGGTTATGACCCCTCCGGTTTTATCCATGAGATCGCCGAGATCCACCATGTCATAGGTTCCGTCCTCACCGCTTCTTTCGCCGTAGCTTTCGGATCTTGATGCTCCCTGTATCACTTCCTGAAGATCGGATGCATTCTGAGTGGTCATCACAAGCTCGCCGGAATAGGCCTTGAATGCGGATGTAAGCATCGGAAGCTTTGTAAGATCGCTTACGGAAAGAGTAGCCATCTCTTCCTGTCCTATATAGTCACATTTTTTCATGTAACTGTCCACGATAGAGGCACCCAGTTTTGCCCCGCTGCAGCCTGCATCTTTTGACAGATAGTTAAGCCATTCCGTATAATCCCATCCGGTTCCGGGTTCCGTCTCTTCGGATGCCACCATATAGTGAGCATAGCCCTGAAGCGCCTCTGCCGTTTCCAGTGTCGACATCAGACAGGCATCAAAGCCTGCTGCCTCGAAAGGAACTTTGGCATCTGCAAGAGCCGATTCCAGTTCCTTTAAAGAAAGGCTGTCCCCGCCGTAGAGCTCGTCGGTGCATATGCCAAAAAGGCTTCCGCCGCCGTGATCCCATAATATGAGCATATATCTGTCCGCAGGATATTTTGAAGCGCCCCACTTTATGAAATCCCTCAATGTGCCCGCATCCCCCATGGATGAGGCGGGGCACTTTTCATCAACAAGCAGCTTTTTGTTTTCAACATGGAGACGGCTGAGCTTTCCGTTTGATATTCCCCCCGTCTGCCATCTTTTCGTACCGCCTGCTTCAATGACAAAATTAATATTGTCACCCAGATCCGCATCCGTTATCTCTTCAAGATTCATGCTTGCAAATCCGGCTTTGGTTTCAAGATCGGTGCCGCAAAGATACAGCATGACTGTCCAGGATGTGTCCGGATCTCCGTATGGCTTGCCGCCGTTTATGATGTTTTCCTTCTTTCCCGCAGGCAGAGAGCTGTCTTCTCCCGACTGTTCGGTTATTCCTGCCCTTTCGCCGGTATCGGTTTCCTCATCATCCGAGCACATGACGAGAAGGAAAAGGCCCAGAAAAAGCACTATGACAACAATGATTATTATCCTGATTATCTTCTTTGATGATTTCTTTTCGTCCATAAACCTCAAACCCTGTCAAAATAATAAAAAAGCATTGCGCAGATCCTCTCTATGAACCTGCGCAATGCCCGTCAATTCCGGATCTTACTGCTCTGTTACTACAGAATGAAGCGCCTCGGCTTCTTCCTCTGAAAGGCGTCCTGCCGCATATACATCTCCGTCCTCGCTGATCATGTAGATATCGTCGCCCTCTTCATAATATCCGAGCTGTACATTTCCTACAGTTACAACAAGATACTCTGTTCCGTCATCAAGCTGTGCCTTCTCAACGGTATACTCCGCAAAAGCTTCTGTTGTACCGTCATTTACATATGCCACATCTCCGTCGGAAGACTCATAGAAGAAGATCATGAAATCATCGCCGCTTCCGTTATTTGCATAGAATCCGTCAACATACTTTACATCCGAAGCAGAATCAGAGCTGTCTGTGTCTGCATCGCCTGAAAGAAGAGCTACAGCAGAACCCATATAATTGATGGTCTCGGCATTTGTAAGGAACTTGCCCTCTACGACATTTCCTTCCTTGTCAAAGAAAGCGATCTGTTCTGTCTCGGGTCTTTCGAATACACCAAGGTTGAAGTGCTGTCCCGAATAAACATCGCTCACATCAAAGTAAGTCCACTCGTCACCGTCCTCATCCTTTTCGGTAGATGACTCATACTGTCCGCAGATCACATATCCGTTATTGTTGTTATTATCAAATCCGAACAGTGATACATACTTGTTGCTGTCAGGGCCGGTGAACATGGTAAATACCAGCTCAATACCGTCGGAATCCGTGCCGTATGCTCCTACATCGACCATGTTCTCATCAACATCAAGAAGCGAGAAATCTCCGGTTGAAGAGCTGCTGTCAGCAGTTTCTTCCTCAGCCTCTTCCTCAACCTCTTCTGCAGGCTCCTCGGTCTCTGTCCCGGCAGCAGCTGCAGGCTCAGCCTCGTCACCGCCGCAGCCTGTGATCATGGATACAGCCAAAGCTGCAGTTAAAAACAGTGTTACGAATTTCTTTTTCATAATGTTTCCTCCTCTTAAAATTCTTCTTTATTTATACTCAAAAAAACCCCAAATATTTTACCACGAAAAATCAATATTTCAACCCCCAAATTTTCCTGCAAAAAATGATCATAAAAAAAGCAGTTTAAAAACTCTTAAAACTGCTCTTTCGTAAATCTTTCCGCCCCTTTCCGGTTCAGGTGGTTATTATCACCGAAATACTCATTCTCATAGCACGGGATTTCCTTATATACGGTGATCTGCGGATATTTTGCTTCAAGCGATGCCAGATGATCGGCATATCCCTGACGGAATTCCGAAGTTATCAGCTCATTTGAAGTCTCATTTACCGGCGACTGCATGATCGTCACCTTAACCCCGTTTTTCTGCAAAAGACCGATAAGTTCGTCGAAATAATAAAGGACGAGCGGATCGGAATCAAAGACTTTGTGATGCACCTCATAGCTTTCCCCGTCATTTCCGGGATCCGAACCGAACTCGCAGTAACCCCTCTCTCCCCTTACCATGTCAAGCCTTGCCCTGTTCCTGTCCTCATATCCAAGGAAACGGGCGTCATAGATCTGGGCCAGATATTTGTTTGGCAGACGCAGGCGGAATGACAGCTCATCGGTAAACCAGCCGTCCTTTAACACTGTTCCGTTATGAAATTTGAATGCATTTTCATAGACCTCGGTGATCTCGCTCACGGAAAGATAGTTATTGAAAAGCGTCTGATCCCAGTTGTCGATATCACAGAAATGATAGGGCGCAAATATGACTACGGCCTCCTTCGGGGCACCGTGATGTATTATATGGTTCTTTACGGCATAATACATCTCTATGGGAGTCGCACCTCCGATGGCGATATTGTAGATGCTGCCGTCATGATCCATCAGGGCCGGTATCAGAGATGATTTTGCCCTGGAATCACCCAGGATCAGCATATCGGTCTTAACATCCGAATGGTTGACATAACTCCATTCCTCGTACCACATCACATATTCCTCACTCATGTAGCTTAAGGGAAACAGAGCAGTGAACAGCACAAGGATGATGAGGGGCGCAAGCACCAGTATTAAGTTTTTGAGCATTCGCTTTAAGGTATCACTCATAATTAAAAGTCGAAGTAAATAAACTGTTTGGCTCCTATGGCCGCAGAACCCAGCATCATAAGTATCATCACATAATAAATGCACCAGCGAAGATATGTCGGGCGCTTTGAGATAAAGCCCGCTGCGTCGCCGGTCTTTTCGTTTATCACATCATAGATCACCAAAAGCACCATCCCCGCAAGGAGATAAAGCATGTTAAAGGTCCCGAGTCCCAGATCAAAGATCGAATTTGCAGCGATGTCCGAAAGGTGCATTCCCGCAAATATCTTTCCGAAAACGGTGAATGCCTGACGCGTCGAATCCGCCCTGAAAAAAACAAGGGCGATGACAAAGAACACAAAGGTCAGGAAAACCTGAAAACACCTGTGCAGTACGGCGGTGTTCTTATTATGCACCGGAAAGGCATCGGAGATCTTCTGTCTGATCCCCTTTGTCATGTCACCTGTGACCTGAAAAAGTCCCGAGAGCATGCCCCAGAGCACATAGTGCAGGGCAGCCCCGTGCCACATGCCCGAAAGCGTGAACACGGCCATGACATTTAAGTACTTTCTGACCCTGCCCTTCCTGCTTCCGCCTAAGGGTATATATACATAGTTTATGAACCAGTTATTGAGCGAAATATGCCATCTGCGCCACAGATCCGAACAGCTTTTTGCAAAGAAAGGCTGCCGGAAATTTTCGATAACTTCAAATCCCAGGACAGTCGCAAGTCCCGACGCTATCGACGAATAGCTTGCGAAATCGCAATATATCTGGAAGGCATAGAAAACGGTCGCCAAAAGCAGCAGAAATCCGCTCACATCATCGACATTTCCATAGATCAGGTCCACGGTTATGGCAAGACGCTGCGCTATGACAAGCTTCATGAAATAACCCACGGCCATCTTTATGAGCCCGCGCTTTGCTTTTCCGTAATCAAAACGATGCGGCCTGTCAAACTGAGGCAGCAGATTTACCGATCTTTCTATGGGCCCCGCAAGAAGTGTCGGGAAGAATGAGACAAACAGCGCGTACTTTATAAAATCCTTCTGCACCTTCTGCTCACCCCTGTAAGTGTCTATCACATAGGTAAGCGATGAAAAGACATAGAAGGATACTCCGACCGGCAGGATGATCTTTAACGCAGGATCTTTTAAGATCATCTCACTGAAAAGATTGAAATATTTAAAAAATACAAGCAGGCTGACATTTACCGTACAGCCCGCGATCAGGGCAAGATGTCTCCAGCCCCGTGAAAATGAGATGTTTCCGCACACCCTGCCGCAAAGATATGTAACAAAAGTGACACCAAAAAGAAGCGCACCGAAGGCAGCCCCGGCGCACATATAATAAAAGTAGTCCGCGATCAGAAGCCAGATGAGCGCTGCCCTGTGGCTTTTTTCTTCAAGTGCGAAATATATGATTATTACTAACGGACAAAAAATCGCAAATCCTATCGAATTGAACAGCATGGCTCAATGGTATAATAAAAGCGTCAGATTTTCAACTGTGACCGTCAGCAAGACTGTTTGCTTAAGAATACGATATATCCGTCTGCCGGGAGCGGGATGTCATCAGACGCATCCTTCACATGCGTGTTGTAAACGACCGAGCCGTATTTATTATACACATATATATGACCGCCTTCAGGCCGTTCCACCTTAAACGACTGATCTTTGCAATCATCCCCGATCCGGTACCAGGAAGCCTTTCCGGTGAACAGTTCATCTTCCCGAAGAGTTGTATCAAACACGGTTATATCCTTTGCCGAAATATATTTCAACCCCGTTGACAGAGCAAGCTTTGTCCCGTCTTCATCCGAAATGATCGTGACATCTGTGCAGTCCCTGTTTGAGCTGGAAGGGATCGTCTGAAAAGCCACGGCATGCTCCTTATCCATTATCTTCAGGATCCTGGTCCCCCACTGTCCAAGCGATGCATAGACATATCCGGGCATTTCCTTTGACAGCGCACCGTATGCTGTTCCGTTATCATAGCTTGTGGACGACGGATCATCATCACAGACCAGAAGATCTTCGGAAAAGGCGTCCTCCCATGCCTTCAGTGTTTCCTCATCCACGGGATTTTCCTTCATCATCTGGCCGCCGTACTTCTTCTTTTCAATCCTCCCGAGATCCGAAAAGACCTCATCATAACCGATCGTGAAGAACACGCCTCCCTTATCATCCCTGACAAAGGAGATCACTACGGGATTTACCGCAACATGCGCCCCGCCAAGCACCTCATCAAAAGATGTTTCGTCCTCCGTTTCAAGCTCGTAGGCAAGCTCCGCAAACCGTCCTCTGCCCGGTTCTGCCCCGTCATCGATCAGCATATAATCAGTACAGGTCGTCTTTAACGGGCCGATGCTTTCAACATGCATATACCTGTGATCAGGGAAGGTGATATGATCGATCACTGCGCTGCCGCTTAGATCCGATGACGAATAATATCCTTCGAATTCATCATATTCCGACGGTATCACAGATGAAATCCGATACTCCGGTTCCTCTTTTTCGGGAAGCGTTATTCCCCTTTCCTCAAGCACGGTTTCAAGCAGAGCCTGCGCCATCATGCCGTTTAAGGCGCTCGATCCTCCGTTTGAAAGCACGGATACGCTTATCTCTTCTTCAGGCGCTACCGTAAGCACCGCATGGTTCATCCCCGAGTCGCCGCCCTTTATCAGCACCTGCACACCCGCATCTTCAAACCCCGGCACCTGCACATCATCCCAGGCAAGCCCGCAGTTATCCTTGAACGGATCTGATCCCTTTAAGGCATCCCAGCGCACAACCATCTCATTCTTTGCTTTTTCGGATAATAAGATCTCACTGCCCTTGAAAAATGCCGCGCCGAAATCCGCCACATCGGAAGCCTTTGAATAAACTCCTCCCGCGCCGAGAGCCAGAGTCACACCGAAATCCATATGAAGATTTCCCGGTGTAAAGGCCGGCGCAGGTGTTCCCAGCGTTTCATAGTTTTTTGCCGTACCCGTTGCAGTTCCTCCCGTGGGCGCGGCTATCTCCTTTTCGACATATTCCGTAAAGGTCATCCCCGTAACATTTTCAACAATAAGAGCGAGCAGATCGAAACCGTCATTGCAGTATGCGGCATATTCTCCCGGATCCGCCTTCAGGCGCTGCTTTGACAGAACATCCAGAAAACTATTCTGCCGGATGTTATTATCTTCATAGGAGAACGCTCCGGTCTGAGTGGTTCCCATGATACCTGAGGTGTGGTCCATGAGCATCCTGACCGTTATATCTTTATACCTTTCATCCGAAAGCTTAAAATCAGGTATATAATCAGTCACAAAACCGTCGGGATCGACCTTTCCCTCATCCGCAAGCTTCATGACCGCTGCCGCCGCATAGACCTTGCTGACGGAGCCCACGCAGTAAATGTAGTCATCCTGTGCCATCACTTCAATGGAAAAACCTGCTATTGTCATAACTGCAGCGATCACCGCTGCCAGTAATCTCTTTTTCATCATTGACCAACCTTTCATATCACTTTAATCATTAACTTAAGGTGCCGGGCTTGTTACTCCGTCATCAGCTCAGTTACCGGTATCTTCTTGACTCTTCCGGCTCCGATGTAGGTCACCATATAGCAGAATGCGATCAACACGATGTCCGTTATTATTATCAGAGGCACATTCGTCTCTGCAACAGTCGCAAAAGATATCATCCAGAATATCTTATTTATGTAAACCGACAGAACTGATGCGATCAGAACCGAAACCACCGTCACAGGCATGAAACGCAGCGCGATCTGTTTCATCAGATCCTTTGAGGTATAGCCCATGCTCTTCATGATGCCAAGGCTCCTCCTCTGTCTTCTCACATTTGTCGAAGCAATGATCCAGAGTATCACTGCCACGATGAGCATAATAAGAACGGCCGCCAGTACGGTAAAATTTCTCATCGTTATCGCGATCGGTTCTATCTGCGACTTTATCATGCCGCGCCAGGATTTGATCTCATTGATGACAAGGCCGCGGCTGTTTCCCGTGATCATCTCATCACCGATCCTTACGGCCCAGTCGACGCTTGTCACTCCATACCTTGTCAACATTACCGCGATCTTTTCCTTTGCCTTCATAAGTATCCTGTCTTCAAGAGAACTTTCAGACCACTTTGATGCGACAGCATCCTTTGCCGTACCACCGTAGAGTGATGCAAGCTTTTCTTCAAAAGCACTCTCATCGACTCCATCGTTCAGATAGATATTTACCAGATCCGGCCTTGCATTGACATCGAGGCGTCTGTAGCCTTCAGAGGTCAGATAAAAGCTTGTGCCGCCGTTTATCATTGAGCTGCAGTATCCGGTCACTATATAGTTCTTTTCTATGCCCTTTGAGACAAGCGTGACCGTATCTCCGACAGATATATTCTCGTTATTCATCCTGCGAAGTCCCAGAACAACCTCATTGTCATGCTCCGGAAATCTGCCTTCCGCGATATAGATATTTTCGGAATCAGAGAAATCATCAAAAATGATGACCGATCCGTATCCGTCAGATCCCTTTTTGGAGATATGTTCCATCTCATAAGTCACGACAGCCTTTCTGACCTCGGGAAGGGCTGCCGCTTCATCCCTGAAGGAGTAAGGATCGACCCCCGCGATCAGCTTCACCATCTCAACCTCCACGTCGGTTCCAAGCATCGATTCAAGTCCCTTCGTCCCGTCCTTAAAAAAGGCAAAGGATACCACGGCAAGCAGGATGGCGATCCCTGCAGTTGTTATGCACACCGCCATTCCGATCGCAGACTTAAGCTCTCCTCCCAAGCCTTTAAGGCCAAGCCTTAAGTTGATATCGCCCCTGCTCTTTTCAAGCGGCAGGATGTTCCTTCCGAAATGATGTGTTCCGATACCCTGACGGAGCGCCGCGACCGGGGGATATTTTTTGATCGACGCTGCCTTGATGAGGGCAAAAACTGTTACAAAAACAATGACCAGAAGAGCCGAAAATACTATATTCAGTATCTGTGCATTCCCACAGGTCCTGCGTCCCATGATCTTTTCTATCGCATAATTTACGGCGGGAGTCAGAGCCGCAGCCAGCATTCCGCCAAGAACCGCTCCAATCCCTCCTGTGATCACATATTCAAAAAGATAGGCTGCGGATATCTCTTTTGACCTGTACCCCAAAGCCTCCAGCACACCGATCCTCTGCATCTGGTCCTCTATATCATTGCTTATCTTGTTCCGGATCATGAAGCCTGCCGAGATGAGGGTTACAAGGGCCAGGAAGATGATAAGAAAGAGAAACATTTCAATAAAAACGGTCTCTCCCGATTTTTCCAGACTGTACGAATATGTTTCCACACCCGAGCTTACATCCTCACCGGAACTTTCGGCACATCTTCCGATATACTCTTCCGAAGAAAAATCCTCCGGAGCATCAAAGGCCAGACACACATATTCCTTTTCGGTCGGTGATGTATAGAGCAGCGAGAGCAGATCATAATCTTCCTCGGAGACTATGAGCTTGAAGCCGTAGCCGTCGGAAGTCATGAGCCCCGTTTCATAAAATCCCGCGACCGTGAAGGGATATTCCTTCCCGCTCTTTACGACGGTAAAGGTATCACCGGGCATATAGCCCTTTACGATGGAAAAATAAACCGGCAGCCATACGGGATGCAAAAGCTCTCTGATCTCTTCATCCGTAAGCGACTCGTCTTTATTAAACGACTCCAGACGTCTCTCCGTTCTTTCCGTCACAAATGTGAGATTGTAGGAAATGTCAGATCCGTCTTTTTCGAGGGCGTCTGCCGCTATCGCAAAGATCATGTTGTTTTCGGTAAGCCTTTCGACGTCGTACTCGTTTTCAAGTATCCTGCGGTATTCGTTGTGATAGCGCTCCTTATCAAAAAGGAGCATGTTGTTTACGCTTCCGGTCGCTTCAAAGCTTTCCCGGAATACCTTTTCGATCTTTGAATTGTTTGCCGCATAGATCGAAAGCATCATCGTCGTGATCATAGTAAGAAATACGATCGCAAGCGCTTCCCTTTTGTTCTTCCTTAAATTAAATAGCGAAAGTCTTATGATCTTCATCCTTACCACCCCATTTCCTCAAGAAAGGCTGTCAGATCGTTCCTGCGTTCCTTTTCATCATCTTCAGAGTAGGGGCGCATGGCATGATCTCCGACTATGCCTCCGTCTTTCAGATACAGTATCCTCGTGCCGCGAAGGGCGGTCTTTAAGTCATGTGTCACCATCACTATGCTCTGTCCCTTATTATGGATATCCGTAAAGATATCGAGGACATCCTTTCCCGATGAGGAATTGAGCTGTCCTGTAGGTTCATCCGCAAAAAGGATGCGGGGGTCGTTTATTATGGCACGCACTATGCCGACGCGCTGTGCCTCGCCTCCGGAAAGCTGGTTCGGATATTTCACAAAGTCATCTTCATTAAGGCCCACTCTCTTTAAGAGTTCCTTCGCCTTTGCGACAAGCTCCTGTGAATTTTTCTGCACGATCAACGCCGCAGTCAACACATTGTCGAGCACGGTCTGGTTTTCAAGGAGATATATGCTCTGGAATACAAATCCGCAGTTTCCGCGTCTGAACACCGCAAGCTCGTCGTTTGAAAAATCCTGGATCTCCTTCCCGTCAAAGATGACCTTTCCCATGCCGGGCCTGTCCATGCCGGAAAGAGCATAGAGAAGAGTGGATTTTCCCGATCCGGAAGCACCCATGATCACGGTGAAATCTCCCTCCCTTATATCAAGATCCAGATTTTTGATGACATGCTGCTGTACGCCGCCGTTCGAAAAAGACTTGCAAAGCTTTTGCGTTTTCAAAATAGAAGAAACCATGTATGACACATCCTTTCATGATCGTTTGAACATATCATACATGGTTTCCTGTATTTGTTCTTTATCAGAGCCTTATCAGATTCTTAACAGATTCTTAACAGGGGTGACAGAGGGGTGCTGAACAGGCACTCTAAAAATATTTTTTATTATACCCCCGTTTTTGGTATTCTGTTAATGTATATATCATCAGAAACAAATGAGGATATCCTGTATTGAAAAAAAATGATTCAAAAACCGATAACGAAAGAGCCGTAAAAGCCGCATCCGATCCCCTTGAAAAGGAACGGTTC
>JAILOK010000048.1 GCA_024690825.1 Lachnospiraceae bacterium | reverse complement strand
ATTTCCCGGCCAGTTCTCCCCTTGCATTCACCACTCGAAAGCAGGGTATGTTGTCAGGATCCGGATTTCTGTGCAGGGCATTACCCACAGCCCTTGCCATCCTCCTGTTCCCCGCCTCCTCTGCCACCTGGGAATAGGTTGCGACACAGCCGCGGGGTATCTTCCTGACTGCCTCATATATCCTTTTTGAGGGGCTTTCCGAAATAAGATTCATACCTTTCTCCGATTAGCTTCATCTGCTTCCTCCTCTGCAAAAAGCAGTTTTACGGTATATGTGGGGAATCTACCGGTTTCTGAATACTTACCATCCCAGCGGCAGGTTCCGAGCTCAGCGATTCTGCTGTTCTGACAAATGAAGAGACCGGACAGAAATTAGGGATCAACACAGAATTCAACCGGTGTCCCTTTCGGAGCTTGGACTAAAGGATCCCGACGATGAAACCCTCAAAAAACTTGCTTTGCATGCAACAATGAATGATACAGTTAAGCTTTCACGAATCAGACTCTTAAACGCCGCTGATGTTGTAGAGATCTACAAAATGGCGAAGTAACTGTCATGAGCCTGAAGCTTCCTGCTTAAGTCTGGCAGTTTCTGTTAGGATAGCAGGGAGCTTTCCGAGGCAGATGTCGAAGAACTGCCGGAGAAAATACTATACTTCAATCAAAGTGTAAGTATCCCGCCTGGCTTTGGATTCATAAAGTGCCTTATCCGCAGTTTCGATCAGATTGTTCACAAGCTCCGTTCCGAAAGCGCAGCCAAAGCTCATGCTGATCCGGATCTCAGGATGATCTTCAAGGGTGATCTCCTTCAAAGACGATATAAGGAATAAAAGCCTGTTTTCCAGTTCCTCCCTGCTGATATCGAAGAATACAATAAAAAACTCGTCGCCTCCGTAACGGATGACCACATTATCTTTTCCGACAGAGTGATCCAGAAAATCTGCGACCTTTTTGATCACCGCATCACCAAACCGGTGTCCGGCAGTGTCATTGATATTTTTAAAAAGGTCGATATCAGCCATTACCACAGCACTGCATGGCTTATAGATGAGTTTCTCATCCAGGAACCTTCTGTTTCTGATTTTGGAAAGAGAATCAATATAGATCTCCGTTTCAAATTCAGAGATCATCTTCTGCTGAGCCAGATTCTGCAGCTTGGCTTCCGTAGTATCCATGCAGCCGTACACGATATGTGCAATACTCCCGTCTTCTCTCCGGTCTCCGACCATAAAGATCCCTTCGAACCAGCGGTGGGCACTTTCGCTGTAAAATTCCATACTTGTGGTTCCATGCTCTTCAATAGCTCCCAGGATCTTATCCCTGTCCAGCCAATCGTATAGGCTCTCCCGAAAACTCTCTGCCACTGATGAGCTGACATTATTCTTAAGATACTTAAGCGCATCCGGATCCTTCGGGACCATCTCAACATATTCATTGGTACTGATCATGCGGTAGCTCATGTCACTGACATCTATATATAGGGAAAAATTGAAAACTCTTCCGATGGCCTCGATTATCTTTAAATACTCCTCCAGTTCCTGTTGAGCGGTGATATCCCGATAGCAGCCCATGTAAATTTCCAAAGATCCGTCATCCGGGCGTCTGATAAATCTTCCCGCTCCCGTGACCCAGATGATGCTGCCATCCTTCTTCTGCATGCGATAGGTGGCGTGGGTAATGTCCGGCAGTTCACGATGTATCCGGACAGAATCCCAGAACAGTTTAACTATACCGTCTCTTTCTTCCGGAACAAGAGTCTTCACCCAGCTGTCAAACTCATCAGGCAGATCTTCGAGTCCGTCGTAGCCCAACATCTGTCTGGTCTCCTCATTGAACACAAAGCTGAGCATGTTCTCGTTACGGTCAAAAGTACAGATATACATACCTGCTCTTAAGCCCTTGGCAAACATATCCTCTCTGAATCTGGCGATCCGGTACTTGCTGTTCGCCTCATCGATCCTTCGGTTGCACTCTCTTATTAGTTCACGCTGTTCCTCCGGATAGGCTGAAACATCAAATAAAGGGGTAAGATCGTCTACCGTAATACTTGCCTCGGCAGCAAAATGACCCACTCCTTGGTCAATGTTTTCCGATATCCTGTCCTTATCTGTCATGTTCTTATCCATCAGGCCTCCTTTAATTCAGTCAGTAATATAAGCAGTTTTTTTGTGTGTCTTTTATTATACTACATATGCCTTCCAAGGTCATCAATGCCGCTCCTCTCCTATTCTTGACTTTTCCCGTAAAATCCTGTATCCTTAAGTATTCTTGCACACCAGTTGCCACCGCACTTTTTTGCAAAACTTTTGGAAAACCGGTAAACAACCCCCAAAATCGAAGAGACTTTATACGAATATATATTTAAGGTTTTTCCTAAACCGATATGGTAGTGTGCCCGTAATTGACGGAGTGGAATAAAAAGGAAGATAAACGTTATGAGAAGCTATCTGGTTTTTGGAGTCTTATTCTGCATTCTGGGAATCCTCATCGCAGGATGCGCAAAAGATGACAAAGAAGTCAGGGAATCCAAAAAGGAGACCGTGATAAATACGAGTGTGGGAGATTC
>JAILOK010000079.1 GCA_024690825.1 Lachnospiraceae bacterium | reverse complement strand
CGTCCCATCTTTGACTGGGCGTCTGGATATGAAGGTGTTTTTGTGAAATAGGTATAGTCATGAAGAATTTAAAGGAGCATAAATGGATTTTAAGAAATTGATGAACACAAGTGAATACGACTTCTTACGGACGAATGAGCGCCTGGGCGATCGGTCTTTCTGCATACATTCCTCGAGAAACTGACTATATGTCATCCAGCCTTCTTCTGCAAAGTGTTCATCGCACCAGGCAAGATTGCTCGTTGACCATTCAGGGCTATAGCTTTCGTAGGAAGGATCATCGTAGATTGTTCCGCCGGGACCTAAATATGCCCCCCAGTATTCTCCTTCAGCAGATCTTGCTATGTTTTCAGCTGTTTGGTTGCTGAGATTATATACGGCAATGGAACCGGCTTCGTTATACAGGAACACGTAATCCCCTGTTTTTACATTGTAAAGATCGTTACAGCCGATATCGTCAAGCATCTCTTACTGAATAATTAGTTACTGGCATATGAGAAAATACTTTTCTCCGTCTGTTTCGAAGATTACATTTCTCACAAGCTGCTGTTCGTCTGGTACAACAATCTCCAATGCGCTGTTTTTAAAGTCGATCGTGCATGACAAGCCATAAAACATAGATGCGCTGAGTAGGAATGTTGTTTTAAATCCCGGTTCATCCGGTACAAATATTCTGAGATGCGGATACATCAGTTCCTTAATTTTAAACATCTCCACATCAAATATCCGCCCATATACTTTGTCTTTTCCTACCCCATGGACAAATGGCTTGACCGGGAGCTCGATTTCCTTAGCATTGAATTCTGATATCAGAAATTCTGCATCATTGCAAGACGGTATATCTGCGCCAGAATCAAATAATGCTTGTTGTCCATAAAGAGTTATGATGGGCCTCGTGTAATTTTTGTCTGTTGAAAATACAATTTTCTTCATACAGCTGTTACAACGCCTGTATGCAGGCAAGCTCCCGTTTCGACATAGATCACGAAACACTTCCCATGCATTGCATCTCTTCTGTCTTGCGTTGTTATGTCCCCAGCCTTTGCTACAACCGCTGAACTCACAGTGGCATCATTCTCTGGTGTCCACTCTACATTTTCAAGTCTTACCCATTGCTCAGGGTACTCGTTTCTGATTTGCTTCCAAGTAAGCCTTCTTGCTTCTGACATGAATACCACTCCTTTCATAGGCGTTCCTCCTTTCTCTGATATTTTGATAGTATCTACCAAGTCAGAGAAAGTTCCTCAAAGGACTTCCTCTGTTTACCCCAAAGGGAATCCTTCTTGGTTTAAGGATATTGTAGCATTGTTAGCCAAAAAACTCAACAGACTACCTGTCTACGATAGTGTAAAGTTACTGTCAGTTGGAAAAGAGTGTAGATGTCCTGAGAATAAAGATTTCGACTAGATCTTCGCCTTATTCTAATACCTTTTCCAGCTTCTGTCAAAAAGGAAGCCCGCCGTCCGCTTCGCTACCGCCGGCCTTTGAATTGATGGGTTCTCGATAGCCTTCAGGGTATCACAGGATATCCTTGCTCTGCTTGAGTGTGATCTTATCCGTCTTTGGCAGTTTGTCAACTCTGCGCTATGCGCACCGCAACGCGGCTGCGGAGTTGACCAACAGCCAAAGGCGGATATTTTGTTATTAAGCAGAGCAAGGATAAGCAGGGCGCTTTGCGCCCTTTATTCAAGGGCGGAGGCATCAGCCTCCGGCTTCCTTTACAGTAAGTGCAGCTGTGTCCTTATACTTGCTGTTTTGCGCGCCGTATACCCGGGGATTGTCGCCTGTATCCTTTCGATATAGCTCCTTGCCTGGTTATAATGTTCCGCTGTTACATCCCGAAGATTTATTTCTTGGATTGCATAATCATCGGTTCCGATTTTGTACCCATAGTGTAGTTCTCTACTGTATCTCACTAGTTCGATGATCTTTTCTCTTCCGTAGTTCCTTTCATAGCACCGGAGCTTGCTCATTCTGTCTGCTCCGATCTGGCTCCAGCCCATTGGCCTGGAACTGAGTCTGTCTGACAACACATGACTGACATGGCTCTCAGCACTACATCCGTTTACTTTCTTGTTACGAAGCATCCTTCTGACCGCCGCCCAGTTACCTACGGCATATATCCTCAGATCCTCTACTTTTTCGGGATTTTTAGCAGTAGTAAGCATCTCTGTGGTGAACTCGTCAAAGCATTGTTTTGCTCTTTTCTTTTTCGAATTTAACAGATGCCACAGTTCGTTTTTGTAATTCTCTTTTTCATCTTTTCCCATTTGTGCGGCGGCTGTATTGACATACTTCATGAGATGATATTTATCCGCACAAAACAATGCTTTGCTCAGTTGCTTCGCGCCGCCCTTGATCCAGGATGCAGCGTCTCCACTGACATATATCCGTTTCACTTTATCAAGATCATAATGGCTGTCTATATATGCCTGCACTTTGTTCCACAGCTTTTCATTTCCCAATGAG
>JAILOK010000017.1 GCA_024690825.1 Lachnospiraceae bacterium | reverse complement strand
ATGGTGGCACTGTATTTCATCGACAGGACATGACCGCCGATGGAATGGATTCCCTTGATAAAAAGAGGAAAGTCGTCCTTGTAGTAGACACCTTTTCCTATGATGCAGGCACAGGAGCGGATGGTATCGCGGAGGACATCTTCGCGGGTTGCTGTTATGTCGCGGTAGCCGATCTCGTCCAGAACAGCGCGGTCATAGGTGGAAACCAGATTCTGGTAGTTGTCTATCTTTTCCGAGAGGGTTGCAACATCGAATAACTGCTTAATGATTTCAAGCTCTTTGTCTATTCCGAATGGTACACCAGTGGTGTGCGGAGCAAAGGCTGTAAGCTTATCTCCGAGGATGCATTCTGGTGATGGAACGATGACTGTTATCGGTGTGCTGTCGGTGAGAAGCAGGTCGTTCTTTATTTCGCAGGTCTGTGTGGCAAGATAAGGGCTTTCTGCAAAGACAATATCCAGAAGGATATAAAAATCATCATTCCGCAGGGGAGAGTCATAGATGAACTTGAAGTGGCGCTTCTCTATATTGTTTTTGCCGACGCGGCGGTCTTCCTCAAAGGTCTTGAACGGGAATATCTTGGCCGCTTCGTTTATGTAGTGGTCAACATCCGTGCCGGGTTGTACGAGGATATCAATGTCAGTTGAGAGTCTTAAAGGATGGTCAAGAATTAGCATCAGGGAGGTACCGCCCTTGAAAATGAAGGGCATTCCGACACGTGTGATGGCTTCCAGCAGGCCAAAGGCAAACAGGACTCTTTCTAAAAGAGAAGGGTCCTTCTTATATTTTTCACGGAGGGTATTCACATATTCTATTGTGTAGGTTTCTTTTGTGATCAAGAGGTTCTCCTTATCAAATGGTCATCAGCTGTACATTGGTATTTGTTTTTATGAAAGATAGTATGTAGTCATAGAGATGGCGTCGCTTAGCATACCGGAACATACGTGTTTCATCTATACTGTATTTTCGAAATACATCTTCATAAATACGTGGATATTCGCTTCGCTCGATCAGGTTTCCGGAAAGCTTTTTTGATAGCAGATCCACCAACAGTTTTTCTATCGCACAAGAGTGATTTCCATTCGGGGAGGGTGCCTCAGAGAGTAGCTTTTGGACAACGATATCTGTTTTGGGAGCGCGCTGTTTGTAAAATGTATCCGATGTTGGCTGAATCATGGCATAAGGATATTTTTCATGCAACAGTTCGTAGACGGTATCCACAAGCATTGCTTCCACTTCTATAAATATTACGTTCTTTGCGATCTGATGATTGACGAAATCGTTCATCTGGATTAGTTCCCACATTTGAAAATACACAAGAGGATAAGCTTCGGTGATCTCTTTTTCAATATCAAGGTATTCCAGGGAATGAGGATAGGAGTATTGTTTTTTCGCAGGAGCATCCTGAGGGATGCGGTAGTATTTTCCGGCGCCTGCGGATGCAAGGCTGCCCTGTTTGCGCAAAGTGACAAGCATCCAGTTGATGGATGCCTCGGTGCAGTCCGGGTATATTGAGTGGACTGCTTTGCGGAATGTATTTTTATTGAAAATCCCTTCGGTGGGGAGGTGCGGTAGTACGGTGGTTGTGTTCATGGTTAGGATCACCTCGTGTTAATCTATGCTATAATTCGGCAAAAAGCAAAATAATTGCCGATTCATAGTTTTATTATAGCTATTGAGGAAATATAATCAACTATAATTCGGCAAAAATGAGAAAAAATGATGGATTATAGTTTTTGAAGCAATCTTAGAAGTCTATTGAAACAGCAGGTTTGTTACTGATCGGATTCAGTCACCAAATTCCTTATCTTTGATAGCCCGGTAAAACAGCTTTCTTTAACGCTCTTTTTGCTTTGCCTGTGGTTCTCGCCTTATGCACGGATATTACGTCTTGATATGTGTCTCACGGTAAGGATTGGTGAACTGGAAGCTCTTAAGTGGTGCGACGTTGACTGGGAAAGGCGAAGGATTTTTATCCATGCTCAGATTGTCGAAAAGAAGATCAATGGG
>JAILOK010000015.1 GCA_024690825.1 Lachnospiraceae bacterium | reverse complement strand
GCAAGATGGAATCCGTCAGCATCCTGAAGTACCGATGTAACATCCCTGAACATTATACCCTTGGATGGGAAATCGGGAATGGTCCTTACATAATCTTTAAGTTCTTTCATTTATATTGTCCTCTTCGTTAAAATATTGATCCTTTACATTATACCCGCGGCTTTTCTCTTGGCGATCACTTCATCCTGAGTGATATCACGGATATCATCATAATTGCTGCCACCCCACTTCTTGACCGCATCCACTATGGCTGCTTCCTTGCAGTTATACTTATATAAAGTCTGACCTGTAACATTATCCACTATCTCCCAGGGATTATTTATATCACAGCCTGCCATACCCGTTGCATTCAGTATCCTGCCGCCGTTTACCCGATCGATATCATTTTCATTTATCGCCTTTGAATTTTCAAGCATAGGACTGCCTCCTTATAAGTTTTATCCTTAATAATATATCACAAAAATCCGTTTACCACTACCTGTAAAGTATATAACAATTTAAGCAAAAAAGCTGTACTTCGACCTCATTCTCAATACAGAAGTCTTTTCAGGATCTTTTTGATCCTTTCTTTGTTTCGCGATCTCCGGTACTCTGTCCTGTCTGAAAAATAATTCATAAGTCCCCTGTTTTCCTCCTGGCCGACAAGGCAGTATCTGGCCGCATGACCCGGAGCCTCAAACTTCAGATTCCTTCTGTAGGGATTATACAGTTCCTTTGCGGTATGAATATCAAAAAAACTCTCTTTTGAATACAAATCCTCTCTAACAAAAAAGGCATTCACACCCGTAAGATTTGTTCCTGCAAGAATGTAGCCCTTTTCCGTACCAAGCTCCTCCAAAGCTTTCAGTGAGGCTCCCTGCCAGTCCGACCTGTCCCATATATGTCTTGCATCATATGCCTGCTTCCAGGACAGATCAGGAGGGAACTTGCCGTTATATTCTATGCATACGACCCGCGGTTTTATGGAACTTACCGCTTTCCAGACATACCAGTCGTTTCCATCGATATCTATACTGAGAAAATCCGGTTCTCTGTTTTTATCCTCGCAGTTTCTGTTCCGGGTTATCAGCTCTTCAATGTTTTCACGTGTGACAAACGCATTTTTCACCTTCAGGTGTCCGTCTTTTATCACGGGTCTGAACCTGTTGCCGATATCCCTGCAGGATGCCCCGCTTCCTTCTATCCATAATCCGTGCCATTCGCGGTGCAGTAGAAAATGTGTATTGCATTCAAGCCCGTTATCCACTCCAAGCTCTATGAATTCCTTAGTTTCCGTCCCGATCCTGCGGAATATCTCATTTATTATCCCGTCCTCATCATTCTGGGAATAAACCTTATATCCAAAATTTTCGATGGCAAGAGGATCTTTCATGCGCTTACGCGTAAGCTCATCCCAGCATAAACCTCCGACGACAGTCCTCTCAAATCCCATATCAAGACCCATACGACCAACCCCTCCGATAGAGAACAGCTTTAAACCCGTACCTGTATCTTACATAACAGGATGCCAGAAAACGATATCTTACAACCCTCCTGACGACCGCCTTTTTACATTTTTTTGCTAATGACAGTTCCTCTTCCGGTGCTTTTTCCTCAGGAATAAACCCCTTCCACTCCGTCTTCCGTAAATACTCCAGCCATGTCTCATTCTGACAATGCCTGCAGCCGGCATACCACGGTCTGTATCTCCTGTCTCCGGCAAAATGAACTATTACAGGTGCAGCGACCGCTTCTGCCAGTTCTTCTTCTGAATACGCTTCATTTTCGGAATAATCACTTATCCGAAGATAATCATCATGATCAAGATAATATAATGACATCACATTGTATTTTGCGGGAAGCATCATAATCTTATTTATCATCAGGCAGTTTATATATGACTGATCGGGATCTATGGATCTTCCGTTTCGCCGCCTGATCTCCCGGATGAATGCAGACTGGATCCCATTTAGCCTCCATAGCTTCAGATTGATGAGAAGGACTCCCGAATTGTAGTAGGTTTCGGATTTCCTGAACCCGTGCAGCTTCTTGTACATGGAAGAAGAATCCCTGCAGCCGGCAGCATAATAAGAACTGAATCCTTCCGAATCAAGGATCTCTGCAAGATGGCTGATGCTTCCGAGCACAAGAGTATCCGCATCAATATATATCAGTTTATCAACCCATTCAGGGACCAGTTCGGGCAAAAACAGCCTGCAGTATGCCATTTTTCCCCAATTATTTAATGAAAGTCTGACTCCCGCCCTTTTTTCAATGTCATAAACTTCAATGAACTCAATAGTATTACCGTATCCTTCAACAGTATCCTTCAGCCGGGATCTGTTGATATCACTGAGATGATCTGACAGAAGAAATACATAAAAACACAGATTCCTGTTATTTTCAAATAACGAGACAAGCGAAACACCTGCCTGCATCGCATAATTGTCGTCTAAGGCATAAACAACAGCCGTATGATCCCGTTCCGGCATTCTTCAGTCCCTCATGCTTTGATTATCTGTCTGATAAATACGGCGCAATCCCGCAGATATTTTCTTCTGAACAGAAACATCATAATCGGAACAATGCAGATGATCGTAAATGTACAGACAGCAAGCCTTATGATGATACCTGCAATACCCTCATACAATATGACCCGGTTGCAAAGATAAAAGGAGATGCCACAGGTTATGACTGCAATGACCGTATACAGGATCCTGTCGGCATAATACCTTCCGGTGCCCTGTCCGAAGTAATCCCGGAACAGAACGGTATTGACGCAGTAATACTCCAATACAAGATCGGTAAAGATGGTTGCGATCAATATACCCGCAACACCCAGCAGTCTTCCCAGTATGATATTTAATGCAATATTCAGCACCAGTTCGGCTATATAGATCCATTTAGCCTTCCACCAGTATCCCAAAGCTCCAAAATATGCGTGTCGTACCCCGGGTATGGCTCTCACGTAATAATATATCACAAACAACATCATTATATAATCATCAAAAAGCAGATCCTTCCCCATCCAGATCTTCATGAAAGGCTGATACAACGATATCATGTACGCTGCACATGCGGTTATGAATATATTCAGGAGGAATTCCATTTTGGTGAAATCAGAAAGATTTTTGTCGGCACTTTCTGACACAATGCTGTTCCCGACACTGGCCCGGATCGATCTGACAATAAGTGATATGCACATGAAAACGGTATTATAAATGACAAAATAATTTGAATACATTCCGGCAAGTGCCAGACCAAAAAACGAAGTTATGATAAAAGAATCCATCGAATTTCTGCTGGTACCCATGATATTTGCTATCGACAATCCGATCGTCTGTTCCCTGACTGTATGCCTGAACTGAGGATCCGCCTTTCCATCGGGATAATAATCCCTGAACATTCTGCCGGAAGCGATCTTCAAAAAGATGTTGTACAGCAGGGTGGCTGCAGCAAAAAGCATGGCGAACAGATAGAAGTTTTTAAGCACGCTTACAGCAACAAGCTGCAGGCAGTTTTTCAGGATAAATACGATCATAAACAATATCCTGGTAACATCAAGTCTTTGAGCCGCATTAAGCAATGCCTCTTTATATCCGAACAACAGATAATTTATGGAGGCATCTGCAACATAAAAGAAATACAAAACATAAATGTTCTCCGGTATTTCCCTGATATCTCCAATGAGTAACTTGAGAAAAGGAGCCGCAAAGATCCCAAGTATGAGTATAGCGGCACCTATCAGCCTGTAGATACGTCTGTAATATGCCAAAAGCCTTCGCACCGTGATCGTATCTCCATCCTTTATGGGTTCATAAAGATTGATAGAAGCCACCGATGAAAAACCAAATTCTGCAAGGGTAATAATGCTGATCACTGAGCTTATTACGCTTGTAAGACCTATGTATTCAACACTGAAGCTTTGCCTGATCGCTGATTTTATAACAAGGCCAAAGACAGCGGTCACCACAGAGCTTACTACAGATACTATCAGATTCCGTTTTGAATTTAGCGTTCTTGAATCCATATGCTGTTATTCTCCCAGCACCCTTTCGCAGAGTTCTCCATCAAAACCAAAATATCTCGTACAGGCTTTGATATATCTGTCGTTCCTTCCACCCTTCAGATTCTTTGCGGACAAACCGGACCTTTTAATCCTGAGGTTTGCCGCATCCATGTCCGTCCCGGTTCTCAAAACGGCACAGACCCCGATATGGTTTGAAAGCTCGCAAAACTTCAGCCAGATATCATCGGCCCATGGACACACCTTCAAAAAATCCGTGTTCTTCCAGCATTCAAGGGCCGTGACTAAAGGAGGATAAAGTACGCCTCCGACTCCGGTCGCAAAAAGATCAAAGGACGGTCTGTCAGGATCTTTGTATTCCCATATCCAGTCAGTATACTTCAAAAGATTTCTGTCCCTGTCAAATCTCATCCTGTGCACACGCCTTGCAACGACCTTTTCCGGCTGCTTCAGGTGGGTCTCATACAGTTCCTTTACCATATCTCTGTGATAGATGATATCATCATCCACAGTGATGACCACATCCTTTTTGTATCGTGCAAAGGCATAATGGTATTTCGTATAAGGCCCCAGGTCTTTCACATACCTCACCCTGATCCCCAGCGCTTTGATCCCCGCCATGACATGCTCCGGATAGTTCCCGCCATGGCCAAGCCACAAAACGATCAGGTCGGGTCTGCGGCTTTGACGGGCAAGTGAGTACAGGGTGGGAAAAATACTTCCGATCCGGTCTGCGGTGCTTGTAAGCGATACTACTATATTTTCCCTGTCCGCATCATAGGATGCAGCAAAAGCGGTTTTTTTCATACCCGGGTAAATGTTTCGGAGCAGACAGGCGGTCCTTCTTCCGATGCTTTTTTTTACCGCCCTGCAAAAGGAGGCGGCAGCACTCGGCAGTCCGGAGGCATTCCCTGATAATGTGAAGCTTTTAATGACTCGCGCCGCACTTTCGCGGACCCCCGCATTTTCATATCTGTATCTTTTCCACTCAGCCTCAGACTGTGCGATCTTTTCGTCAATACTTTTCATGATCCCCGTATCAGCTTAACTGCCGCAAAAAAAATCCTTCCCAGTTATCTGTGTATCTATCATCCGAAAAACGGGATAAGATCCGCTGCTGTCTTTGTATCTCATCCAGATATTCCAAAGGAGACAGATCCAGCACCCTTTGAATGCGGCTTCGCAAGCCTTCCGTATCACCGTTCCCAAAGATATGATCCTCATTGTGATCCAGGACTTCCGGTATCCCGCCCCTGTCGCTTCCGATGGCTATGGTTCCGTTACATATGGCTTCGATGAGGATCCGTCCGAAGGGCTCGCTCCATTTTGAAGGAAGGACCACAGCCTTTGCCTTTTGCATATATCCGCAAAGCTTTTCCCTGTCCATCCAGTCGATCAATTCCGCCCTGCCGTCATTTTTTATGACATCCTCCATGTCTCCATTTCCGATAAGGAGAAGTCTTACATCTGTGAAACTCTTTGATGCCTCTATCAGAGATGAGATGCCCTTTTTCTCACTGAGTTCTCCCGCATAAAGGATCATATTTTCCTTTGAACGTACAGACTCTTCGGTTACGGATACAGGCGGCAAACCGGCCGCGTTATATATGACCTCATTATATTTCTGTCCTTTTATCCCTGCCCGTTCATGAACTTCAAGCAGGAAACGAGACGGAGCCGCAATTGCTGTCAGATACGAAGACGCTATGGCATTTCGGTGCCTGTTGAAGCCGTCAAGTCTGCCGTTTAGAAAATCAAGCTCAAGCATCGCAGGTCCCCTGCACACATGGGATACGGGGATCTTCAGATCGTATGCTGCCTTCCACAGATTGAAGCGGCCCTGATATGACATGGGGGATGCCGTATGCACCACATCCGGATCCTCACTCAAAATAATGTTTCTGTACTCTTCATACCATTTTCTGCACGGATAAAGGTCGCCCCGTTTTCTGACTGCCTTTGAAATCCGGGTAAAGGGATCCGGGACATTTCTGTTTTTGCAAAGGCTTAAGAAGTGCTCACTTGTTCCCTTTATATATCTCCTGTTTACACGGACACAGTTTATATCTTCTTTGGAGTTCTCTTCTCCAAGGCAGTAAACCATGACCTCATGACCCTTTTTTACAAGGCCCTCTGCCATCTGCTTTGTTGAAAATTCTCCGCCGCCCATCACATCCGGATAATAGCTTTCCGCAAATACGAGTATCTTCAAGGGGCCTCTCCTTTGCGTCTGATCTCAATCCTTTTGATCTTTGTACCCTCCGGGGCGTTCATACAAAAGCTGACCGTTTTTCCCCCGGTCATGATAACACCATCAATTTTCGCAATATCCGATTCGGGATCCGGCTTAACGCGGACAGGCCTGCCGTCCCCTGCCTCAACCTCGATAAATGCATCTCTTCCCGTATCAGGCATGTCATAATAAACCGTGTAATCCCATATGCCCGGAATGGAAGGATATCCGGAATACAGGCTTCCTCCACCCTCCTTCATGACAAGCAGACCTTCGTCTGTAAGCAGGGCATTTTCAAAGGAGTATCCGGGAGAATAGGGAAAATCCACCACCATATCCTTTTCAGCCACAACACCGCCCACGCAGTCAAACCTGCTTTCATCTGCCATATATATCCCAAGACCGTCATAGTCCCTCAGGTATCTCATGTCAGAAACAAGGTATTCCGGCAATGTCCCGTAGCTTTCGGGTGTTGCGATGACAGCCGTCTTTCCGTTCTGCATGGAATTATCAAGAAAGCGGGTCGTTCCTCCCCACGTGGTCCTGAAGGCAGACTGTGCTCCGTCATTTACCACTATGTAGTGTATGTCCCTGCTGTAGACCCGAAGCTTTCTTCCCGTATCCTTGCTGTCTTCGCCCACTATAAATGCCGTGTGAACCCCTTCCTCTTCCATGATCCTATTGAGTTCCTCCAGCTTATCAATACCCAGAGCGGTTTTTGCATATACCCACTGGGCGTCGCCATAGAGCATGGATGCAAAAAACAGAGCGATGACGGAAACCTCCAGGATACGAATCTGCGATGCTTTAAGCCTCTTGCTTTCCGAAATATCCTCCATCATCTCTGCAATCAGAAAAAATGACGGAAGCATGGGAATCAGATGGTACCTGCTTTCAAATACCGTGTCCCCGTATTTAAGATCAAGGAAAGCAAACATGAAAAAATTCACCAGCATAACCGAAAAGATATATCCCTTCATGATTGATATTTCTTTTTCTTTTATGCAGGTCATAAAGGTATGTATCACTGCTGTGATGAGTGCAAGCGTCACCGCGAAATCAACTGCGGTCCCTGCGGCTTCGAGGGAAAAAAGCTTAACCCCCTTATGGGTAGTAAGCCCTCCGAAGAGCTCGAAGATCCCGGCAAAGCTTGAAAGCAGGGCATCTGCCCACTTGTCGGAAGTGAGGATCTCTTTGACATCTGCCGCGGAAGAAAAGTGAACAGCCTTCTGAGCTGCGATTCCCATGAAGGCTGAAAGGATCATTAATAACCCAAGGAACGTCCTTTCCGACTTAAACTTCCTTAGATCCCCCTTCATAAAAGCACTCACTGC
>JAILOK010000133.1 GCA_024690825.1 Lachnospiraceae bacterium | reverse complement strand
AGTAAAGTGGTTCAACAACCAGAAGGGCTACGGATTTATTTCGGACGAGACAGGCAAAGATGTCTTCGTGCACTACTCAGGACTCAATATGGAAGGCTTCAAGTCTCTCGACGAAGGCCAGGAAGTTGAATTCGACGTTGTAGATGGTGAAAAGGGACCTCAGGCAACAAACGTCACAAAGCTTTGATCTATATATAAGTTCAGAGAAAGACACTTAAAACCCCGCCATACCGGCGGGGTTTTTATTATTTTCCGCAAAGTTGTCACCGGGACCGTCCCTCTGACACCTTTTATATTCACGTTACCGGATCGATGAGCGAGGCATCGTAGAAATCGGAGTGGACCTTGTTGAACGCCGCGACCACCTGGGGATCGAACTGTATCCCCGCGCCCTGATTTATTATCGAGTACGCCTGCTCATGAGGCACGGCCTTTTTGTATGTCCTCTTTGATACCAGAGCGTCATACACGTCACATACGGAAATGAGCCTTGCAAGCTGAGGGATGTTGGTCCCCATGAGACCGTCGGGGTATCCCCTTCCGCACCACTGCTCGTGGTGGCTTCTGGCCATCTGGTATGTATAGGTGATGAAGCTGTTATTCGGCAAAAGATAGGCGAACTTCTCTATCGAATCGGCCGCGAGCACCGTGTGCTTTTTCATGGCCTCAAATTCCTCTGGGGTATATTTTCCGACCTTTTCAAGCAGCACATCCGGGATACCGATCTTTCCCATGTCGAACAGCTGCGCCGACATGATTATCATCTCTATGTCCTTGATCGGATAGCGCGCCGTCCCGTCCTTCATCATCTGGCGGAGCAGGATCTCCATGAACTTCGACACCCTCTTGCAGTGAAGTCCCGTATATCCGTCCTTTTTTGTAATAAGATCGCCCAGTATCCCGACAATGAAAAACTCGAGCTGATGGACATTCTGAGTCGCATCCGACGCCCTTGTCTGAAGCTCGTCATTATAATCCTGAAGCTGCTCATTATAGTCCTGAAGCGTGCTGTTGACGCTTGAAAGCTTTCTTTTGTCCTCAAGGATGCCGATGTGAAGGTTCACCTTTCTTTTAAGTATCTCCGCAACAAAAGGTTTTACCACATAATCAACCGCCCCGAGCTGATAAGCCTCCAGCTCCGTGGCCGTATCGTTTGCTCCCGACACAAAGATAACCGGGATTTCCCTGAGTTTTTCAATTGTTTTCATTTGGGAAAAGATCTCAAACCCGTTGATGGTGGGCATATCGATATCAAGAAGGACCAGAGACGGAAGCCTTGCCTGTTTTTTCAGGTATTCAAGCGCATGCTTTCCGTTCTGCTCAAGCATCACCCTGTATGAGCCCTCGAGGGCTTTTTCAGCGACGACAAGTTCAGTCATACTGTCGTCGATAACCATTACCGAATGCAAATGCGTCTCCTCCTTCAGGCCATGTCTGCCAGGCTTTCAAGCGGGATGGTTCCGCCGAATATATCAAGCGCGCTTCCGACTGTCACATTTACCCTGCCGTCCCCCGCATTTCTTACTCTTTCAAGATCGGACATATCCTTCACTCCTCCCGCGTAGGTCACAGTGACCGGACTGTCTTTCAGTATTTTAATAACTTCCTCATCTATCCCCGCGCGCTTTCCCTCAACATCGCACGCGTGGACCAGAAACTCGTCACAGCTTCCCGCAAGTTCATCGAGAAGGTTCTTGTCGAGCACGAATTTTGTGAATTTCTGCCACCTGTCCGTGACTACATAATAAAGGCCTTCTTTTTTTCTGCAGCTTAAATCTATGCACAGCCTTTCCCTGCCTGTTGCTCTTTTCATCCTTTCAAGGTTACCCAGGTCAAGTTCCCCGTCTTTGAAGATGAAAGATGTCACTATCACATGGCTTGCGCCGGCATCTATGAATTCTCCGGCATTTTCATCGTTAATGCCGCCTCCCGCCATCATGCAGCCTTCATATGCCTTGAGCGCCGAGAGTGCTTCCCTTTTTGAAGCCTCATATTCCGGGGTATCCCGCCTGTCAAGCATTATCACATGTCCGCCGGGAAGTCCGTATTTTTTATACATAAGGGCAAATTCCGAGGCGCTCTTTTCGGAAACGAAGTTTTCCTTATGGCCGCCCCCGTCCTTAAGGCTTCCTCCCACTATCTGCTTGACCTTGCCGCTATGGATGTCTATACAGGGCCTGAATTCCATCTGCCTAACCTAAAACATCACTCATGGAATAAAGGCCTGCGCTCCTGCCCTTTAAGAATGCCGCGGCCTTTACCGCGCCCTTGGCGAATACGGCCTTTGAATACGCCTTGTGCGAAAAAGTGATGACCTCGTCCGTACCCGCAAATATCACATCATGATCTCCGGGTATCGTGCCGCCTCTTATCGCCGAAATGCCTATCTCCGTATCCGGTCTTTTCTCATTCCTGGCACTTCTGTCATACACATAGTCAAGATCCTTTTCAAGACCCTCATTTATCGCGTCTGCAAGAAGAAGGGCCGTCCCCGAAGGAGCGTCCTTTTTCAGCCTGTGGTGCTTTTCCACTATCTCACAGTCAAAACCCGATCCGATAAACTTTTCGGCGGTCTCTTCGAGGATCTTTGCCAGCATGTTTATGCCTATGGACATATTAGCCGACCTTAAGATCGCTATATCCTTTGACGCATCCTCGATTTTTCCAATCTGCTCACTGCTGTATCCGGTCGTGCACAGCACCAGCGGGATCTTATTATCCTTCCCGAAGGAAAGTATGTCATCGAGTACTGCGGGCGATGAGAAATCGATTATCACATCCGCTTTGACATCGCAGTCCTTTATCGAGGAAAAAACAGGGTACCCGTTTTTATTATCAGTATTCACATCAATTCCGGCCGCGATCCGCACATCGGACTGCTCCGCTGCCACCGCGGTCACCGTCTGACCCATGTGTCCGTTGCAGCCGCTCAGGATGATATCCGTCATGAAAGCAGCCCGAAATCACGCATGGATTTCTTTAACCTTTCAAGATTTGCCGGTTCCATCGGTGAAAGAGGCCTTCTCATGGGGCCTGCATTCATGCCCATCAGGTTCATGGCATGTTTTACGGGTATGGGATTGACCTCACAGAAAAGCGCTCCGCAAAGATCCAGCACCCTCAGCTGCATCTTTCTGGCATCATCATGCGCTCCGTTTAAGTAGTTCATGACCATGTCGTGCATATAGGTGGGCGCCACATTCGAAACCACCGAGATGACTCCGAGACCGCCCAAAGAAAGGAGAGGCACTACCTGGTCATCATTTCCGGAATAAAGCTCCGCTTTTCCGTCGGTAAGCGCCATGATGCGGGCAACCTGCCCGATATCTCCGCTTGCTTCCTTGATTCCCACGATATTGGGAACATTGTTGATCAGCTCGGCAGCCGTTGCCGGTTCTATGTTCGTGCCGGTGCGGCTCTTTACGCTGTAAAGGATTATCGGCAGCTTCACGGAATCCGCTATGATCCTGTAGTGATCGATGAGTCCCCTCTGGGTTGCCTTGTTGTAATAGGGTGTAACGATCAGAAGCGCATCTGCCCCGAGCTTTTCGGCTTCAACGGAAAGATAGACCGCTGTATCCGTACAGTTCGAACCTGTTCCGGCTATCACGGGAACCCTGTGGTTGACATGCTTGATACAGAATTCTATGACAGCAAGATGCTCCTCATGCGAAAGGCAGGCCGATTCACCTGTAGTTCCGCATACAATGATGGCATCAGTTCCGTTTGCTATCTGAAAATCGATCTGTTTGGCAAATTCTTCGTAATTTACCTCACCGTCAGCCTTAAACGGTGTTACTATCGCCACTCCGGCTCCTTTAAATATCGCCATATCCTTTCCTCCGATCTTCACATATACACATAATAAAAAAATTTCTGTTTAAGATAATACCATATTCCGGCCTTTAAATCATCAGTTTTTATTTGCGAACGACGCCCTTTTTCTTAAGGTGGGATCAAGTATCCTTTTTCTGATCCGAAGCGACTTTGGTGTAACCTCCAAAAGCTCATCCGAATCAATGAAATCAAGACACTGCTCCAAAGACATGATCACCGGAGGCGTCAGCCTCAAGGCCTCATCCGATGAAGATGTACGGGTGTTTGTCAGGTGTTTTGTCTTGCATACGTTCACCTCGATGTCATCGCTTTTAGGGTTGGAACCTATGACCATCCCGGAATATACGGGAGTTCCCGGTCCTATGAACAAAGCTCCGCGGTCCTGCGCATTGAAAAGTCCGTAGGGCACTGCTTCTCCCGCCTCAAATGCGATGAGCGAACCCGTCTTCCTGTATGCGATGTCACCCTTGTAGGGCGCGTAGCCTTCAAAGATCGTATTTATTATGCCGTTGCCGCGGGTGTCCGTCATAAAAGGACCCCTGAATCCGATGAGACCTCTTGAAGGGATGCGGAATTCCAGTCTGGTATAGCCGCCCGCTATGGATCCCATGTTCAGAAGTTCTCCCTTTCTTTCCGAAAGCGAAGAAATGACGGTGCCCGAAAACTCGTCCGGCACATCGACATATGCGATCTCCACGGGCTCAAGCTGTTTCCCTTTTTCGTCCTTTCTATAGATGACCTCCGCCTTGCTTACGGCAAATTCGTAGCCTTCTCTTCTCATATTCTCAATAAGGACAGACAGATGCAGCTCTCCGCGTCCCGAGACCTTGAAGGTATCCGTGGAATCGGTGGGTTCGACGCGCAGCGACACATCGGTATTCAGTTCCTTGTAGAGCCTGTCCTTGATGTGGCGGGAAGTTACATACTTGCCTTCTTTTCCCGCCAGAGGCGAGTCGTTGACCATGAAGTTCATGGATATGGTCGGATCCGAGATCTTCTGAAAAGGTATGGCCGCGGGACTTTCGACCGAGCAGACCGTATCACCGATCTTTAAGTCCGCTATGCCGGATATGGCGACTATCGAGCCGATCCCGGCCTCCTTCACATCGACCTTATTAAGCCCCTCAAATTCATAGAGCTTGCTTATCTTCACCTTTTCCTTAAGTTCCGGATCATGGTGGTTTACGATGAGGGCTTCCTGATTGACCCTGATCACGCCGTTATCGACCTTTCCGACGCCTATCCTGCCCACATATTCATTGTAATCTATGGTGGAGATCAGCACCTGCAGCGGCGCGTCGGGATCTCCTTTGGGCGCCGGGATATAGTCCACTATGGTATCAAAGAGAGCCGTCATGTCTTTTCCCAGAGCCTGCGGATCCATGCCCGATATGCCCTGCTTTGCGGAAGCATAGACAAAGGGGCAGTCAAGCTGGTCGTCATCCGCCCCGAGATCCATTAAAAGCTCCAGAACCTCGTCCACGACCTCTTCCGGTCTTGCGCCGTCGCGGTCGATCTTGTTGATGCAGGCGATCACCGGAAGTTTAAGCGCCAGAGCCTTCATCAGCACAAACTTTGTCTGGGGCATAACGCCCTCAAAGGCATCCACTAAAAGCACGACTCCGTTTACCATCTTGAGGATACGCTCGACCTCTCCTCCGAAATCAGCATGCCCCGGGGTATCTATTATATTGATCCGGGTGTTTTTGTAGAGCACCGAGGTGTTTTTTGAAAGAATGGTTATCCCGCGTTCTCTCTCGAGATCGTTCGAATCCATGACGCGTTCCGCAACTTCCTGATTCTCCCTGAAAACTCCGCTCTGTTTTAAGAGGCAGTCCACCAAAGTGGTCTTGCCGTGGTCAACATGGGCGATGATCGCCACATTTCTGATGTCGTCTCTTGTCTGAAGCATTTTTTCATTATCTCCTCAAATCTGTTTATCTTAGATGTGCAGAAGCCTTGTCGCAAACTCGAAGTAAGTCAAAAGCGACACTGCATCAACTATCGTAGTAATGAGCGGACTTGCCATGACAGCAGGGTCAAAGCCTATCTTCTTTGCAAGCATCGGCAGCGAGCATCCGATGAGTTTTGCAAAGAACACCGTTGTCACAAGCGTTCCGCATACCACCAGCGCAACCAGAGGTGTTGCGTGGTCCACAACCTGCAGCTTTACGAAATTTGCCGCGGCAAGCGTGATGCCGCAAAGCAGCGACACCCTGATCTCTTTGAAAATAACCCTGAAAATGTCATCAAATTCAATGTCATCGAGGGACAGGCTTCGGATGATCGTGACCGCCGCCTGCGAACCCGCGTTTCCCGAGGTATCCATGAGCATGGGTATGAAGGATGTCAGTATAATATAAGCGCCAAGAGCCGACTCGTAGTGGGTTATTATCTTTCCCGTAAAGGTCGCCGAGATCATGAGGAATAAAAGCCAGACTATCCTTTTCTTCCAGATCTCGAACACGCCCGTCTTCAGATACGGCTTGTGCTCCGTCGGCATGATAGCTGCCATCTTTTCGATATCCTCCGTAGCCTCTTCCTGGATGATATCGACGATGTCATCGACGGTTATGATGCCGACCAGCCTGTTTTCGGCGTCCACAACGGGCATGGAGTTAAAGTCGTATTTCTGGAAAAGCTTCGCGACCTCCTCCTGGTCGTCAAGAGTGTTTACCGAGATGACATTCTCGTTCATTATGCTGCCTATGGTCACATCCGGATCGCTGATAAGCAGGTACCTGAGAGCCGCAGTCCCGATAAGCCGTCTCTGCTTGTCGAGAACATAGCAGGTGTAGATCGTTTCCGAATCGAGGCCCTTTTTTCTGATCCTGTCCATGCACTCGCTTATGGTCCAGTTTTCCTTCAGGTCCATGTACTCCACCGTCATGATGGAGCCCGCGGAATTGTCCGGGAACTTTAACAGATGGTTGATGTCACGCCTTGTCTCCGCGCTGGCATTTGCCAGCAGCCTTTTTACCACATTTGCGGGCATCTCCTCCATGAGGTCGGCCGCATCATCGGCCATGAGGTTGTTTATGATGACCGCAGCCTCGGCGTCCGTCAGCATCGTGATCAGTTCCTGCTGGATATCCGTAGGCAGGAAGGAGAATACGTCCGCTGCCATATCCTTTGACATGAGACGCAGGATCCTCGGCAGCTCCTCCTTGGGGAGTTCCTCCATTATCGCCGCGATATCCGCCTCATTCAGACCCGAAAGCGCCTTGCGAAGTTCGTTATACTGTTTTGATTCGATCAGTTCCCTGATTTCTTCAAGTTCCATGATGCCGCCCTCCGATGAAACACTCCTCCGTCCGCAACTTTTCTATTTTAGCATTTATATATTATAAATACAATAATGAGGTGACAGGGGGACGGTTCTGCTGTCATCTTTTGTGACAGGGGGACGGTTCTGCTGTCATCTTTTGTGACGAATTTTGATTCCAAAGCATTCCATTTTGAACCGTGCAGGTAAGATTAGCGACTACGCAGACTAAGTCTGACAGTCATGAGCATGTGCAAAATGCGAATGGCTGGCAGGCTTTAAGTCTGCATTGGCGATAAGCTTACCGTAGCAGCGGTTCCCTGGAATGCGTGGAACAAAATAAGTCGAAAAAGTTGTCAGCAGAACCGTCCCCCTGACACCTTTACATTTGTAATCGTTGTGTGTAAAATACAGTATACAGTCAGTGAATAACTTTTAAGTGCAAAATACTTATAATACGCAAAACAGAGGAGAAATCTTATGCTAAATCTGGATGAACTGAAACAGTTTGTGACCTTTGCCGAGATGGGAACCCTGTCAAAAACAGCCGACTTCCTGCATGTGTCACAGCCCACGATAACCCGTGCAATGCAGAGCATGGAGGAGGATTTCGGTGTCAGTCTCTTCACACGCTCCAAAAACCGGATCGAATTCAATGATACGGGCCGTCTCGCCGTCGAGTATTCAAGAAAGATAATCACTGCTGCCGATGACGCTCTGAAAATGGTTCGTTCCTATGACAGTTCACTCAGGATTTTCAAGGTAAAAAGCTGTGCCGCGGCACCGCTTGCCGCTCTGATGCCGCGTGTTATCGGGAAATTTTCGGACCGTCCGCTCTCATCCGAGCTTGCGCCCGAGGAACTGGTGCTCGACAGCGTCCGTCATAATATATGCAATATTGGAATAGTGACAAAAAATATAAATGAGGAAGATATCTTCTGCAGGGAATTCATGACCGAAAAACTTTTCATCTGCCTTCCGCAGGAGCATGAACTGATAAAACCCAATATACAGGGGCTTTCTTTTGAAGAAATAGACGGCACGGACTGTCTGATGGATTCCGAGAGAGGGATATGGACCGACCTCTGCTATGAAAAGCTGCCAAAGACGCATCTGAGATTTCCGAAAAAAGGATCCGATTTTGAAAAAGAGGCAAAAACCTCTCCGCTGCCCTTCTTTGCCACCGACCGCAACACCTTTTCCGATGAGATATTCCGCGGACGGATCACCCTCCCCGTCACGGGAGAAGGCGCAGCCATCACATATTATCTCATATCAAGAGAAAAAAACTTAACCGAGTTGTCCTGAAAAGATGACAGAGGAAAAGATGACATAGGGACGGTTCTGCTGTCATCTTTTCGGAAAAAAGTTGACAGCAGAACCGTCCCTCTGTCACCTCTCCTCGAAGATCTGCTTCGTCTTTTCCGCTTTGAGGGAGCCGGCTGTGGCTTCAAGGAGGGATCTGATCAGTCCTTCGGTCTTTAAGGGATCGCAGGTTATGACATATCTTACGATATCGGTATAGACGGCATCCTTTCTTTTGCAGGATGCCCCGTTTATTATATTATCCACCCTTCCGGTATGGGTATAATCAAATTCCAGCAATATCTCCTGTACAAGGTGCATTTCGGCGCGTCCGGAATTTTCAAGCGCTGCCTTTGCCGCATCCGTATATGCCCTGACAAGTCCCCCGGTTCCGAGGAGGATCCCGCCGAAATATCTCGTCACCACGCAGATGACATCCTTTATGCCCGCCTTGTCGATAACCTCCAGGATCGGCTTTCCCGCTGTACCCGAAGGTTCCCCGTCATCGCTGCTGTGGACGATATCGGGAGCCGTATCGCGGGACGCCCTTATTATATAAGCGCTGCAGTGGTGTTTTGCATCGTGATACTTCTTTTTTTCGGAGTCAAGAAAGAGCAGAGCCTCCTGCTCATCCGAAACAGGACGCACTGCTCCTATGAATTTCGATCTTTTAACTTCTATGACGGCATCCCCGGGTTTTGTGATCTTTATGAAGGGTTCCATATCTACCGGCTTTTGTCTCCGTCAGCACTGTCTTCCTTAGGCCGCAGCCCGAAGGCTATGGCGCCCTTCGGACACACATCGCCGCACTGCGCGCACATCAGGCACGGCTTGCCCCAGTCAGGACGGCCGTCCACCATCTTTATATGCCCCGTGGGACACTTTTTTACACAGATCCCGCAGCCATCGCATTTTTCTGTCGGATAAAAGTTTTCCGACATGCCCGGGACCCGTATTTTTATTCTGGGATTGAAGAAATCCTTTACAGCCTGCTTAAACGACATTTTTCTTTAAGAGGCTTTTATTACCGCCTCCTTCATGCTCCTTACATAATCACTGACATACGGGACACAGTCCCTGCCATGCTCGGCTATTATCTTTACTATGGCAGAACCTGTTATGGCTCCGTCCGAGACCTTCGCCATATCATGCGCCTGCGTTGGAGTCGAAATGCCAAATCCCACCGCGCAGGGAATGTCCGATACTTCCTTTGCGGTCTTTATCATGGATCCGACATCCGTGCTTATCTCCTGCCTTACTCCCGTGACTCCGAGCGATGACACGCAGTACAAAAAGCCTTCCGCTTCCTTTGCTATGGATCTTATCCTGTTTTCCGATGTCGGCGCGATCATTGAGACAAGCTCGATCCCATGTTCCCTGCAGGATCCGGCTATTTCGTCTCTTTCCTCAAAGGGTACATCGGGAACTATTATACCACAGATCCCAGCATCCGCACACCTTTCAAGGAATCTATCCGTCCCGTATGAAAAGATTGGGTTTACATAAGTCATGAACACTACCGGCACCGTAAGCTTATCCTTTAAGGATTTCACCAGATCAAGAAGGCCGTCGGTAGTGCATCCCGCCTTCAATGCCCGCTCATCCGCCTCCTGGATCACCGGTCCCTCCGCTATCGGATCCGAAAAAGGTATCCCTATCTCAATGAGATCCGCTCCGGCTTCCTGCATGGCGGTAAGGAGTTTTCCCGTGGTCTCAAGATCCGGATCACCTCCCGTGATAAAAGGAATAAATGCTTTTTTTCCGTTAAACGCGTCTTTGATCCTAATCATGGATATCCCTCCCTCTGTATCTTGCGATCGCAGCCACATCTTTGTCTCCGCGGCCCGAGATGTTCACTACCAGAATCTTATCCTTTCCCATCTTCGGCGCAAGCTTCATTGCATATGACACCGCGTGGGCGCTTTCGATCGCGGGTATTATGCCCTCCGTGGCCGAAAGATATTCAAAAGCCTCCACGGCTTCCTCGTCCGTCACCGGCACATATTTCGCCCTGCCGCTCCTGTAAAGCTCGGCGTGCTCCGGACCGATGCCCGGATAATCAAGGCCTGCCGAGATTGAATAAACCGGAGCGATCTGGCCGTATTCATCCTGACAGAAAAGCGACTTCATGCCATGGAATATCCCGACCCTTCCGGTGGCGATCGTAGCCGCCGTTTCCGGAGTATCGGCTCCCTTTCCCGCCGCTTCGCATCCGATCAGTTCCACGCTTTCATCGCCGATGAAATCATAAAAGGCGCCCATGGCGTTCGATCCGCCTCCCACGCAGGCAAGCACTGCATCCGGAAGCCTCCCTTCGGCTTTTTGAAGCTGATCCTTTATCTCTTCTCCTATGATCTTCTGGAAATCCCTGACCATTGTGGGAAAAGGATGAGGTCCCATGACCGAACCCAGACAGTAATGCGTATCCTTTATCCGTCTCGTCCATTCTCTCATGGTCTCATTTACCGCATCCTTTAATGTTGCGGTACCCGAATCGACCGGATGCACCTTTGCGCCCAAAAGCTCCATCCTGTACACATTTAAGGCCTGTCTCTGGGTATCAAGCCTTCCCATGAAGATCTCACACTCCATCCCGAGCAGCGCGCACACCGTTGCCGTTGCCACGCCATGCTGTCCGGCGCCGGTCTCCGCGATTATCCTGGTCTTTCCCATCTTTTTTGCCAGGAGCACCTGCCCGAGGCAGTTGTTTATCTTGTGGGATCCGGTATGATTTAAGTCTTCTCTCTTAAGATATATCTTTGCGCCGCCAAGATCAGCCGTCATCTTTTCGGCAAAGGTCAGAAGACTCGGTCTTCCCGCGTAGTCCCTGTAAAGAGCCTTCAGTTCTTCCTTAAACTGCGGATCATCTTTGTATTTATTATAAGCTTCATCAAGCTCCATCACGGCATTCATCAATGTTTCCGTGATGTACTGCCCCCCGTAGGGTCCGAATCTTCCCGGTTTTTCCATGATCATTCTCCTTTTCAAGCAGGTTTTCTGTGTTTTATGTTAACCCATCTGGCTTACAGATCCTTTTGGATTTATGTTAACCGCGCAAAGGTCCGCCGTTTAAGCTTTCAAGTTCTTTTTTCCTGTCGGGACTGCGCATCAGGGTCTCACCAATAAGTACGGCATCCACGCCGAATCCGACAAGTTCTCTGATATCATCATTTGTTTTTATTCCGCTCTCCGCAACAAAAATGATCTCATTGGGAACCAGCTTTCTCAACTGTTTGCTGTTGTTTATGTCAACCACGAAATCCTTAAGATTCCGGTTGTTGACTCCCACGATCCTTGCTCCGGCCGCAAGACATCTTTTTATCTCCTCTTCATCATGAGCTTCAAATATCGCAGAAAGGCCAAGGTCATCCGCTTTTTGGAATAAATCCACAAGTTCCCTGTCGGTAAGGATCGCCGCTATCAAAAGCACGGCATCCGCGCCTGCTGCAGCTGCCTCGGTTATCATATAGGGATCGCAGGTAAAATCCTTTCTCAGGATCGGCGTATCCACGGTCTTTCTTATTTCCTCAAGGTATCTGATGTCTCCTTTAAAATACTCCGGTTCCGTAAGTACCGAGATGCAGTCTGCTCCGGCCTGCGCGTATTCCGAGGCGATCTTATTATACGGAAAATCCTCACTTATGACCCCCTTTGAAGGGGATGCCTTTTTGATCTCGCAGATATAGGACATCCCTTTTTTCTTCAAAGCCTGTTCAAATATGAACCGGGGTCGTTTTTGGAGGTTTTTTAACTTTTCTTCAAGTTCCCGTTCCGAAACTCTTTTTTTGCTCTCTTCCACTCTTTTTTTCGTGGAATTAAACAGGTCATCAAGTATCATGAATTCGAAACCTTTCTTATCTCTTCAAGTGTCTTTAATGCTGTCCCGTCATCTATGAGTTTTGCCGCAAGTTCAATACCTTCCTTTATCGAAGAGGGTGTTTTGCCGTAAATATAAAATCCTGCGCCAGCATTTAAAAGGACCGCGTTTCTCTTTGTGCCCTGAATGCTTCCGTCAAGGATGCCCAAAGTGATCTTTGCGTTTTCTTCCGCTGTGCCGCCAAGAAGTTCTTCTTTTGATCCGGTTACCAGACCGAAATTTTCAGGTTTTATCTCCGTTGTCCTGTAAAAGCCGTCCTTCAGCTCACATACAAGCGTCGGCGCCGAGGGTGATATTTCATCAAGCACATCCGTACCGTGCACAACGAGCGCTTTCCTGACTCCCATTTTGTCAAGGACCTTTGCTACAGGCTCCACAAGATATGCGTCATACACTCCGAGCAGATAACATTCAGGCTTTGCGGGATTGGTAAGAGGCCCGAGTATGTTAAATACTGTCCTGAACCCGAGTTCTTTTCTGATCGCTCCGACATATTTCATCGATGTGTGGTATTTCTGCGCGAACATAAAGCAGAAGCCCGGGCCCTGAAGGAGCTTCAGGCACTTTTCGGGGTCCTGGTCTATATTAACACCCAGAGCCTCCAGACAGTCGGCCGTACCGGACTTTGAAGATGCCGCCCTGTTTCCGTGTTTTGAGACCTTTACGCCGCCCGCTGCAAGGACTATGGCAGCAGTGGTGGAGATATTGAAGCTTCCCGCCCTGTCTCCGCCGGTTCCGACGATCTCCAGTGTCTTTATGCCATCATGGGGTACCGGAGTTGCATGGTTTCTCATGGCTTCCGCGCATCCCTGTATCTCATCTATGGTCTCGGCTTTTGCGCTCTTTGTCGATAACGCCGCAAGGAAGGCTGCGTTCTGGGTCGGAGAAGTCTGCCCGTCCATTATCTCATTCATCACGGCAAACGCTTCATCGTAAGTCAGATCCTCCTTGCGCACGATCTTTTCGATTGCTTCTCTTATCATTTTGTTTTCCTCCTTGTTTAAAAATAAAAACCCGCGTGCTCTTACGAACACGCGGGACAGATAACATATCTGCGGTACCACCCACATTGGCGCTTTGCGCCCACTCTTATTCCTGTACGCGTATGAGTCTTTAGTCTTCATGCCGGTATACAGTGTCTGCTGGTAACGGATCGACCCTCCGTCAGGCATTTCCTCCTGCCCGCTGCCCTTCTTCGCTTAAAGGACACGATCCCGGCCCATTCAAAAAGGTGATCCGCCTCTGCCTTGCACCACCCGGCAGTTCTCTGTGGCTTGTAATAAAAGCCGCTTCAGCACCCGATCTACTCTTCCGTGATCTGCGGTTTAAGTCTGTATCAAATTAGTGTGATGATAAACCCAAATAACTATATTGTCAATAATAAAATATACGGTTTTTTTCGATTCCCATAATTACAACCTCGATCTCTTTATTTTGGATCATTCCTTTGATACTATATATCTATACAAACAAAATCAGTAAAAGGGTCCAAAATCATGGAATTCAGATACACCCCCGAGCTTCTTGAATACATGCAGCGTAAAGGCAAAAAGCATATCGCAGTAGAAGTGGCCTCAAGTGACCACTCCGATTTTGAGGTCACGGAGCTCTACTTCCGTTTCGTGAGCGAAAAATATGCTTACTATCTCCGGGACAGCAAAAGATATGTCCTAAAGGAGACAAGTGTAGGATTTATTCTCCTGCCACCCTACCGCCTGCACTATGAAGACACAGTCACCTTTGGATTAAAGAAATTCCTGATCTTTAATTCCATAACCCAGACCGGTATTTCTTTATAAAAAGTTGACAGAGGGACGGTTTGCTGTCAACTTTTTCATAAAAAAAGGACTGCCCTGCGGCAGCCCTTTTCATTCTTAATTTTATGCAGCCTTGCCCTTTGACTGCTTGCTGAAAGTCTGGATACCCTGGATCACAAGGATCACTGCAAGGATAGCCATTGCAAGCGCAAAGATGAGCTGGAAGTAATCTCCCCACATAGCCTCGCCTGCGCCGATAGCGGCAAACTTCTTTAAGATAGTGATAACGAGACTTGTCAGAGTAGCCACAAGCATGAAGCACATCGGTATGAAGAACATCTTGTTGTTCTTCTGAGCCTGTCCGAGCCATGCGGCAACTGCCATGAGCGCGATGCCGGCAAGGAGCTGGTTTGCTGCTCCGAAGAGACCCCAGATCTGTGAAAGGCTTAATCCTCCGAGTACGCAGCCGATGATAACCATGAAGCAGGTACCGAAAAGAGGATGTGCCAGAAGCTTTCTTATTCCTGTTGCATCCTTGTAGGTTGCCTCATTCTCCTTAAGGAAGAGCTCACCAAACATGAAACGCGAAAGTCTCGTACCTGTATCCAGAGATGTCAGAGCGAATACCGAAACGGCAAGCGTGAGCAGCGCATAGATTGCTCCGCTCTCATCCTGCCTGAACATAGCGGCAATACCGCCTGCAAATGCAGCAGAGGGTGATCCGAATCTCTCACCTGCAACATAATCAGAGAAAACCATTCCTACAGCTATAAGAGAAATGATACCGAGTGCGCTTTCTATAAGCATGGAGCCGTAACCGATAGGCTTAGCATTCTTTTCATTGTCAAGCTGCTTTGAAGATGTACCTGTCGAGATCAGTGAATGGAAACCTGAACAGGCACCGCAGGCAACCGTAATGAAGAGCGCCGGGAACAGCGTTCCGATCTTTGTTGACCATCCGGTGAAAGCCGGAAGCTGGAAGGTCGTGCTTCCCGTGAATGCCGAAACAAGGATTCCGACAAACGCAACACCCATCATCGAATAAAGCAGGAAGCTGGAAAGGTAGTCACGCGGCTGGAGCATGATCCATACCGGGATCAGTGAAGCCACCGTGATGTAAGCGCCTATAATAATGATCCATGCTGTTCTGGAAAGAGCCAGACCTACATTCATTCCAAGGATAATGGAAAGAACGATACCCACGATACCGATGATCGTTGCGGGTCCTGTTTTCATACCGACACGGTTTGTAAGTATTCCGTAGATGATCGCAAGTATAATGAACAGTGTGGAGATCATGGCTGTAGTCTGGTTACCTGTAGGATTTGTAACAAATCCCAGAACCATGTTTCCTGCATCATCCGGCTTTGTCATAAAGGTTCCTGCCACAACATTTACAAAGGAAGCGATGACCAGGATAAGAACGAGGAGCGCGAATATAATGAAGAGTTTCTTTGCCTTGTCGCCCATCGTATCCTTGATGATCTCTCCGACAGACTTTCCGCCGTGTCTGACAGATGCGAAAAGTGAGCCGTAATCCTGAAGTCCTCCAAAGAAGATACCTCCGAAAACACACCACAGGAAAACAGGAAGCCATCCGAATACCGATGCCTGGATAGGACCGTTAATGGGGCCTGCTCCTGCGATCGATGAAAAATGGTGTCCCATGAGAACTACCGGCGGAGCCGCAACATAGTCCACTCCGTCCTCCATTGTCTTTGCGGGAGTCTCCCTTGTCGGATCCACTCCCCACTGTTTTGCCAGCCAGCTGCCGTAGGTAACATAGCCTATGACGAGCAGGATGGCAGCAGCTAAGATGATTAATAATGCTGTCATTTCTTTTTCTCCTTTTCTACCCTATTTTTTTATTACCCGCACCGGGCCGGCCGGAAATGTACAGCCGTTCAATGCGGTTTTGCAAAGAGCTTTGTCAGGTCACTTCCAAGTCTGTTATTGACCGTCCTTCCCGAAGAAAGCTCGTAAGCAACGAGTCTGTAATTGCTCCATCCGTGGATGCCCCAGAGGTAGCTTTTGTAATGCTTTGTCTTTTTAACTGCCCTGTCTATTCCTTCCGCGAACCTTTCTGCCAGTATAATAAGAACGACATCGGAATTTCTGTGGTTTGCCTTGGCCTCAACCCTTTTCATCCCTTCAGTCCAGGCCCTTTCATCAAATCCGGCAAGTTTTTTCTCATCAAGCAGATCCGTTCCGGCAAAAAAAACGAATTCCCGCGAATCCACCTCGGAGATCTTTGCGCTCTTAATGAGGAAATATTCCTCGCCATGCATGTCAAAGGTTGCCTCTGCAAGAAAAGGATCAGCGGGAGTTTCCCTGTTTATCCTGTAATATTGGGAATAAGACCTTAAGATCCTCTCAAGAGTTTCCTGCATATCTTCCATGTCAAGTGCCCTCTTGTATGATATTGCCGTCTTCATCCCTCTTCGGTGCGGAAAAATCCGCGTCCGGCATTTTTTCTTTAAGTTCCTTCATCAGCTCTCTGGCCGCTTTGCTTCCCGGAAGAGTTATCTGTGCCAGCTCGCCTTCATCATCGGCGATGACAAGGCTTTCGATCTGGAAATCCCCTTTGCCGCAGCACATTTTCGCGGGAACGCTGTTCACACGCCTGAAAGCTCTTTTTATATCACCATAGGGCATGCAGTAACGCTTCAATCCTGCCTTGAAGAACAGATGCCCTGTTCCGATCCTTATGACTCCGATCTCTCTTGATGACCTGTATTCCTCTTCGACCTGTTCGCCGCATTTTTCGCGCGTCTTGGGATCGTAAAACCTCATATCTTCATATCCCTGTCAATAATAAAACCAACAAAGACTATTTTATTACCATTCCGTCAATCTTGCAAGAAAAAGAATTATGTTGGATAATAAAGATATCAAACAGGAGGTAGATCTGATGCTCGGATTCTTTTTATCAGGACCGTTTTCACAATTATTCTTTGTTGCGCTTGTCGCATTTTGCTCAATAGGACTTCCCGCCATAAAAAGATCGGCCAGCCAGGCAAAGAGGCAGTCGCGGATCATAAAGCGGAACCCCCGTGACTTCGGTTCGATATCTCTTGACGGCGTCAGGATCTCCGAACGCGGAAAAGGCGTGCTCAATCCCGACAACATGTACAGTGAGACTAATAAAACCAGATGATCATGAAAAACCGTTCCGTCTATCTTACGATCCTGATCATTTCCATATTTATGCTTTTCACGGCAGGCTGCAATACAGACGCGGACACTCCCAAGGGATCTTCCGAACATACAGAGGTCAAAGATATCGCAGCCCTTCCCGCCGGAGACGATATTTCAGAGCCTGCTATGACACCTGTAAGAATTGACCCCGATGTCCCCGTCCGGGATAACACTGAAATCCCTTCAACATCTGACGGCATATCTTCCGAAAGCATTGATGATAATAACAACGACCCGGAGAACATATCCGACGGATCCGGCGAGCCCGAAGGATCCGATGAGCCTGAGGATCCCGATACGCCCGAAGGATCAGACAATTCCGCAGGGATCTTCACTTCATCCGAAATAACAGACGAACTCAAAACCCGCATAAACGGCAAATCCTATGCCGAAGGCTGCACCATTCCCTACGAAGACCTCCGGTATCTGCAGCTTTCATATATTGATTTTAACGGAGAATCCCGTGTCGGAGAGATGATATGCAATAAAGCCATAGCAAATGACCTTATAGAGATATTCAGCGAACTCTATCATAACGGCTATCAGATAGACAAAATAAGACTCATCGATGATTACAACGCCGATGATGACGCATCGTGCGATGATGATAATACTTCCTGCTTCAATTACCGCGTGGTGGCCGGAAGCACAAATCTTTCGAAACATGCTCAGGGAGTGGCCGTGGACATCAACCCATTTTACAATCCATATGTAACATATCCGGACGGAAAGATCCGCATATCTCCCGTCGGTTCGGAAGCATATGCGGATCGCTCTTCTGATTTTCCTCACAAGATCGACGAAAACGACCTTGCTTATAAATTATTTACAAAACACGGTTTTGCATGGGGCGGCCACTGGAAAACCCTCAAAGATTACCAGCATTTTCAGAAGCCGCTGAAATAGGAGCAGCTACAGTCTTTATTACCAGCCGCTGCAGCCGTGATCATCGTAATGGATTCTCAGCGCTTCTTTGGTTCCCTCATCCAGTTCGGACCATTTCTTTCCCGCGGAATTAGCACCTGTTCTGTCCCAATCCGCGGCGATCTTGGAATCCGGGTATTTATGTCCGTTTTTCGGCTGGTCTCCGGCAGGTACAGCAGGCGCAGCCGGTGCCGGGGTCACCGTTGTCGGAGTCTCAGCTGCCTGATTTGCTGCATCCTCTGCAGCTTTTTTTGCTGCATCTTCCGCAGCCTTCTTTGCCGCATCATCAGCCGCTTTCTTTGCCGCATTATCTGATGCGCCGGAATTATCAGCCGTTTCTTCCTTCTTTTCGGGCTTTTTGTCGGAAAGATAGTCCGCTATAATAAAATACCCCGAGGATCCGTCGCCTTTTTTGATCCTGTACCAGCTCTTGCCGTCTCCCTTGTATCCGTTAACTTTTCCGTTTGCCGTAACCTGTGTTCCGGGAGAAAGCTTTTCGGCAACATCAAAATCAGACGCGCTCGGACCCGTTCTCATATTGACCGTTTCCGTAGTAAATAAAGTGATCTCACTTATGTCCTCAATGCTGTAATCGGAAGAAGTCTTTGTTTCAGCAGGCTCGGGCTCTTCAACCGTCTCAGCCGGCGCCGGTTCTTCGGATACAAGAGTCTCTTCCGTTACCGGTGTTTCTTCTATTACAGGTACTTCTTCAACCGGTTCCGGTATCTGTGCCGTTTCAACCGGCTCCTCAGCTCCCGTATCAAACTCTATGGTCTGAAGTTCGGCGTTCTCCTCGTCCGCCTCGGTCTCTGAAGACTTGTCCGATTTACCGCATGCCGCAACAGCAATTCCGGTCATGATGAAGATCGTTAATAATAATAATTTCTTTCGCATAGCGTATAATTTATCACAACAGATATAAGAAATCAATAAAACAAAAATTCGATTTTTTATGCGCCGCCAAATATTACAAATGTGATTTTATCAGGCAGTTTAACACACGATTTTTGTTCAGCCGGACCATTTTCAGGAAATACATCTCGTTAACAATAAAGTATCATGTAGACATCACTACTACATTGCGTTAAATAAAAACCCTGTGGTAGAATCAGAGTGATTTACTTATATTAAGGAAAGAAGGATCATCCAATGTCAGGAATAGCCATAGTCACGGACAGCAACAGCGGCATAACGCAGGATCGTGCCAAAGAACTGGGGATTTATGTTCTTCCCATGCCGTTCGTCATAAACGGATCGGACTATTACGAAGATATCGATCTGACGCAGGAACAGTATTACGAGCTTCTTGCCGACGAAAATGCCGAAATACATACATCCCAGCCGCTTCCGTCGCAGGTTATGGATCTTTGGGACAGTCTTCTTAAGGAATATGACGAGATCGTACATATACCCATGTCAAGCGGATTATCAGGTTCGTGCGAAAGCGCAGCCAGCTTTGCTTCGAACTACGACGGCAGGGTTCATGTAGTCAACAACCAGCGCATTTCGGTCACGCAGGAGCTTTCCTGCTTCGAAGCCAAGAAAATGGCGGAAAACGGAATGAGTGCTGCAGAGATAAAAAAGCGTCTGGAGGAAACAAAATTCGATTCCGCGATCTATATAACCGTTGACACCATGAAATATCTGAAAAAAGGCGGAAGGGTAACTCCTGCCGCAGCTACGATCGCAGAAATCCTGAATATCAAGCCGGTATTAAAGATCTTCGGCGAAAAGCTGGATGCTTTTGCAAAAGCCAGGGGAATGAAAAATGCCAAACAGGTAATGATCAAGGCTGCAAAAGATACGATCGATAAAGACTTCGGAGGCATCAACAATGATGATCCGAATGCGTGGATAGGCATGGCTTACACAAATAATATTAACGAAGCCAATGAATTCAAAGCAGAAGTAGAAAAGGAATTTCCGGGTTACAAGGTTTTCATGCATCCCCTTTCATTAAGCGTAGCCTGCCATATAGGACCCGGTTCTCTGGCAGTTTCGGTTACAAAGACTATGCCGGACGGTATTCAGTACGACGGAAGCGAAAAAGATCTCCTCTGAGACGAAATTTTTGAAAAATCAGTAAAATATTTCGGTTCTAAAACACATTTTCCATCAAAAAACTCAAAAAAAGCCACGATCTCCGGTATCGCGGCTTTTTCTTTATATTCAATTTTTCTTTGATTTTTCGCAAGCAAAAAGCCTTTATTTTATCAGTATTGCAGGATTTATAAGTCGTGAAACACGCTATTATTCTACTTTTTTAATATCTTCCCACTTGGAGAGTGCCCATTTTATGCATTTTTCAGCAATTTATCAAAAATAAAAAATTATTATGATCATAGTGGAAAAAATATATTTTTATTTCGATTTTTATACTTTTTAAGACTGTTTCCGACCGAAGATAATAAGGAGGTCTTCCGGGAGCTCCGGGCAGTATCCGGGCAGATACAGATGAATATTTCGCAGAAATCTTATTCAGATTCCGTATAGTGGAACCAAACCCGGATTTTTTGACATTTTCCAGTATTTTAGGTTTACATATTTCGGAATATATGGCAGATCCGGTCTGGTTTGGGATCCCGGATTTTCAAAAACTGATTTGATGTCAATTACCCCTGTAAGGATAAGCACATAAAAAATGAAAAATATATTATATAAATTATTATGCATATTTTAGCATTTTTCTTTAATTCTTCTTCATTTAGAATGAATTTATTCCAATATCAGGATTACTTATATAAGGAAAAATCATAAAAAATATCTCATAATATATCACATGTTATTAACATCATCTTCAATACCGGTATTATGTAACCCTAATTTTGGCTCAAATGAACATGTTCTCCGTCCAATATTGATGTTGATCCCGAAAAAAGAGATAATCAAAATGAATTCTGATTCCCCAGACAACGATAATATACATTTTGACATTATTTGTATATTTTCTTTTTGATAAAATTTGTCAAAAAATATCAGGTAACATTCTTACAGATTTAAGCAGCCGTAAGAAAATAATGTCATCTTTTTCAAATTTCCTGTTTTTTTCCTCTTTCGGGTGCAATAATATACACAAAAGATTATTTTTGTATATTTTTGCAATTATCGCATACACGGGGCCCGCAAAGCTCATAAGGCTTCCAGATCCGCGAAAATCTATACTTTTCTTATTCATTTTCAGAATACATGTTATTTTTACTTCCAAACAGCCACTTTAGGTTTACATAGTAAATTCATTGTGGATTTCCATCTCTATAATTTTGACTGGGCCCCGAAAATAATAAAATAATATGAATTACTGCTGTAGGGATATTTTCATATATTTAACAAAATTATAGAGATATTTTTAAAAAATTTAGAAATCCGGGTATCTTCTGATATTTTGCAGGGCACGGACAATCATCTGCTGTCTTGCCGTACACTAAAGATAATCTGTTGATCCTACAATAATTATATTTAGAATGTATTTTTATTTCAGTTTCATATCGTAACTCACGCCAGGAAAAATTGTTCAACATTATGTAAATCTATTTTCTATGAATTATCAGGTATTTTTGACCATTTTCCTGCTTATTTCTTAAATTTTTATCAATTAAAGTTATACTGACGTATTTTTTGATCATCTGAAAATTATCGACCTGCCTCTTCGATCCAATTATTTCAAACAAAAAATGGCCTGTTTTTCGATTGTAAGACCAGCCGTTTTTCATCATCATTTTTGTCTCTCAATGCCACAAAATTAAGTCCATATTATTTCCGGATAAAATATCGATTCCGGATCAACTTCTTTTATAAAATAATTATCTGCCATTCGCGAATTACATTTTTAGTTTAAAAAATATAAGGATCATTTTTGTTTAAAAAATGATCCCTTTTTATTCTTGTTATACAAATATTATATCACAGATATTATTGTTGTAATATCAGTTGATGAAATAATACTATTTTTTCCATTCCGGATGCTGCATTTTTAATTCATTTAGAAATCCCCGACAGCCTTTATATATCTGATCATATGCTGTATCAAAATCTCTTGTGTACCACGGGTCGTCAATTTCTCCCGGTTCATCCGTATGATCGAGACACAGAGAAATCTTTTTTTCCGTATCAGGTCCGGTTATATATTCAATATTTCTCAGATTCCAGTTGTCCATGGCTATAATGTGATCATATTCTTTGTACTCGCGCCTGGTCATCTGATGAGCCCTGTGTCCTCTTGCATCAATTCCCATCTCGGCAAGCTTTCTGTAGGCCGGCGGATAAACCGGATTTCCCAGTTCCTCCGTGGAAGTAGCAGCTGAATCTATCTGAAAAAACTCTTCAAGCCCCTCTTCCTTTACCATTTTTCTCAAAATAAACATCCCCATCGGAGACCGGCATATATTGCCATGGCAAATAAACAAAACCTTTATCATTTCACGATCCTCCGTCAAATACGACCGGTTTATGCCGTGTTTTGCCGCGTTTCGTCTCCCGACTGCCGGTCGGTTTCCTGCCATTAAAAAATGTGCCAAAATGGCAAAACACGGCAAATCTTGGCATATCTCGGCCACGAAACGTAGTAAAAACGTAGTAAAAGGGCCGGTGTTTTACTACTGTTTTTCCAGCTCTCTTTACTACCGGCATATGTCACCGTAATAAATGAACACTATCTTTCACATATGATACCATAAAAAAAGACCCCGGTCATTTGACCGGGGCGTCATAAGACAGTAACGCAAAATGAGGGATAAAATTAAATCGATGA
>JAILOK010000132.1 GCA_024690825.1 Lachnospiraceae bacterium | reverse complement strand
TTTACAAGGTACATTATCCTCGAATGGCTACGACGGAAGGCCAATGATCAGAAGACTATGGGCGAGATCTTCTTCGTCTGCTGTGAGGATATACAGGACATTGAGTTATCTACTGCTCTTGCCTACATCGTTGCCCTGTTCGCTGAAGGTATCCGCAGAGGGTCTGTTATTATCACGGAAGCCTTCAGAATGCAACTGATAGATTGGTATGTGTCTCAGCCCGCATTTATCAAGCGTTTGTTCCCAGAAACCTTATGGGAAGTTTGAGTAATATAACTTGCATACTCTCTTTTTCCAAACTCCTCACATATGGTAGATTTTCCGATTCGTCTGGCTCCCTCGATCATTATTGCCTTAGTTCCGTTGGATTCATTCTTCCACGCAAGCAACTTATCATATATTTTTCGTTTTAAAACCATCTGTTCCTCCAATTATGCGCAAATATACGAATGTGTATTTCTTTGATTATACGCATTATAGCAACTTGTTTTGATTATACGCAAGTATGTGCATGAGCATTTCTTTGATTATACGCAATTTTGTAACAAATACACGCGCTTAAGATCATTTGTCATACAGAATATAATCAACATCAAAAAAGGAACCGGAAATCCGGTTCCTTTTCGCAGGGCTACAAGGATTCGAACCTTGAAATGACGGAGTCAGAGTCCGTTGCCTTACCGTTTGGCGATAGCCCTGTATTATATGATGCAGAGGTCACACATCTGCAACGACACCTATAGTATCACGATAAAAAGTGAAAAGCAAGGTTTTTTTATCGGTTCCGATTGTGCTTTTGTACGGGTTTATGGTATAGTAAAGCGTAATTTGCAGTTTTTAAGGATTTCAAGGAGGGAGATTATGAAAAAAACAATAGCTTTGATCATGACAGCGCTTTTAGTATTTCCGCTTATCGCATGCGGTTCTTCGAAGGATGCAGCAGCTGAGGGGTCTGTAAAGACAGTGACAGCCGGTGTTCTTACAATGGCGACAAATGCATATTTTCCGCCCTATGAGTATTACGAGGGGGATGATATAGTAGGAATAGATGCCGAGATCGCAAAAGCAGTAGCGGATAAGCTTGGCATGGAACTGAAGATCGAGGATATGGAGTTTGATTCCATAATAACTGCGGTAGCTTCGGGCAAGGCGGATATCGGACTGGCAGGAATGACTGTTACCGAGGAGAGGAAGAAGAACATCAATTTTACGGATTCATATGCTACCGGTGTACAGGTTGTAATAGTAAAGGAAGACTCTGATATAAAGTCTGTCGATGATCTGGGAGGAAAAAAGATCGGAGTACAGCTTGCGACCACCGGAGATATCTACTGTACCGATGATTTCGGACAGGAAAATGTCGAAGAATACAGCAAGGGAAATGATGCGGTGATGGCGCTCGTTTCAGGCAAGGTTGATGCAGTGGTCATTGATAACGAACCTGCAAAGAATTATGTTGCAGCAAATGACGGATTAAAGATCCTTGATACCGAGTATGTCAAGGAAGATTACGCGGCAGCGATCAATAAGGAAAATACCGAACTTCTTGATGCGGTAAACAAAGCATTAGGCGAACTTAAATCGGAAGGTAAGCTTGATGAGATAATCTCAAAGTACATAAAGTAAGAAAAAGAGGACCGGATGAGCAGTTTCACGGAAAAGTTTTATCAGGATTTCATAGAGGATGACCGGTGGAAGTTCATATTGAACGGATTAAAGATCACCCTTATTGTTACTGCTTTTGCACTGATCATCGGCGTGGCGATCGGGGTGGTCGTCGGCATCATCAGATGTGCTCATGACCAGCAGTCGGGAAAGGAACTGACGGGAATAAAGAAAACAGCCCTGAATATCCTTAATGCGCTCTGTCACATCTATCTGACAGTGATCAGAGGAACACCGGCGCTGGTACAGCTTCTGATAATGTATTTCGTTATTCTTGTTTCAGCAAAATCTAAGGTGATGGTTGCTGTACTGACTTTCGGGATCAATTCGGGGGCTTATGTTGCCGAGATCATCAGAGGCGGAATTATGTCCATCGACAGGGGACAGATGGAAGCGGGAAGATCTCTTGGTCTTTCATATGTCCAGACAATGACGAAGATAATACTTCCGCAGGCATTTAAGGCATCTCTGCCGGCACTTGTAAATGAGCTCATCACCCTTTTGAAGGAAACCTCCATATGCGGTTATATAGGCTTAAATGAGCTGACAAGAGGAGGAGATATCATCAGGGGTACTACCTTTGACGCGCTGCTTCCGCTATTAGGTGTGGCGGTTGTTTATCTTGCGATAGTACACCTTATAAGCTACATGTTCTCATTTGTCGAAAGGAGGCTTCGCAAGAGTGATCGGCATTAGGGATCTGAAAAAGAATTTCGGCGATAATGAAATACTCAGAGGGATCAGCTATGATATCGAAAAGGGAGAGAAGATCGCGGTTATCGGGCCTTCCGGATCCGGAAAATCAACTTTCTTAAGATGCATCAATCTCCTTGAGACACCGACATCAGGACAGATTTTTTTCAAGGGAGAAGAGATTACCTCACCCGATGTTGATGTGAACAGGATAAGGTCACATATGGGAATGGTATTTCAGCATTTTAATCTCTTTAACAACCTGACGATCATGGATAATATAACCCTGGCTCCAGTAACCTTAAAGCTGCAGACAGCGGAGGAAGCAAAGGAAAATGCACTGAGTCTGCTTGAGAGAGTGAACCTTACAGACAAGGCAGATGCGTATCCGTCGCAGCTTTCAGGAGGTCAGAAGCAGCGTATCGCGATAGTCAGGTCTCTTGCCATGAATCCGGAGGTCATGCTCTTTGATGAGCCTACATCGGCTCTTGATCCCGAAATGGTGGGAGAGGTTCTGGAAGTCATCAGGGAACTTGCCGAAAGTGGTATGACGCTTGTAATAGTAACTCATGAAATGGGATTTGCCAGAGAAGTTGCCAATAAGGTCCTTTTCGTTGATGAGGGCATAATAAAGGAAGAAAATGATCCTCTCAGTTTCTTTAACGATCCGAAAGATGACAGGTTAAAGGAGTTTCTGTCAAAGGTTTTATAGATCCTTACGGAGTATTGTTTTCAGAGCTTTGTTGCGGCTTATAAGAAAAGCAAGAAAGATCTTTATAAGATCGGGTATTATGAACGGTATCACACACCAGCTGAGGATCATCGATATCGAGGCGGGGGTGTCGGTACCGTTATTATATACACAGGAAAACCATATGGTTCCGAACAGATAACAGACCAAAAGTCCCAAAAGCATGGAAATGATCGGGAATACGGTCTGATTTTTTGTCTTTAAGGGTTCGAAAGCCCACATTAACAGTGATGATGCGATAAAGCCTATGATGTAGCCGCCCGTGGGGCCGAGCAGTACTCCGATACCACCCTTAAATCCGGAAAAAACCGGGATCCCGGCTGCTCCCAGAAGGATATATATCAAAACGGAGACGGTACCGTATTTGCCGCCCAAAAGCAACACCGAGAGAAATACCGCAAAGGTCTGGAGGGTAAAAGGTACGGTAAACGGTACGCTGATCCATGAACAGATTGCAATGATTGCGGAAAAAATTCCGATGTAGACAATATCACGGGTTTTCATTTCTGATTCCTTTTCTTTTTTGTATCTGAGTCTTATAATATGATGATGTCAGGGTCAAGGTATCTATTGCCTCTGACATCATCATAGTTTATTGTGAAAGGAGGAAGTTGTCAACCCCTAAATTATTTTAAGGTGACAACGAAACCCGTATGTCAGGAATGTCGGATATGCAGATAAATGAATTTATAAGGACGCTTTCATCTTCCGATCCCGTTCCGGGAGGGGGAGGAGCAGCGGGACTTGCGGGAGCTCTGGGAATGAGTCTCGGAGATATGGTGCTTGCGCTCACAGACGGAAAAAAGAAGTATGCGCAGTATCAGCAGGAAATAGAGGAGAGTATGGAAAAGGCGGGTGAGATCACCGAAAATCTTCTTGCCAGCATAGACAGGGACGCCGAAGCATTTGAGCCTTTGTCCAAAGCATATTCTCTTCCGAAGACGACTGAGGAGGAGATCAGATACAAGGATGAAGTGATGGAAAAGGCTCTTCTTGAAGCCAGTGAGGCGCCATTGGAACAGATGAAGATAATACTTGATGCCATGATGCTGATCCAGAGGATATCCCAGATAGGAAGCAGGCTTGCGATAAGTGATGCCGGAGCCGCCATACAGCTTACTCTGGCAGCGCTGAAGGCATCTTCCCTGAATGTTTATATCAATGCCGGACTCATGAAGGACAGGGGAAAGGCCGAAGAACTGGAGCAGAGAGCACAGACTCTTACGGCACAGGCACAGATCATATATGAAGACACATATGAAAGGATTCTTACCGCTATTAAGGGAGGTAACTGAAGATGAGCGCTGAGGTATTAAAGGGTATCGATGTGGCAAAAGCCATAAATGAGGGGATAATCGAAAAGGTAAAAAATCTTGACGGTTACATTCCGAGGCTTGCGATAATCAGAGTCGGCGAAAGAGCAGATGACATAGCATATGAAAAAGGCGCAGTAAAGAAAATGGAAAAGCTGGGTCTGGAATATACTCTCAATACATTCCCGGATGATATTACAAATGAGAGATTTCAAAGTGAATTTGACAGAATAAACAGGGATAATGAGATCGATGGAATACTGCTGCTCAGACCGCTTCCGAAACACATAGATGAGGAGGCCGTCTGTGCCAGGATCGATCCTTTTAAGGATATGGACGGAATCTCTCCGATAAACATGGCAAAAGTCTATGCAGGCGATGAGAGCGGGTATGCTCCCTGCACGGCTGAAGCAGTTATCGAAACCCTGAATCATGCAGGCATAGATCTGACCGGAAAGAATGTTACAGTTGTAGGAAGAAGTCTGGTGATCGGGAAACCGGCAGCCATGCTGCTGATAAAGAGGAATGCCACGGTGACGATCTGTCATACGAGAACAAAGAATATCGAAGAAAAGTGCAGAAATGCCGAGATTTTAATTGCTGCCGCAGGTTCAAAAAAGATGATAAAGAGCGGTTTTGTTTCCGAAGGGGCCGTCGTTATAGATGTGGGCATCAATGATGACGGTAACGGGGGGATCTGCGGAGATGTGGACTTTGACGCTGTTGCCGGAAAGGCTTCTTTGATCACTCCCGTTCCGGGAGGTGTCGGTTCTGTCACAACATCGGTCCTTGCAAAGCATCTTTTAAGGGCGGCGCATATCCGTTGAGAAAAACCCGGGTGTGCCGTTCCTGTACATATCCGACAGAGTTTTTAATATACTGTCGTTGTGACGCGCCCTTCTTTCCGTCATTGAGATGATCCTGGCTTCATCCGTGACGGTCAGTCTTCTGTATTTCATGTGACAGACGGTCATCATCATCAGAACCATATTCGCACATATGATGTTGTCGAGGATCCTTTTTATGAAGCTGTAATCTTCATATGTTGTCAGGTACTCCCGTTCAAGGCTGTATCTGATGTATCTGAAAATGTGCTCTGTGGTTTCCGGATATTCTGCAAGCATGCGGTCCAGGGCGTTTCTGTACCGACGATCTGCCGATGCCGGATTCAGATTTCCGAAATATCTGAAATATGCCCTGAAAAGCCTGTAAAAAAACGGAGAGTATAAAAGTATCTTATCCTTATAAAAGCTGTCCGCTGTCATTTTATTCAAAAGTCCGGCCGGAAGCGGAAAATTTTTTATGCCCGACTCTCTTTCCCGATGACTTTCTTTTATTCCCAGAACCCTTTCGTGGTCATCAAAGGCGATGTTCATCGCTTCAGTAAAGATACCGTCAAGTGAGTAAACGGTTTTGCTGTTGTCGTATTCAAAAAGGCTCAGTAAAGACGATCTCGATCTGTCAAGATCCATGAGAAAATCCCGGTCATCATTATTCCCATATAATGGTAGATCAAGCACGCCATTTGAACTTACAAGCGTAATATCATTCTGCGAAGAAATGAGCATCTCACTGACCCTTGTGCAGGCCGGGTCCAGATGCATTTCGGCAAATGGACCGTAATTCCGGATATCTCTCGGGAATCTCCTGCATATCTCAGGCATCAGATCCTCGCCGTGTTTTTTCTGTATGGAACACAGTCCCTTCATGGTCATCAGCGGGCAGACGATGGATTTGCCAGAAAAATAGGGCATTGTGTCATCGGTGTGCATGCAGGCTCTTATTATAAATCCGTCGGGACCCTTCATTTTCAGATATTTCTGCACCGTGTCGGCATCGATGTGTACGCGCCATCCTCTGCAGCAGTTTTCGGGACATTTCCCGGCTGTACATGTGAAATTGTCGTAGATCGAGGTTTTTCTAATTTCCATTTTCTGTCTGATAGGGAGGGTTTTCGGGATTTCCAAAGACCATCACAAAGCCGAGTTTGTTTCCGAGAGCGCATTCATCGTAAAGATCAGCCGAAATGTACTTAAGTCCCATACCGTTGTCTATGATTTCAAAGCCTTCGAGTGTGTCGTATATATCACGCTTTGTTCCAAGGACAGCTATCATATGGTCTGCATAGCCATCCTTTGTTCCGCGCCAGAGCATTGAAGAGTCAATACATACACCGGCAGTCAGGCCTTTGTCTATGATGTCTCCGAGTTCATCGCAGTCTTTGGGACCAAACAGCGCACAGGTGTTGGCCGTTTCGTGTAGTTCATTCAGCGCGGCCACGGTGATAAAAACGCCCTCCGCACTCATTCCGTCTTCAGGAGTCCAGATACCCAGTCTGTAAGCAAGATCAAGGGTCTCGGAAAGCGTGCATTCCCCATTATCGTTAAACCTGTTCAGACAGTTTATGGCAGTCATCGGTGTGCAGGCTCCGTGAAGGGGTTTCCCCTGATAATTATAGGAAGACATTCTGTAATACAGAGTGAGCGGAGTGTCCGGCCTCTGCGCAGTTTTCATATCTTTTATCGTATCACCGGATATTGATATGCGCAGGTTTGCATCCGAAGAGACAGTTGCAGGCTCGTCAAGGGTGATGGACACCCCTTCGTTTTCCACATTGTTAAAAAGCTCATCAAAGGATGCTCCCTTTGGTATGTAGACCGAAAAATCGGGGGAGACCGTATTTATCGACGGGACCGATATCACTGTTTTTTCAAAATCTGCCGAAGGTACGCTGTCGCGTGAAATATTCACATCTATATCGGGCGTGGTAACAAGAACCCTGTTATCCGAGATAATGACTCCAGAGGAAACCTCCGCGGTAAATGAATCCCGGATCACGGGAGGGACTGCTGTATCTGCTCCTTTGCATCCGGAAAAGAACGCACATATGATGATAAGCATTACTGATATGATATCGCGGCGTTTCAACGGCATTCTCCATGGCATCTTTAAATTCTGATAATATAATAGCACTTTTATCTTTACTTTTTTTATATTTTTGATAGAATAGTAGAACACAATATATTGTGGTCGATAAATCCGGCCTGACTATATATAGAAGAAAAGGCTTAAAAAAGGCGTTTTAAGGGTTGGTCAGGCTGCCTGAGCGGCTCACAAAAAAACAGGAGCATGAGAAATGGGAGAGAAGGTAAGCATTAATGTCATCAAGAGAAACGGACAGGAGGTCAGCTTTGATATCACAAAGATCGTGAATGCGATCATCAAGGCAAACAATGAGGTCGACAGGATCCATCAGATGAATGAATATCAGATCCAGGCTGTCGCTGACAATATCGCAAAGGAAGTGAAGACTTCGTCTCATGCCGTTAATGTTGAAGATATACAGGAACTTGTTGAGCGCGGGATCATGGAGATGAGGGGATTTGAAGTTGCCCAGAAATATGTCCGTTACCGCTACAAGAGGAATCTGGCCAGAAAGTCCAATACTACGGACGACGGCATCCTGTCTCTCATAGACCAGGCTAATGAAGAGGTTAAGCAGGAGAATTCCAACAAAAATCCTGTTATCAATTCAACACAGAGAGATTATATGGCGGGCGAGGTCAGCAAGGATCTGACAAAGAGAGTGCTCCTGCCGGAAGAGATAGTAAAAGCGCACGAGGAGGGGATCATCCATTTCCATGATTCCGATTATTTTGCGCAGAGAGAGCATAACTGTGACCTGATAAATCTTGAGGATATGCTTCAGAACGGCACAGTTATAAGCGAGACGCTCATAGAGAAACCGCACAGCTTTTTCACGGCCTGCAATGTGACGACTCAGATCGTTGCCCAGGTTGCCAGCAACCAGTACGGCGGACAGTCCTTTACGCTTTCCCACCTGGCTCCGTTTGTTGATATCAGCCGCAAAAAGATCCGGGAGGAAGTTATTGCCGAAAGGAAGGAATGCGGCGAGAGTTTAGACGAAAGGATAGTCGGAAAGCTTACCGAGATGAGGCTTGCCGAGGAGATCAGAAACGGCATCCAGACCATACAGTACCAGCTGATAACACTTATGACCTGTAACGGCCAGGCGCCTTTTGTTACGATGTTCATGTATCTTGACGAGGTTCCCGACGGACAGACGAGAGAGGATCTCGCCGCCATAATAAAAGAGGTCCTGACCCAGAGGATGAAAGGCGTCAAAAATGAAAAAGGCGTATGGATCACGCCGGCCTTCCCGAAGCTTATCTATGTGCTTGATGAAGATAATATAAATACCGATTCCAAATACTGGGAACTCACAAAGCTTGCCGCAAGATGTACGGCAAAAAGGATGGTTCCGGATTATATTTCCGCCAAAAAGATGCGTGAATACAAAAACGGAGATGTGTATCCGTGCATGGGCTGCAGGTCATTTCTGACTCCCGATACCGCAGGAATGAATCCTGACGGTTCGCACAAGTATTATGGAAGGTTTAATCAGGGAGTTGTGACTATCAATCTCGTTGATGTCGCATGTTCTTCAAACGGAGATATGGACAGGTTCTGGGAGATATTTGACGAAAGACTGGAGCTCTGCCACCGGGCATTAAGATGCAGGCATGAAAGACTGAAAGGCACGGTATCGGATGTGGCCCCCATCCTCTGGCAGTATGGCGCAATATCCAGACTAAAAAAGGGTGAGACCATTGACAGGCTGCTTTTTGGCAATTATTCCACCATATCGCTTGGCTACGCCGGACTTTACGAAACCTGTGTAAGGATGCTTGGCAGATCACATACGGATGATGAAGCAAAGCCGTTTGCTCTCAAAGTCATGCAGTATATGAACGATAAATGCGCAAAGTGGAGAGCTGAAGAAAATATCAGTTATTCTCTTTACGGAACGCCGATGGAATCAACGACATATAAGTTCGCAAAATGTCTTCAGAAACGGTTCGGCGTCATACAGGGTGTTACGGACAAAAACTATATCACGAACAGTTATCACATACATGTGACCGAAGAGATAGATGCTTTCAGCAAACTGAGATTCGAATCGGAATTTCAGAGACTTTCGCCGGGCGGCGCCATAAGTTATGTGGAAGTTCCCGACATGCAGAATAATATCCCGGCAGTACTGTCGATCATCCGTTTTATATATGATAATATCATGTATGCCGAGCTCAATACCAAGAGTGATTTCTGTCAGGTCTGCGGATACGAGGGGGAGATCAGGATAACTGAGGATGATCACGGAAAACTTGTGTGGGAATGCCCGAACTGCGGAAACAGACAGCAGGACCAGATGTTTGTCGCACGCAGGACCTGCGGTTATATAGGCACGCAGTACTGGAATCAGGGGAGGACGCAGGAGATCCGTGACAGGGTTCTGCATATGAGCGTATCATGAACTACGGAAAGATCTATTATTGTGATGTGGCAAACGGTACGGGATGCCGGACAGCCCTGTTCGTGAGCGGATGTACCCATCACTGTCGTGAATGCTTTAATCCCGAGACATGGGATTTTGATTACGGAAAACCATTCACAAAAGAGACTGAAGATGATATCATAGAATCCCTGAGGCCCGACTACATAGAAGGACTGTCGATCCTGGGCGGAGAACCGATGGAACTCTCCAATCAGAAGGTTATCAGGCCGTTCCTCGAAAGAGTGAAAAATGAAGTGAGCCATGCGTCGGTCTGGATATATTCCGGATATACCTTTGAAGAATTGACCGATACGGAAAACAAAAGATGCCACGGTGCCGACACCGCGGCAATTTTAAGTCTTACGGATGTTCTCGTTGACGGAGAATTTGTGACGGAAAAAAAAGATCTGATGCTGCCATTTCGCGGAAGTTCAAATCAGCGTATCATTGATGTGAAAAAGACGCTGCAGAACAACGGCGGGATAGTGCTGTGTCCGGATCTGTAAGGAGAAGTATTAAATTGAAGGAAGCCGTAACCGAAAACAAGATGGGCGTGATGCCCGTAAAAAAACTGATAATAAGCATGTCTCTGCCTATGATGATATCAATGCTGGTACAGGCAATGTACAACATTGTAGACAGTGTGTTTGTGTCACGCATCAATGAGAACGCGCTGACGGCTGTTACTCTTGCCTTTCCGCTCCAGCAGATCATAATTTCGATCGGTTCGGGAACCGGAGTGGGTATCAATGCCCTTCTTTCAAAGGCACTTGGAGAAAAGGATTTTGAAAAGTCCGACAAAGCCGCAAATATGGGCATAATGCTTATATTCTTTTCCTATCTGCTGTTTGTGGTCCTGGGATTTACGATAGTTTCTCCCTTCATCAGATCTCAGACCGGTGATCCGGAGATCGCGCAGTATGGTATAACCTATCTTTCGATCATCTGTTTTCTTTCCATAGGGGCCCTGTCGCAAATGACTCTTGAAAGACTGCTCCAGTCAACTGGCAAAACGGTTTATTCGATGATATCGCAGATGTCGGGAGCTCTTACAAATATCATATTTGATCCCATAATGATCTTTGGTCTTTTCGGTTTTCCGAGACTTGGTGTTGCAGGCGCAGCTTATGCCACGGTTTTCGGACAGACCGTTGCAAGCTGCCTGGCGCTGTTCTTTAACCTTAAGTTTAACCGTGAGATACATTTTTCTCTGAAATCCATAATAAAACCCGATAAATTCATCATCGGAAGGATCTACGCAGTCGGAGTTCCGACAATACTCATGATGTCGATCGGTGCCGTTATGACATATTCTTTCAACAGGATACTGATCGCATTTTCTTCTACTGCGACCGCAGTATTCGGGGTGTATTTCAAACTGCAGAGCTTCTTCTTTATGCCCATTTTTGGACTGAACAACGGTCTTATCCCGGTAATGGCATATAACTTCGGCGCAAGAAACAGAGACAGGATCAGAGAGGCGCTCAGATTCTCCTTATGTCTTGCAGTCGGGATAATGGCTGTAGGGACTCTGATCTTTCAGCTGTTTCCCGGCAATCTTCTCGACCTTTTCAATGCATCGGATAATATGAAAGAAATAGGACTTGCCGCGCTTCGCATAATCTCGATCCATTTTCCGGTCGCCGGTGCGTCAATAGCGCTGGGATCGGTGTTCCAGGCTTTTTCAAAACCTGTATATTCTCTTATTATTTCGATCTGCCGTCAGCTGCTGGTTCTGATACCAGCTGCCTGGCTGCTATCGCTTACAGGTGTAGTAACAAATATCTGGTGGGCCTTTCTCATAGCGGAAGCTGTATCCTTCACCTTGTCGGCTTACTTTTATAAAAGGATAAATGACCGCATAATCGCGAAGTTATGAAAAATGATCTTACAAAAGGGAATGTTCTCTCTCTTATATTGGAATTTTCGCTGCCTTTTATCCTGTCAAATTTCCTGCAGACATTTTACGGTCTGGCAGACCTTTTTATAATAGGTCATTTTAATAAGGCTGCCGAGATAACTGCAGTATCGGTTGGATCACAGATCACGCATATGCTCACTGTGGTGATCGTGGGCCTGTCTGTTGGCGCTTCCGTTTCCTTAAGCCATGCTGTCGGTGCGAAATCGCAGAAGGAGATGAAGAAGGTCATGGGCAATACCCTGCTGATCTTTGCTGTATTTGCTGTTATGCTGACAGTCCTGCTCCTTTTAAGCACGGACGGCATATTAAGTCTTTTGTCGGTTCCTGCCCGGGCTTTTGACAGCGCACGGATATATTGTCTTATCTGTTTTGCGGGAGTTCCCTTTATTACGGCATACAATGTGTTGAGCAGCATCTACAGGGGGCTCGGTGATTCGAAGACACCCATGTATTTTGTGGCTGCAGCAGGTGTAATAAACATTATACTTGACTGGATCCTGATAGGACCGTTTTCAATGGGGACGGCAGGCGCAGCGCTTGCCACGGTAATAAGCCAGGCTGTCAGCGTGATAATATCTGCTTTTGCTCTCTTCGGGAAAAAAGGCGCTGTCAGGCTTATTCGCTCGGATATCGCATTTGAAAGAAGGATCGGCACAAAGATCCTTAAGATAGGGATCCCTGTAGCCGTACAGGAGGGGTTCATACAGATATCCTTTCTTGTGATAACGGTAATAGCAAACAGAAGAGGGCTGGAAACTGCGGCCGCGGTAGGCATAGTTGAAAAGATCATAAGCTTCCTGTTTCTTGTTCCGTCGGCAATGATGTCGACTGTTGCGATGATCACGGCGCAGAATATAGGAGCAGGTTTATACGAAAGAGGAAAACAGACGCTTGGGTACTGTATCGGAATATGTCTCCTGATCGGATCAGCTGTCTTTGTCCTGACACAGTTTTTCGGTTCGGATGCGGTCGGACTTTTTGTAAAGGATGATCCGGAAGTGGTAAGGCTTGGAACGCAGTATTTCAAAGCGTATGCGCTCGACTGCGCTTTGGGCGGGGTACAGTTTTCCTTTTCGGGGTACTTTAACGCTTACCAGAGATCATGGATCACATTTATGCATAATACGCTGTCCATTCTTCTGGTGAGGATCCCGGGCGCCTGGCTGGCCTCTCTGTATTATCCGGAAAATCTTTTCCCAATGGGACTTGCGGCTCCGCTCGGCTCATTTCTTTCAATTGTAATCTGTGTTGTCTGTTACAGATATATGCTTAAAAAAGGACTGACGGGAGGCTTGTCATGAAGACGGATCTGAAGAAGAGAATACTCATATACTGTCTTGCATTTATCATACCTGTTGTTATGGTCGTGATATTTTTTGCGCTCTCCCACATATATCCGTTCGGAGATGAAAGTCTTCTGGTCTGGGATATGAACAGGCAGTTCATCAGTTATTATTCATATCTGAAGACGGTCCTTGAAGGAGGAAATGATCTTTTTTACACTTTTTCCAAGACTCTTGGCGGAGATATGCCGGGTTTTTGCGCATATTATCTTCATGATCCGCTGCTTGCCCTCCTGCTTTTGTTTCCCGGCGGGAGTATAGCCGTCGGCATAGAGGTGATCTTTATGCTTCAGCTGGGCTTTGCCGGATTATCGTGTTCCGTGCTGCTTAATAAAAGATACGGATACGATCCGGCCTCATTGATCTTTTCCACGGCCTATCCGTTTTGTTCTTTCTTTTTTGCCTATATATCGAACCTGGCATTTTTTACGGTTCTTATGATACTTCCGGTTATTCTTTATCTGTTTTTAGAGGTTATTGAAAAACGAAGGTGCAGGATACCGTTTACTCTGATGCTTTTTCTGGCAGTCTGGATGAATTATTACCAGGGATACATGGTAATTATATTTTTAGGGATAATCTTTATCAGCAGGGTTATCATCGATTTTGATAATCTTAAGGCCATAAAGGATGTAGTGCTCTGTGTAACAGAGGCTGTATTGCTGGATGCTTTCAGTCTCATCCCGACAGTTATCGCGCTGCGCGGACAGAAGAGCACCACCGAAGCGGATTTTTCCTTTTACAGGAAATTTTCACTTTTCAGATTCACTTCAGCTTTTTATTCGGGGGCATTAAGAAACGATATGCTGCCGCAGGTATACTGTTCCATTATCGTGGCCGTGTCAGTTCTTGCATATTTTTTTCTGAAGGAGATCAATATACGGGAAAAAGCCGGCAACGCGTTTGTGATCATTTCTCTTGCTGCGAGTATGTTCATCAATACTGTTGATGCCGTATGGCATGGATTTAACAATCCTGTGGGTGTTCCGTGGAGATATTCCTATTTATTAAGTCTTTCATTTGTAATATTGGGCTACAGGGCGTATTTGAAGATGAAGAAAGAAATACCGGTCTTTATCGCCGGAGCTCTGTTTGCCGCTCTTTGCGTTATCCATGCTCTGGTAAACAATCCCTACATTGACAGGGAGAGGCTTATAATAAATGCTTCCGTGACTGTAGTCATAACAGCGCTTCTGGCGATATTTCCATCCTTCAGAAAAAAACACGGAAAACTCATACTCGGGGTGCTGTTTCTCATATCATTTTCAGATATGCTCTATAATTCGCGGGTGGTCTTTGCAAATTTAAATGACCGTCTGACCGAAGATGAAAAGACAAATATCTCCGGTTTTGAAAGGTCATATGATGAGATAAGTGAAGTTATTGACGGAGTAAAAAAAGATCCCGGATTTTTCAGAACGGAAAAAACCTTTGAATATTCCATGAACGATCCCATGCTCTTTGATCAGCCGGGACTGTCACACAGCAGTTCCTGCGAAAGGATCGATGTCAGACACTTCATGCAGAGGATGGGATTTCGTGATACCGGTCTGTATGCTTTCTATGCCGGAGGCAGCACGGCTTTTGCGGATTCATTTTTAGGCGTAAAGTACCTTATAAGTCAGTGGGACGGCCTGGAGAAAGGATACAGTTATGAAGGCGGCACTGACAAGTACTACATCTTCAGAAATGAAAATGTGATGCCGCTGGCTTATCTTACAGATCCTGCCTTAAGGGATGTTGATGCCGCGGAGGGCAATACCTTCGAACTGCAAAACAATATAGCGGGATCCGTATTTGATAAGGAGATCTTTAAGAAGGCCCGGTCCGAAACGGTAAAACCGGAAAACGCGGTTCCTGCCGGTGATAATATATACAGAAAAACCGGAGAGGGTGACGCCTTTCTCATATATGATATAGACATCACAGAGGAATATCCGCTGTATATGTATTTTGATGCGCCTTTTACCGGTTATTCCGAGATTTTTGTCAACGATGTCTCCTGGGACCAGTATTTTACCGAAACACATTGGAACGTAGTCTGCGCCGGCACTTTTAAGAAGGGAGACAGGGTCCGGATAAAGCTTAAGATAATCGAAGAAGAGCTGGAAGTGGATGAGGCATGTTTTTATTATGAGGATATGGATGCCCTTTCGCAGTGGCATGACATACTTGAAGAAAAGAACAGGGATAACAGTGAAATAACAAGACTTTCAAGCTCACATCTGAAATTTGATGTCGACGCGGGGGACGGAGACATACTGCTGGTGACAGTTCCCTATACAAAAGGATGGCATATAACGGTTGATGGTCAAAGGGTGGAAAGTGAAAAGATCCTGGATATTCTGACGGGCGTAGGATTAACAGAGGGAAAACATGAAATTGACATGCGTTTTATTCCGCCGGGATTGAATATAGGAATACTGGCAAGCCTTTTGGGTATCATATTGATGATCATCACAAACATAAAAAGATCATCATCCGTTCAATAGAAAAAATAAAAAACCGACAGACCAAAAGTCTGCCGGTTTTTGCATTTATCAGGTGTTGTCATCCCATCTCTACCGTCACATCAAAGTCTTTCTTGTCCTTTTCATAAGGGATAACATTTCCTTCTACTGAGGTTCCGTTCACAGTCATTGACTTGACACCCTTTTCGACTCCGTTTGTTTTTACGTTTATGTGATATTTGGCACCTCTGTACTCACGGTCTATCGTGAAGTCACCGAAATCCTTCGGGATACAGGGATTGATCTGCAGTCCGTTAAGAGTAGGGTACACGCCAAGTATATACTGCGATATATCCGTGAAGGTCCATGCTGCGGTTCCGGTAAGCCAGCTGTTTTTGCCCTGGCCGAAGAATTTGGCATCCTTACCGGCTACCATCTGTGAATATACATATGGTTCGGTCCTGTGTATCTCGGAGATATCCTGAAGATATGCAGGACAGGTTTTCTTATAGATCTCAAATGCTCTGTCACCGCGGCCGATAACAGTCTCTGCAATAGATACCCAGGGATTGTTGTGACAGAAAATACCGGCATTTTCCTTGTATCCCGGCGGATAGCTTGAAATCTCGCCAAGTTCAAGATGGTACCTTGTATAAGCGGGCTGAAGGATCATGATGCCGTACTTTGTATCAAGAATGTCACGCACAGAGTTAAGGGCTGTTTCAGCCTGGCCGCTTTCGACACCGACTCCCGCAAGTACGCAGAAGCCCTGAGGCTCGATAAAGATCTTTCCTTCTTCACACTCGTCTGATCCCACCTTTTTGCTGTCTGCATCATAGGCACGTACAAACCATTTTCCGTCCCATCCGTCTGAAAGAAGGGCTTTTGTCATCTTTGCGACTTCATCTCTTGCGCGCTTTGCTTCATCACCTTTCCCGATAAAGTCACAGAGATCCGCATATTCGTTACCATATTTAACAAACATTCCACCGATGAATACCGATTCGGCAACAGGTCCTTCGGACGGACCGAAAGTCTGGAAGGATTCACCGGGATGCTCTGAGAAGCAGTTGAGGTTCAGGCAGTCATTCCAGTCAGCCCTGCCGATCAGAGGCAGGCCGTGAGGTCCTTTGTGGTTTACTATATAATCAAAACTTCTGGTCAGATGCTCAAAGAGAGATGTTGCCACAGACATATCATTGTCGTAGGGAACCTTCTCATCAAGTATGGTCGTATCGCCTGTCTCGCGGATATAGGCGCTGGTTCCGGCAATAAGCCAGAGCGGATCGTCGTTGAAGCCTGAACCGATATCGGAATTACCTTTTTTGGTAAGAGGCTGATACTGATGGTATGCGCTTCCGTCCTCAAACTGAGTGGATGCTATATCGATGATCCTTTCCCTTGCCCTGTCCGGGATGAGATGTACAAATCCGAGAAGATCCTGGCATGAATCCCTGAAGCCCATGCCTCTTCCGATACCGGATTCATAGTATGAAGCCGACCTTGACATATTGAAGGTAACCATGCACTGATACTGGTTCCAGATATTTACCATGCGGTTTACCTTGTCGTTTGATGATGCAACCGTATATTTGGAGAGAAGAGTGCCCCAGTAATCCTTAAGGATATTGAATGCTTTGTCCACATCCTCCGAAGTTGCATATTTTGAAAGAAGCTTCTTTGCGGGAGTCTTGTTGATGACATTCGGGGATTCGAATTTCTGATCTTCGGGGTTTTCGCAATAACCGAGAACGAATACGAAATCCTTTGACTGGCCGGGTTCCAGAGTGATGTCTATCTGATGAGCTGCTATGGGATACCAGCCTGAAGTGATGCTGTTTGTGCATTTTCCTGCAAATACGGCCTGAGGATCGGCGGGAGAATTATATACTCCCATGAAATCGTCACGGCTTGTGTCAAAGCCTGCAACATCAGTGTTTACCGAATATACGGCATAATGATTTCTCCTTTCGCGGTACTCGGTCTTGTGATAGATGGCAGATCCGATGACTTCGACCTCTCCCGTGGAAAGGTTACGCTGGAAATTGGTCATGTCATCCATCGCGTTCCAGAGACAGAATTCAACATAAGAGAAAAGAGAAATGCTCTTTGCTTTGTCAGTGTCATTTGTCAGGGTTACCTTTGAAATCTCACAGGTGTCATCCATGGGAACAAAGGTAAGAACCGAAGCTTTGATACCGTTCTTCTTTCCTGTAAAACGGCTGTAGCCCATTCCGTGGCGGCATTCATATTCGTCAAGCTCTGTTTTGACAGGCTGCCATCCGGGGTTCCATACGGTATCCTGATCCTTTATATAGAAATACTTGCCGTTAGTGTCGGCGGGAACACTGTTGTAGCGGTATCTTGTGATACGGAGAAGTTTTGCGTCCTTATAAAAAGAGTAACCGCCGCAGGTGTTTGAGATAAGCGAGAAAAAGTCATTGCATCCCAGGTAATTGATCCACGGAAGCGGAGTTCTGGGTGTCGTTATGACATATTCCCTGTTTTCATCATCGAAATGTCCGAAATTCATTTGTCCCTCCAATCCAAGGCTGTATAAGCCCAAAATTAAACGATTAAGTTAAAAAAGAAAACCTTGTGGTACATTATAGAGTAAGATAACTGACAAATCAAGTAAAAGTAGCATCTTGCGACATTGTATTTATTGAGGATTTATAATATACTCTATAGTAACGAAAACGATTAAGAAACAATCGGGGGGTATTTTCAGCAATGGTTTCGATGAAAGACATCTCGCTTCGATGCGGAGTTTCAGTGGCTACCGTGAGCAAAGCTCTGAACGATCAGAGTGATATAGGCGAGGAGACAAAAAAACATATCAAGGAAGTCGCCAGACAGATGGGATATTTTCCGAATGCCTCCGCAAAACAGCTCAAGACCAACAGGAGCAACAACATCGGTGTTCTCATGATCGATGAAGCGGGGATGGGACTGACTCATGACTTCTATGGAAAGATACTTGAGAATATCAGGGCTACTGCGGAGGAAAAGGGTTATGACATTACTTTTATAAACTGTAATGAAAATGCCACAAAAATGACCTTCCTCGAACACAGCAGATACAGGGGACTGGACGGAGTGGCTGTGGTCTGCGCAGGATACAATGACCCTGAGGTGGTTGAACTCATAAACGGAGACATTCCCGTAGTTACGGTAGACCATATCTTTAACGGGGTCAGCGCCGTCATATCGGATAATGTAAAGGGTATGAGGGAACTGCTTGAATATATATATAAGGAGAAGGGACACAGAAATATTGCATATATCCATGGCACCGATTCCGCCGTTACACGAAACAGACTGGCAAGTTTTTACAGGACCATGGAGGAACTGGGAGGGAAGGTTCCCGATGATTATGTCTGTGAGGGCGCTTACAGGGATACCGAAGCAAGCCACGATCATACATTGAAGCTGTTAAAGATGAAAAATCCGCCCACCTGTATCATATATCCTGACGATTTTGCGCTTCTTGGAGGACTGAACGCGATTCAGGAACTGGGACTGTCGGTGCCGGATGATGTTTCCATAGCAGGATATGACGGCATCAATATCTCACAGGTGCTTGAGCCGAAGATAACCACCATAGAGCAGGATACGGCACAGATGGGAAAAAAGACGGCCGAATGTCTTATCAACCTGATAGAAAGACCGAAGACGACGATCATAGAAAGAGTGGTTGTGGACGGAAAGCTCCTTAAGGGAGGATCAGTGAGGAGTCTGTAAATTGAGAAGATTTGATATAATGGTCCCGTGCCACTTCGGACTCGAGTCTGTATGCAAGCGGGAGATAACCGATCTCGGATATAACATAAAAAGTGTATCGGACGGAAGGGTGATCTTTGAAGGAGATCCTGAGGCCGCGGTAAGGGCAAATGTTTTCTTAAGGACCGCCGAACGGGTTCTGATCGTGGTCGGATCATTTCATGCCGAGACCTTTGATGAACTTTATGAAAAAACAAAATCATGCGACTGGCCTTCCTTTATTCCCGAAAATGCGAGGTTTTGGGTAAAAAAAGCGTCAAGCGTCAGATCCAGGCTTTTTTCTGCAAGCGATATTCAGAAGATAGTAAAAAAAGCCATAGTGGATTCCATGTCATTAAAATATAAAAGAGAACGGTTTGAAGAGGACGGGGATGATTATCCCATACGCGTTTTCATAAATAAGGACGAGGTGACGATAAGTCTCGATACCAGCGGCGACTCGCTTCATAAGCGCGGCTACAGAAAACTGCAGGGAGAAGCTCCGATAGCGGAAAACCTTGCTGCGGGGATCCTTGGACTTACCCCCTGGAAAGAGGGAAGGATTCTCGTTGATCCTTTCTGCGGGAGCGGCACCATACCCATAGAGGCTGCCATGAAGGCCAGAAATATCGCCCCCGGGGCAGGAAGAGAGTTTACGGCGGAAAAATGGACGGGTCTGATAGAAAAGAAGTTGTGGTACGAAGCCCTCGACGAAGCAAACGATATGATCAAAAGGGATGCCTCGGCCGATATCCAGGGTTATGATATAGACGGCAATGTTCTGAAAGCTGCAAGATCAAACGCAAAGGCGGCCGGAGTCGAGGATATGATCCATTTTCAGCAGAGGCCGGTAAGCGAACTGAAACACCATAATAAATACGGGTTTATCATTACAAATCCTCCTTACGGACAGAGACTTGAGGACAGGGAAACCCTGCCGGGTATCTATTCCGAAATAGGTCAGAGCATGAATGCCCTGGATACATGGTCTTATTATATTATCACCGCATATGAGGATGCGCAGAGATATATCGGAAAAGCAGCATCAAAAAACAGAAAGATATACAACGGGATGATAAAGACATATCTTTATATCTATGAGGGGCCGAAACCTGCGGGAAGACGATGAAAAAGTACCTTGCTGTAGCAGTGACAACTGTATTTTTCCTTTGTCTGATGACGATGATGGTTTTTTTTATGCTTTTCAGGGACACTTCGTCGGAAGAAGGGATCCTTACGAGCGGAGATAATCCGGACGGGACGCTTCTGTATACCGAAAATGCAGAGGAACTCTACGAGGACGATGAAGTGCTGCCCGGAAAGGAAGGTTTTTTCTGTATTCCGATCCCGGATGGAACAAAGAAAGAGGATATCGGCATAGATGACAGGAAGATGGATGACATGACTCTTATCTCTATTCCGGCAGAGGATCCTGATTATTATTACAACCATAATCTTTCAGGAAGTAAGGTTAATATAAAAAATATAGGCTTCGGCACGGATAACGGCAGAGTCATATTTGAGATCCATACGGACGGAGTCTGCGTGATGACTTCCGAGATCAGCGACAGATGTCTTTATATCAGATATGACAGACCGCATGATATCTATGACAGGGTAATACTGATCGATCCGGGACACGGGGGAGATGACAGCGGGAGTGAGGCCTATGGGGTGCGCGAAAAAGATATTACACTTGGAATAGCACAAAAGATCGGAAATGATCCGGAAAAGACAGAAGGAATATTCTATACACGCCCGGATGACAGCACGGTGCCTTTAAAGGACAGGGAGGAATATGCAGAAAAACTGGCGCCTGATATGCTGGTTACGCTGCATACGAATGCTGACGGTTCAACCAGGATAACCCGCGGCGTGGAAGTGTACTATAATAAAGACGAACTGAAGGAGAAAGCCGGGAAACTGGCTGATGAACTGTCAAAGATCTCGGGCGGCACGGAAAAGAAGGTTCAGAAAAAAAAGCAGCTCCCCGGTTTTGAAGAAAGTGACATTCCCGGTATTTATGTGGGAGCCGGTTTTATTACAAATAAGAGCGAGGCAGAAATGATGGCCTCGCAGGAATATGAAGAAAAGGCCGCAAAGGCCATTGAGGAGATATTTTGAGGATAATATTCGCAACGGGAAATAAAGACAAGCTTCGTGAGATAGGACAGATCATGGAAGGCTGCGATATAGAGATCATATCCATGAAGGACGCAGGGATCACGGGAGAAGCCGAGGAAACCGGACATACCTTTGAGGAAAATGCCGTCTTAAAGGCAGAATATGTATATGAAAAAAACGGAAAAAAGACGGGGGACCTTGTCGTTGCCGATGACTCGGGTCTTGAGATAGATACGCTGGGTGGAGAACCGGGGATTCTTTCTGCCAGGTATATGGGAAAGGATACTTCCTATCATGAAAAAAATGCTGATCTTATAAGAAGACTTGATGGGATTTCCGACGAAAACAGAACAGCCAGATTTGTCTGCGCCATGGCTCTCATTTGTCCTGACGGAAGAAAGATCGTTGTAAGGGAGACAATGGAAGGCAGGATAGGCTATTCTGAGGCCGGAGAAAACGGTTTCGGATACGATCCGATCTTTTATCTGCCGGAATACGGAATGACTTCCGCACAGGTGGAGCCGGAAGTAAAAAATTCCATAAGCCACAGAGGTAAGGCACTCAGAAAGGTAAGGGATATCATAATAAGGGAGTATCCCGGGGTGACGCATTGAAGATCCTTGTAGTAAGCGATACCCACGGAAGACAGGGAGATCTGTGCGATGTACTGTACGATGTGGGAAATATAGATCTGCTCATCCATTGCGGCGATACAGAAGGGATGGAGCATGAGATAATCGGAATGGCGGGGTGTCCCTGCAGGATCGTTTCCGGGAATAACGATTTTTTTTCTGCTCTTCCGAGAGAAGAAGAGTTTAAGATAGGCAGATACAGCGCCTGGCTGTGTCACGGACATAACTACGGTATTTCCATGGGATATGAGATGCTTTTGGAAGAGGCATTATCGAGAGGGGCAGAGATTGTATTTTTCGGACATACACACAGACCGTGCATCATGAAAAAACGGGAAGTGTGGCTTATCAATCCGGGAAGCATATCATACCCGAGACAGGATGGCAGAAAAAAGAGCTACATTCTGATGGAGATCGACCGTGAAGGAGAGGCTCATTTTTCTCTGAATTTCCTTGAATAGGACTGCACCAGGGTATATAATACATTGGTTTTACGGGGTGTGGCTCAGTTTGTTAGAGCACCTGCTTTGGGCAAAACATGCCCTATGGCATGTTTTGTGCACCGCTTAGATGCGCTGGGCGCATCTGGTGCAGGGCGACAAAAGCAGGGGAAAAAAGAAAATACGGGGTGTGGCTCAGTTTGGTAGAGCACCTGCTTTGGGAGCAGGGGGCCGCAGGTTCGAATCCTGTCACCCCGATGCAGAAAAGGCCGCAGTATTGCGGTCTTTTTCAATATCCTGCAGTGATTTTTTGCCGGTCAGGTCCAAGTTCCCTTTAAGGATGTTATATTATATAATAAAATATCGCAGTCGAGGGAAAGAGGAATAAGAAAGGATAAAAAAATGCCACAGATAAGCGACAGAGTACAGACATTTACGGATTCGGTCATCCGCAGGATGACAAGGATCAGCAACAAGTACAATGCGATAAATTTATCACAGGGCTTTCCTGATTTTGATCCTCCGAAGGAACTGACAGACGCTCTTGCCAAGGCGGCATCAAAAGGCCCTCATCAGTATTCCATAACATTCGGTGCGGCAGGCTTCAGGCAGGCGCTTGCTGCAAAACAGGAAAAATTTACGGGAAGAAAGATCGATCCCGAAACGGAGATCGTTGTTACCTGCGGAAGCACCGAAGCAATGATCTGCGCGATGATGACAATATGCAACCCGGGCGATAAGGTCATGGTTTTCTCTCCGTTCTATGAAAACTATGGCGCTGACACGATCCTTTCGGGAGCAGATCCGATATACATACCACTCGTGCCGCCGGAGTACGATTTTGACATAAATCTGGTAGAAAAGGGCTTTAAGGACGGAGCAAAAGCGATAATAGTATGTAACCCGTCAAATCCGTGCGGCAAGGTGTTTACGAAGGAAGAACTTACAGCGATAGGAGAGCTTGCAGTCAGATATGACGCTTATGTTGTAACAGACGAGGTTTATGAACATCTTGTTTATGCACCGTATAAGCACACTTATGTGTCCGCCCTTCCCGGAATGTTCGATCATACCATTACCTGTAACTCCTTATCCAAGACATTTTCCATTACCGGATGGAGGCTCGGATATATCATAGGTCCTGCAGGTTTTATCGAAGCCGCAAGAAAGGTCCATGACTTCCTTACCGTGGGAGCAGCGGCGCCTTTGCAGGAGGCTGCAACGGCCGGACTTCTTCTCGGAGATGACTATTATAAAGGATTGAACAGACTGTATACGGAAAAGAGAGACCGTGTTCTTGAAGGTCTCGACAGGATAGGGCTTAAACATAATGTCCCGCAGGGCACATATTTCATAATGATCGACATACAGGAGTTCCTTGACAGGCCGGAGTTCAGGGACCGGTCCGATCTTGAATTCTGCGAATGGATGATAAAAGAGATAGGAGTGGCAGCGGTTCCGGGATCGAGCTTCTTCAGGGAAGATATAAACCGGTATATCCGCATCCATTTTGCAAGAGGCAGTGAGATACTCGATGAAGCGCTTGGGAGACTGGCGAAACTGAAATGATGGCTGCCCCCGGTACCGGTTAAACGACACAGGAGTTTAAGAAAATGCATTTCGTTGACGCAAAAGGTATACTTACAGGCAGCAGGGGCCGTTTTGGAATGAATATCTACAGAGGATGCACGCATGGCTGTATTTATTGTGACAGCAGGAGCAGATGCTATCAGTTTACACATCCTTTTGAAGATGTTGAGGTGAAACAGAATGCGCCGGAACTGCTTGAAAGATCGTTGCGATCAAAAAGACAGAAGTGCATGATAGGGACCGGAGCGATGTCTGATCCGTATATGCACTGCGAAGAGGAACTGTGTCTGACGAGAAAATGTCTTGAGATAATTTTGAAAAACGGCTTTGGCGCAGCGATTCAGACTAAATCTGACCGTATCCTCCGGGATATCGATCTGCTCGAAGAAATAAACCGTTCTGCGAAGTGCGTGGTTCAGATGACGCTGACAACCTATGATGATGATCTGTGCAGGATCCTGGAACCGAATGTATGCAATACAAAGCGCAGGATAGAGGTTCTGGAGGAAATGCAAAAAAGAGGCATCCCAACGATCGTATGGATGACGCCGATACTGCCGTTTATCAACGATACTGCGGATAATGTCACATCCATACTGAATGAATGTGTGAGAACCGGTGTAAAAGGAGTCATTGATTTCGGGATGGGGCTGACACTCAGGGAAGGTGACCGTGAATATTACTATGCGGCGCTCGATAAACACTTTCCGGGAATGAAGGAAAGGTATATCAAAAGATACGGGAACTCATATGAACTTCCAAGTCCCGGGTCGGATGAACTGCTGACGATACTTCACAATATATGCGGAAATAATGGTATCATGTCCACTCCGAAGGAGTGCTTTGACTATATGCAGGATCTGCCGGAGAGATATCCGCAGATGAGTATTTTTGATCTGTAAACAGGTCCTTTCGCTTTTTGCTTCGTTCTGTGATATACTTTTTGTTGCTGCTGCCGGCAGCGGTATGAAAGGAAAAAGAACGGAGCATGAACAGAAATATCCTCATAACAAACGATGACGGCATAGAGTCGGATGGATTGATAAGGCTTTGCAGAGCAGCAAAGGAATTCGGAAAAGTATGGGTGGCTGCCCCCGCAAAGCAGAGAAGTGCCGTTTCTCACAGTATAACATTAAGGCACTCGATCGAGATACATCCGTTTGATCTTCCGGTTGACGGCATCATTGCTTATTCCTGCAGCGGGACGCCCGCGGACTGCGTGAGGGTGGGAGTCTGCAGCATAATGCCGGTGAAGCCCGATGTGGTACTTTCGGGGATAAACTATGGATATAACATGGCTTCTGACATACAGTATTCGGCAACGGCAGGTGGGGCATTTGAAGCAGAATTCCAGGAGATTACCGCAATAGCCGTCTCGGAGGCTGCAGAAGACAGGCATGAGACAGCAGACAGGTATCTCTATGAAGTGCTTAAAGAAGTGATAGATGAACCATATGTTCCCGGGGAGATAATAAATATCAATTTTCCCGGCTGCTCTCTGGATGAATGTAAAGGAATACTGAGAAACCGGAGGGTATCAAGACAGGCATATTACAAGGACCACTACAATGTGCTGAAAGAATTTGAGGACGGCGGAATAGAACTGATGGTAGAGGGAGTTCATAAGCCTGCGATCGAAGAAGGCACAGACTACGCGGCTATCCTCAGCAATTATGTTTCAATCGGAAGAGTCAGAAATATAGGATAAAAAAGGAAGGTGGAAAAATGTTAAAGGACTGTTATGAAAAGTATTATTTTGAGCAGAATTACAATTGTGCGGAAACACTCATCAGGGCAGCAAATGATTATTATGATCTGCAGCTTCACGACAGGGATATGATAATGCTGGGAGCTTATGGCGCAGGCATACAGACCGGAAATACCTGTGGTGCGATCCTTGCTGCTGCGTCCGTATTATCAATGAAGTATATTGAACAGAAGGCTCATGAAAGCAAGGATATAAAACCCGTAACAACTGATCTTATCCGTGAATTTAATAAAAGATACGGGTCTGTATTGTGCAAGGACATAAAAGCACAGTCATTTAAGCCGGAGTACAGATGTAAGATGACAGTGGAAACGGCCTGCGATATTCTTGAGCAGGTGATCGCTGATTATGAAAAAAGCCGGGATAAGGGATAACGGTCAGGCAGGATGATCTGATGAACAGTGAGATCAAAATGAGTGTGTCGTCAGTGACACGCACAAAGGATAACAAAGCTATATATGTACTGTTTGAAGATGGAAAAAAGAGCGTGGAGATCGCTCTGCCGGGATGCGGGATCGTCAGAAATAACGGCTTTTCCAAAGAGGAGATCAACCAGCTTGCGGACTATGTGAGAAGTGAGCAGGATAATATATATAAAATGGCAAAGGAAATAAACCCCGTTAAAGCTCTGATGGGAAAAGACAAAAGACTGTAAGAGAGCATAAACGGGATCGGAGGCAGCGATGTTTATAACAAGATCAAAAAAACATGATAACAGAAGGCACGGCAGATACGCATTATCGATGATCTTTTTGGCAGTATTACTGTTGTCGGGATGCGGTAAAAAGGCAGAAGAATTTGTGTTTGACGATTCTGAAGAAGATGTTGAAAAGGTTGAGCAGGAATATGCTCAGGAGGAGACTGATAAGGCTGAACCTGACGAGCCGGTAAAAGAGGAGCCTGAAAAACCACAGGAAAAGCCTGAAGAAAAGAAAGAAACGGTATCACAGGATGTTAAGAAGGATGAAGCGCCGAAGAACGGGCCTTTGGATAAAAATGAACTGGCTCAGATGGAAAAGATTCTCAACACGGCTTCCTGTAATTCTTTCTTACAGTGTGAATACGACAAACCAGGTGTAGATGTATCAAAGCATGCCAATGACGGAATAAAGCAGGTAAAGTGTGTTTCGGGAAATATTACAAATGGAGTATATGAGATCTTTTATGAGACGGACGCAAAAGGAAGTTATAAACCGTCTTTCAGAGTGCGCTTCATGAAGGTTAAAGATAAGCTCGATTTCCTTTCAAATGAATGGTACGAGAAGGATAAGGCTAAGATTGCCGGCAGTCTGTATGATGACATTATCCAGCAGTACGCGGTAGCGGTTTATGAAAACTGGGATCCGGGAACACTTCAGATGAACGGATTGAGCTATCTGTGCGGTATGAGTTATGATGATGACTCAATGAACAGGATCGGATATTATCTGCACGATGTTGATAAAAACGGGGTGGATGAACTGTTTATAGGTGAAAAATTTACGGCTGATTACAAACCTTCCATATATCAGGTCTATACCGTGGCGGACGGTGAGTTGAAGCTTTTGATCGAAGGCGGGGAAAGAGACCGTTATTATCTTTCAAAAGACGATACCTTTTATAATGAAGGTTCAAGTTCCGCATCCAGTTATGCCGTTTTCCACTTCAATATGGATGCCTTCGGGGCTCTTTCTCCTGTTGACGGTGTGATTTATGATGGCAGCGCAGCAGGACCTTATTTTTCCACCGTTACCTGTGACTGGGATATAACAAAAGCAAAACCGGTCGATCAGACATATTTTGACAATTATGTGAGTAAGGCGGAAGGCGCGTATGTAAATATTGGATACACTCCGCTTTCCAATGTAAAGATACTGAAACCGGATCTGAAGGAACCGGAAAGAAAGGTGTTTTCGGACGAGGAACTCTGCAAAATGGCTCTGGATCATTACGAAAGACAGACAGGCAGCCGCCCGGGCAATTGTGATGTAGACAGTGTAAACGGAGATCTGGTCACGCTGCATCTGTATGATGATATGGAAGACCACACAGCGACAGCGGCATGGTATGAGATAGACAGAAAGACCGGAAAAGGGACGGATACCGTGAACGGGGATAAAGTGGATCTGAATTCATGAAATTGAAGGCTTGACAAAGGAATAAAAGGTTTGTAAAATATAAAAGTTGTTGCAGGTGTGGTTCAATGGTAGAACACCAGCCTTCCAAGCTGGATACGTGGGTTCGATTCCCATCACCTGCTGTATAAGAAAACCCTCAGGATAAACCCTGAGGGCTTTCTTATAGGCAGGCAAGACCTGCCTCTCATGATTTTCGATATGAGAATGGAAAGTATATGTATCACGACACATATGTCGGCGGAGAGGAATTTGCCGGAGAAGAAGCGGTATGGAAGGATGGACAGGCAGTATATGCTATGAATTATATGGGCCGAGTATTGGCAGATGGTTTTAGCGGTAACTTCCTGAAAGAAGCGCTTAGAGCAGCAGATGAAAAGATGCCGTACAGAGGACCGGAATTATATCAGTCAGGAGAATACACATATCGATGTAAAGTGACCGGAGATTTTACCTGGTTTCAGGGATATGAAGAAATTATAGACGCTGTCGTCCGCGCCTGTCATTGGCATCGCGATAGAATCTGCGTTTTTCATCATACATTCTCTTATCCGCTTCCATCTTATGCGAATTATAATCCTTGTCTCCATTCTGAGCGAAGGATCCGCCCATAGCTACATGAATACCCTTCTGTTCAACCAGATCTCTTACTTTTTCGATCTTGCTTTCGAATGTCTGACTGTAATCCTCATAAGTGTACACGGCGAATTCATCACCACCCAGGCGATAGACATTATCGCGGCCGAACACTTCCGTAAGAGCGGATGATACATTTTTAATCATTGCATCTCCTGCTCCATGTCCTTCCGTATCGTTCACCGCCTTAAGTCCATTGACATCACACATGATGAATCCGTATGGTCTTGAAGTATCAAGGCTGTCTCTCTCAAATTCACGAAGAGCACGCCTGTTTCCTACTTCGGTAAGCGCATCATGGTAGCTGTAATCAATAAGGCGTCTCTGATTGTCTCTTGTCGCAACAAGCTCGGACAGGAAGAACATGAGAAGTCTGATGATCTCGGATATCTCTTCCATCATATTGACCGGAGGATTATCCACACCAAAGAATCCTATATAGGAACCGTTAAGTATGAGCGGTCCCGTAACCAGAGTTTTAATTCCCTGCGGTTTTAAGACTTCATACATGTTTTCACTGACTTCGCGATATTTTTCCAGATCATATATCAGGATGTGACCGCCTCTTTTATACTCCTCATACCAGGTATCAATGACACCCTTATACTTTACTCCCTTGAGGTTATCTATCTCCGGGGTAACGCCTTCGGCGCAGTATTCGTATGTATTATCAAAAGTCCCGTCGCCCATGTCTTCAAATATATATGCGCGGTCGGCGTGAAGTTCGGTGCAAAGATACTCAAGCACCTTATCGATCTTGTCGTCCGGATCCATCTCTCCCATGATGTACTGAAGCAGATGATTGATGAAACGGTCTCTTTCAAGAGATGATTTTTCTTTTGCCCACCAGTCAAATATCTGGAATCCCATGAACAGGAAGAAGATCACAAGTCCGAACCTGAACCAGCTCCCATGCCATATCGATCCTCTTTTGACTGCCATATATCTTCCCATGTCGATAAACGATGTGGCCACGAAAACAGCCGCGCCGACATAAAAAAACTTCATATAAGAGGATACCGATCTTTTGCGGCAGTAAAGTTCATTGTCTATCAGCATTATGATCAACCATATCAACTGAATAGCATATGAAAAATAAATCACCGCTACCATCCGATGCATGTCGATTCCGTAGATGTATCTTGCAATAAGCAGGCACATTAAACATATGACCATAAACGCAAAAGAAAGATAAGGATATATTTTCTTCTGTTGTTTAGTTTTGGAATTTACGAAATAGATCATCGGAAAGCCTGCCAGATGCAGGATCAGATACACAATCTCCCGCGATGCATATGTGCTGCCGCTCAGAAGCTGCGGCAGACCCGTATCACACAGGCTCCATAATCCGAAAAGGATGGCAGAAAGACCGAGTGCCCACAACGAACGCATCATAGAATTTCTGTAGGACATCCCGAAAAAGAATGCAATAATGACTACTCCGAATATGATCATCAGAATGGACAGATTCATTCCCGTAACATTACGTCTCATAACAGCATATCGGTACAGTTCTTCATTTCCAAACTGCATCTCGTTGATCTGTCCGCCATGTCCGTCGCCAAAAGCTGCCTTGGCTTCTATTCGGACCACAGCGTCTTCATCCTTGGTCCCCAGTCCTATCATATGATAGGAAATACCGTCTCCGGTACCTGTCAGGTTCTCCGCGGTATTGAAGGAATAAATCTTGTCCTCATTTACATATATCGTAAAATTAAGATTACTTGTTGAAAAATAAATTGAATCTGTTTCTTCCATCTTTGAGGGCAGAGTTTTTGACGCTGTAAAACTACCCCCGAGTTTGCCTGCGGTGATCACATCGATCTTGACTGTTTCCCCCGTATCAAGGATCCAATCACCGGTAAAGTCCCGATTTGCAGCTTCCTTATCAGCATGCATGAACTCCTGCATATCGGTATAGAAAAAAACATGACCTAAGGTCAGGGTAAGTATGATGAAATAAACGAATACGCAGGCTTTCATCAGCTTGCCTAAGTTTGATCTCATAAAACACCTCATATGATTTTGGGTATTTATAATACTATCTTGTTTTTCAGTTCTGTGTCAATATTTGTCATCACAGCAGCTGCTCATGCAGGTAAAGGTCGTAAATTTGCAGTAAGCGTTCGTTGAAGCCTTAATTGCGTTGATTTCCTCAAGTGATATGTTAGAATGAGTTCGTATTATATTTCCGGTTTAATTTAATAAGAAAGTATTGCCCGGACAGTGGGGATAAATCCCGGAAGGTGTTCAGAAAGGCAGATAATATGGAAAAATATATTGAAGGAAATAAAGCAGCCTGGGAAGAGGCATTTGATAACAGGGATGTATCCTGGGGCGCTGACATTACAGAGCGTATAGAGAAAGAGGAATATCCATTTTTTGAAAAAGAAATGGTTGATGTATTACGAAATATCAATGCAGAAGGGAAAGTCATCGGTCAGTTTTGCTGTAATAATGGCCGGGAACTGCTGTCTTTTGTAAAAAACGGTAAGGCCTCAAGGGGAGTAGGATTTGACATTGCTGAAAACCAGATCGCTTTTGCAAATGAAAAAGCAAAAGAATTGAACCTGCCTTGTTCGTTTGAAGCCGTGAATGTCTATGACATTGATGATAGTTTTAAAGAGCAGTTTGATGTGGTGATCATCACTATCGGAGCGTTATGCTGGTTTGAAGATCTGAATCGGTTTTTTGAGATTGTGGCAAAATGCATGAAGTCCGGGGCTGTGATCGTGCTTAATGAACAGCATCCCTGCACAAATATGCTGGCTGCACAAGGCGATGCCGGGTTTGATCCGGATCATAGAACAGAATGCCTATTTTCGTATTTTGAACATGAATGGACCGGGAATGACGGTATGTATTATATGACGAAGAAGAGCTATCATTCGAAGACATTTACCGATTTTACTCATCCGATGTCGGAAATAATATCCGGAATGTGCAGTAACGGAATTGTCGTTACGGGACTTAAGGAGTTTGATCATGACATCAGCGGTGGCTTTTCCGAAATGGATCGCAGCGGTTTTCCGCTTTCCATGATCTTACAGGGAAGGAAAATATGTGAAAGAAAAGATGCATGAGTTCTATGAAGTGAAGAGGGGGCCTGATATGGAATTTAGAAGATTGACAAAACAGGATCTGCAGTCGCTGCTCGAATTATATAAGCAGCTTCAACCGGATGATGATCCTTCATCTGTGGAAGAAAGCAAATCTGTGTGGCAGGAAATTGAGAATGATCCGAATATTCAATATTTTGGAGCGATCGATAACGGCAAGGTGGTATCTACCTGTTATGCGGTTTATATACCTAATCTTACAAGAAACAACAGAGGCATCTGTTTTATTGAGAATATAGTAACTGATAAGGACTATAGGAATCAGGGACTGGCCTCAAGAGTCATTGATATGGCAGTAGCATACGCAAAAGAGAAGGATTGTTATAAAGTTATTCTCCAGAGCGGGATCACACGGGAAGATGCACATCGCTTTTACGAAAACAAGGGATTTGATGGCAGTTCAAAAAAGGCATTTGATATGAGACTTTAATTGAGACGCCTGTCATTAACTATTCTTATACTGTCAGACTTCATACGGGTTCATTTCAACAGTTCCTTCAGAGTTTTCATGATCGCCGGGATATCATACGGCTTTGCCAGATGACCATTCATGCCGGCGTTCAATGCGATCTGCCGGTCATCTTCAAATGCATTTGCCGTAACAGCCACGATGGGGATTTCAGCCTTTTTTCTGTCATCAAGCGCGCGGATAAGGTTTGTAGCCTCATATCCATCCATAGTGGGCATCTGAATATCCATCAGTATAATGTCGTAATAACCTGCGTCTGCATTTTTCATTTTTTCAACGGCCTCTGTCCCGTCGCCTGCTATATCAACAGACAGCCCGACACTGGTCAGTATGTTTTCTGCAAGGATCTGGTTCATCTGGTTATCCTCTGCCAGTAAAACGCGTTTTCCGGTAAAATCAGGCATGGATCCGTCATCCTCCTGCGCCTGCTGTCCGGCAGGAGAATCCGTAAGAGGTTCTGCCGGTTCCGGCAGTGACCCGGATCCTTCAGGGACACTTTTGATCCTGCAGGGAAGTTCAACTATGAATTCTGAGCCGCGGCCTTCAGTGGAATGCACCTCGATCGTGCCGCCCATCATATCAATGAGATTCTTTGCGATCGCCATACCCAGGCCCGTTCCCTGTATGCCGCTGACCGTGCTGGTCTTTTCACGGGTGAAGGCTTCAAATATCGTCTTCTGGAATTCTTTGCTCATGCCGATCCCGTTATCCCTGATACGGAATTCAAAATCAGCGGTGTTCTTTACGCCGGACGGTTTTTCGATGACGCTGAAAATGACTGTGCCGCCTGAAGGAGTGAATTTAACTGCATTGGACAGGATATTTAAGAGCACCTGATTCAGTCTGAGTTTATCCGTAATGATATCTTCATGTATAACATCCTGAGTATTAACGATCAGTTTCAGCTGTCCTGATTCGATGTTTGACTGGAGGATCGCCTTTAGATCACGGATCATGTCCGGAAGATGAACTTCTGTCTCCTCAACGGTGACTTTTCCGCTTTCGATACGGCTCATATCCAGCACATCATTGATAAGTGACAGCAGATGTGCGCTGGACACAGAGATTTTGTCAAGGTAATCCCTCACCTGGTCTTTATCATCGAGATGGGAAGCAGCTAATGCAGTGAAGCCCTTGATGGCATTCATGGGAGTACGTATGTCATGGGACATGTTGTTGAGAAAAGCGGTCTTTGCCCGGCTGGCTTTATCTTTTTCTTCGACTTCTTTCCTTGTACGTCTGATATCCCGTATAAGCAGAAATACGATAAGGGCGGCAATTGCGAGAAGGATCGAACCGACAACAGCCATATGATCACTGAGCATATCCGTAAAACTGTAGGAATACAGGCCGCCGGTGTAGCGGTATGAAATATTCTGGGCATAGTCGGAACCGAGCACGTTGATCCCGCGGTTTAAGAGCTTCAGCAGTCCCTCGTTACCGATCTTCACACCAAAGCAGCGGTCATCGTTATAGCTTGACTGACGGATCGACAGGTCAGCATATTTTTTGTTTTTCAGGATTTCATTTGCGCGGAGTCCGTTCAGCGTTGTGCATTCGACCTTGCCGGAAAGCACGGCTGCAAGGCTGTCTTCGATCGAAGGGAAGAAATCGATCTTTGCATCAGGGTAATTGGTGCACACATAGTAATACTGCATGCGGTTGTTTTCATTGACAGCAAAACGGGAGGTCGTTGTCTCGATGAATTCACCCTGATATATCAGTGCTGTAGGCGAAGAAACCACGGGGTTTGACTGATAGATGCCGTTCTCCTCCGAATAATACAATCCTCCGCCCACGGGAAATGCCACATCGATCACATCTGCGGCCATGTCGGCAACCATATCGTCATAGCTTTGATAGCCGCTATATGTAACGGCAGTCTCCGGGATTCCAAGTGTCTTCATGATATCGGGGATCAGGTCACGGATAATACCGGTCACATTTCCGTCTGCATCCGTGGCACTATAAGGAAGGAAGGTAGTTTTCAAGGTAACCGACCTTCAGAGTGTCATGGGTATCCATCCACTCGCGCTCGGCCTGTGAAAAAGCCCGGGCCGTTACGCTTACAGAATAATATTTGGTGCCAAGAGAACTCAGATAATTTGGTTCATCGGCAGCTAACAGTGTCTGCGCGGAATTCAGTTCCGACAGGAGATCGGACCTGTTGATGTTTACACACAGATAATAATCCGATGTACCAAAAACGGACAGCACTTCGGAATGATCTCTGCCGTAAGCACCATCGCTTTCCGCCGCAAGGATATCCACATCATGTGAATCGAAGGCTGCAAACAACCGGGTATAGTCAGGGTAGGTGACGACATCGGCATTTACATCATGGTCATCAAGATATTGATCGAGAACTCCGACCATTGCGCTGTCGAGCACACCGATCCTGCATCCGTTCAATGTGGAGGGATCGGCTGTGATATTCAGATCTTCATCATGCTTGACAAGGTAGTAGGATTCGCTGCCCATTACGGCATCGGGATATCCGATTATCCCGGTCCGGTCTTCTCTCTTTGCAAGCCCCGCAAGCAGATCGATCTTGCCGTCAAGAAGCATCTGATAGAGATCGCTGAATTCTCCGTAGACATATTCATATTTCCAGCCGGTGTATTCGGAGAGCTTACGGTAGTATTCATAGGCATAGCCGCTCTTGACTTCGCCTTCTCCCGCCCCTTCTTCAAAGACTTCGTTCTCGTAATAGCCTACACGAACCACTTCGGATTTCGTGTCGGCAAATATAACGGCAGGAAAGCAGCAGGTCGTGATCATGATCGCACAGGCAAAGGGAAAAAGCCTTTGTACCGGTATTCTGACATTGTTTTTATGACTCATGTATGTTTGATCTGACATGTATCTATTCTAACATATTTTTCGACCATATATACGATGTTGGGGTCAAAAGTTTTTTGTGTTAAAATAGGCCTGAATAAAAAAACACGGTGAAATATACAGAATGAGAAAAATGACAGTATGAGATTGTTTATAGCAATACAGTTTCCTGACAGGATAAAGCACGCGCTTTCATATATCCAGCAGGATATGCAGTCTGTCGGAATAAAAGGAAATTATATACCGGAAGAAAATTTTCATCTGACGCTGGCTTTTATCGGAGAGTACAGTGATCCGGGATACCTTACGACAGAAAGAAGTTTTCTCCTCATATAACCGTGCTGAGAAAGGCGTCAGATGTCCGGATTTCCGATCCCGGAAAAATATATGTGCCGGATGAGGGAATGAATGTGACGGGGATTTCCCTGATGAGATCCGAAAGAGGAAAGCACGGCATGATCTGCTCTGAAATAGGATATATCGGATCTGAAGACTGAATATTGGCATAAACCTGTTCAGAAACCGACTGCCTCAGGCAGAACGGCCCTGTCATCTATGTAATAATCACAGGTTATCTTGCGTGAGTTGTTGCCGTACAGCTCCACTATTTCCGGCAGATTGTCATTGATAGCGTCAAATTCAAGCTCCTGTTTCCTGCACCACAGGATCGCATTGTCAAGAGCTTCTCCTGCGCGGCATGTCCACAGGATCAGTTTGTTTCCCTTTTCTCTCCATTTTTTCAGATATTCTATCAGTCTCTCATTGGGTTCACCGAGAGAAGGCCACTCGCTGTAGCATAAGGTCCCGTCGAAATCCACGGCGATTATCTTGTAATCATCCATATGAAACCTCCTTAAACGAATATGTCACGGTATCCTGCAGCGCGAACAGATGTTCTATATCCATAATAGAATATATGTTCGATAAAATCAACCGCAAGATGTTGGGGTCGCAGTGTGATCAGTATACAAATTAACTCTCATCCGCATCGCATATACAGATATGAAAAATGGTGCCGATGTGGTAAAATATCTGTATTTGAGACATTATTTCAGAAGGGATCCGGATACATCTTATGAAAGTCGAATCTATCAAAAATGCAATTAAAAGTCTGTATCAGATGATCATTGTAATTGACAGGGATGCTGCAGTAATCGAGACGGCTGACCACAATAAGGAACTGAAAAACCTGAGTGAAACAAGGTCTTACAGCGCCTTTCGGAGAGGGATCCTGATCAATATACACCCGGAGGATCGTGAAGCTTTTGCTCTTTTTTCGGATAAAGATCATTTTCTGAAAGAACTCGAAAAAAAGCTTTTCATTTCGGGAGAATTTCGCATAAGATATGCTGACGGCCGGTATTACTGGTCAGAGATCACCATCTGTAACGCATTAAAGGAGGACAGTACAGAGGGAAACGACTGTCTGATGCTGATAAGGGACATAGATGAAAGAAAAGTGCGTGAATTAAAGGAAGAAGCCGAACAGCGCGCTGTTTTGAAAGAACTTCATGACAGATATGAAGAACTCTTTGAAGAGAATATGAGGGATGACCAGACCGGCTGCTATAACCGCAAGGGTATGAAGTATTATACCGATATCATAATCGATCAGGCGGAAAAGAGCGGGAAAAATGTGTTTGTATGCGTGGCGGACTTAAACGGGTTGAAGCATCTCAATGATACCTACGGTCACGCGGCCGGTGACGAGGCAATAGCCGAGGTATCATCGGAGCTGTTAAAAGCAGCTCCAAAGGGTTCAAGGATAGTGCGTACCGGAGGGGATGAATTCCTGCTGATGGCAGTTCTTGAACCGGACAGCAAGGAGCCTGATGAAATGGGGACAAAACTCGATAAGGCTCTGGACCTGTATAATAAGGCCCATTCAAATCCGTATGTAATTGGCGTCAGCTACGGATGGGTATTTCTGCCGCTCAAAAAGGGAATGACGGATCTGGATGAATATATAGAAACAGCGGATAAGCGGATGTACGAAATGAAGACTGAAAGAGACGAATTCAGAAGAGACTGAGAACGGAAGCAGTATGGAGTTTTGCAAATATTATATGTGTAAGAGGTAATGTGCAGTGAAAAGGACGGCTGAGACAAAATACGGACGGGTAAAAGGACTTCAGGGTACGGATGCCAGAATAACCGTCTACAGGGGCATTCCCTTTGCGGCTCCGCCTGTGGGAAAAAGGCGTTTCAGGGACCCCGAACCTCCTTCAAAATGGGATGGCGTAAGGGAATGTTTTGCATTCGGTCCGATTTCGATACAGGACACACCCGGACTCGGAGACGATCTTTACTGCAGGGAATGGCATGTGGATCCTGACATGCCCATGGATGAAGACTGTCTGTATCTTAATGTCTGGACACCGGCAAAGGATCCGGATGAGAAGCTGCCGGTATTCGTATGGTTCTTTGGCGGCGGATATCAGTGGGGATATACGGCGGAAATGGAATTTGACGGAGAGAGGCTGGCTGCAAGAGGCATTATAGTCGTAAGCGTAAATTACCGGCTTGGAGTGTTCGGTTTTTTGTCTCATCCGGAGATAACGAAAGAAAATCCTGATGCTCCGGGAAACTTCGGACTGCTCGACCAGCAGGCCGGACTTAAGTGGGTGTATGAAAATATTTCCGCCTTCGGAGGGGATCCGAAAAGGATAACCATAGGAGGGCAGTCGGCAGGCGGCAACAGTGTCGCAAATCAGCTCGCCTGCAGGGCAAACCGGGATATGATATCTTCGGCCGTGATCTACAGCGGCATCATAAGATTTCCCGATAATAAAAAAGATATGGATCTCTTTAACCCACCCGATCTTTCGGAAGCGGAAAGGAGAGGCGAGGATTTCTTTTCTTACCTTGGGGTGAAGACTTTGGAAGAGGCAAGAGCCCTGCCTGCAATACAGATAAGGGATAAATATGCGCGGTACCGCGAGTCTCACCCGTTTTTTGCAAATATTAAAGACGGTAAGTTTATAACCGTGGACCCCTATGAAGCGTTTATTGACGGTGACTGCGCCCGGGTCCCTGTATTATCGGGAAATACCGTTGATGAATTTGTCCTGGACGGAGTAAATACGGTTGAGCGTTCAATAAAGGAAGTGTTTGACAAAAGACTCCGGAACGACAAAGACGCGAAACTCTTTTATTATACATTTTCCTGTGATATCCCCGGTGATGATCATCCCGGATGTTTTCATTCATGTGACCTGTGGTTCTTTTTTGAGACTCTTATGAAGTGCAGGAGACCGTTTACGGGAAGGCATTTTGATCTGGCAAGGATCATGTGTGACTACATCGCAGGATTTGTAAGAAACGGCGATCCGAACGGAACGGATATGTACGGAAACAGGCTTCCCGAATGGAGACCCTATAACAGCTCTGAGAAAAACGGTATCGATTTTTCCAACAGCGGTCCGAACGCCTTTTAGCCCCACAGGATATGATCTTTTATTATGAAGCTGTTTAATCATCTGAAAGACTATCTTAATAAGCTTGATATGGGCGGAAAACTGAGATTTCTCTTTGTTTTCTGTGTTGCGGTGCCCCTTCTTATTACAAATGTAATAATGCTCGCGGGGGTGTATCGTTCTGTTGCGTCCGATGTCAGAGCCGATATGGAAAGAACGGCGACATCTGTGGAGTATGCACTTCAGAAGCATCTGGAATATCCGGCCAATATCGCCCACAATATATATAAAAGCCAGGTGATCGAAGATTTCCTGAACGAAGAATACGCTTCTCCGTATGATTATTATGACGCGTATTACAGGATAGAAAGCAATCAGATGTTTGATGCCACCATGGGCATAGAGGGCGCGAGGGTCAGCATATTTGTAGATAATCCGACAATACTGAACGGATCCGGTTTTTATAAGCTGGATCTTGCAAAGGATCAGGAATGGTACAGGGAATTTTATGCCGGAAAGGAAAACAGGATACTCATGTTTGAGTACGGGGTCGGCATGGAAAGCGATAACAAATCGAAACGACGCGTTCTGATCCTTGTCAAGATGAACATGGGAGCCTTTAACGGACTGAAAAAAACGCTAAGGATGGATCTTGATTTCAGCGATTTTGAGGATGAGCTCCGAAAGCTTGATATAGAGGATGATGTCTATGTCTGTGACGGAGATACGCTTATTTTTACAAATAATAAGAGCGAAGGTGAGATGAAGCCCTTTTCAAAGCTGCCGGATGTCGGGAAGATCTCGTATAAAAAGGATTTCAGGCTTTATAACAGGGATCTTTCCATATATATAGTTTCAAAAGAAAATGAAGCAAGAGCATTTCTTATCGGTAACGGAGGAATATTCCTGATACTGATGGCCATAAATATCATTATGATGGCAGTGATGATGTCTTTGATCGAAAAGACCATGATCGTGCGCATAAGGTATCTGGAAGGCTCCTTCGGGATCATGGAAGATGAGAAAATGCAGCTTATCGAAAGGATAGGCGGAGACGACGAGATAAGCGGACTGATCGACAGTTATAACCGTATGGCGGAAAGGATGAATGAGCTGGTTAATACTGTTTACAAGGACCGTCTGTATGAGCAGGAGATGAGCATCGCCAAGCAGAATGCCGAACTTCTGGCTCTTCATTCCCAGATTAATCCTCATTTTCTGTTCAATGCCCTTGAAAGTATCCGTATGCACAGCCTTCTGAGAGGTGAGAGGGAAACGGCCGAGATGGTCGGAAGACTTGCCGTAATGGAGAGAACCTATGTAAATTGGGGAGATGACGAGGTTCCTATCCGCAGGGAGATGGATTTCGTGGATACATATCTGGCACTTCAGAAATACCGCTTCGGAGACAGACTTTCATATAAGCTGACCGTGAATGAAGACTGCGAGATGTACTCCATACCGAAGCTTACAATTGTAACACTTGTGGAAAATGCATGCGAACACGGCGTGGAGAAAAAGTCCGTGCCCGGATGGATTTTTGTCAGGGTATTCAAAAAGGATGATGAGATAAATATAGAAGTGGAAGATACCGGCGAAGGCATGAATGTGGTCGTGGCAGATGATATAACGGAACGCGTGAAGAACGCGAGCATCGAGACAATGAAGGGAAAGAAGCATGTCGGCATCATGAATGCCTTTTTAAGGCTGAAGATGGTGACAGGGGGAAAGGCCCGGTTCTTTGTTGAATCCGAGCGCGGTGTGGGCACCGTGATAAGAATGACTATACCTGTGGGAGAAAAAAGAAATGAAAGTACTGATAGTTGATGATGAACCGTTCATAACCCAGGGCTTAAGTGTTCTGATCGACTGGGAAAAGGAAGGATATGAGATCGCCGCCTGCCTCGAAAACGGCAGGGACGCATATAAATTCCTGAAAGAAAACAGGATCGATCTGGTGCTGACCGATATCCGCATGCCCGAGATGAGCGGGCTGGATCTTATGGAAAAGGTGAAGGAAGAGGGAATAAGCGATGCAGCCTTTGTGATAATGAGCGGATATGATGATTTCGGCTATGCCCAGAAGGCGCTCAGGATGGGATGTGTCGATTATCTCTTAAAGCCGGTGGATGAGGGAGAGCTGCTTGAGATAATAAGAAATTTAAGCATTAATGAGAGATCCAGGCAGGAAGAGGAGGAAAGACACAAGGAGATCGAGAATGCCTACCGTGGAAGGAATATGATATCAAGGCTCATAGGAACCTATGATTCAGAAAGTACGGGTAAGATCATATGCAACGAGGTCCTCGATAAGCTTGTCAGGGCCATCGAGGTAAACGATGCGGAAGAGATAGGCCGGCTTGTCCATGCTTTTTACAGAGAAGCAAAAAATAAGGGACTTTCGGATGAAAGCGTAAACTTTAATATTTCTTATCTTTTATTCCAGCTGATAAGGATAGCATCGGAACAGGATGAGGATGTCAACCATGAGGAGATCATGAATTTCATCAGCGAAAGCTCTTTTGAGGAAAGCCTCCTGAAGGGAAAAAGCGACATCATGATCCGGTTCTGCCTTGAATATGCCGAGTATATAAGCCAGCTTAGAAAAAGTTCTGTCAGAAGCGTTCTTTCGGATGTTGAAAAGGAGATCCGCGAGCATTACGCCGAGAACTTAAGTCTTCGCGAGATGAGCAAAAAGTTTTACATTAACAATGCCTATCTGGGACAGATGTTTAAAAAGAAATACGGGGTTTCGTTTAAGGATTACCTTACCGATTACAGGATAAAGGAAGCGGCAAGGCTTCTTGCCGGAACTGACCGCAAGATCATCAATATCGCTGAGGATGTCGGCTATAAGGACAGCGATTATTTTGTACAGAAATTCATAGAACGTATGGGTTGTACTCCGTCAAATTACCGCAAGGAAAAACAGTCCTAAAATTTTTCGGTTTTTATCCTATATTTTGTCGGGATAATATCTTCCGTGTCTTTATTATAATCTTTTACAGAATTAAGGGGATCCTCTATTTACTGATGCGGGATCAAATTCAAGGGAAGGAGATTATGATGAAGAACAAAACACTCAAGAAGATCATTGGTATCGCCCTCAGTATGGCTCTTACCGCATGCGCTCTGGCAGGCTGCGGAGAAGCCGCTGCAACAGGCGATGCAGGGGCAGCAGCGGACAGCGGCGCGGCAGCAGATTCAGGCGATGCGAAAGCAGCTGATTCCGATTCGGGATCAGGGGAATCATCAGGAGATGTTGTTGAATTTACATTCTTCGGCGGAATGCCCGGAACAGAGATCAATAACGGAAACAACGATATTCAGGATATGATCGCTGAAAAGACCGGCGTCAGACTTAAGGAGACATGGCTTACAGGACAGACTGTTGCCGAAGCTATAGGAAGTATCATCGCTTCCGGAACCTATCCCGATCTCATCGACGGTGGTGACGGATGTCTCGATCTCTATAATGAAGGTGTTCTGGTGCCCTGGGATGATTATCTTGCAAGCGGCAAATATCCCAACCTGACAAATTATTACACTCCCGCAGAATGGGATCAGTTCAGACAGGATGACGGCAAGATCTACTGGTGTAATGTTTTCCAGAATACAAAGGGTGAGCCTACAGGAACGGCACACAATGATGAGGCTTTCTGGATCCAGGCAAGAGTTCTCGAGTGGGACAACTATCCCAAGATCAAGACACTTGACCAGTATTTTGACCTTCTTGAAAGATATGCGGCAGCAAATCCTACGGTCAAGGACGCTAACGGAAATGATATCGAGGTTATCCCGTATACCTGCCTTTGCGACGACTGGCGTTATTTCTGTATAGAAAACGCTCCTCAGTTCCTTGACGGTTATCCCAATGACGGTTCGGTTATAGTTGATTTCGACGGCAAGGATCCTACGATCGTTGACTACAATACAACCGAAACAGCAGTCAAGTATTTCAAGAAGCTTAACGAAGAATATAAGAAGGGCATCGTAGACAAGGATTTCGGTACACAGAAGTATGACGATTACATTCAGAAGCTTTCAAACGGAAATGTACTCGGAATGTGCGATCAGTACTGGGATTTCCAGCAGGTTAAGGATTCACTCCGCAACACCGGTCTTGAGGATCAGGGATGCAACTATGTACCTTTGGGACTTACGATCGAAGAGGGAATGGAGAACCGCTGGCATACATACGGAGATACTCTCAATATCGCTTCAGGTATCGCCGTTACAACAAGCTGCTCGGATCCCGATCTGGCATTCTCATTCTTAAATGCAATGCTTGACCAGGATATCCACAATCTTCGTTTCTGGGGAGTTGAAGGAGTTGATTATCTCGTTGATGAGAACGGACTCTTCTACAGAACTCCCGAGATCCGCGCAAACATTTCAGATCCCAAGTACAGGGCTGACCACCTCTGCTTCTACAGCTACCTGCCTCAGTACGGCGGAACAAGTGATGACGGAAAGAATGCAAATCTTCCCGATGAGCAGCCTTCCGAATTCTTTGACCAGCTGGCAGAGCCCATGCAGAAATGCTTCACTGCATACGGCGCAAAGAACTATCCCGATCTGATCGGTTCAGTCAAGGAAGATGTAAATGCAACTCATCCTTGGTTCCCGATGTGGTCATTCTCCAACAATCTTGATACATCAACACCCGGCGGTGTTGCATGGACAAAGATGGGTGAGACAAAGCATGAGTGGCTGCCCAAGGTTGTCATGGCTTCGAACTTCGAATCCGAGTGGGATAACTACATGAAGGCATACAAAGAGTGCAAGCCTGAAGATTTCCTGGCAGAGATGCAGGCAGAGCTTGACAAGAGAGTAGCAGCAAACAAGTAAGCTTAAAACTTTTCTATACATTAACCGGATGGCAGTCATATGCTTTAACTGTATATGACTGCCATTTTGGGAAAGGGTATGATAATGGGCAGCAAGAAATCAAATAAGAACAAGACACCTATAACAATGAAGGAACTTGGCAGACAGAAGTTCATGCTGATCTGGTCCGCAATATTTGTGATCTACGGATTTATCTTTTATTATCTGCCTTTGGGCGGCTGGGTGATGGCTTTTCAGAACTACAAGAACAAGACCGGATTCCTGCATTCCCAGTGGGTGGGACTTGATAAGTTCAAATTTCTGTTTTCAGATGCGACTTTTATAAGGGTTATCAGGAACACCTTCTGCATGGGTACCATGAACCTTGTGTTTACCACGCTCATGGCGATCTTTTTTGCGATAACCCTTAACGAGGTAAGACTGACACGCGCAAAAAAAGCCATACAGACGGTTTCTTATCTGCCTCACTTCCTTTCATGGATCATTGTTACCGGTATCCTTAATGACGCTCTTTCTTCAACAGGAATAGTAAACGAGCTTCTGAAGAAGTCCGGCATAATAAAGGATACCATCCCGTTCTTTTCGATCCCTGCGCTTTTCTGGCCGATAGTTACCTTCGCTCATCTGTGGAAGGAGACCGGATGGAATACGATCATATATCTGTCGGCCATCACATCCATCGATCCGAATCTTTACGAAGCGGCATCGATCGACGGAGCGGGGAGATGGCAGAAGATAAAGCATATAACTCTTCCCAGTCTGAAGCCTACGATCATCGTGCTTCTGATCATGAATATGGGAAATCTCCTGAATGCAGGATTTGAAGTACAGTACCTGCTCGGAAACGGTCTGGTAAAGAGCGTTTCGGATACGATCGATATCTATGTGCTGACCTGGGGTATCAGCCAGAATGATTATTCACTTGGTACGGCAGCGGGTATCTTCAAGAGTGTGGTATCCATCGTGATCATCGTGATAGCCAATACGATCGCGAAAAAGACCACGGATGAGAGACTTTTTTAGGAGGCGGATGATGGAAGAAAACATGATGAATGAAGCATTGGATAATAAGAACGGGACAGAAGCCGTAAAAAAATACCCTCCTAAGAAACACAAAAGGCTGAAAGCGGGAGATGTGATCTTTCATGTATGCAACGGCATATTTATGCTTCTTTTCTGTATTGTTACGCTGTATCCCGTTATCAACACACTGGCGATCTCTTTTAATGACGGTGTGGATGCCATGAGGGGCGGAGTTCATCTCTTCCCCAGACTGTTTACGACACAGAATTATACGACGGTCCTGGCAATGAAAAATATCGGACAGGGCGCGCTGATATCGGTCTTAAGGACGGTGATAGGAACACTGCTTGCCCTCGTTGCGAACGCGCTTCTTGCGTTTATAGTCAGCCAGAAGAAGTTTATTTTCAGATCGCAGCTTTCTCTTTTCTGGGTCATAACAATGTATGTGAACGGCGGAATGATCCCGATCATGATCCTGTACAAGAATCTGCATCTGACAAATTCCTTTTGGGTATATGTCATACCCGCGATGATCAGCGGATTTAACATGCTCGTAATGAGGACATATATGGAGGGACTGCCCGAATCGCTTCAGGAGGCGGCTCAGATCGACGGAGCAGGATATATGACCATATTCCTGAAGGTAATATCCCCTCTGTGTAAACCGATCTATGCAACCGTAGCCCTGTTTGTGGCCGTTGGACAGTGGAATTCATGGTTTGATACGATGCTTTACAACCGTATGGCAGATAAATATACGACTCTGCAGTATGAGCTGATGAAGATGCTTTCGGCAGTTACAAGCCTTAAGGGAAATGCCGGCGCGGCAACATCGGGCACGACCGTCAACATCACACCTATTTCGGTGCGCGCGGCAGCCACGATCATCACCATGGCGCCTATCGTCATGCTCTATCCGTTCCTGCAGAGATACTTTGTCACCGGCCTTACCATTGGCGGTGTGAAAGAGTGAAGATATGAATTTTCTTGCATTTGACAGCCCTGTGATGCAGACGATCAACAGGATCACCGATTATGTGATCCTGAATATCCTCTGGATAGTCTGCTCACTTCCGCTTTTTACGGCGGGGGCTGCCATGAGTGCAAAATATTATGTGGGGATGAAGATCTGCAGGGGTCACGAACCCGTTGTGGTCAGGTCCTTTTTTTATTCCTTCAGATCAAATCTTAAACAGACAGTATTGCCGTCTGTTTTTTTGACGGCGGGGGCGGGATTGCTTATTCTGGACTGGTATTTTGTAATAAAAAATCCCTCTCTTACGGCATACAGGATCACACTGGCAGTGGTGACCGTTCTTTTTATGATGTTTTCATTCTGCCTTTTCCCGATCATAGCCAGATATAAGATAAAGACATCAGAGGCCGTAAAAGCGGCGCTTGGAATGACCGGAGCGAGATTCTTCCGTGTTTTCATTGCGATAGCGCTGTTCATACTGCCGTTTATCATCGGAATATGGTATTTCAAGTGGGCATGGCTCATCTGCCTTTTTTCCCAGACAGTCATGCTGTATTACAACAGTAAGTTTTTTGTGAAGGAATTTGACAGGCTTGAAGCAAAAATGTTTCCGGAGCAGGAAAAAGGATCTGAGGACGAAACAGAGGAAGAATGAACTTTTATTGTTAAAAGGAGGAAGACATGGCAAATCCGTTTTTACCGTTATGGGAGTATATTCCTGACGGAGAGCCCAGACAGTTCGGGGACAGGGTATATATTTACGGGTCGCATGACAGGGCGGGAAATGTGGAATTCTGTGATCATAAACTGAAGGTGTGGAGTGCGTCCATACATGATCTGAATCACTGGGAGTGCCATGGACACAGTATTCATACGAAGGCTGATTCGGATCACGAGCCGTCAGTTCCGTTTACGGATAAAGAGATCTATGCACCGGATGTGGTGGAAAAGGACGGAAAGTATTATCTGTATACCTATATCCTTGCATCAAAGGGCTGTGTCAGCGTAAGTGATAAGCCCGAAGGACCTTTCACATATCTTTCAACCTATGAATATGCTCCCGAAGATGCCGGGGATGATGGTATTTTTAACGATATCGGTGTTCTGGTTGACGATGACGGACGGGTGTATGCATATTACGGATTTGAGCATTCAAATATGAACGAGCTCGATCCCGAAACCATGTACAGGGTGATCCCGGGGAGTCTGAAGAAGCCGGTAATAAACGATTCGCAGGATGTATGTATAGAGGAGAGGTTTTATGAGGCAAGTTCTCCGAGAAAGATAGGAGATCTGTATTATCTGATCTATTCTCCGAGAAAGGGAACAAGACTTGCCTATGCCACATCTGCCTCGCCGACGGGACCGTTCACATACAGAGGATATATCATTGATAACGGCGTTGACTATGAACCACAGGGGAATAATCACGGCTCTTTGTGTAAAATAGGAGATCAGTGGTATATCTTTTATCACAGAATGACAAATAACTGCATCACTTCAAGGAGAGCCTGTGTTGAAAAAGTCGAGATTCTTCCGGACGGGACGATACCGCCGGTAGAGATGACATCCCTCGGATTTGAGGATTCGCTGTCGCCCTATTATCCGGTAAAGGCTGAGATAGCATGTGTGCATACGAACGGATGCTTTGTTACCGAAAAGGGAATATTCAGACGTGTTATCACATCTGTAAGAGACGGGTGCGTAATAGGCTATAAATATTTCGATTTCGGAAATGATGATACTACAAAGACCATGCTTCTTGCAATGAAGTTAAACGGCACGGGGATCAGGGGATGCCTGCATGTCTATATTGACGCGCCATCTGCCGAAAAAGGAGGAAAATGCATAGGAAAGATCGAAACGGACCTTCATGACGGTGAATATACAGCCCGTGTGGAAAATGTGACGGGACGGCATGCACTGTATTTTGCAGCGGAACGTTACAGACCAAAGGATGACTGGATGGATGAATTCTTTAAGGAAAGAACGATCTGTGAGATCGAGGAATTTGTTTTCATGAAATAGGATCAGCTCCTCATCTGAAATATTTTTTACTGAAAGGAAAGAAAATGATAAAAGCGCTGCTTACAATTGATGACATGCCTTCAAAAAATACACCGGCCATAGTTGACTGGCTTGTTTCAAAAAATATTACTGCTGTAATGTTTGCTGTCGGAGGACAGGCGGAAAAATATCATGATGAAGCCGTGTATGCTCTGAAGAAGGGAATGATCGTCGGAAATCACAGTTACAGCCATCCGTATTTTTCCGGACTTGATATGGATGCATGCAGGAAGGAAATCGAAAAATGCGAGGATGTCCTTGAAAAACTGTATGCTGATGCGGAAGTTGAAAGAAAGTACAGATTTTTCCGCTTTCCTTACGGGGATAAAGGCGGGGATAAAAAGGATTCGCTGCAGAAAATGCTCGCGGAAATGAAATTTGACAAGGTAAATGACAGGGATATCCCATATGCCTGGTGGAGGGAACAGGGACATGACAGGGATATAGACACTTATTGGACTTATGATTTTGAAGAGTACACTATCCGCCCGGGAAACGGGATCACTTTTGAAGATATAATAAATAAAATGGAAAGTAAAAGTCCAAAAAACGGAGCGCCTCTTTTTGAAGAAAATGCCAGACATATCCTGCTTTTGCACGCGCATGACGAAACCGAAGCGCAGATCCCCAAGTATTATGAGAAGATGCTGACTATCCTTACGGACAGGGGGGTCGAATTTGTAAAACCGTGACACATCTGTTCATATTAGCTATAATGGTCAGGGCAGAAGGGTTTGCCCTGATCATTTTTTATGCATTGGATTTCGGAGGTTAATACAAATGGAACTTGAGCAAAGACTTGATACTCTTACAAGAAAGCTGTACGGAAGACCCATAAATCAGGTGACGGAGCAGGAGATGTATCATGTTCTCTTTCAGTTTACAAAGGATCTGGCAGGTGAAAAAAAGGAAATTGAGGGTGAAAAGAAGGTATACTACATTTCAGCTGAATTCCTGATAGGAAAACTGCTTTCAAATAACCTGATAAACCTGGGCGTTTATGATGAGATAGAGGAGATATTAAGCAAAAACGGAAAGTCGATCGCGGCTCTTGAAAATATTGAGCCGGAGCCCTCTTTGGGAAACGGAGGTCTTGGAAGGCTTGCGGCATGTTTCCTCGATTCCATAGCAACACTCGGTCTTCCGGGTGCCGGCATAGGCTTAAATTACCATTACGGTCTTTTTAAGCAGGTATTCAGAGACAATCTGCAGCAGGCCGAAAAGAACGACTGGATCGAAAAGGACGGATGGCTCAAAAAGACAGATACATCCTTTGAGGTCTGCTTCGGCGGCGGAAAAAAGGTAAAGTCCGTTCTCTATGATATCGATGTCATAGGCTATGAGAACGGCATAGACAAGCTTCATCTTTTTGATCTTGAAAGTCTGGATGAAGGACTCGTAAAGAACGGCATAAATTTTGACAAGGAAAATATTGAAAAGAATATCACGCTCTTTCTTTATCCGGATGATTCGGATGAAGCAGGCAACCTGTTGAGGATCTATCAGCAGTATTTCATGGTCTCAAACGGAGCCCGGCTCATTATCAAAGAGATGAAGGAAAAAGGCTATGATCTTTATGAACTTGATAAACATGCAGTCATACAGATCAATGATACACATCCTACAATGGTAATACCTGAACTGATAAGAATACTGACCTGGGATGAAGGGTTCACGATCGAGGATGCGATAAATGTCGTCAGCAGGACCTGTGCATATACAAACCATACGATACTTGCCGAAGCCCTCGAGAAATGGCCGCTTGATTATCTTGAAAAGGTTGTTCCGCAGCTTGTACCCATAATAAAAGAGCTCAGCAACCGCATCAAAAAGAACAGCAAAGATCCGAAGATCCAGATAATCGACGATCAGAAGCGCGTTCATATGGCTCATATCGATATACATTACGGTTTCTCTGTAAACGGAGTGGCCGCCATACATACGGATATATTAAAAAATACCGAGCTTAACGCGTTTTATAAGCTCTATCCGGACAAATTCAACAACAAGACCAACGGAGTGACCTTCAGACGCTGGCTGCTGTCCTGCAACAGACCGCTTTCAAAGCTTTTGGATGAGACGATAGGCAAAGGTTACAGGAAGGATGCGGACAAGCTTGAAGACCTCCTTAAATACAGGGATGACGAAGCCGTGCTTGACAAGATCTGCGATATCAAGAAGCAGAAAAAACTCGAGCTCATTGATTTTATCAGAAAGAATGAAGGAGTGGAGCTCGATCCCGAATCCGTATTTGATATACAGGTCAAGAGACTTCATGAGTACAAGAGACAGCAGATGAATGCGCTCTATATCATTCATAAGTATCTCGAGATCAAGGGCGGAAAGAAGCCTGTAAGACCCATTACCTGCATTTTCGGCGCAAAGGCCGCTCCCGCATATATTATCGCAAAGGATATCATCCATCTGCTCCTGGTGCTTCAGAATATAATCAATAACGATCCGGAGGTCAGCCCTTATCTTAAGGTGGTAATGGTGACAAATTACAATGTAAGCTATGCCGAAAAGCTGATCCCCGCCTGCGATATCTCAGAGCAGATAAGTCTGGCGTCAAAGGAGGCATCGGGAACATCCAACATGAAATTCATGCTGAACGGCGCTGTGACTTTGGGAACGGATGACGGAGCAAATGTTGAGATCCATGAACTTGTGGGTGACGATAATATCTACATCTTCGGCGTGGATTCGGATACAGTAATAAAGCACTATGAAAAAGCTGACTATGTATCCAGGGATTATTACAAAAAATCAAAAGTCATACAGGAAGCCGTGGATTTCATAGTAAGCGATGAAGTGCTTAAGACAGGACATAAGGAGAATCTGGAAAGGCTTTATAATGAGCTTCTCAACAAAGACTGGTTCATGACGCTGCTCGACCTTGAAAGTTACATCAAAAAGAAGGACGAGATGTTTGCAGACTATGAGAACAGGGAAAAATGGAAGAAGATGATGCTCGTAAATATAGCCAAAGCCGGTTTCTTCTCATCCGACAGAACCATAGAGGAGTATAATAAGGACATCTGGAAGCTTAATTGATCACGTAAGAGGAGATCAGATCCTCCAATTCTTCTCTTGTGAGACAGCCGCGTCTGTTATAGACGATCTTACCGTCTTTATCGACGATCAGGGTTCTGGGTACAGCCATGGAGCCTCCGCAAAGCTTAAATATCCTCTCATCACTGTTGTCTATTGCAACGGGAATATCAAGGTCTCTGACATTGTCGGGGACCTTTTCTGATCCGAAATGATTATGGACTGCGATAACTGAGATATCGTCTTTATTTTCCTTATAAAGATCATTTAATTCATTCAGCCCCTTAAGACTGTCCTCAGAATAAGAAGCCCATAAGTTGATGATCGTTATCCTGCCACGGCTTTCAGAGAGCCTGAACGGTTTTCCGTCAAGGCACTGCGTACTGAAGTCTCTGAGAGTATCCCCCTCTTTATAGCCGAAAGTGCTGGTTTCAAGGTTTTCTGACAATTCAGCCGGTTCACCTGTTTCTGACAGTTCAGCTGAATCACCGGTTTCTGACAGTTCAGCTGAATCACCGGTTTCTGAAACTGTAGATCCATCAGTGTCTGAGGAAATTTCAAAGTCATCATTGTCCTGAGTACCCTGTACTTCTGTTAAATCGGACCCGGATCCTACAGATGTAGTTTCAGACGTTTCATTTTCCGAAGCCTGCTTATAAAGCTGCTCGAGCATATCGGGAGTTACAGAACGTATCTCATTATATATGACCTCTCCCCTCCGGTTTAATACTATAGTCTGGGGAAGCACGCCTGATCCGTTTGTTATCTCAAAAATCCTGTTTTCATCGTTATCGATTGTAAAGAGCAGGTTCCAGTCCTTATCGCTCAGGAAATCAGGAACATCTTCCGGTGCGTTTGACGAATGGCAGGCAAGTACAATTGCATCGTCTGCGTGTTCATGCCGGAAATCATTGAAATATGGAAGTTCCTTCACACACGGACCGCACCAGGTAGCCCAGAGGTTTATAACGACAACTTTCCCCCTGTTTTCACTCAGCTTAAAAACGGTTCCGTCAAAACATTCGGTGGTAAAGTCAGGAAGCTGCTGGCCGACCTCAAACCCGAGGGGAGCGCTGCTTTCAAACAGATTCTGAGCTGTTTCTTCGGATCCGTCAGTTTCAGATATTTCTTCCTGATGGCTGATCACATTCTCTGAAGGAGTATTATCTTTTGCGACGCTCTTTTTCTTCCTGCCGGACGGGTCGATGAGATTAACCCAGATAAGGAGAAGGGCAAGTATTATGAGAGCGGTCCGCCATGCATACTTTTCGATCTTTCTGCGCTTTTCCGTAATATCGGGAGTGTTGTTTTCATCACTGGCACTGGTTGACATAAGTTCAAAATTCCCGGCCTTCATCGTTATTGCTCCAAAACCGCATTTCTGAATGCACTGTCCACAGTGGATGCACTCATGATCCCCGACTCTTTTCACATCCATCTTACAGTTTCTGACACAGGCTCCGCATCCTCTGCACCTGTCAAAGTCCACCTTTATTCCGATAACGGAAAGAGAGTTGAACATGCCGTAGATGGCTCCCAAAGGGCAGATAAACCTGCAGAAGGCACGGTAGCAGAATATACACAGCCCCCCTATGAGGAGCATGAAAATAAACTTCCGGGTGAAGTAAATACCGAGCATGCCGAAATACGACGAATTATTGGGATTGGACAGAAGACCCATTGCGCCTTCAAAGGTTCCTGCGGGACATATGTACTTGCAGAACGCAGGAACAGCCATATCGTGTTTCAGCCCGTACCAGAGAGTGATAATAAAGACAAATATAACAAGAAAAACATATTTCAGATAAGAAAGTATCCTTGTGATCCGGCTTTTGGGGATCTTTGGGGTAGGAATTTTGTGCAGAAGCTCCTGGATCAGCCCGAGAGGACAGAACCAGCCGCAGATAGTTCTGCCGGCAATGAGGCCGTAGAGCAGAAGGATGCCGATGATATAAAATCCGATCTGCTTACCGGAAGACGAAAGAGCGGCCTGAAGTGATCCCAAAGGGCAGGCGCCGACGGCTCCCGGGCAGGAATAGCAGTTAAAGCCCGGAACACACAGGGCCTTAAGCTTTCCGCTGTAGATTTCTCCTGTTATGAATCCCTTGAGGTGGGCGTTATAAAGCAGGGCACTGTAGAGCTGGATAAGACGCCTTTTTGTGGGACGGTGGCTGTTCCACCATGAAATGAGTTTCTCGATCATAAAGGCTTACTCCTATCCAAGCCCTATGCATTCCGTACATATGTTGATGGCTTTTATTAAGATGGAATACATATTTCCGTTTATGATGCCGGCAATTATAAAAACTGCGGCAATGATCAGAACGGCAAGTCTGGCATATTGCAGATTTTTCCCTGAAAGCTGAGTTTTTATCCTGCCGGTTTTCATATCAATATCAACATCTGCTGCGGGTTTTTCAGCCTTTTCGTCCTTTATTCCCAAAATCCAGCAGGCAGCGGCTATGCCCAGTCCCAGAAATGCGGTCAGCATGCCGGGAGCTGCGGCAGCCATGAAATTTTCCCTTGTATAGATGCTTTCAGCAGGATTTTCCGCCCTGCGCGCCATGCCGTCACGATATATCCTTATGGCAGATACAGAGAGCATCAGGACCACGAGGATACAGATGACGGATTGTATTATAAGAAATAATCTTGTCTTATCCATCTGTCATTCCTTTTCAAGCACTATATAAAGATCGCTGTACTCCTTCGGAAGATCAGGGATATCCTTTGTAAGACTGTAGCCTTTGGGAATGCTTGGCAGATGTACTTCGTAATCGTTCTTTTTGGAATCAAAGACCGCAAGACCGTCGCTGTCAGTGTTTTCGACGCGGCAGGTTGAGTCATCGCATATCTGCACCATGACTCCCTTAACGGGTTTGGAATCCGTATCTGTCACATAAACACGGTATTCCTTTAATCCGTTGGGAGTTACAGCCATGCTTTCCGGATCTTTTTTATCAGTATCTTTATTATCAAGAAGTTTGTCGACAGCCTTTTCATACAGTTGTACCCTGGCTCCGAGAACAGGCTTTGAAAGGATGATACCGTTTCTGTCGACAAAGTAAGTCACAGGCCAGCATGGTAATATCAGATCATCATCAAAAGCGCCTTCCCAGGGAAGGATATTTTCATAATCGGCATCATTTTCCTTGAGAAGATTTTCTCCGAGATCGATCAGTTCGTCATTGGTTCCGTCACCCAGAAGGCCTATGACTGCGCAGTCTTTCTTTGCAAGACGCCTGTTTATTTTGTCAAGTTCGGAAAGTTCGTCCAAACAGTTGTGGCACCAGGTAGCCCATACATTGATCATGGTGATCTCATTTTTTGAAAAGAGTTCTTTACTTGTTACTTTGTTTCCGTCAAGATCTGTTGTGGTGAATTCAAGTTTTTTTCCTATAAGATCCGAGTAGACGTTTTCAGGCTCATAGAATTCGGCGTTTTTGATGGCTTCGTCCATGATATCGCAGAGATCATCAAATTCCGCTCTGAAATCAGGGTCAAGATTGTCATAGTTTTTCTGATCGGGGTTAAAATAATTGTAAAATACATATCCGTCTTTTTCGCAGATCTTTGAGAAAAATTCCTCTTCCACGGTATAGCTGCACTTTTCGGCAACATCTGTGACCTCGGAAAGCTTTTTGCCCTTCTTCACACACCATACAGAGGGAAGATCCACTATGCTGGAATCTATTTTTTCATCGTCTTCTTCGGTCCTTTCTTCCAGTGAATGCAGCCACTCCGCGGATATCCCTCCGTAAACATATGAAACAGCATATATGTCATCTTCAAAGCCTAATTCATCACCCATGCTTTCCGTGACGCCCAGAATATCGCTGAATTCACCCGGCAGCGTTAAGGTCACGCCGCATTCCCTGTATTCTTCCGTGTTCTCAGCTTTATCTTTTTTGCTGCTCTTTTTTTCTGTATCGCGTGAATCTTCTTTGTCTTTATCGTCATTATCCGAAGCGTCTTCTTTTTTTTCTTCGGGAGAGCTGATACTGTTCTTTGCTTTGACAAGCTCATTTACGGATTGTCCGTCTATCATAACTGCGCCTGTATCGGGATCCACAGTGACTTCAAAGGTGTTATCAAGACCAAGCATATCAACCAGCTCATTTGCCGGAATACCGTCAATTTCCACAACGTTTGTTTTCGGCTCCATCTCCATATAGGATGAGCAGCCGGTGAGAACGACTAATATCGCTGAAAGAAGCAGTGCGGTGGATTTTTTGATTATTTTCATTTTTACCCCCTTTTATCCGGAACGGATGATCGATAAATCTGCGAAAAGTGTATCATATTATGGCTTTTTTTTCTATAAGAAACAATCCTTCAGGCAATAAGATCACGGATATTGTTGCTTTGTTTACATAATTTATGATATCATACGAAATATATACGGATTTACAGAATATGGATAGAGTTCCCCAAATACTATCTATGACCCAAACGGTCTGATGAAGGGAAGATAGTTGTCAGAAGAACCGTCCCTCTGACACATTTAAAACACTTGCCGGGGTGTGAAAAGATGAGTAAACAATTGATAAAACCATATAAGATGTTTTTCCGGATCATCGCCTTCTTTGCATGCTTTCTTTTTGCATTCTTTATTCTTGACCGTACGGTTTGCTCTGCATCCGGATCTGAGAACAGGTCCGAAATGAATTTCGAAGGCGGTATCAGTCCATCTGCAATATATACTGATCCTGTGGATGAGTTTCTTTCAAGATCTGCCTTTGTCGGAAATTCCACAAGTGTCGGTCTTTATCTGTTTGGCAGACAAAAGGGCAACATCTCCCTCGGAGATGCAACGATGCTTACGAAGGAATCATATTCTTTTGTCAACGACTTCAAATCCAATACTCCGTATCTTCCCAGATTTAACGGGACGCCGATGAGAGCAAAGGACGCGATAAGGGAAAGCGGAGCCGGTTATGTTTTCATCTGCATGGGAACCAATGACCTGGTAGGAAAATCCGGAGCGGAAAACGCCCTTAACAATTTTAAGAAATATATAGCGGAAATATTGGAAGAAAATCCCGGCATCACGATCTTCATGGAAAGCTGTACGCCGTCAACGGCAACAAGCAAAGTCATCAATTCCAAGATAATGGCCTTTAACTCCTATGTGAAAAACTATTGTGATGCCTATCCGGGCATTTATTATATAGACATAGCGGCAAAAATGAGCGATTCCGATGGCTATCTGCTGCCGGAATATGCAGCCGGCGACGGAGTTCATCTCTCCAATTCAGCATATGAATTGTGGATCGAGACCGTCAGAACATATATCTCGGATTTCATCGGGACGAAGACGGTTATGGCCGCTGACGGGGATGATCTAAAAAGAACTCTGGTGCTGGAGAACTACAGAAAATATCTGCTGAAGCTTGAAGGAATGAATCGTTATGAGCAGATCCTGAATAACATTCCATACACAGATCCCATTCAGTGATCGCGGGACCCTGGACAGGCACCGCAACAGGAGTCGCCCGGGGTGTCCGTCACTCTCTCCTGATAAAACACTTAAAATTGTTTGTATAGCCATCCTCAGACACAGCAAAGTGATGAGCATCGTATAACATGCTTTTCAACATGGCTGCAGACAGATCGTTTTCCGAATCCTTCGGATCAAAAACCGGACCGTTATATCTGACAGACAGTTCTACTTTATTGTCCTCCCCGGAATACTCTGCCGTAAATTGAATCTTCGGATCTTCCAGAACAGGCATGAGAATCTGACCGACCAGTTCCTCAAAGACCGCCCGTATCCTGTATTTTAGTACCGCCGGCAGACCATTTTGAAAGCAGTATCTTGTGATCAGCATATCCGAAGCGGCAAGATCAAGTTCACTGTTGTCTATGAAGATCTCAAGCACTTTCAGCCTTCGTACGAACCTTCGTGTCATTTCATTTTGCGGGTTATCAAAGATCTGAGACGGAGGACCGTCCTCACAGATCCCTCCCTGATCCATGAAAAAGACCCTGTTGCTGATGGCTCTGGCAAAATTCATCTCATGGGTAACGATCATCATGGTCCTGCCTGTCTTTGTCAGATCACGGATGACGGACTGGACTTCTCCTACCATGGCAGGATCGAGGGCGCTCGTCGGTTCGTCGAGGAGGATCATGTCGGGATCCATCGCAAGAGTCCTGGCAATGGCAACACGCTGCTTCTGTCCTCCGGAAAGCTCCTCGGGAAAACTTAAGGCTTTTTGTGAGAGTCCCACAAGCTGCAAAAGCTCCATACCTTTATCATAGGCCTCCTGACGATCCGTATGAAGGAGATCCGCGGGAGCGAGCATGATGTTTTCGATCACATTCAGGTGCGGGAAAAGATTGAAGGACTGAAAAACCATACCAACCCGTCTCCTGATCTTTTCTATACTGCATTTCGGATCGGTGATCCGTTCATCACCTATCCAGATATCACCGGAATCCGGCTTTTCCAGAAGATTGATACAGCGGAGGAAGGTGCTCTTGCCTGCGCCTGACGGACCTATGACTGATATCACATCCCCGTCATTTATTGTGATGCTTACATCCTTAAGCGGGGTGACATCGGGGTATGATTTTTTCAGATGCTCGATCTTTATCATTTTAACTTCACCCCCTTCAGGATACCTGTCCTCATTTTTTTCTTCCTGTCAAAAAGGATGCATATGCGGCTGACCGCAAAACCGAAGAGCGCCTCGAGCCCGAAATATATGACGGCTATGGCTATGAGCGGAAAGAACGCTTCATAGGTACGGGCTCTTACGATGTCTCCGACCTTTGTCAGATCCTGTACGGCTATATATCCCACGATGGCAGTGGCCTTTATCAGAGTGACAGTCTCACTGCGATAGGAATCCATCACATGCGGAAGCGCCTGGGGAAGTATTATCCTGAAAAAAGTCCGGTTCACGGAATAGCCGAGGGCATAGGCTGCCTCATACTGTCCTCTGTCCACAGCGCCGACACCCACCTTTAAAAGTCCGTATACGGACAAACCGAAAGTCATGGAAAATGCTATGACGGAAACCATTACGCCGCCGATATCGATCTCTTTGAAAACGATATAATAAAGTATCATAAGCAGAACGACCATGGGCATACCCTGGATGAGCCGCCCAAATACGCCCGTCACTGCGTTTGCTGTCCTGTTACCGTTCCTGCACCATAAAAACAGCACAAAACCCAGAATCGTGCCAAAGATCATGGACAGAGCCGTGATGAGGAACGTGACAAGTACTCCCTTTAAGAATAGCTTCCAGCGTCCCTCCCTGATGAAATTTTTTTCAAAGCTTGTCTTCACTTTCCACAAAAATGAAGCGCCGCTTCCGGATGCCGTGCCAGAGGAATCGTGTACCATGATCCCTATGGGGATCTCAAAAAGAGGCTCGGAAAAGGGAAGCGCCGCCTCTCTTTCGGGAGTCACATTCAGCTCCGACATCAGCAAGTCAGCATCTCCTGTGGCGGCTGCGGTGATCAGACCGTTAAAATCATATGTCCTGAACTCAAGATCTGCACCAAGCCAGGACGCAAAACGGTATGCAAGTTCTATATCATAGCCGCAAAGATCCTGATCCTTATAATAACTGAAGGGCGGAACTATGCCCGTAGTACCGATCTTCAGATGAATTTTTGGATCATCGGCAGGCTTTATCTCCGGCATTTCGTCTTCGTTTTTTATCACCCACCGGTCATACATATCATCCAGGGTACCGTTTTCTTTCATTTCATCGATAAAGGAATCGATCTTACCCTTCAGGTCATCTATGTGACTTACCGGCGAAATGCCTACCGCAACAGGGATTGTTTCATCCATGTTCTCATCAAGAAGCCGAACTCCCTCAAGACCGCTTTTGATGGCAAGCTCCAGCGCGTAACGCTCAAAAATGAAGGCGTCGACCTTTCCCTCAGCCACAGCCTGATATCCGTCGGTATGGACAAGGAACACGCGCCGGGCTTTGGGTAATTCCTTTCCCACAACCTGCTCGGCATATCCACCCTGGCCCACTCCGATCCTGATGTTCTCATGGTTCAGCTGTTCCTTTGAAGTGATCGCTTTTCCGTCCGAAGCATGTGTGTGTTCATGACCGGCAAAGACCAGAAAAGCAGTCAGGACGATGAGGCCTGCTGCCATGAAATAATTTTTTTCTTTTCCCGAATGTATCACCGGGATTGTCCTCCTGTTAATGATTTAAGAACGGATTATAAAATCTTCCGTTATTGATGTGATTTAATACGAGGGCTGTGATAAAGAGCAGTAAAGATACAGCCATTGAAGCATAGTCCGAAATGCGAAACTTTCTTGCCATGTACCAGGTTCTTTTTTTATGCTTTCCAAAACCTCTCAGTTCCATAGCATTTGCAATGGTCTCGATCCTTCCCATGCTTGACAGTATGAGGGGTATCAGGATATTTGATGCCGCCTTTAAGCGTTTTAAAAGCGAAGCCTTTTTGCTCATCTCCACTCCTCTGGCCTGGCTTGCTTTGCTGATCTCATAATACTGCTGCTGCACATCGGGAATGTACCGCAGGGCAAGGGATACGGAATATGATATCCTGTAGCTTATGCCGATCCTGTTTAACGACGCGGCAAATTCGCTGGGGTTCGTGGTGCAGACAAAGAGCAGGATGACCGGAATGGTGGCACTGTATTTGAGGATATAGTTCAACTGGTAGAAAAGCTGCTCGACAGTGGGCGCATATCTGCCATGCCAGGAGGTCAGGTAGGTGCAGGATCCATAGATGCCTGTCCCATGCATGGGCGAAAAAACATAGATCAGAATGTTGTTGAAAAACAGAAATACTATCGTAAATCCCAGCATGAAGGACACATCCTTAGTCCGGATATTTCCGACAAGAAACAAGGCTGCCCCCGCTATGGAAAGCAGAGCGAGAAATCTTGTATCGTAGGTCACCATGGCCGCAAAACTCCAAAGCAGCATGCACACAAGCTTGGTGGCGCCTGTCAGGCGGTGTATGGGCGATGGACGTTCGATATAATTAAAGAGATTAGTCATCTCCTGTACTCCTTTTCACAGGCAATAAAGCGCTTCACAAAAGCAGTCCCGTCATTTATGCCGCATTTTTTTGCAAGCAGATACAGACTTGTTTCACGAAGGCTTGCCGTTTTTATTATGCCGGCATCGGTGATGATACGGGCCGGATCATCATCGGCTATGATGCGTCCGTTTGAAAAGACTATGGCCCTGTCCGCGTACTCGATCATCAGATGCATGTCGTGGGTGATCATGACGATGGTGATGCCCTGATCGCGAAGCTTAACCAGAAATTCCATGATATCTGTATAATGCCGGTAATCCTGCCCGGCGGTTGGCTCATCAAGGATCAGCATCTTTGGACGCAGAACAAGAATGGATGCTATGGTAACGCGTTTTTTCTGCCCGTAGCTTAAGGCACTGACAGGCCAGTTCCTCATCCTGTAGAGGCCGCAGATCTTAAGTGCATCCTCCACCCGGCTTTGTACCTCATCCTCGGGAACACCCCGGTTTCTGAGGCCGAAAGCCACCTCGTCATAGATCATGGTCTGGGATATCATGTGATTCGGATCCTGCATCACATATCCGATATGCTCTGCTCTTTCCTTCATGCTGAGACTTTTAAGATCGATGCCTTCAAAGATCATTTCTCCGCTCGAAGCGGTTTCAAAGCCGCAGATCACTTTTGAAAAAGTGGATTTGCCCGCGCCGTTCGTCCCGACGATGGCCGTCATACTGCCTTCATATATGGCAGCGGATATGCCGTCGAGTGCCCGCCGGTTTCTTTTTTCATAAGAAAAACAAAGGTCCCTGACCTCGAGCAGTGGATGCTTTCTGCCGGACGGACTGTCATCACCCGAGTTTTCAAACCACCGGCGTACCATTTCTTTGTCTTTTTCATCAAGTCCCGGAAGGGCAGGATCCGACGGCTTTTTTTCGGGCGCCAGAAAAACACCTGCATACTTCAGAGCCTGTACATAAAGAGGTTCTCTTATTCCCGTTTCTGAAAGCAGTTTTGAGCAGAGCAGTGTGTCGGCATCGGTGTTTGAAATTATCCGGCCTTCGTTCATCAGGACAACCCTGTCAACATGCCGCCAGAGAACATCCTCCAGACGGTGCTCTACGATGATTACTGCAGCCCCGGTCTCTTCCTGAAGCTTATCTATTAGTTCAATAGCTTCCCTGCCTGTTGCGGGATCAAGGTTTGCCAACGGCTCGTCAAAAAGCAGGACCTCCACATCATCCACCATGACACCTGCCACCGAGACTCTCTGCTTTTGTCCGCCGGACAGCTCTCCGGGAGCATGATGCAGATGATCCTGCACATTTACCGTTCCGGCAATGCGCAGGACCCTCTCTTTCATTTCTTCCCGGATCACGCAGGAGTTTTCCAGGGCGAAGGCTATATCCTCCGCCACAGTCATTCCCACAAACTGCGCATCCGTATCCTGCAAAACGGTCCCCACTGTTTTCGATATCGTAAAAAGATCCAGATCACGGCTCTCTTTTCCCGAGATCTTTAACGAACCGGTCATCTCTCCTTTGTAGGAAAAGGGGATAAGTCCGTTGATGCAGTGGACCATGGTGCTCTTCCCGCAGCCTGAGGGGCCGGCGATCAGTACCTTCTCACCCCGTTTGACTGAGAGGCTGATGTCAGAAAGCGTGGGCTTCTGCTGGGCGTTGTATTTGAAACCGAAATGATCAAATTCTACAAGAATGTCTTTATTATCCGTCAATCCTCTTCCTTCAGGCTTCCTTTCTTCGGGATTGCCTTTGCATATGCAAGGCACAGGAGCGTGCCGATGATGCCTGTGGTGATGCTGTTTGAAACGGCGCTGACAAGTCCCTGTGTGAATACTTTGTTCACGGGCTCGGAATAGATGAGTATATCAAGAACCGGTGCCACGATAACCCATGAGATGATGTGCGCTATAAACTGTTCCAGGTTAAAGAATGCTATATCCTTTCCGGAAAATTCGCCTTCATCCACACGAAGCTTCCTTGAGATGATACCCATCAGAAGTCCGAATACGCCGGATGCTATGACCCAGCTCCACCATACACCCCAGCCGTAGCTGAAATCTATGAAGAAATGTCCGATCAAGCCAGCAAACAGTCCTGCTATGGGACCGAATACAGCAGCAATGAACGCCAGGAGTCCGTACTGTGTTGTGATGTTCGTGTCGGGTATGGGCGACGGGATTGCCACAAAGCGTCCGAGAACAAAGAAAAGGGCAGCGCCTATGCCTATGGCTACGATTGTTTTTACCGAGAGCTTTTTCATGATAAACCTCCGTTCTGAACAGACAATAACAACACGATTACTATATCATTTCAGCCTGTAAACGGTCAATCAGCAGGAGAGGGAACGCTTCACATGTCCTTCGGCACGAGCATCATGAGGCACTGGTTTGAAAAAACCTTTGTCGCAGTCAGCAGATAATCAAGGAGAACTGAAAGAGACATTATTATCGCAAGATTTTCTTTCGGAAGTCCGAGCTGTGTAAAGAGTATTGCATAGGTTGCGACCATTCCTCCGGGAACGGGAGGAGTTGCTACTCCCAGCACGATGCTTGTGAAAAACGCCGTGATGAGCCAGGCCGCGGAAACCTCCATACCGCCGTTATCCGCGATGCACAATGCCGAAAACCAGAACATTGCAACAAAACCGGGATCATATACGGTATGGCCCAAAGGTATGCCGAAATTCACAACTTTTCTGCTGATCCCAAGTTTTTTTTTCAGATCGAAAGACTTTCCTTAAGTGCTGCTGATGAGGAGGCTGTCGAAAGGGCGATCAGGAAGGAAGGCAGGACCTTTTTCCACAGTTCCACCGGAGATATCCGCATCTTCAGACAGGCAATGACCGTATGCAGGATCAGGAACAACCTGACGGTCCTTATCCATGGTGATCATCGCGATACCAAATATGATCACGGGCAGCTGGTACACCAGAAAACCTGTCTTTTATATTCCTGTTCATAATGAAAACCGCGCTTTCCTTATTCCACCCGTTCAACATGAGAAATCCCCATTGCCGGATCGTGCAGGCAACGGGGATTTCGGATCATTCTTATCAGTCGTCTTTTCTTATGTGCTGCGTAAGCTGGATGGAGAAGCCTGAAGGTGAGATCATAAGGCAGGATATCGATGATGCTGATTCTACTCTGTGATCGGCTCCGGCTGCGTTTTTGAATCCGCGGGACTTTAAGAAATCATAGGCTTCATCAAAATCCCTTACATTCATACGCATCGTTGTCATGTCGCGCTCCATGGATTCCACACATGCAACGTCAACATGAAATCCGTTGGCATCCGTCATGCGGACGCTTGATATGTCCTTGCCGTCGATGTCATCTTTCTGGTGCTTTCTTTCAAATCCGAGTTCTTCGAAGAGTTTGATTATGTCATCAGCGTTTTTTGAAAGAATCATGGGGTTAAAAGTGGTGATTTGCATATTTACATGCTCCTTTCATTTTCATACTGCTTTACTATACCTATTTAAGAAGAATAATGCAACAAGGCTTTTTTGTTGACCCGGACAGACGGGTTTAGTAGAATTAAAACAGTTTTGGAAAGGCTGAAATCATATTACATTAACAGTTACAAAATGGAGGGGACAAATTAGACATGCCGGCGTGTTGATGGCAATAACATCACTTCCCTCAAAATACGGGATAGGCTGTTTTTCAAAAGAAGCATACAGGTTTATAGACGATCTGCATGATGCGGGACAGAGCGTATGGCAGATCCTGCCTTTGGGACCGACGGGATACGGAGACAGTCCGTACCAGTCATTTTCGACCTTTGCCGGAAATCCTTATTTCATAGATCCTGAAACGCTGATAAAGAAGGGTTATATTACGAAAAGAAAGTGCGACAGCTATGATTTCGGGAACGATCCGGAAAGAGTTGATTATGAAAAGATATATCTTTCCAGATTCAAACTCCTGAAGGAAGCATTCAAGAAGTTCGATCTAAAGGATAAAGGATTTCTTTCATTTGTAAGAAAAAACTCCTTCTGGCTTTCCGATTATGCTCTGTATATGGCCGTCAAGGCATCCTTTGATAATAAGAGCTGGCAGGAGTGGGATGATGATATACGCTTAAGAAAGAAGGAGGCTCTTAAGAAATATACGGCAAAATTTGAGAAGGAGATCCTTTTCTATGAGTTTCTGCAGTATGAATTTGCGGTACAGTGGAAGGAATTAAAGGAATATGCGAATTCAAGGGGTATAAAGATCGTCGGAGATATTCCCATATATGTAGCACTTGATTCTGCGGATGCATGGGCAAACCCGAAGCTTTTCCAGTTCAATGGCGATCTTCGTCCGGTTGCAGTGGCAGGCTGTCCTACGGATGCCTTTTCAAAAACGGGGCAGCTTTGGGGGAATCCTCTTTATGACTGGACTTACTGCAAAAAAACAGGTTATGAGTGGTGGATGAAAAGACTGTCGGCCTGCTTTGAACTGTATGATATTGTAAGGATTGATCATTTCAGGGGATTTGACGAGTACTATTCGATACCGTTTCCGGCAAGGGATGCGGTGAAGGGAAAATGGGAAAAGGGACCCGGATATGAGCTTTTTGATGTAATGAAAAAGAAACTCGGAAAAAAGGAAGTCATAGCGGAGGATCTTGGCTTTCTGACACCGTCTGTCATCAGACTGGTGAAGAGAACAGGGTATCCGGGAATGAAGGTGCTGCAGTTTGCCTTTGATCCGAGGGAAGAATCGGATTACCTCATGCACAATTATAACAGTAACAGTGTTGTATATACGGGAACTCACGACAATGACACCTTTGATATGGAATTGACATTCCATTGCACCTATGATAATATTTTGGGGTTGTATGCACAATCTGTGTGTCCGTAGCTCAGCTGGATAGAGCATCGGCCTTCTAAGCCGAGGGTCTGGGGTTCGAATCCCCACGGGCATATTGGACACATGCAGGTTTTGGCTGTGTCCATCGTGGTGGGTGTGGCGCAGTTGGTTAGCGCGCCAGATTGTGGTTCTGGAGATCGTGGGTTCGAGTCCCATCACCCACCCTTGAAGTAATAAAACAGATCTGCCGGAGCTGCTTTGATCTTCACGGATCGTATACGACAGCTTGGCGGTTAAGAGGGCAAAATGTAGTAGATTGCTATTTAGGGCTATCGCCAAGCGGTAAGGCACAGCACTTTGACTGCTGCATTCGCTGGTTCAAATCCAGCTAGCCCTGTTTATATGAGTCACTAGCTCAGTCGGTAGAGCACTTGACTTTTAATCAAGTTGTCGAGGGTT
>JAILOK010000124.1 GCA_024690825.1 Lachnospiraceae bacterium | reverse complement strand
AATATTCCGACGGCGTGATCTCGGTATATGATCAGGACGGCAACATGAGTTTCGTGACGGAAAAAATAATGCTTAAAGGGCGCGGCAATTATACATGGCAGTCTGATAAAAAGCCTTTTGAATTCAAGTTTGCCGAAGATGTTTCCCTGTGCGGTCTTGAACCGTCGGATAAATGGGTGCTCCTTTCGGATTATTATGATCCGACGATGATGATGAACAAGCTTGCGTTAGATCTGCCGCGTGAAATCGGTATGGACTGCACTACAGACTGTGAGTGGACTGATGTGTATGCAGGCGACGCTTACATGGGCAATTATCTGCTCTGCAAGGAGCCGGGTTCGGAGATGGAAAAGGGAACCTCTCTTTTCAGAAAAGAGATCCCTCATACATATAATAAGAAGCCTAATAAATTCATATCCTGTGACAGGCATTATGTGGTGGATGAACCGAATGTCCTTACCGAAGACTTGACAGATACTCTTGCCCGGGCAGTTGAAGAGGCAGACCGGTCTATCAAGAACGGAGAATACGCCGGAGTGATCGATGAGGGGTCTTTTATCAGGAGATTTCTTATTGAGGAATTCTTCTTCAATGCTGATGCGTTTTCTCACAGCTATTATTATCTTCTGCCCGGAGACAGCAGATTATATGCCGGGCCCTGTTGGGACTATGATCTGGCAGGCGGAACGTTTAACGGGGCAGCGGGATTATACTATGACTATGACACATCAATACTGGAGATGACTGAAGATCCGGCATACGCAAAAGATAAGGAAGAATGGACTGACTGGGATATAGTTCTCTGCGGGTATGAAGAATACTGGGAAAAAGCCGGAAGAATATACGATGAAAACAAAGATGCCTTCAGGGATGTTATTTTGAATGATATAGACGAGGCTTTTGACAGGATAAATGCTTCAGTCGAAATGGACAGTCTCAGATGGCCTGAAAAGGACCGGCATTATCTTGCCTATCCTAACGAGATAAAACATCTGAAATACTTTATGGAGAACAGACTGGGCCACATGGACAGCCTGTTCGGGACGCATTCCGTAACAGGAGCCACAGTTCCCGTAACAGGAGAAAAACACGAGGTCAGTTTTGTGTTGTCAGACGGAACGACAACAACAGTTTCGGTAAAAGACGGGATAAGTCTTACAGAGAGTGACATCCCCGTACGTGCGGAAGAAGGACTGCATTGGGCGAATGCGATCAATGAAGAGACTTATTTCTCCCCCTTCTTTCCGGTATACGAAGATACGGAATACATCTTAACGGATATAACCGATGAATAAGATATCAGGATTGATGATCAAAATTTCAGACTGGATATCGCTGGTATTACTGGCCTGCCTTTTCCTGCACTCTCTTTTTATTTCAAGAGCATTCAACTTTGAAGAATTTCATGAATCGGGGCTGGAATGGGAGCATGATCCGCTGATCAGCCTTCTTATGGCAGCCGGTCTTTTGCTTATCCTGTATGTAGTATATGCTTTGTTTAAGCGCATGCAGATGAAGAGTCATGCAAAATACCGGATCATTATCTTTGTAAGCGGTCTGCTGACAGCGGTCCTTTGTCTTATATGGATAAAGTTCAATCCGTTTATGCCGCGTGCCGATCAGGCGCATGTATGGAAGGCGGCAGCAAATCTCGTGTCAGGTGTCCCTCTTGATGAGTCAGAGCTTATGTATTTCGATATGTATCCGAGACAAAAAGCAATGACAGTCATAATGTCGGTGATCCCTCTGATATTTGGAAATAATCTTATAGCATTCAAGATATTAAACTCAGTATTCACAGTAGTATCTGTCGTGATCATCCAGGCGTGTTTCGTCAGGGTGTCGGGAAAGGAAGATGGTTCACCGGTTCTGGGATTGATGATGATGTCATTCCTTCCCCTTGTGTTTTACAGCACTTTTATCTACGGTACACTTGCATCGATAGCGCTTCCTGCCCTGTCGCTTTATGGACTGATCAGATACACTGAAAGTAAAAAGACATTCTGGCTGGCGCTCCCCGTTGCTCTGCTGCCCGTTGCTTATCTTTATTATCAGGCGACGGCGATCTTTATCATAGCCTTCATAATTGTATTCGCATGCGCTTCTTCCATGAGCGGGATAAAGCACAGATGGTGGCTCTTTGCGGGAGTGATACTGGGCATTGTAATTCTTACGACAGGTCTTGAAAAACAATGCGATAGCGTATTCAATAACAGGCTCGGGAATCTGGGACTGGGAGATGGAACAACTTCTTCCGCGCAGATCGTGATGGGACTGGAATACGGTGATGACATGCATTTCCCGGGTGGACATACAGGGAAAGATGAAAGGCTGTATGAGGACAACGGAAGAGATACGGATAAGACCAACGAAGAATCCATCAGACTGATAAAGAAATACATGGGAGAGTATATCAGAGGAGAAAGGCCCAGGATCTTCTTTGTAAAAAAGACTGAATACCAGTGGCTGGATCCGTGGTTCAGCGCGCTGTCCATGGCGGTGAATGACGTGGCATCTGATGACGATGCATGGAATGCGTTCTTCACGGGGAAGTATCTTAAGGTACTCGAAGTATATCTGTATGTCTTAATGGTCCTGGTTTATTTTGGCGCTGCGCTTTTCCAGTCTGTGCTGATAAGAAAGAAAGATGCAGTCCCGGTCTTTGCCCACTTTCCGGGATTGTACTTTACGGGAGGTTTTGTATTCCAGTTTTTCTGGGAGCAGAAGGCCAGATACTGTCTCCCGTATTATCTCGCGCTGTTTCCTGCAGCGGCGGCCGGGATCACATATCTCTTTTGCCATTACGCTGAGCTTGCCGGGAAGATAGTGGAAAAAGGAAAGGCGTTCAAAGGTAGGCGTATACCGATACTGTTATTGACTGCGGCAGCCGCTGTGCTGTCGATATTCTTTTTCCTTAAGATCGAGGATCGTCTGATGTATGCCAGACTTGAATCCTATCAACAGGAGCATGCTGTCCCTGAGAGCATAACTTTTCTCGTCAATAAAGAAGTAAGGATCTCCCCCGGAGTGAGCGATGACCCCGCCCTGTACTATATCTGCCTGCCGGGTGAATTGCGGGAGGCGGGATCGATAAAAACCGAATTTTCCGTTTTTAAGACAATGGTCTTAGGGGGGAACGCATACAGATCAGGAAGCGATATAGGCAATATGGCAAGAGCGCATGAGGGGGAACCGTTGCCTCTGCAGCTTTATGCTCCGCAGGGAGAGCTTTTATATGACGGATGGGCTGAAATACTTTTTCTTGATGATACACCCTCAATGCATATCACGACTTCGGAAGAGGCCATGGATATAGTGGACAGTACGGAGACAGGAGAGGTCAAGCCGCATGTTGATTCCTGGATCAGGATACTGGACAGTGAAGGAAAGCAGGAGATCCTGACTGACGCGGAGATATTCCGTCACGGCAACAGCACTTTCGACAACTATGATCCCAAGTCATATAACATCACTCTTAATTCAGCGGAAAGCCTGCTGGGCATGCCTTCCGGCCGGAAATGGGTCCTTAAGGCAAATTCGATGGATAATACACAGCTGATCAGGAACGAGATGGCATTTCGCTCATCGGAGATGGCCGGGCTGTATCCCTGTCCTGAGTGCAGGTACGTTAATCTATATATAAACGGACGGTATTATGGCCTGTATCTTCTGACTCAAAGGATCAGCGGTGAAGAGATGGCTGATCTCGGTGAGAATGAATACCTTCTGGAAATGGACTACCGGTATGAGAGAGAGCCGCATTATTTCACCGTTGATGATATAGGGATAGTGGTTCATTATCCGGAAAATGTTACTGATGAGGAGATCACCCGGATCAGGGAACGATTTATCAAAGCACTCTCTACAGTCCGAAACGGAAGCGGATATGATGAATATATCGATGTTGACTCATTTGCAAAAATGTATCTTATTCAGGACTTTTTCGTTCAGGCGGATGTAGACTTTTCAAGTTTTTATTTTACCCTTAAGGATGATGGCAGATTCCATGCGGGACCGGTATGGGATTTCGATCTGTCATGCGGCATGACCTCGAGCCTTCCGTATCATGAAGAACTCGCATCAAGAGCCAGACTGTTCAACGCGCCCGATAAGAGGTGCATATTCCTTGCGGATCTTGGCAAAGATGAGGATTTCCTTGGAAGGGTATGGGACATATATACCAGCGATCTTCAGATCGATATGTCGGATTATATGAAATCCGGATGGGACAGTGATATTTCCGGGATCGACAGATCACTGGAAGTGAACAGGATCGTAAACGCGATATCGGATAAGGGAAGGGATACTCTGGACAGCCCGGACAGTCTTAGGAACTGGATTGAAAAAAGGAATCGATATCTGATATCATACTATAACGATCCGGACGCTTATGCGGACGTAACATTCAATTTTGCCTGGGGGAAGATGACAGCCGGAGTGAAGAAAGGCGAGCCTCTGGGCTTTATTCCGGATGACGATCATCCGGGTAACGATGATGCGTTCTGGGGTGAGATCACGGGCTTCGTTGATGCATCCGGAACCAGCGTGGATGACAGTTATACAGTGACTTCAGATACAGAGTTATTTGCGGTGTATTCGGATGATTCGTATGCGTGGGAGGAATACAGTTTACCATTATGAATAGGATCACAGGGATTTTTGTAAAACTGATAGACTGTCTGACTATATTATTCCTGATACCGCTTTTTGTATTATCCCTGTTCTCTGCCAAAGGAGTGGATTTTTCCAGCTATTCGGAGACTGTCATCGAAGCAGGGAAAACGCCGTTTCTTACGTTGTTTCTAGCATTTGTGATCATATTTCTTTTTTCTGCCGTGTTGGTTTTTTTTCACAGTAAAGATGATAAAAAGAATTGGATAACTGCTTACATTGTTACCGGATTGTCGGTTTTGATCGCACTGGCACTTAGTCTGGTCTGGGTATCGCACAACCCGTTCTATGCAGAGGGCGATCAGTTCAGGGTGTGGACGGCCGCCACGGCACTGTGCAGGATGAACGATACAGCCGTTGAGCTGGAATACTTTAACATGAACCCGCATCAGAAAAGCATGGCAGTGCTCATGTCTTTTGTCGTCAGGTTATTCGGCGGTAATACGATTTACTTTGAATATGTCAACATACTGTCTGTAGCTATCACGGTTCTTGTCCTGATCTTATGTGTAAAGAAGGTAACCAAAAGACCGGAACCGACTGTCATAACGGCGATCCTTTTAGCACTTTTTATCCCGCTGTTTTTATACAGTTCATTCATATACGGAACGGTGATCTCCATAGCACTTTCTTCTTTATCCGCTTTCGGACTGATCAGTTTCTTCACAGATAAAAAACGGGCATGGTTATTGTTGCCTGTAATATGTATTCCTCTCTCTACCATGATGTACAGAGGAGCGATGATCTTTTTAATTGCGGTGGTTTTAACCCTGGCATTGATGCTCCTTGTCCATCATGCCGG
>JAILOK010000110.1 GCA_024690825.1 Lachnospiraceae bacterium | reverse complement strand
CATGCTCAGGACCGATACCCGGATAATCAAGACCTGCCGATATCGAATATACGGGAGCGATCTGGCCGAACTCATCCTGACAGAAATAGGATATCACGATCCCGCTTGTCTTTATGACCTACGCAAACGTGGTCTATTCCTACGGTCCGGAAAAGTTCATGACAAAATGTAAAGAGACCGGTATTGACGGCATCATACTCCCGGACCTGCCCTTTGAAGAGAAGGAGGAATTCGATCCCGTCTGCAAAAAATACGGAGTGGATCTCATTTCCCTCATCACTCCCACCTCGGAAAACCGCGCGGCCATGATCGCAAAAAATGCCGAAGGCTTTCTCTATATCGTTTCAAGTCTCGGCGTCACGGGCACGAGAGATGTGATAGATTCAGACCTCGGACCCATCATAAAAACCGTCAGGGAAAACACAAAGATCCCCTGCGCCGTGGGCTTTGGCATATCAACTCCGGAGCAGGCGGCAAAGATGGCAGGCATATCCGACGGTGCCATCGTGGGCAGCGCCATTATCAAGATAATAAAAGAGTACGGCCGCGATGCGGCACCACATGTGGGAGAATACATAAAAAGCATGAAGAATGCTCTATAGTGGGACAGGGGACGTATCTGTGTCCCAACTTTATGTAAATCTGTTAAATGATGATATATTGAAAGATTTTGCTTGAAATGGTTGTCATAAAAGTGGGACAGAGAAACGTCCCCTGTCCCACTTTTATCAAACCGGGATATGATTGTGCTTTTATCATCTCTGTGTTACCATGAGTTTCTAAAGCATATTTTTCTTTGCGCAACTGAGCGCGTTCTAAAGAGTTTCTGTAACACTTCTTTTTGAAATCTATGCTTTCCAAATATTCACTTAATTTAAGCAGGATTTCGAAAAGACGGTGGAACTCCTTTCGTAAGTCCTGCCGGATAATTGCGAAAGGAGATAAAAAATGAAAGAAAAACTGAATGAAGGACAAATGGAAACCTCAAGACAGATGAAGCCACTTGAGGACATGGATGTCATCGACAATTTTTTGTTTACGGAGATGGCATACAATGAGGAGACAGGATCAGAGGTCTGCCGGATGATACTTGAACCGGTCCTGAAACGAAGGATAGGTGAGGTGAGTTTCACCGCGCAGAAGACTGTTCCCGGTATTTCCGAGACCGGGCATGGTATACGGATGGATGCCTTTTTGACTGAGAGTGACGACGGTACAGGGATAACAGATGCAGGCGTATATGACATAGAGCCTGACAGAAATGAGTCAAAAAAGAAAGTACTTCCAAAAAGAGTGAGGTACTACGGGGATCTGATCGATGTTCAGCTGCTGAATGCAGGAGTTGATTATGATGCACTTCCAAAGCTGGTGATAATCTTTATCCTTTCATATGATCCCTTCGGCCGGAATGCCATGTACTATGAAGCAGGGACTGTGCTGAAAACGCACCCGGAGGTACGGTATGATGACGGGATCCGGAGGATATATCTATATACCGGAGGGGAACTGCCGGATGATCCGGATGAATTTGACAAAAGGCTTCAGAAGCTGTTGAGATATATAGGCAGGAGTACGGAGGACAATGTAACCGACGACGCTACAAAGAGACTGGATGAGATCGTAAGGAGCACGAAGAAAAAGAAAGATATCGGGGTGAGGTATATGAAAAGCTGGGAAAGAGAACAGGAACTGATTGCCGAAGGAAAAGCTGAAGGAAAAGCTGAAGAAAAACTGACAGATATAAAAAATCTCATGAGCAGCATGAAATGGACAGCGACTCAGGCAATGGAAGCACTGAAGATTCCGGAGGGTGACCGGACAAAATATTCTGCATTACTTTGAACAAAAAACTGGGACAGAGAAACGTCCCCTGTCCCCTGCCCTGTCCCCTGACGACCTTGACATTGCAAAGGGTACGCGCGATTGATATACTATGAAAAACCCCAAAAACAGAGAGGATTTATACGAATATTTGATGATAAGGCGCTTCCTGACGCGGCGGAAGCAGGCAAGCCGCAAAACCGGCTAAAATCAAGGGGATAAGCGGTATGAGGATATATCTGGTTTTTGGAGTCCCCCTCTGCATTCTGGGAATCCTTATCACGGGATGTGCAAAAGGTGACAAAGCAGTTATTGGATCTCAGCAGGAGAACGTGATGATAATGCAGGGCGAAGAAGGCAGGGAGCTTTTCGCATCCTGTAAGGATGAAAAGGAAGCACAGGATATTGCCGAAAAATACGGTATCGAATTGGTTGAATTCTCGCTTGGTGTGGCGACATTCCACACTGATGAGGATCCTCTTTCGGTGATAAACAGGGGGAAGAAAAACGGCTGGCCGGTTCTTTCCATAAACGGAAGAGGCGAGATTTTTACGGATAATGAGAGCGGGCTTAAGGTTGATACAAACCATTGAGGATTGTTTGTCCGAGTGTGGACACTGAAACTAAATCTATATTTAAAGGAGACCAGCTATGAAGTTTGGAAAAAGGATTCTGGCGGTTTTACTGGCAGTTTCGATGACTGCCACGGGAAGCGGATTTGTTTATGCCGCTGAAACGGTTTCATCTGCTGCCGTAACGGCAAGTGAAAATGAAACAGGTGAGGTCAGGCAGGAAGCACCAAGTGAGAACAAGGCTGAAGAAGCCGGTGATGAACAGGATAAGCCTGAAGTTGTATCCGAAGACACCGCCGTTTTGGAGAACGAACCTGTGGAAGTCGGGGATGAGACTGCGGAAGCGGTTTCAGAAAACAGTTCAGACTTCGTGCTGAAGGGTATGCCCGCCGGTTTCAAGTTGAGTGAAGCAGAACTTCTCGGCAAGAAAAGGATCACTGAGCACAATGTGGTATCCGGGCTTGAAAAGCTTATACCCGGTGTGGATTATGTCAAGGATGAGGTCATCTTTTCCTGCAAAGATCCGGAATACGCAAAGCAGGTTGCAAAAGCCTATAACGGAACTCTGGATTCCTGTGAACTGGGAGTTGCGGTAATAAAGCTTGATACGAGTAAGGTCAGCGTTAAGGATGCAGTGGCGGCGGGTGCGGATCCTGCTCTGTCTCTGCCTCCGGTTGATATAAATTCAAAAAACTACCTGACGGATCCGGTGAAGAATGCTTCTGCGGTAATTACGGATAACGGTTTTTCGGGAACAGTTCTTGCCTCGAAAAAGAATGCCATTGACGGAAGGGACTGGACGTATTGGACAGGTAAATTTAATGACGAAGCATTAAGACCCGATTTTACATTTACAGATCCGGAGAATCAAGCCTTAAAAAACGGATATCAGTGGATGCATGATGCCGTGGATACTTATAAAGCCTGGGGAGTGACAAGGGGAGCCGGTGTGACGGTTGCAGTCATTGATACAGGAGTCTATGCCAATCATGAGGACCTCGGAGGCAGGGTGAATGATGATGCCAAAAATACCGAGGGTCTTAAGAACATGGTAGACAAAGTCGGGCATGGAACACATGTAGCCGGAATAATCGGTGCAGAGGCAAACAACATTTGCGGCGGAACCGGAATAGCTCCGGAGGTAAACATGCTGAGTGTTCCCGTATTTGAGGATCTGTATTACACCAGTGAGGCTCTTGTAAGAGGGATCAATTATGTAATAAATGACGGGAAACCGCGCGCGGATATAATTAATATGAGCCTTGGATCACCTATGTATGCAGAATTTGAGCAGCAGGCTGTTTCAGCGGCTCATGATGCGGGGATCACGGTCTGTATTGCAATGGGTAATGACAGTTCCAATAATATGGCATATCCGGCAGCTTATGAAGACGTGATAGCTGTTGCGTCAATGGATGAAAGCTGGCAGAGATCAGAATTTTCAACCTATGGTCCATGGGCGGATATTGCAGCTCCGGGTTCAGCTATTTTTTCAACCTGGAACGGACATAGTGAAACAAACGCTACCATCGACTATAATTATTATTCCTCCTGGGACGGTACCTCAATGGCAACGCCGGTCGTAGCAGGTGTATGTGCTCTTTATATAAGTGCCGCAAGGGCGGCAGGCATTGAGACGGATCCGGATGAGGTGGAAAAAGCATTAAAAAAGACTGCCACTAAGGTTTCAGGTTCCTATCAGATCGGTGCGGGAATGGTTAATGCCGCAAATATGCTTTCACGGCTTGAAGATGACAGCGCTCCGTCAATAAACGTACCGGCAACACTCTCATACAACAGCTCCATAACATTGAAAGATAACAAAGCGGCAGGAGGCACTCTCGGATATATTTATACCATTAACGGAAAGAAGCCCGGTGCGGATAAAGGGAATATAAAGGAGGGATTTTATAAGGAAGCACTTAACGGTGCCGTGGATATACCGGTTTCAGAACTTATAGACAACGGGCTTACGGCAGATAAATCCGTCATACTTCAGGTTGTCAGGATCACGGGACTCGGAACAGCCACAGGGATAGCAAGTGAAGCTATTACGATCGAATCTTCGTCTGTTCCGGGAGCTTATATATCGGGACCCGGAAAGCTTGCAAGGGGTAAAAGCGCGGTATACACTCTTAAACCTTCATTCCCCAAAAACAAGGTCAGGTGGAGTATTGAAGATGGCAGTGGAGTTACGGTTAATGCAAAAACCGGAAAAGTGACGGCGAAAAAAACCTCAGGCGGTTCATTCACTGTTAAAGCTGAAGCTGAGGGAAAGACTGCAGCATTAAAGGTTGAACTGGTAGATCCGGCTGCATTTATCACGCTTAAGGCTGAAGCTGCCGATAAGGATATCAATCAGCCGGTCATTGCAAAAAACGGTAACATCAGATCCGCAAGGATGTTTAATGCGGATCTTGGGGGAACTGCCGGACAGGACAATATTCTTAAGCTTACAGGATCAGCAGATAATAAATCCGATGTTGCCTTTACAAGCTCTAAGCCCTCTGTTGCCGAAGTTGATAAAGACGGAAAGATCACTGCGAAAAAGGCGGGTACGACAACGATCACCTGCAAGGCAACCGATGGTTCCGGGAAAAAATCGACGGCTACGATCAAGGTAATGGTTCCGGTTTCCAGACTTGATCTTTTTGCAGCTAAAGGTCAGATAAGTGTGGCTTTTGGTAAGAGCATGACGATCAGGCCCGCTTTTGGATCAGCATATGGCAAGCCTTCGATAAGGAAGGTTACCTGGGATGAGCAGCCGGTAAGGGTTTTAGGGATAAGCTCAAACGTTAGCTATGACATTACATCGTATGTAAATAATAATAAATTAATAAAAATCAAAAACGGGAAGCTGACGGTTGATAAAAATATATCTCAGACGAATTATTCCGATCTGTATTGCATGGTCAGAGCAACGTCAGCAGATGGATCCGGGATCACATGTACCAGGTATTTTCGTGTGACTACTCCCACGACCTACGTAAAATTCGGTAAATATGAGGTGGCAAAAGATGAAAAAGGTAATCCGTTTTATCTGGCGATAGAAGTTCTGACAGATTCCCCTGTGCTGCCTGTTGTTACAAGCAGTAATCCCAGGATCGGTTCAGTTAAAATTACAAAAGATGAAAACGGAGCACCCTTTTGTCTTGTACCTTTAATCAACAATAAAAAAGGAAATGTGACCTTTACCATGAAAGCCCTTGACGGAACAGGAAAGAGCGCAAGATTCCGTTGGAGAATACAATAACGCATATGTCTTATGACCATGATCTGAACCTCACACATATTGTTCCTTCTGCTCCTCCGAACAGGGTCAGTTCCTTTCCCGAAAACATCCGTATTGCTTCGGACACATCAGCCTGAGACAGGAAGTCCGTGAAATAGAACGTTCCATTCTTCTGACTGTTTTCACATAATTCTTTTAGTCTTTTTTCCAATGATAATGACATTTTCTGCTCCATAAAAGAGCATGTCTCGGAGTGGTGGGGAGTTATTACCGTGGAAGAAGTCGATGGAGTACTGGACTTCTATTATTACCGGAAACCGCAAGAGAATCCGAAGGTGGATATGAAACAGAAAATATCCATTCTGTGGAGACCTGAGCTGGCACATATCCAGGAATTGAACGGGATGCATAAGTACACAGATAAGAGCAAGAGATTTGTGACAGAGCGCATATTGGCAACGCTTCCGGAACCGACAAAGGGGCAGAACAGACAGGCAAAGCTGTTCGGCCTTCTCGGATCGCTCGTTATATTTGGAACATTGATCGCATTTGGATTGATACAGTTCCATGACGTCCTGGTAAGTTTTCATAGGGTA
>JAILOK010000086.1 GCA_024690825.1 Lachnospiraceae bacterium | reverse complement strand
CATCAATCTTGCAATGAGCACCACCATTGTGCAGCTCATCGGAATCGGCAAAAAGAGCGGAGCCGGAGCAGCTGAAAAGAAGGCAGAATGATATAAACAGGCGGAGCCTACGGGCTTTGCCTGTTTTTGCTTTAATGAAAGGAGAAAGATATGATACTTGCATTTGATGTCGGAAATACCAATATCGTCATGGGCGTCATCGACGAAGAGAAGACATACTTCCTCACCAGATTTGCCACCGATCCCGGCAAGACCCAGGTCGAATATGCGGTCCTTGTCAAGAATATCCTTGAGATCAGGGGCATAGATCTGACCAGGATCGACGGCGGTATCATTTCTTCCGTTGTTCCTCCCCTCAACAATATCCTCAAGGAGGTCATCGAACTTCTGACCGGACATAAGGCACTGATCGTAGGCCCCGGACTTAAGAGCGGACTCAACATCGCGGTCGGCGATCCCGCCGAGCTCGGTGCGGACCTTGTCGTAGGTGCGGTCGCAGCCATCGCAAAGTACGAAGCTCCCATGCTCATCATGGACCTCGGCACCGCAACGACCATTTCCGCCATCGGAGGGAAGAAGGAATTCCTCGGAGTCATCATCTTCCCCGGAGTCAAGATCTCCTTTGATGCGCTCGTCGGAAGGACGGCGCTTCTTTCGAGCATCTCATATGATGAGCCGGCACACGTCATCGGTACAACGACCACCGATTCCATGCAGTCCGGACTGATCTACGGAAATGCCGCAATGCTGGACGGGCTTATCGACAGATGCGAAGAGGAGATGGGAGAGGTTAAGACGATAATCGCGACAGGCGGGATCTCATCAAGGATAGTCCCCCACTGCAAGCACGATATCGTATTTGATGATGATCTTCTGATCGACGGACTCAGGATCATCTATTACAAGAATGCCAAAACGGCAAAAAAGAAATAGTCTCTGTGCCTTTTGCGAAAACGTATGCAGTATGATAAAATCGCAACAGGAATGACATTAATCTATACTATATTATGGTTGGAAGTGGCAGGGATAATATAAGTAAAATGCGGTTCAGGGGAGGCAGTATGATCAAAAAATATGCGGTTTCGGCTGCACTGGCTCTCCTGTACAGCGTGTTCTATACCGTGATCGGACCGATGATCCTGTCTCAGAATATTTCTGCGGATGCTTCCATGATCATTCCTTTTATCGTTTGCTTTATCGTCTGCTTTTTATTCATCAGAATTCTTCTTTTCCTTAAAGACAAACTCTGTATTTTTGATAAAAGATCACGTATTACCTCATGGCTTGACAAGATAGGGAACCGCAGGCTGTTTTTTGTTGTATGGATTTTTATCTTTCTGTCCTGGGTTCCGGTGTTTCTTATCACATTTCCGGGTATCATTTCATATGATATGATCTCGCAGCTGGACAGTGCGGCAAATGTCATATCCTCCAATCATCACCCAGTACTTCATACATGGCTTATAAGAGTCTTTCTGAGATTCGGTGAGTCGTGCTTTTCAAGCTATGAAACGGGACTTGGATTCCTTTCCATTTTGCAGATGATCCTGTTAAGCTATGCTCTTACAAGGATGATTCTTATTATACGAAAGCACGGGGTATCCGACATTATCGTGATCGCGGTCACGTTGCTTTCTGCATTCTGGTTTGAAAATGCATGCCTTTCTGTCTCAATGATCAAGGATACACTTCATGCGGCATTTTTGATTCTGTTTGCATGCCATTTTACCGAGATCGTCTTAAGCTCGGACGAATACAGGGGTCAAAAGAGAAATTATGTCCTGCTTCCGCTGGTGGGTTTTTTTATGTTTGCGACCAGGAACAACGGACTCCACATCTATCTTTTTTCATTTGTGTTTCTGCTTTTGCTTCGCATCAGGAAGATAAAAAAGTCGGGACGGTTTATTCCTTTGATGCTGGTTGGTATTTTGCCTGTTATACTTTTTAAAGTGTATACGGGACCGGTTTTTTCGGCGCTTAATATAGAACAGGGACAGGTGAGGGAAGCACTCAGTGTTCCGATACAGCAGATGCAGCGCGTTGCGGTGTATAATATGTCTGAACTTGATGAGGCTGACAGGGAAAAGATTAATTTCTATATTGACAGTCTTGAGTGGATAGATCCCTATCCGGGGCGGCTATATACACCCTTTGGCGCAGATCCTGCAAAAAGCTGTTTCTATTCGAATAATTATAATGAGGATCCGGCAGCATTCTGGAAGTTCTGGTTTAAACTTGGCAGACGTTTCACAAAGCAGTATACGGTTGCATTTTTATCAAACTCGATAGGGTTCTGGTATCCGGATTATTACGAGTTTGCATATGTGATGTTTAATAATTATTCTCCGGATGCGCTTGTTGTTCCCATTACCCGCAAGAGCATATGGGCACCCGAAATGATGACGGCATTTTATGAAAATCTGTGTATGAACGGCAAGCTGCGTGAGATTCCCGTAATTCGTGTGTTCTTCGTACCGGCTTATATATCTTGGGCACTGCTGTGCGTTATAATATATGCCAGAAAAAAGAAAGCATTTTTTACAAAAGTACTTCCTTTATTCCTTCCGCATATCGCCCAGTTCGGGATCATGATGTTATGCCCGATATCTTCTTTCAGATATGCCTGGCCGCTTTATTTGATCTTCCCGATAACTTTTATAGGATTAAAAAATGAAAAAGTTCAATGAAGAGATAAAACCGAAGACATGCGCGTTTTTATTCGCGGGGATTATTCTGCTTGCGATTGTCATAAGACTAGTGGGAATCAGCTGGGGAATGCCTTACAGAAATCTGCATCCCGATGAGGGAATAGTTTATTATCCCGCATATCAGTGCGCTCTGGAAAGAAACATTGATGTCCAGGGCTCTTATTACAGACCTGACCATGTTTCCATTAAGGCGAGTGCACTTATTTATATGGCAATACAGGATTTTTATTTTTCGCCCAGGGGAATGGAGGATTTTGCTTCCAATTTCGATAACGATTTCACTCTGTTTATGACCGCTTCGAGAGTATTTGTTGCCATGCTCGGAGTCGGCGTGGTTGTGTGGACATTTCTCATCGGATTGTTCTGGGGAAGAAGGCAGGCACTTTTTGCGTCTCTTCTTGCAGCGATTTTCCCCGGATTTATAGAGCATTCGCATTATCTTACTCCCGACATACCTCTTCTGTTCTTTTTGCTGGGCGTTATGTGGGCGGCGCTCCGATATCAAAAGGCTCCATCGGTCAAGTGGCTGTTCTGGATGTCCATATTCACTTCTTTTGCGGTATGTGAAAAATACCCCGGAGCATACGGCTGCCTGATCATAGCGGTAGCTGTCATTTCCGCACATACCAAGGATATAAAAATGATCATAATACGGGGTATGCTTGCAATACTGTTTGTCATTCTCGGAATAATGGCTGTCTCTCCGGTTCTGATCACGGATCTGAAAAGTGTTTTGGAAGTAATGGCCGGTCAGAACGGCATATATCATATCGGCGGAGACGGACTCAACCATTGGCAGATATTTATCTATTATCTTGTAAATGCCGCGAACCGTATGGGACTTGTTCTTGTCCTTGGAAGCCTTTACGGTATTGTCAGATCGTTTAAAAAGAAAACGAAGGAGACGCTTATCCTTTTCCTGTTTTTGGTATACCTGTTACCGATATCCATGCTGAACCTGCACTGGGAACGTTATGATCTGCCCGTGTACGAGGCGGGAGTTATGTTCGGGGCTTTCGGATTACTGTACTTTCTCGAGGATATGCGTGAGCGCATTAACAGCAGGACGATTTTTGCAGCGGGAGCGCTTCTCCTCTTTGTTCTGCTTCCTATCGGAAATCTGTTTGCCGGATCCGTTGCGATGGATGCGCACTTCCTTGCTCCCGACAGCCGAATCGTATGTAAGAGTGATATTGACGCGATGGGGCTCACTTTTGAGAATACCGTTTGCGACAGCAATACCCCGCTTGATCCCGGAGGATTTTACGGAGCCTGGGGATCTTATGAAAATGCTGATCCGTCGCATTACAAATGGGGACCCGCGCCTAAATATGTTATGACATCTTCCGGAATGAGGGATCTGTTTTTGGAAGGTAATCAGGATATTTACGGATGGATATCATCCTTTTACCTGAGACTCGATGAAGAGTATCCTATGATCTACATTTACACGCCCGAAAATCCGAATTATCATGTTCTGGAGGTTCAGAATATATATTGTGCCATAAGAACGGTGGTCCGTTATCTGAGAGGAACGGCAACGGGCTGTGAATTCAGGGTCTATGTGATGCATCTGTGAATCTTTCGCAATCAATAGTCGGAGTGAATGGAAACATTGAGATTATTTGCAAATATCCTAACCGAAATGAGAGTAAAGAGCTGGCTTAAGAACCTTTTTGTTCTTACACCGATAGTATTCTCTTTGGAATTGTTTGAAACCGAAAAATTCATTCGTGCATTGATTCTTACGGTTTCTTTCTGCCTGATCTCTTCAGCGATATATGTATTTAACGATATCAAAGACATAGATAAAGACAGAAATCATTCGGTCAAGAAAAACCGGCCTTTGGCCGCCGGACGGATCTCGCTCAACTGTGCATGGATCATGATCGCCGTGCTGACTGCAGGCGGTCTGCTGCTTGCTTTTGCTGTCAATCTGACTGCATTATGCCTAATCCTTTCGTATATCCTGATCAATATACTTTATTCGGGATGGCTGAAGAAACAGGCCGTGGTCGATTGCTTTTGTATCGCGGCAGGTTTTGTACTTCGTGTACTTGTCGGAGGAACAGTTGTTGAAGGCGGAGTATCCGATTGGATGTTTCTGACGGTGATCTCATTTTCACTGTTTATGGCTTTCGGAAAAAGAAGAGGAGAGCTTTTGACACACAGTGAGCGTGATACAAGGGCAGTGCTGGACTCCTACGAGATCCCTTTTTTAAATGGTTCTGTATTTATGTGCGCCGGATTGACTATGGTGTTTTACTCCCTGTGGTGTCTTTCTCAGGGGGATCACCTGGTATATACCGTTCCTGTCATAATGTTTATAGTAATAAGATATCTCACTATCGTTTTTTCCGGGTTATCCGACGGAGACCCCACAACAGTAATATTGTCTGATAAAACCATTCTTTTCGCGTGCGGAGTCTGCGGATTGATCCTGCTGGCTATCCTGTATGCACCGCTGATGCTGTGATCCCTCAACAGGAAATAAATACCGATACAATGTTAAAGGCGCCACCCGATCTTCATCGAATGGCGCCTTTAGTGGATGGGTTCCTCAATATCCATTGGCGGATACCTCCTTTTTTATTATATGGTCCGGTTCCCCGCTACTTTATCGATCAATTCAGCTTCATTCTTCATACGGCTTTCTCATCCGAAGGCATATATTAAACGGAGCATTCTGCGTTCATAGGATGAATTACACTTAATGTGCCTATGCCGTGTTTTCACTTCTCTTGAT
>JAILOK010000047.1 GCA_024690825.1 Lachnospiraceae bacterium | reverse complement strand
TATATTCTTATTATCCGAATACACATCGAAGAAAAGCTGAGTTGTGTTCAGGATCTTATTTACCGCCTGTACGGAGTGCTTGCCTCTTATGATCGGGAAGAACGCCACAGTATCGAGGATGAAAAGGAACGGGCATGTGACGCGAAAGAAGTTTCCCATCATCAGGTCTGTCGCCCAGGCTGTCTGAAGCTCCGACAGGCAGTCAAAGACGTAGAAAGCATCCCTGCCTTCCTCCTCGATGACGTTATGGATATCTACCGTGAAGTTCTCAAATCTGTGCGAGAGCGGGACAGTTACCTTTTTGATCTCATCACGATCCGGAAGGAGCGGTTCATGGCTTGCAAATCTGAAATATATGATGTTCCGCTTATCCTCGATCGCCTGCTTTATATACGGTTCCATGAAGAATTTAAACTGGGACAGTTCGGATACACGCCAGACCACGTTATCTCCGAGCCTTATGTTGTCAAGAGCTTCATCCATTTCCGGAATACCGCTTTTTATCCTGTCAAATGCAGCCATATGAATCCTCCGTAAATGCAAAGAGGCGTTCCACCCAAAACGGATGAAACGCCTTTGTTTCTCTAGTTTATATTAGCATTGTACGTTGGATAAATCAAGAGTCTGGGGAGTCAGTGGGGACTCCCTTGAATCTCTACCTCTGGTTTGGATTGCTCTTTCTGTCAGGTATATTAAAATCCGGATGCTCTCCTAGCCATGCAGTCTGTGGCATGCAGGAAAGCATGGAAAGATCATCATCAGTAAGCTCAAAATCAAATACATCCATATTGGACTTCATGTGTTCCGGCGTAGATGCTTTGGGTATCGGCAGTACGCCCTTTTGCAGCAGAAAACGGAGATTGATCTGCTGTATGCTTTTCCCGTATTTTTCGGAAAGGCGGATGAGTATGGAGTTTCCGATCGTTGCATTTTCCCTGCCTCTTCCAAGCGGAGACCACGCCATTGGAAGCACTTCTGATCCATGGCAGTATGAAACCGCATTTTCCTGTGAATACCCGGGATGAAGCTCGAGCTGGTCGACAACAGGACGTATCCTGCAGTTATCCAGAATATTCTTCAGATGATGCGGAAGGAAATTGCTGAGTCCCAGTCTCCTTACTTTTCCTTCATCAACAAGTTTTTCCATGGCATGCCATGTATCCGTATCCAGTTCTTTCCAGTTCTCGTCATCCTTACCTGTCTGTCTGGGCCAATGGATCATATAAATATCAACATAGTCGGTCTGAAGACGGTTTAACGAACGGTCAAGGGCTTTGGCAACATTTTCGGTTCCCATCTCATCTGTCCAGAGTTTTGTCTCTATGATCACTTCCGACCTGTTGATCCCGCTTTCGCGAAGAGCGTTTCCCAGCGAACGTTCCGTTTCATACAAAGAGGCGGTGTCAAAAAACCTGTAGCCGCACTCTATAGCCTGTAAAATGACATCTTTATTGTCTGCGAATTCCTCGTTATATGTTCCGAATCCGATCTTAGGCAGTCTGCTCTTGTCATTAAGGGTATAATACTCGGTTATCCCACTCATGTTCCTTCCTCCTTACTTTTTCATCTGACTTCCCCCTGACTCCTTACTTCTTTTTCTTTTTGGGCTTTTCTATGCTGCCCTGATTGCCGTTGAAGCTTCCGGCAACAAAAACCCGGGAGGGAACAATGAGCATTCCGATCACGAGTCCGGCCAGAAACAGGCATATCCCGGTAAGTGTCAGTTCCGTGACACTGCAGTTTCCATCTTTGAATCTTTCAATATAATCCTTCATGATAACCTCCTTTTTTATATCCTTTTTTTCAGTATAACACATCAGGGGAGTCAAAAAAGATCTATCCGCTACCTCACGTATCACCGCTTTGCCTGCGCAATGAAAAAGAGTGTCGTGGGTAATGCGGCTTGAAGCCGCACCCGTTTTCCGGACGGATAGACATAAATTATTATACCATTAAAACAGTTTAATCTGAAGTCATCGGGACAGGGGAGGCCTTAAGTGTGTAGTTGCTGTGATCGAGGGAGAAATTGGGGTTATAATACGGATCCCCGGCTTCAAGCACATCCTTCCATTTTGTCCTGAACTGTTCAGCCTCTTTATCATATCTTTCGGCGTTTTTACGTTCAGCCTCTTCCACATCGCTTCCTCTTGAAGCGGATTCGTAGTGGAAAAGTTCCGCAAACGGAGTGAATACGTTGAGCAGCCCCTCTTTTCGAAGTTTAAGACATAGATCGACATCGTTGAGAGCCACTTTGAAGCTTTCATCAAAGCC
>JAILOK010000044.1 GCA_024690825.1 Lachnospiraceae bacterium | reverse complement strand
CCCCTATAAACTTACCTATAAACCGCTATAGATCAAAGACGCTTATGGCAGGTTCTTGCGATAACGTCGTCCTGCTGTTCCTTGGTAAGGCTGATGAACTTAACTGCATAGCCCGATACACGGATGGTGAAGTTTGCATATTCGGGTTTCTCGGGATGAGCCTGAGCGTCAAGGAGCTTCTCTGTTCCGAATACATTGACATTGAGGTGATGAGCACCATTGTCGAAATATCCGTCCATTGCGTTAACCAGGGTCTGTGCCCTCTCCTTGTCGTCATGTCCGAGTGCATCAGGGCTCATTGTCTGTGTATTTGAGATACCGTCAAGAGAGTACTCATAAGGTATCTTTGCAACAGAGTTGAGTGATGCAAGAAGTCCGCTCTGCTCTGCACCGTATGAAGGTGATGCTCCGGGTGCGAAAGGCTTGTAGGCTTCTCTTCCGTCGGGAGTAGCTCCTGTAGCCTTGCCGTAAACCACATTTGATGTGATGGTAAGGATGGAGGTTGTAGGCTCGGAGTTGCGGTATGTATGATACTTCTTTACCTTTGTGATGAAGGTCTTGAGAAGCCATACACCGATCTCATCAGCCCTGTCGTCATCATTACCGTATTTAGGGAACTCACCTGTGGTCTCAAATCCGGTAGCGATACCGAACTCGTCACGGAGAACCTTTACCTTTGCATACTTGATCGCTGAAAGTGAATCGATAACATGTGAGAAGCCTGCGATACCTGTTGCGAAGGTTCTCCTCAAGTCTGTATCGATGAGAGCCATCTCAGCTGCCTCATAGTAATATTTGTCATGCATATAGTGGATGAGGTTCAGGATGTTTACATACAGTCCTGCCAGCCAGTCAAGCATGATGTCATACTTGTGCATAACCTCGTCATAATCAAGATACTCGGAGGTGATGGGTGCAAGCTCCGGGCCGACCTGCATGGGCTTTCCGGCCTTGTCCTTGTGCTTCTCGTCCTTGCCGCCGTTGATAGCGTAGAGGAGAGCCTTTGCAAGGTTTGCACGTGCTCCGAAGAACTGGATTTCCTTACCTGTCTGGGTTGCGGATACGCAGCAGCAGATGCTGTAATCATCGCCCCAGATGGGCTTCATAACATCATCGTTCTCGTACTGGATCGAAGATGTGGTTACCGAGATATATGCTGCATACTTCTTGAACTTCTCGGGAAGATCATGAGAATAAAGGACTGTGAGGTTCGGCTCGGGTGAAGGTCCCATGTTCTCAAGAGTATGAAGGAAACGATAATCGTTCTTTGTTACCATGTGGCGTCCGTCCATTCCGATACCGCCCATCTCAAGGGTTGCCCATACGGGATCGCCTGAGAACAGCTGGTTGTAGGACTCGATACGCGCGAACTTGACCATTCTGAACTTCATCGTTACATGGTCGATGAGCTCCTGTGCCTCGCTCTCGGTAAGTGTTCCTTCCTTCAGATCTCTTTCCATGTAGATATCAAGGAAAGTAGAGATACGTCCGACTGACATTGCAGCGCCGTTCTGTGTCTTGATCGCTGCAAGATATCCGAAGTACAGCCACTGTACTGCTTCCTTCGCATTCTTTGCGGGCTGTGAGATATCGAAGCCGTAGATCTTTGCCATATCCTTCATGCCGTTAAGGGCTCTGATCTGCATTGCGATCTCTTCTCTTAAGCGGATGATATCATCTGTCATATCGCCGTGTCCGCAGTTCTTGAAATCTTCCTTCTTCTTTGCGATGAGGTAATCGATACCGTAAAGAGCAACTCTTCTGTAGTCGCCTACGATACGTCCTCTTCCGTAGGTATCCGGAAGACCCGTAACTATATGTGTATGACGGGCAGCCTTCATCTCATCTGTGTAAGCATCAAAAACTGCCTGGTTATGTGTCTTGTGATACTCATTGAAGATCTGGTCATACTTCTCATTGACCTTGTAGCCGTACTGTCCGGCAGCTTCCTGAGCCATCTTGATTCCGCCGTAAGGCATGAATGCTCTCTTTAACGGTTTGTCTGTCTGAAGTCCGACGATCTTCTCAAGATCCTTCAGGCTCTCATCGATGTAGCCGGGGCCGTATGATGTGAGGCTTGATACGATCTCTGTCTCGCAGTCAAGGACTCCGCCCTTGTCACGCTCTGCCTTCTGCAGCTCCTGAAGTTTGCCCCAGAGCTTGTTTGTTGCATCCGTAGGATCAGCCAGGAATGACTCATCACCCTCATACTGGGTGTAGTTGAGCTGGATGAAATCACGTACATTGACATCATCTACCCAATGACCTGCCTTAAACCCTCTCCATTCGTCTCTCATGTTTTTTCCTCCTTTGTACCGGATAACGCCGGTCCTCAATATCGGCACACTCCCACGGGAAGTCTTGTGGACCGTCCCCGACATGTCCGGATGAGATCCTCATCCGTCCGGTGTGATACCGTTTTGTGTGTTTGTTAAATAATAAACTATCACAGGAACACCCTTCTGTCAAGTTTTTTGTTAAAAAAATAACAAGAGCTGAAACCCAGCATTCATCAGGGTTTCAGCCACATTTCGAAACAAAAATGAATGTATAAAATTAAGAACAATCTGTTAACAATTCCTAAATATTGACAAGATTTTCACAAACTTTTCCGTATACTTCGATGTAATCTTTGTAATTATTTTTAATAAAATCGAGCGCCTTTTCCGCCTCGTTTCCGGCTATGATATCCTTGGCGCACTGCTCCATCTGAAGCGAAAAATCAGAGAAAGCGACTGCCCCCACCGTTTTTGAAGCGGATTTCAGCTTATGCACCTGTGTCCTGTAATCGGCCCAGTTTTCGGATTCATAAGCCTCCTTCAACGCCTTCTTATCTGACTCCACCTCTGAAAGATATGCCTTCACGACAGCTTCGTAAATCTCTTCATTTTCACACATCATCAGGCCCGTAGCCCTGTCGATCTGATCTCTGACATCCATATCCGTATTCTCCTTTGCTTCATCTTTATCCGCAGCCTGCTCCGGTTCCAAAGACATTGTTTTTTCCTGCGGCGCTGTTTCCGTTGCAGCCTCCGTCACGGGTTTATTATCCGTAAAATTCTTTGGCAGGTATTCCCTCACCGTCGAAACAAGTTCATTGAACCTGAAGGGCTTTGCCAGATAACCGTCAAAACCGTATTCATTTATGTACTTTTCCTTCTGCCCTCCGACAGCATTTGCGGTCATGGCGATGACCGGCGTGTCCTTATTAAGCGAATACTTCTCGGGATCGCCCTTTACCGTCGCCAGCACCACATCTCCGCTCATCTTCGGCATCATGTGATCGAGCAGGATCAGATCGTATTTATTATCCGTGATCATTGTCAGCGCTTCCTCTCCGGACGATGCTGACTGCGTTTCCACCTTCATCTTGTCGAGGAAGCTCTTTGCCACGGCGATATTTGTTGTATTGTCATCGACCACGAGGAGCTTTGCGCCCGGAAATACATTTTCCAAAGGAATTCCCTGGGCATGGATCTTTTCCCTGACATGATCCGAGATCTTTTCATCCGAAAGTATCTTCTGCGGCAGATGCAGTGTGAATGTGGAGCCCTCTCCGTATACGCTTTCAACCTCAACCGATCCGCCCATCATATCGATCAGATCCTTTACTATGGAAAGTCCCAGACCCGTACCCTGTATGAAATGCGTCTTCTCATTGTCAACCCTGTCAAAAGCACGGAAAATATACGGAATGCTTTCTTCCTTTATCCCTATCCCGGTATCTTTTACCGCTATATCATAGACCACTCTCTCTCCTCTGATCTTGCCTGTGACCTTAAGGGTTATCTTTCCCGTTTCGGTGTATTTTACGGCGTTATTGAGGAGATTGACTATCACCTGCCTTACCCTGATCCTGTCGCCGTCCACATATCCGGGAAGACTGTCATCTATGATGCTTTCAAATAAGAGATTCTTTCCCCTCGACATCACTTCGCAGGTCCTGCAGACATCATCCAAAAGATCCATCATATGATACGGCGCATTTACAATATCCATTTTGCCCGATTCGATCTTTGAGATATCAAGGACATCATTTATTACATACATCAAAGCCTCTCCGGATTCCTTGATGCTTTCCGAATAGACTATGGCTTTTTCAATCTTTTTTTCAGACGGAAGAGACGGATCTGTCAGCGCCATGCGGGTCAGCTCGTTCATTCCCAGCACTGCATTCATGGGCGTTCTTATTTCATGGGACATGGAAGAAAGGAAATCACTCTTTGCCTTGTTGGCCGCATTTGCCGCCTTTTCGGCTTCCGCAAGCTTTCTGTTTGATTCCATAAGTCTGTGATAATCCGGAGCTTCGAGGAAGGAATAAAGCACATACAGGCCCATGGTGATCGAAAATGAAACGAGCAGGATCCTGTCGTCTGTGATGCCCTGCAAAGCTGCGCCGATGATGACGATGAAATGAGTTGCGGTCAGAGTGTAGAACTCTCTCATCGTCAGATTCTTCCTGAACCTGATTATCATGAATATGCCGGTGATCAGATAAACCAAAGGCGCGCCGTAACCCATAAAAAACATAAGCGGTCCGCCCTTTGCGACACCGTCTTCGAAAGTGAAGAGATAATGGAATTTGAGATCCGCGATCAGAAGCAGATGAAAGATCACGACAAAGATGAGATTTAATCTCTCATAAACTTTGTTGAATTCCGACCTTCTGCCCTTTGTCACAAAGGCAAAGGTATAACGGTTAAAGTACATGGAACACAGAAGCATCGTGGAATAATTGACCAGGGCAAGTATTCTCCTTGCCACATCCGAGGTATCCCGGTTTGTAAAGGCTATCATGGAAACCATCTCGGACAGACATCCTATGAGGGCAAGTATTCCGGTCGTCCTCATCATTCCGCTGGTTTTTCTTAAGTCGTCCTTATTGATGAAAGAAAAAATAAGAAACAGGACCATAAATGCTATGGCCGCAACCGAAAAATAATAAGTACCCGGTGTGAACGCCTGCCCGTAGGTCATGATATCCTCCCCGATAAATAATTTCCTGTTATTATGACACTATTTGAAAAGATCCTTCGACGCCTTGATGATAACATATTTTTATTAGGCAATAAAGGACAAAAGGTGGTATAATAAAAACAGTATTGAAGACAGGAGACAAAGATGCCCGTATTAAACTGCCGCAAATGCAATAAAATATTCAGCACCCTTGCCGGCTTCAACACAGTATGCCCGGAATGCCGCAAAAAGGACGAGGAAGATTTCAAAAGGGTCAAGAGTTTCGTCTGGGATCACCCTGGAGTAACGGTAGATGAAGCCGCCGAGATCTGCAATGTCAGTCCCAAGGATATCAAGGAATGGCTCAGAGAAGAGCGCCTTTCCCTTGCAGACGGCAGTGTCGCGGATTTCCTGACCTGCGACAGATGCGGCAAGCCGATACTTAAAGGACGTTTCTGTGAAAAGTGCAAGGCCGATATGGTGACGGATCTAAAACATGCCACCGAAAAGCCGAAGATGTCAGGAGCTCTGGTAACTCCGCGTGAGCCGGGCGAGGACGAAAAAATGAGATTCCTCGGAAGAGAGAAAAGATAACAAAAGATGACAGCGGGACGGTTCTGGTGACAACTTTTTCTTTGAAAAGTTGTCACCAGAACCGTCCCGCTGTCATCTTTTATATCTTTGCCGTAAGTCCGTTTTCTCCGGCATCTATCTTTATCACCGTGCCTTCCCCCGCTCCCTTTTCAAGGATCAGTCTGGCAACCGGCGTTTCCACATTCTTCTGCATGAAGCGTTTCAGCGGCCTTGCGCCGTAGACAGGATCATAACCTCCGTTCACCACATATTCCTTTGCGGCATCGGTCAGTTCCATGCGTATCTGTCTGTCGGCAAGCCTTGCGTTGGTATCTTCTATCAGCAGATTGATGATACCTCCGATATCATTCTTCGTCAGCGGCTTGAACATTATGATCTCATCGAGCCTGTTTAAGAATTCAGGTCTGAAGCTGCCCCGCAGTTCTTCTTCCACCGCATCCGAAGCATCCTTTTTTATATTTCCTTCCTCATCTATGCCGTCCAGGAGATAATGCGAGCCGATATTTGAAGTCATGATCAGTATCGTATTCTTAAAATCCACTGTCCTTCCCTGGCTGTCGGTGATCCGCCCGTCATCGAGCACCTGAAGCAGCACATTGAAAACATCCGGATGAGCCTTTTCAATCTCATCAAAGAGAACCACGGAATACGGCTTCCTTCTCACCGCTTCCGTCAGCTGTCCTCCTTCGTCATAGCCCACATATCCGGGAGGCGCTCCGATGAGCCTCGATACGGAGAATTTCTCCATATACTCCGACATATCGATACGGACCATATTTGATTCGTCATCAAAAAGACTTGCGGCCAGCGCCTTGGCAAGCTCCGTCTTGCCCACGCCCGTAGGTCCGAGGAATAAAAACGAGCCGATCGGTCTTTCGGGATCCTTTATCCCTGCCTTGTTGCGAAGTATCGCATCGCTGACCTTTTCCACGGCATCATCCTGCCCTATCACCCTTTCATGCAGGATATCCGGAAGATGCAGGGTCTTCTCCCTTTCACCCTCTGTCAGTTTTGTGATCGGTATACCGGTCCATTTCGACACGATATGCGCTATCTCATTTTCGCTGACAGCCTCATGCACAAGACTTAAGTCTTTCTTATTAAGCTGATGCTCTTCAAATTCAAGCATTTTCTTAAGTTCCGGCAGTTTTCCGTATGAAAGCTCGGCCGCCTTGTCGAGATCACCGTTCCTCTGGGCAATGGCTATCTCATTATTTGTGTCCTCAATCTGTTCGCGGATCTGCGAAAGCTTCGCAACGCTTTCCTTTTCATTATCCCATCTTGCTTTCTCATTTGAGAATTTTTCATTAAGCTCGGAGATATCCTTCTGCAGTTCTTCAAGACGGGCCTTTGAGGCGCTGTCCGTCTCTTTTTTCAGAGCCGCCTCTTCTATCTGCATCTGGGTGAGCCTGCGGTTCATCTCGTCAAGCTCTGCCGGCATCGAATCAAGCTCCGTCTTAATAAGAGCGCAGGCCTCATCAACAAGGTCTATGGCCTTGTCAGGCAGGAACCTGTCCGAAATATATCTGTGCGAAAGTGTCGCCGCGCTCACGAGGGCCGAATCGTTTATCTTCACGCCGTGAAAGACTTCGTATCTCTCCTTCAGTCCGCGGAGGATCGATATCGTATCCTCGACCGTCGGTTCATCCACGATCACCGGCTGGAAACGCCTCTCCAGTGCAGGATCCTTTTCGATATACTTTCTGTATTCGTCAAGGGTCGTTGCTCCTATGCAGTGCAGCTCGCCGCGGGCAAGCATGGGCTTTAACATATTGCCGGCATCCATGGAGCCTTCTGTCTTTCCGGCGCCGACTATGGTATGCAGCTCGTCTATGAAAAGGATGATCCTTCCGTCGGATTTTCTGATCTCCTCGAGAACAGCCTTCAGTCTTTCCTCAAATTCGCCTCTGTACTTTGCGCCGGCGACAAGCGCCCCCATATCAAGCGCAAAGATCTCCTTGTCCTTTAACCCCTCCGGAACATCGCCCGCCACTATCCTCTGGGCAAGTCCCTCGACAGCCGCGGTCTTCCCAACGCCGGGTTCACCGATAAGGACAGGATTGTTCTTTGTCTTTCTTGAAAGGATCCTTATCACATTTCTGATCTCGCTGTCCCTGCCTATGACAGGATCAAGCTTCTGGTCACGGGCCCTTTCAACGAGATTCGTCCCGTATTTTTCAAGAGTATCGTAGGTAGCCTCCGGATTGTCCGATGTCACGCTCTGATTGCCCCGGACCGTGGAAAGCGCCGTAAGGAACCTGTCCCGTGTGATCCCGTATTCCCTGAAGATCTCCTTTATCTCCTTATTCGGACTCTTGATGAGCGCAAGAAACAGATGCTCCACCGACACATAGGCATCGCCCATGGCCTTTGCCTCATCCTCGGCGCTGATGAGCACCGTATTTAGATCCCTGCCTATATAGAGCTGGCTGCTGCCCTGTACCTTGGTCCTTTTCTCAATGCCCTGAAGGACCCTTTCCTCAAAAGCCTCCTTATTGATCCCCATCTTTTCGACAAGCTTTGCGATGAGGGAATCGTCTATATTAAGCAGACTGTACAGCAGATGCTCCTGTTCGATCTCCTGATTGCCGTATTCAAGAGCGTACTTTTCGCACTCATTGACGGCCTTCACTGAATTCTGCGTAAATCTGTCTATATTCATAATAAAAACCTCCTTGTCTTATATTGAAAGTGTCAGAGGGACGGTCCTTCTGTCATCTTTTTCGCCTCATTTTGTTCCACGCATTCCGGGGAACCGCTGCAACGGTAAGCTTATCGCCAACGCAGACTTAAAGCCTGCCAGCCGTTCGCATTTCGTACATGCTCACGACTGTCAGACTTAGTCCGCGTAGCCGCTAATCTCACCTGCACGGTTCAAAACGGAATGCTTTGGAATCAAAATTCGTCTTAAAAGGTGTCAAAAGGACCGTCCCTCTGACACCTTTAATCATGTTATACCATCAATTGTTAGCACTGTCAAGAGGTGAGTGCTAATTCATTCATCGCTATCTTTATGCACCCCATTATCCCCTGGTCATCGTTCAGGCTTGCGGGAACTATGTAACTGTCCATATCGGAAAGCTCCTTTGTCCTCAGATACCCGTTAATATTATCCTTAACCTTCTGCCTGATGAGTCCGAACAGCCGCGCCTGGTGCATGACACCGCCGGACAGTATGATCTTCTTCGGACTTAAGGTCATAATAAGACCGGTCAGGGCCTGCGCGATATAATAAGCTTCAAGCTCCCAGACCTCCTCTCTGTCCGAAAGCTCTTCTCCTCTCTGCCCCCATCGTTCTTCTATAGCCGGACCTGATGCCATGCCTTCAAAACAGTTGTTATGATAAGGGCATTTCCCCCGATACTTATCTGTGATATGAGGGATCATCGGAACATGCCCTGCCTCCGGATGAAGCATCCCGTGGATCAGCTTTCCGCCGGACATGATCCCCGCTCCGACTCCCGTTCCTATAGTTATGTAAACTGCATCGGTGAGTCCCCTGTATTTTCCCCAGGTCATCTCTCCAAGGAGCGACCCGTTGACATCCGTATCAAATCCCACCGGTATCCCCAGCGCTTCCTTTAATTTCCCGACAATATCAAAATCCGCCCATGCAAGCTTGGGCGTAGATGTGATATAGCCGTATGTGGGAGACTTCCTGTCAAGATCTATGGGGCCGAAAGAGGCGATCCCCAAAGCCTTTATCTCCTTATCTTTAAAATAAGCGATGATCTCCTGCATTGTCTCTTCGGGATCCGTTGTCGGTATCGACACCCTCTCAAGTATCTTTCCCGTTTCATCGCCGACGGCGCAGACCATCTTGGTCCCGCCCGCCTCCAGAGCGCCGTAGAGCATATCAAAAACCTCCTGTCATGTTGTCAGAGGGACGGTCCTTCTGTCACCTTCCGATCCAGCAGCCCGTATATCCATTCATCCACAGCAGAAAACTTAAAGTCGGTCTTCTCTGCCTTCGTGGTATCGTAGGATACATCGGCAAGGGTTCCGTTATAGGGAGCCGCTTCGCCTTTATTATCAAAAACCGCTTTCTTTCCGGTTTTATTTTCAATATAGCCTATGAACTGACGCATGGTAATGCTTCCCTCCGAGCTTCCGTTTACCGCTCCGGTCACATCAAGACCTGCAAGATGCGCAATGAATTCGCCGGCTTCCTTTTCATGGATGAAGGGCATCCTGACATCCATATTATCCACATACATCGGGATCCCGCCGGTAATATGGTTTACATAAAATTCAATCCGTCCGGTATGATCGTGTTCTCCCATCACAACAGGATATCTCACGAACAGACATTTCGATGCATCCACAAATTCAAGCGCCGCTCTTTCTGCCTGCCTTTTGCCTTCGGGATAATCCCCGCTTCTCCCTTCCCATTTAAGCTCATATGAGGCAGTATCAAAATCCTCTTCCTTAATTCCTGTCTTTGCTTCCCTGTAGACCGCGCACGAGGACATCTGTATGTATTTTTTGCAGCTGAGATTTTGAAGAAGATTTTTTACATCATTTGAACAATAAGAGATCTTGTCGATCACGGTATCGAATTCATATTTATCAAGCGCCTTTTTTACGCTTTCCGGGTCGTCTCTGTCCATCACGATATGACGGCATTTACCCTCAAAAGGATCCCTGTGCTGCCCCCTTGTGGCGACTGTCACATCATGTCCGTCCGTTATCAGTTTACTGACCATCGGAATGCCGAAAAATCTCGTCCCGCCGACTACAAGTATGTTCATTAAACTTCCTCCCGTGTCTATTCCTCCGGGTTATCTATCCTCGGAATAAGAACCTCTTCCCCTATGGGCAGTCTTGTGAGCACATGCCCTTCAAGTCCGCCAAAGATTCCTTTTTTATTACGAAGTTTCAGATTCCTGTAAAGTATGCCCCTTCCGTAATATACCCTCGAGATATGCCAGAGTGTGTCACCCTTTACGAGGCGTACAATGATATCCTTTTCGGGGCCGACGAAATCTTCATCTGAAGATCCGCTGTTTCCGTTTTCAGAGACCGCTTCGGTGCCTGTAGCGGATCCTGTCCCGTTTTTCTGACTGTCTTCCGAAACACTCCCGGCTTTTGAAGTATTCCCTTCATCCCCGCCGGCCTCCGATCCGTTCTTTGCGCCTTTCCCCCCAAACCTGTACGGCTCCGACGGACCTGCAGTCATCTTTACGGCATTGGCTTTGCTGTTTACTATCCTTCCGTTATCGATCACGACCAGATCAAATGCATACTGAATGCCCGGATCGGGCTTCACCTTCAGACCGTAGCCTCCCGTTACCTTGCCGGAAAATACCGTATTCTCGATGAGTCCCGTCTTTTCATTGACGCCGGCGATCCCGGCCGCCTGCCCCTTTCCGACAACCGAGCCCTTCACCGTGACATTTTTTATCGTCCCGTAATTAACCTCGGTAACAGAGGCTCCGTACTGGGTCTTCTCGTCCTTTCTTTTATTATATGTCGGAGAGAAAACAGATGTGTCGATCGTCAGATCGTGGACACATCCTTCCTTTTCGATCAGATAAAAAACTGGGAGATTCTCGCAGGACACATAGCCCGTAAGGGTGTGGCCGTTGCCGTCAAAGTCACCCCTGAAGCCTTTCATGTCCTCAAGTTCTCCCTCGTATATCGATTCAAAAGTCGACAGATTGTGCTGCCCTTCAAATGCCTCTTCGTCGTTGAGTATGATATCGCATTCAAGCCTTGCGCTTAAGGATCCGTCATTTCTGCATGCGTCTATAAACTCCTCCAGATCATCCCTCGATGAGAGAAGATATGCTCCGTCGGTATCCCTGCGCAGAAAGATCTCATGTTTTTGTGATCCGCGCACCGGCACGGCAGATATGCATAATAAAACAAAAGCAGCTGCAGCCGTATATATGATTTTCTTTACAAGTCCCGTCTCCATGCCCGTATCATACTACAAAAGTTGACAGAGGGACAGTCCCTCTGTCAACTTCTTAAAACAACTTCAGATCATTATTAAGCCTTTATGTGGTACCATTTTCCGCAATCATTACAATAGAATGCCAGCAGCAGAAATCTGCGTCTTACCGGATCAAACATAGTCGATTCACCGTCCTCACGCGTATACTCCGGATGCTCATGTCCCTTCGGACATACATGAAGATCTTCGACTACTTCAACACCAAAAACATTTACTCCTCCGGAAACCCCGGCAAGAGAATCATCATTTATATTATCGATCCTGTTTTCTTCCTTCATATCATTTCATCCCCCTTCACATGCGGCAGTGTCAGAAGAACCGTTCCTCTGTCACCTCTGTCACCTTCAAAAAACTCAGTTAACTTTTACAGTGAAGCTCTTCAGGCAATGAGGACATGTATATGACATCAGTATAGTTACTCCTCTGTCAGGATCCATCATGAATCCTTCACCCTCTCCGGAACTCAGACCGGTATCCTCACCACAATACGGACATTTTTCCCAACTGTTCCAATATTCATAGCCACAGAAAACTCCGTCGGCGCCGCCTGAAACCTTGTTAAGATCTTCATCCTTTAATACATTGATATTGTTGTTTTCTTCCATCATCTTTTATCTCTTTTCATTTAACGCCACCTTAAAAGCGTTTCTTTTTGTGCTTTCACAAATATATACGATGCAGATCCTGAAATGAGACATTTTTATCAAATTTTTTAAAAAAAGATGACAGAGGGACGGTTCTGCTGTCACAAAAGTTGACAGCAGAACCGTCCCCCTGACAACTCTTACAACTATAAAAATTCCTGTTGACAAGTATACGGGTCTATATTATATTAAGTGTACTAATAGCATTAGTACACTTACAATAGTGGAGGAAAGATGATGGTAGAACTTGATTTCAGGGAAAAAAGACCGTTATACGAGCAGATATCATCAAGGATAGAAGAGCAGATCATCAGAGGGTTCATGGAACCCGATGAGCCTCTGCCGTCCGTGAGAAATCTGGCTGTAGAACTGTCCATCAATCCCAACACCGTCCAGAAAGCCTATGCGGATCTGGAGCAGAAGGGACTGACCTACTCCGTATCCGGAAGGGGGAGTTTTGTGTCAAATGTCGAGGCTCTTCTGCCGGTGAAAAAAGAAGAAGTGCTGACGGAGCTTGACACCGTCGTGACAAAAGCCCTGGGACTCGGCATCGAAGGCGGCATCATAATAGACAGGGTACAAAGGAGGATAGATAAATGATAGAGGCAAAATCTTTAAGCAAATCCTTCGGAAAGATCAAGGCTGTGGACGATGTCACACTTACGATCGCTGACGGAAGGGTTTTCGGTCTCATAGGGACCAACGGCGCAGGCAAGAGCACTTTTCTGCGCATGGCTGCAGGAGTTTTGAAGCCTGATAAGGGCAGCATCACGGTGGACGGAAATCCCGTATTTGAAGAGCCGGATACCAAGGAAGAGTTCTTCTATATCAGTGACGAGATGTATTTCTTCCCGAATTCCACGCCGGATGCGATGTCGGCTTTTTTTGAAAAGATATATCCGCATTATGATAAAGAGCGTTACAAAAAGCTCATGAATGATTTTTCCCTCGCGGGAAGGCGCAAGATCAATACCTTTTCAAAGGGCATGAAAAAACAGCTTTCGATCATACTCGGACTTTCGGCCATGACAAAGTATATGTATTGTGACGAGACCTTTGACGGACTCGATCCGGTCATGAGGCAGGGCGTAAAAAGTCTTTTTGCGTCGGATATGGCAGAGCGGGGTTTCACTCCCGTGATCGCCTCCCACAACCTGCGTGAACTTGAGGATATATGTGATACAGTAGGCCTCCTTCACCAGGGCGGCATACTTTTATCGGAGGACCTCGATGAGGTCAAGGCCGATATCCATAAGCTGCACTGTGTTCTGCCAAAGGAAACCGATATGGACGCGGTGCGCAGATGTTTTGAGATCCTCGTGGAAGACAAGAAGGGTTCGGTTTATACCTTTACGATCCGCGGAGTTGAAGAAGAGATAATGAAAAAGATAAACGACTTTGAACCGCTCTTTGCAGAGATGCTTCCGCTTTCTCTGGAAGAGATATTTATCAGTGAAACGGGGGTTACGGGATATGACATCAAAAAATTCATTTCTTAATATGCTTAAAGAAGACAGAAAGAGAAGACTGTGGAGCATCGCTCTTTCGATCCTTGCAAATTTCTTTGCACTGCCTGTGTTTGCGGCGCTCTGCATGAGTATTTATGACCAGAGGCTCGTGGAAGGAATGACGACTCTGTCTGATGCGAGAGATGCTTTTGTAAATATGGTCGTAAGCGCGGGCAACATACCGGTGCTCCTTATAGCGGGCGGACTGGCCCTCATAAACGGACTTAACGGCATGGCATATCTGCACAGCCGTACAAAGACCGACCTTTATTACGGACTTCCGGTAAAGCGGGAAGTGATCTTTAATGCGGCCTATCTTAACGGCATATTGTTCTTTGCAATTCCTTATGTGATCTTTATGGGCGCAACCGCGGGATTCGGATTCGCAAGGGGCTATTTTCTTCCGACAGCCATACTGCCGGTGCTTTTCGGAATACTGTATGTTCTTATCATGTATATCTCCATGTACACGCTGGTGGTGCTTGCCGGCGTGATAAGCGGCAATACGATAGTATCGATCTTTATGTCGGTGCTAATGATGTTTTATGTGCCGCTGTGCTATCTTACCGTGATGGGTTACAGCTCGACATTTTTTGTCAACTATTATCATATGGATAATGACAGCTGGAGATTTCTTTCACCCGCCATGGCCTACATCTGGTTTACGATGAAGAAGATCGACAACATGGTCTCAATAGCAGATCCCGAGCTTCTGAAGCTTGCGGTGTCAGCAATGATAGTGATGGCGGTCCTGGCAGTCCTGGTGTATTTCCTTGCTGTGGTTCTTATTAAGAAAAGACCGGCAGAATCCGCAACAAAGGCAATCGCTTTCAGGGGCTTAAAGCCTGTCATCAAGATACTTCTCATGATCGTCGGCACAATGCTCTTTGCGCTGCTCATGGCGGAGGTGTCCTCCGGAGAAAGATTCGGCTGGATCGTGTTCGGTTTTATTGCCGGTGTCGTGCTGATACAGGCAGTCTGTGAAATAGTGTTTGAGTTTGATTTCAAGGCCTGTATCAAACATCCCGTAAGCTTCATCATCGGAAGTATAATAACTGCGGCGGCCATATCAGTGTTCCTGTTCGATCTTTACGGATATGATTCATATATCCCAAATGAGAGTGAAATAAGAACATCCGCAGTCTGCTGCTACAATCTCCAGACCGGAATAGAGTATTCCGACATAGACAGCATGCTCTATTTATCGCCTGATGAGTACAGGCTTAAGCATATGTATCTGGAGAACGCTGAGGATGTGACAGCCATTGCCCGCAGCGGCGTTGAGTTTTCTGACAGGATACATGCAGACCGGCTTAAGTTCATCAACAGGTCGGACAGCGTGGATGAAGCGCTTGAGGAAGATAATTTCAGACAAACCTCATTTGTTATTGCTTTCAGGCTGAAGAACGGATGCACTGCTTACAGAAGTTATTATGTGGATCTGTCTGACCCGTCTTTGATGAAGTCTGTCGGAAACATCCTTGAGACGAAGGAATACAAAGAGGGAGTTTTTGATGTCCTTGATATCAAAAAGGAGGACATGGTACAGATGCATGTGACAACGGGACTTGGCTATAAAAAGCTTTCTCTCGACGATGATGAAAAAGAGAAGTTCTGCGACTATTACAGGCTTGATCTGATGGAACAGGATTTCGATTCTATGAAGAATGAGTATCCCATATGCATGGTTACCGCCACCGACACACCCAAGAAAAACTGGATGTATGAAGGACATGAATCCAGATTTTTCATATATCCTTCATATAAAAGATGCATGGAATTCCTGAAAGATAAGGACATAGAGATCGAACCTGATTTTTCAAAGATCTCTTCGGTCTCCATAAGCCGGTATGACGAGGACAACTGGTACAATGCAGACTTTTCGGAGCGCGAGCAGATAAACGAGATCCTTTCACTGTGCGTGCCCAGTACCTTCTATTATTTCAACAGCGGCTTGAATACGGATGCAGATGAGGATATCGAAAGTCTTAACATCAGCGTATACTGCGACGGGGACGATTATTCGGATTACACGGACGGCTATGTATTTGCCACAGACAGCATCCCCAAGTATGTAACGGAAAGCATGAAAAAAATGGATTGATGTTGTCAGGGGGACGGTCCCGGTGACAACTTTTGAGACAAATTTTGATTCCAAAGCATTCCGTTTTGAACCGTGCAGGTGAGATAAACGACTACAAAAACTAAGCCTGCAAGCCATGAGCACATACCAAGTGCGAATGACTTGCGGGCTTAAGTGTTTGTTGTCAGTTAGTTCACCGTTGCAGCGGTTCCCCGGAATGCGTGGAACAAAATGGGGCGAAAAAGATGACAGCAGGACCGTCCCTCTGTCATCTTTTTTAACACTCAACTGTCAGTTTCTTTCCCTCCGGATCGATCTTTTCCGTGATATTGATATCGCGGATGACCTGCCACCCGTCCTCTTCGGTCATAAAGTTCTCAAGCTCCCGCGCAAACGACTGCCTGATATAATAACCGTACTCATCCTTATCGAGAGAAAACTCCCTCGGCACCGAAAGATAGCCCGTGAATTTTTCGCCCGAATTCTTTATCCGAAGCCACGACATCGCGACAGTCCGGCCCTTCACATTCGAAAAGGTCTGTCCGGCATAAGGGATCTTATCATCATAAAGCCCTCTCATGACACCCTCAAAGCGGAACTTAAAACCGTCAAACCTTCCCATATAATAATAGCCGTCCGCGGAAAGCAAAGCCCATCTTCTGTTGCCGCTAAGATCAGATATCTCCACAAGATCAGGGCACTCCCACATAGGCACAAGATCAAGCTCCTGCGTCTTTTCCCAATCCGAAAGATTCTCCGACCTCAGGATAGCAAACCTGTTCTTTTCAAGATAAACGATCATAATGAAAACACCGTTTTCCCTGTAAAAGAAAACCTTCGGATCCCTGCTTTCGGAAACCTTAAGATCGAGTTCAAAACCCGGGTATTTTAAGAGAGTCTTTCCTCCGTCAAGAGAATAAGCCATCCTCTGCACACTTTTTCCGTGTCTGTAATTATACGGCGGCTCCTTTTTCCCTTTGTACGGAGCGTTGCCCGCGCAGGTATAAAAATAAAGGATCGCCTCCTTCGGAAGATTAAAGCATCCCTTGATATTCTTTATCGCGCTTCCGGTGTACATGACACCCAGCTCGTCCGGATAGAGCACATCCCCCGCAAAACCGTAATGGATAAAATCATGAGTCACCGCATGACCCCAGCTCATATTTCCCCATCCGCAGCCTGCCGGATTGTGCTGGTGATAGATATGCCAGACGCCGTTATCAAAAATAAGACCGTTGGGGTCTGACCCGAAGCCGAACGGGGCATGATAGTGAAGAAGACATTCCTCATAATAAGGGAGAATATCCACCTCTGTGATAAGATCAAAAAATCTGTCGGGAAGATCACCTGCAATGGTGATCTCATCTCCGGATTTTAAATTATCGTCAGCCTTGGTCATATAATCCGGATAGAACTGATTGCGGTGCACCCCAATGATCTGGAGATAATCATAGTAATCGGGGCCGGAGCCGCTCAGCACCGTATCCTTTCCGATCGGCAGCAGAAACTCATAGACCGTTTTGCCGTCCTTTAATATCGTAAGTCTTTCTTTATCCGCGTTTTCCTCACCCGGAATATTCCATACCGGGATCCCCAAAAACCGTGACCTGAGCGTGATGACCTTTGTCATTTACCCATCCTCTTTATCAGAAACGCTGCTGTCAGTTTGACATCCCTGTCCATGGATATGGCTATGAAGCTGCTCTGCTCGAGAACATTCATAACACTCTGTTCTTCATTATTGGGTGTAATAAAATATATGGCAAATTTCGGATCCTTTGCCCTTTTCTTTAATATCTCCGCAAAAAGAGTGGTAAAAGCCACGACAGGAAGCTTCAGTTTCGTGGAGATGACCACGGAGTCACAGTACTTAATGCGGGAAGCAATATCATAGCCGTTTCCCTTTGTAACCGAAAAAACATCAACATCATTAATGAGATAAGGTTTGATCCTTTTTACATACTCCTCATCCGTGTGTACAAAAAGCACCGACGGTTTCTTTTGTTTTTCCGTCTTTTCAATAAAATCAGTAATGTCCTTTACGATCTTCGGAAAAAGATCTACAAAAAGAAATCCCGTCGAAATGACATAAAGCTTTGGAACCTTCTTCTTTACAATATCAACCAGATCTTTTCTCCCGTAGACAAAAAGGTTCTTTTCCCCGTCAATGCACAGGACCGTAAGATGTCTGGCAAGTTTTTTTATTTCCTCTTCGGATTCGTTTACAAGAATCAGAAGGATATTGGACGACTTATCCTTAACCTTGAATATTGATGGCTGGGTCGGCAGACAGAATATCGCTTCCAGACCGGCACCTACTATATCCCCCACATACTTTGATCTGTCAGCTGTTGCAACTATTATACGGTTTGGCTTCTCATCCATAATAAATATCTCCTTCGGGCATACGGTCTTTTACTGGAAATAAACAACTTCATCCGCAGGCGCATCCGCTGCCGTAACCGACTTTGCAATAAGAACAGGCGCGTTCTGCCCAAGTTCCCTGCTGTACTGGCTTCCTATCTCTGCCGTGACCATGACAAAGCTCTTTTCCTTTAAATCCTTTGCATCCTTCCACTTGCAGGGACATCCTACAAACTGGATATCTGCCGCGCAGCATGTCATGGCAAATCTTCCCGGAACAAAAACATCGGCCGATGCCTTTTTCGGCTTGTAGACCTGGCCTTTGAAAGTGACAGTCTTGCCCGCATAGGCCTCCGGATTTTCAAACACATCGAGATACCATATCCCGTATTCTTCATCGGCGACTTCAATGGACGGAGCGCTCATGTCATAGGGAAGCTGCTCCTTCACATTACCGTTTATGGTCCCGTCAGGCATCTCAAATATCACCTGCGCGCGCCTGTTTATGGCTTTCACCGTCCTTTTAAATACAGGCAGATCGTGATCTTCGCGGCATCTGTTAAAAAGAACCAGATCGGCGTAGGTAAACTGCCTCGTCATCATCTGCTTCATATTGTTGAGGTAATCGGTATAGGTGGACGCATCGACTGTCGCTATGCCCTCTGCCATGAGCCAGTGCTCCGGCAGTGCCTCTATCATCTTTTCGACATCCCATGTGCCGTTATACTCGATAAGGACTCTTCCGGGTTTGACCTCCAGATCTATCTTTGCAAGATTTTCCGCAGTGACCTCGTCTTCCTCATCTATGTTTCTTAATACAAACCTGTTTTCCTCTATCTCTTTTTCCGACAGCTCGATCTCGCCCTCTTCGCAGATTATGTAAACCGTTGTGAGGCCGTCCTTAAACTGGTCATCCTTGAGAGTTTCCTTTATGAAACTTGTCTTACCGCTTTCAAGAAAACCGGTGAAGAGATATACAGGTATTTCCTTCTTTTTCTTCAACATGCTCATGCCCCGAACAAACCTCTTATCTTATCCTCATCAATTCCCGATCCGATAACACAGAGCCTGCCCGTGTAATCGGCAGATCCCTCTCTGATCTCATATTCTCCCGGAGTAAGATCAAACTCATACCATGCATCTCCTTCACGCGCGGGCACGATCCCCTTTGCGCGGAGGACTATGCCGTATTTTGGATCGTTCTCATCGGCAAGTTCCTTTAAAATCTCCTCAAGCTTCGACTTTTCAAATTTCAGCGGAGTCTCCACTCCCCAGCTCTGGAAGACTTCATCGGCATCATGATCATGGTGATGATGATGATGGTGTTCATGCTCATCGTGATCGTGATCATGGTGATGATGATGTTCATGCTCTTCATGATCATGGTGGTGATGCTCTTCATGGTCATGGTCATGGTCATGCTCGTGTTCATGCTCATGTTCGTGGTGATGGTGATGATGTTCTTCTTCCGGAAGATTCTTCATTTCTTCAAGAAGGCTGTCCACCAGAGTATGTCCCTTCTCCATTGCCGCAAGGATCTGATCACCCTTTATATCATCCCAGGGAGTCGTGATGATCACAGCTTCCTTATTATGCTCCCTCAAAAGCCCGTTCAGTTCCATCAGTTTGGCCTCATCCATTTTCTGGGTACGGCTGATGATTATCGTTCCGGCGCTTTCAATCTGATTATTGAAGAACTCACCGAAGTTCTTCATATACATTTTTGTCTTCGTTCCGTCGACAACGGCAACAAGAGAATTTATCGTCACCTGCGGCTCTTTCTCATTTACTCTTTCAACGGCCTTTGCGACATCCGAAAGTTTTCCCACACCCGAAGGCTCGATGACTATGCGGTCGGGCGTGTATTCCTCTATGACCTTTGTGAGAGCTTCCTTAAAATCGCCGACCAGAGAGCAGCAGATACAGCCCGAGTTCATTTCCGTGACATTTATACCGGCATCACGCAGAAAGCCGCCGTCTATGCCTATCTCTCCGAATTCATTTTCAATCAGGACAACCTTCTGTCCCGCAAAGGATTCGGCGATGAGTTTCTTGATAAGTGTTGTCTTGCCCGCTCCCAGAAATCCCGATATGATATCAATCTTTGTCATGATCATTCAACCTCCCGCATATTGTTTTCAATGTATTCACAGACCTCATCCCTTCCCGCTCCGGTAGAGGCGGAAAACGGTATGAGAATGTCACCCTCTCTGATCCTCAATGTATTCCGGATAAGCTCGAGCGCTTTTTTTACCTCTGATCTTTTAAGCTTGTCAAGCTTTGTCGCAACAACTGCGCAGCTCAGATCCTGCGGCCTTATCCACTCATACATATCAAGATCGTCGGCCGTAGGCTTATGTCTTATGTCAACCATTAAGATGATCCCCTTAAGAGTTTTTGAACCCGTGAGGTACTTTTCTATCATCCTTCCCCACTTCTTCTTAAAGTCCTGATCAACCTTCGCGTAGCCGTAGCCCGGAAGATCCACAAGCGTAAGCTCGTTGTTTATATTATAAAAATTCATGGTCTGGGTCTTGCCCGGAGTTCCCGATGTCCTTGCAAGAGCCTTCCTTTTTGCGATGGAGTTTATCAGTGAAGATTTACCTACATTGCTCCTCCCCGCAAATGCAAATTCGGGCCTGCCCGTCCCGGGCAGACCCTTTGTTGTTACACCTGCTACAGTTTCAAGCTCCGCTGTTTTTATTATCATAAGACCTCTTCTTGTAACCGTGGTGCTCATCATGCACTACCAAAGGCTCGCCCTTCTTTTCTACCGTTCCCTTAGTGATCTTGACCTCCACTATGGTCTCATCTGAAGGAACCTTGAACATGATGTCTGTCAGTATCTCCTCGAGGATCGACCTCAAGCCTCTCGCACCGGTCTTTCTTGCTATGGCCTTGTCCGCGATTGCTTCCACCGCGTCCTTTTCAAACGTGAGCTTAACATCATCCAAAGCCATCAGCCTTATATACTGTTTGATTATCGCGCTCTTCGGTTCGGTAAGTATCCTGATGAGCGCATCCCTGTCCAGATTGTCCAAAGCCACATTTACGGGAAGTCTTCCCACAAGCTCGGGTATGATACCGTACTTTACCAGATCCTCGGGCTGCACGCTGTGGAAAGCCCTGTTCTGGTCATCATCGCGCTTGTCTCCGATATCCACATTAAAACCTATGGATTTCTGATCGAGTCTTGTCTCCACTATCTTGTCGAGACCCTCAAAGGCTCCGCCGACAATAAAGAGGATGTTCGTGGTATCTATCTGTATCATCTCCTGATGGGGATGCTTCCTGCCTCCCTGAGGCGGAACCGAAGCGACCGTACCTTCGATGATCTTAAGAAGCGCCTGCTGCACGCCCTCTCCGGATACATCTCTCGTTATCGATACGTTCTCTCCCTTTCTCGATATCTTGTCAATCTCGTCAATATAGACTATGCCGACCTGGGCCCTGTCCACATCATAATCGGAAGCCTGGATCAGTTTAAGAAGGATATTCTCAACATCCTCTCCCACATAACCCGCCTCGGTAAGCGAGGTTGCATCCGCTATCGCAAAAGGAACATTTATGATCTTCGCAAGCGTCTGTGCAAGGAGTGTCTTTCCGCTTCCGGTAGGTCCGAGCATCAATATGTTGCTCTTCTGCAGCTCAACCTCGGGATCGGGCGGCGCCAGTATTCTCTTATAATGATTGTAGACTGCAACAGACAGGACTTTCTTTGCTTCCTCCTGTCCGATCACATATTCGTTGAGGAAATCATTTATCTCCTCGGGCTTTAAGAGATTGATCTCAAGGTTTTCATTATATCCCGCGTCTTCATTTTCCTCATCGATGATGTCGGCACAGATCGCGATGCATTCGTCGCATATATACGTCCCGTTGGGACCGGCTATGAGTTTCTGAACCTGGTCCTGGGTCTTTCCGCAAAATGAACATCTGATCCTGTCATCAAAATTTTTCCCGGCCATTATTTCTTATCCTTATCTTTTTCCTTTTCACTTTCAAGCCTGTTTACCACTACCCGATCAACAAGCCCGTATTCTTTCGCTTCTTCTGCGCTCATCCAGTTGTCGCGCTCGGTATCTGCAGATACCTTTTCAAGAGGCTGTCCCGTATTTGCGGCAAGCATCTCATTAAGTCTTTTCTTTGTGCGTAATATATGCTCTGCTGCTATCTGAATCTCGGTAGCCTGTCCCTGAGCTCCGCCCAAAGGCTGGTGGATCATTACCTCGGCATTGGGAAGGATGAGTCTCTTTCCCTTCGCTCCTCCTGCAAGGAGAAATGCACCCATGGAAGCAGCCATGCCTATGCAGATCGTAGAAACATCACACTTTACATACTGCATCGTATCGTAGATCGCAAGACCGTCCGGTACCGAACCCCCGGGGCTGTCTATATAGAAATGGATATCCTTTTCGGGATCCTCGGCCTCAAGGAAAAGCATCTGCGCAACCACAAGTCCGGCTGTCGTTGAATTAACCTCGTCTCCGAGAAATACTATCCTCTCCTTTAAAAGCCTGGAATAGATATCATAGGCTCTCTCGCCTCTGTTGGTCGTCTCAATGACGGTAGGCACAAGCATCTCTTATTCCTCCTCTTTCTTTTTCGCCGATGCGGATCTCTTTTTCGGCGCACTCTTCTTTTCGATCACTTCTCCGTCTTCGGGAAGCTCTGCTTTTTTCTTTGCGTCCTCTTTTGAATTGTCAGCAATAAAATCCGCAGCCTTCTGCATCGCAACATTCAGTCTTATATTTTCCGTCTCTTCTTCGCCGAGAATTTCGCGGATCTTGTCCTTTTCAATGCGGTACTGCTTTGCCATCTCCTCGAGTTCCTTATCAAGCTCCTCGTCGGATGCCTCAAGCTTTTCCGCCTTCACGACCGCCTCAAGCACAAGCCTTGATTCGATGTTCATCTTTGCCTGATTTGACATATCCTCTTTTAATTTGTCTGCTGTCATGCCGGAGAACTGCATATACTGCTGAAGCGTCAGTCCCTGCTGTCTGAAACGGTTTGCAAAGTTCTGGATGAGCTGCTCTGCCTCAGTGTCGATCATCGCCTGAGGGATGTCCATCTCGGAATCTTCGACGATGGCCTTTAATGCCTGGTCCGTCTTGATCCTCTTTGCTTCCGCCTCCTTGCTCTCCTTTAATTTCTTTTTGATGTCTTCCTTATACTCCTTAAGAGTGGAGAATTCCGAAACATCATCGGCAAAATCATCATTAAGCTCCGGCAGCCGGTTTTCCGTGATGCCGTTAAGCTTTACCTTAAATACCGCAGGCTTTCCTGCAAGACTCTTTTCATGATATTCCTCGGGGAATGTAACATTTACATCGAACTCATCACCGATGTTCTTTCCTATGATCTGATCCTCGAAATTGTCGATGAAGGTATGTGAACCGATCTCCAGTTCCTGTCCTTCGGCAGTTCCGCCGGCAAACACTTCACCGTCAACGCTTCCCGAGTAATCTATGTTTACGATGTCCTTATCCTTTACGGCGCGGTCAGTCACTTCGACCTTTCTGGCGTTCCTGTTCTGTTCTTCCTTAAGCTTGTCCTCGATCTCCGAATCCTTTACATCGGTATTGATCTTTTCAACCTTTACTCCCTTGTACTTGCCAAGCTGGATCTCGGGCTTTAAGGCAACTTCAGCCGTGAAGATAAAGGGCTTGCCCTTTTCGATCTGTACCACCTCGATCTGGGGCCTTGATACTATCTCTTCTTCCGTTTCCTTTAATGCATCGGCATATGCGGTATTTATAAGGTCGTTTGCGGCATCCTCGTAAAATACTTCCGGTCCGTACATTTTCTCTATAAGCTGCCTGGGCGCCTTGCCCTTTCTGAATCCGGGGATATTGATCTTTCCCCTCTGCTTCAGATACGCACCCTGCAGCGCTTTCTCAAGATCCTCCGCCGGAGACTCTATAGTAAGCTTTGCCATGTTATGCTCTAATTTCTCGACCTTCAGACTCATCTTTAATAATTCCTTTCAACACTATATATTTCCTAAATTAACACAACTGAAATAATATACCACAAAATGTACAGTTTTTCCAGTAAATTGTAAAATCTTCAATACTTCAGCGTCCCTTCCACAGCCATCCTCGCATTCTTAAAGCGCGGATCATTGCTCACATCCTCCCCGAACCAGGAAGGCGCCTCAAAACTCTCTGCATCTTCAAGGGAATCAAACTCCACCTCTACGATCTTTAATCCCTCATAGGGTTCCTTGAAGTGGTCAAGCTCAGCCTTAAGAGTGCCGTCAAGCGGAATGACATATCTTGTCTTTCTGATCACGATGCCGTCGGCCTTCGGAAGCATGTGTTCATAGGCTTCCTTCGTGATCGGAATGTTGTATTCGGCGTGTGATATGCCCTCTCCTATCCCCTTGTAGGTCAGGATATATTCATCGTTTTCTCTTCTTATGCGCACAGTCGGCGAGATGTTTAAATATGCCTGCTCCATCTCGATGTTCTCATATTTTGAAAGGTCAAACGGTTCCTGCTTTACGAGCCACTTGCGCTCTATCTCGGTGTTTTCCATCGCCCAAAACTCCTTACCGTAAAGGTACTATCTTTTTCGTATCCACACCCTTTGACTTCAGATATTCCTTCACCCTTCTGAAATACGCCGGTCCCTGATTGACGACCACTATATAGTCGGGATCTCTTTCCTTCATCTCATCCACGCTCTTGATGACCGGATTAAATCCCGAAGAGTCAAAATCGGTCCAGCATACCACCTCGACATCATCCTCCTTCAGAGCATTATAATAAGTGCGCGTGGCAAGATCATCGGATCCGAAGATCGCGACTCTGACGCCTTCTTCCCTGTCCCTTGAAAACGGAAGTTTGAAATAATCCCTTTCTCTTTCGATGACATCATCCTTCGCATTTAAGAGATATTCCATCGGAGCCATCGTCTTTATCGCGTCACGGATGAGCAGGGCATGTCTTGTGGCAAACTCCTCATCCTTTATCTCAAAGGTTCCAAGCTTGTAGAGGTACTCTCTCTGCAGATCCCCGTACAGTTTCAGGAAGCTTTCGCTGTCCGTCATTCTCTTTAAGTAGTCCTCTATCTCGGTCATGACCTTATTTACGAAAGCCACTCTGAAGGTGTCGTAGAGGGATCGTTTTTTAAGTTCCTCCCTTAAGTTAAAATAAGCCATGTAGCCCGTTTCCGGCCATTCGTTTATCCTTGTCCTGTGATTGTTTTCCGCATAGCGCCTGTTGTGTACGAGCCTTTCATAGAGAACGCTCACGCGGCTTGCGCATGAAAGCGCAAGATATGAAAATTCAAGATCGAAGGCTCCGTCAAGATCCCTCAGTCTTATATTATAATAATCAAGGAGATGCCTTGATATCAGCATGTTCCAGGTGCATCCGGCAGTGATCGAATACAGGTCACCGCTCCTGTCCTTCGGTCTGAAGGTATCGCGTCCGGCAAGCGCAACTCTGTTCAGATAGATATCGGCATATCTGTCCGAATCAGTCTCGGCGTCATACAGATACCCGTCAAACAGGACTATGTCGCTTCCCGTCTCACGCGCCTTGTTGATCGTCTTTTCAACCAGATCCGGCTCAAAGATATCATAATCGTTGAGCAGCAGCAGATACTCTCCCCTGGCATGGTCTATCCCCATATTGAAAGCCCTGGAGGCATTGCGTGATTCCACAGGCTGGTGGAGCACCCTGATACGGTCGTCTATCGCCGAGTATCTGGCAAGGATCGCTCTCGAATCATCGGTGGATCCGTCCTCAACAAAGATGATCTCAAACCGCTTGTGTGTCTGCTGCATCAGGGAATCAAGGGCTCTTTTCAGATATTTTTCGGCATTATATATCGCTATGATTACAGAAACACTCACTCCGCTGTAGTTCATGTCAGACTCCTTACTAAATCTACTGATTCGGCTGCGGTGTCACAGGCACCATCTGTGTCACATCCGGCAATGGCTGCGGCTGCTGCTGTTGCTGCTGTACAGCGCCGGCAAGCGCATCCTGCGCAGCCTGCAGAGGATCGGCCGCATTGGGATCGGTCTCCGAACCGTCACCCTGTCCGGAAGCTGCCATCAAAGCCTGAGCTATCTCGGCAGGTGTCGGATCCGTACGGACCGTTCCGTCGGCATTAAGCGAATGAGGACACCATCCTGCCGCTATCGGCACGCCTGCGACTCTTACAGGGCAGGTTTCGGATGCTGCCTGTCCCGTGAGCGCGCACATATAATAATCTCCCATGAGATGACCGGTACAGGGTTCCTTCGGAACGAAATCCTTGTCAAAATATTCAACATAGGCAGAACCCATGGCCTGACAGAAATCCGCTGCCAGATTTCCCGACTGGTTGCAGGCCAGCGCCGTCACGACGGTTTCGGGTTTTTCAAAATCCTTTTCGGGGAAGCCTTCATGGATTCGCTGCATGACAGCCTTCCAGACAGTCTTGGCAAGCGCCTTCTGGTCGCTGTCGGAGAGCTGTTCGTTATTGTCATAGCCTGCCCAGGTAGTGCAGGTATAATACGGTGAAAATCCGGCAAACCACACGTCCTTATTATCAGAGGTCGTACCTGTCTTTCCGGCAAGCTTCTGACCTTCAAAATTCACCTTTGCTCCGGTTCCCTTTGTGACAACATCCTCCATGGCCGAGATCAGACAGTAGGCCGTGGATTCCCGGAGGACCCGTCTGCCCTGGATCCTTGTATTGTCGATCAGGACATTCCCGTCGTGGTCGAGGATCTTTGTATAAAAGGTCGGCTTGATATAAACGCCCTTATTGGCTATGGTCGCGTAGGCGGCGTTGAGCTCGTGATTCTTCACGCCGTGGGTGATACCTCCCAATGCCAGAGCCTGCGTGATGTCGGTTGCTATGCTGCCGTCGGAAAGGACCTCGCTGTCAACCAGTGTCGTGAATCCGAACCTCTGCAGATATTCAAATCCAAGCTGCGGAGTGATGTCCGTCAGCGTCTTTACGGTGATGATGTTCAGCGACTGTTCGATACCGTATCTCATGGTACACACGCCCTTGTAACCGCTGTACCAGTTCTTGACGGGCCTGCCGTTCACATAGTTGAAGGGCTCATCCATCGAAACCGATGCCAGCGTCTTCTGTCCGGTGTCAAATGCAGGCGCATAGGTGGATACAACCTTGAAGGTGGATCCCGGCTGCCTCATCGTATCGGTCGCACGGTTAAGCGTCAGACTTGCGGTCTTCGCGCCTCTTCCTCCGACGATGCCCTTGATATATCCCGTGGACTGGTCCGCGACGGTTAAAGAGATCTGCGGCTGGGGAGTTATTGATATATGGTCATTTACGATCGTATATCCCTGGCTTTCCACATAGGCCTTGTAGGCATCCGCATCCTCCCTTGCCTCGTCCTCGGAAAGATAGAGCCTGTTGTAGCCGCTCCTGCCTTCTTCCTTGAAATAAAGTTCCATCATCTGCGAAGAAAAATTCTGAACCTTGCCGTCACGGTCGGTTCCCGTGATCTGATAATCAAGGAGATAATGCGTCTTTTCCGGATAGGTCTCGGGATCGGAGCATACCTCGTCGCAGATCTTCTGGATACGGGGATCCTGTGTTGCAAAGATCTGCAGACCGCCGGAATAGAGCATGTTATATGCCTGGTTGTCATTATATCCGAGCTTGCTCTTCATGTCGGAGAGAACCTCTTTTATCATGGCATCCACAAAGTAAGAGTTGATTGAATTTTTCTCAACCGCCATGTTGACCGACTGGATCCTCGAGTAAACATCATCGTTTATAGCCTCATTATATGCGCTTTCGGTAATAAAACCCTGCTCAAGCATACGGTCGAGCACAAGTTTTCTCCTTATCGCGTTATTGTCCGGATGGGATATCGGGTTGTATCGTGAGGGATTTGATGTGATCGCAGCTATGACCGCTCCCTCCGAAAGGTCAAGCTGCGAAACGGGTTTATTAAAATATCTCAGAGACGCCGCCTGTACACCAAGGGTATTCTGCCCGAGATTGATGGTGTTGAGGTAGAGTTCCAGGATCGCATCCTTTGTCATGTCCGGTCTTTTTTCAAGACGGGTGGCCAGAAACTGCTCCTGGATCTTTCTCTTCAGTTTGTCCGTAAACGAACTTTCGGATGTCCATGTCGTAAATACATTGTTCTTTATAAGCTGCTGGGTGATGGTACTTGCGCCCTGCGAGAAATCCTTCTGAGTGAGGCCGATGTATGCGGCACGGAATATACCTTTGATGTCTATGCCGTTATGCTCATAAAATCTTTCATCCTCTATGGCAACAAAGGCATGCTGGACATCAATGGGTATCTTGTCTATGGTCTGATAGATCCTGTTTGAATTTGTCGCCACAAGCTTTGTGATCTGATTGCCCTGGCTGTCATATACCGTCGATGAAAAGCCCGTAGGCCGCACATCGATCGTGGAAATATCGGGAGATGATGCCAGCACTCCGCGGAAAACTCCCACTCCCGCAAAACATCCCGCAAGACCTGCCGTCACTATGATGATGAGGGTAGCCTGATAGAAAAATGACCCGAACATATTGGCAAATTTCGGCATTTTTGCGTTAAGCTCCGCTCTTTTATTCTGTATGCCCCTGTGACTGTAATTCATTATGATTGTCCTTTGTCTTCCTCAAATATCCTGTTATAGACATCGAAAAAGCTTTCTTTTGTTTCAAGCGCCGACCTGTCATAGGTCGTGGCATTATAAAGTTCGTCGTTCAATCCCGAATACTGTGACTGCACGAATTCATCGTAGGTTTTTGAAAAAACCTCTTCCTTCTTTTTGTTCAGGATCTTGAGCTTGTTCTCGTCGGTTTCTTCCCTGTCAAAGGTACTGACACACTTTAATACATGATATCCGAAGGGCGTCTCTATGATATCGGAGACCTCGTCGGTTTCCATGTTAAAGGCCGTATCCACAAATTCCTTCGGCAGACTGCTGTCCTTGTCAAAAGAATAAACTATCTGCGAATCTTCATTGTACCTGGCGGCCAGGGCATCGAAATCCTCACCGTTCTCAAGCCTTTTGTGCATCGTCGAAGCGCGCTCGTACGCCTCGCGTTTCTGCTTTTCATTATAATCAATGCGGTTCCCGGATACATCTCTGTAAAAGGTCTTGATGAGTATCTGTTTGACCGTGATGGTCCTTGCCTCATCATCGCTTATCTCGGGGTTCACATCATCAGTGATGCTTTTATATACCTTGTCCGCTAGGGCGAACTCGCTGTACATCCTGTTTATGAGTTCCTCATCCGCTCCCAGCAGATTTTTATCCGCTTCGGAAAGTGATGCGAAATATTCCTTCGCGGCTTTCAGGCATTTATCACTTTCGGATTCGTCAAGCGATATCCCTTGCGTTTCGGCCAGAAGCTTCATCGCCTTTATCCGTGCAAGCCTGTAGAGAGCCATCCTCTTCAGATACTGTTCCAGGGTTTCGGTACCTATGTCACGGTCCCAGATCTCCTCACCGAAAACTCCCTCGTACTGGCCCTGCGAGGTGCGCACATAAACATTAAGCTCGGGCACCGTACACCTCTCGGTCCCTATGAAGAATATTTCGTTTTCCTCAAATCCTGTCGTGAGTACTATCTCCTGCTCTTCCTTTTTTGCTCCCCTGCCGCATCCGGCAAGACAGAGAGCGGCGAGCATGACAAGCATCACGGCCAAAGCCCCGCTTTTTTTCATAACAAATTATTTTACCATAATAAGGGAAAAAAACAAAATCTGACCGGTGATAATCTCATCCGTCACCATGCCCTTTTATTTCCTTTTCGTCACTTCCGATAAGGGAAGTATTATCCCGTATGTGCTTGTTCTCATAAGATCATACCTGCTTTCTGCCGCCTGCCGGGTCAGCTGTTATAAATAATATTACAAATCCAACGAATATCAAAGCCTGCACTGCGACAACAATGATGTCACGCATGCTAAGCGGCAGGGAATAAATGACTCCACCCGTAAGCTCCGGCGTGTTAAAGCCCGTTATCATGTCATGAGCAATATGCATAACCACAATAAGAACCGGCGATCCGGTCTTAAGGAAAAGCAGACAGAAAAAACTGCCAATGGATGCGGCAAATACTATCTGGAGCACGGTGTAGGAAAGAGAAGCTCCCGAAAGAAGGTTCACGAGATGAAACAGCCCGAAGGCCAGAGAGGTTATTATTATAAATGCCGCCTCCCTCTTCACCGAAGTAAGCTTCCCCCCAAAAACCCTTCCCGGCAGGATCCGGAATACGGTCTCTTCGACTATTCCTATGATCATGTAGGTAAAAAGCAGGACCGGAGAAGGTTTTCCCGAGAAAAGATTTCCGTTGATAAAAGCATCCGTGATATTGAAAAGTTCCACGAACGCAAAAACAGCAAGGCCCGCTGCAAAGGTTTTATTAAACATCCTTTGTTTCATAAATCCGCCTGTCCTTAAGGATTTATCAGACATTTCCGACATATACGTGCTTCAGATATTTTTCTGCAGTCTTTTTCATTTCATAAAGCAGATTTATATCCGTTGACGGCTCATGATATCTGTAACGCGGGAAATATCTGTTGATGTGAAGCGGTATGCCCGGGTCGACCGAAGCGATCCACTCTGCCTCTTTTTCCATCTCTTCGATCCCGTCATTTATCCCCGTCACTATGAGGGATGTGATCTCGACATGAGCTTTTTCTGATGCCTGTATAATAAAAGCCTTCACCGTTTCAAAGTCACCGCCAAGTCTGTCGTAGGCTTCCTTTGAAAAACCCTTTAAGTCAATATTAAAGGCATCGATGAAAGGAAGGACGGCATCAAGAATCTCCCTTTCAAAATTTCCGTTTGTCACGACCGCGGTGCACAGTCCTTTTTCTTTTAATAAGACCGCCGAGTCTCTCACATACTCGTAGCCGGTGAGAGGTTCATTGTAGGTAAAAGCCGCTCCGATGTTCCCTTTTTCCCGAAGCTTTAACGCAAGTTCAAGAAGATCTTCAGGTGAAAGTTTTTCAACCTCCGTCTGTCCCATGCCCTTCTGGGAGATATCATGATTCTGACAGAAAGGGCAGGAAAGATTGCAGCCGAAGCCTCCGACCGAAAGGATTTTCGAACCCGGATGAAAATGAAAGAGAGGCTTTTTTTCTATCGGATCGAGCGCGATCGATGTGACAAGACCGTAGCTTACGCTCTCCGATCTTCCGTCTGTGTTTTTTCTTGCCCTGCAAAGTCCTGTTTCTCCGTTTTTCAGTCTGCAGTGATGGGGACATGCCGGACAGATAATAAGATCCTCAGACATGACGGATGACCTCAAATCTCTGCATGGTGTAGGGCTCCCTGTCACCGATGCCCGCCTTCCTTTTTGCAATGAGAACCTGTTCGATGACTGTATCCACCCCCTCAAGATCAGGCAGGAGAAGTCCCCTTTTGTAGCCGCTCGTCACGATAACTCCGTATTTTTTCACATCCAGTTCATCCATGGAGGATATATCTTCGGGCTCTGTGAGGATGTCGACATTTATCTCAAGATCGGGCAGTTCTTCTTTTGTGACCGGCGAAAATCTGGGGTCCTCCGAAACCGCCGAAACCGCGTTTCTTACTATCTCCTCCGCAAGGGTATCCCTCACCGGAAGTATGGTTCCTATGCACCCCCTGAGCATCCCGCTTTCATGAACGGAAACGAAGGCGCCTGCCCTCTGTCCTTTGATGATGTCGGGGATCTCATAGTTTTTCAGCACTCTTTTATTATTTACAAATTCGTGTATCGAATCAGTTGCAAGCTTTACCAAAGGATCATCTGATGACATGGACAAAACCTCCTTTTCGGGCATGAAGATGCCTGTGCCGTAGCCCACCCCGAAGGTGGCCTCATGTGACATGATCTCGGATTTCAGAGCGATTCCGTCAAATGCGCCTGCCATTATCGTAAAGGAACGGTGCCCACATTCCTCGGCCTCTCCAAGAAACAGCTCATCAAAATCAGTCAGTTCTTTTAAGTTTCCGCCCTTCATCACAGCCATGAGTTTTTCGTCGTATTCGACTCCCTCTTTTTTATAGCCGTAAGGTCCGTCCTCCTTCTGGCAGTGGGACAGATCTCCGCTTGCCAGAAAAACACTGCGGCGGCCTAAGCTGTCGTTTGCCGTTCTTATTATCCGGCCCAGCTGGTAGTGGGTTTCAAGGGAAAGTCCCGAAAGTCCGATGCGCACGAGTTTATAATCCGTATAATATTGGTTGACATAATATAGTGGAACCATGGTACCGTGATCAAGCTTCGGATCCCTCTCACCCATGGTGCCTGCGGGGAACTGAAGTTTTTTTGCCCGGCTTTCAATGGCTTTGACCAGTTCGTCATCATAGGTGACGCTCATCGAAACCTCAGGTGCGCGGAATGAGGCAAAGTTTCCCTTCGCGCTCCTCCCGGGCGAGATATGAAAGAAGTCTTGATACATCACCGAATGCGGTGATGTAAGTATGATCGTATCGGGCTTTAATTCTGCAATAGTCTTTGCCGCTTTTATAAAGCCGTCTATGGTGGGCTGTATCATCTTTTCATCGCCGCCTCCCACCTCCGGTACGGCAAGCGGGGGATGCGGCAGCATAATGCCTGCAAGAATGGACATGCGTTCACCTCCTGTGCGGTTGCTGTTTTTATTCTACCATATTCCCAAAGTTCCGCTACTTAAAAAATCGCTGACGGGTCTTTTTTGAATAATCAGTTTGTTCCGCCCGACCGAAAGTATTGATCAGGCGAATGGCGGCATTTTTACCTGCCAGATTTGATACCTGAAACGGATTAAACTATAATGGTTCTATTAACGCAATTTTGGAGGTATGCCAGACTATGGATAAAACCGCATTTCTCAAACTCATTGAATATCTGAAGGGTAAGAGGGTTTTTGTGCAGACCCACAATTTTCCCGATCCTGATGCCATAGGCTCGGGATTCGGCCTCCTTGGCATCCTGAAGCACTACGGGATAGAAGCGGTGCTCTGCTATGTGGGACAGATCGACAGGGTGAACATGCTGCGCATGATGAAGCTCTGTGATATTGAAATCTTTGCCGAAGATGCCCTGCCTGTGGAAATGAGAGAAAGTGATCCGGTGATCTGCATAGACTCACAAAAAGACGGAGGAAACATCAGAGATCTTCCCGGAGATGAGATAGCATGCATAGATCACCACCCGAAGGCTTCCGATGTGAAATACAGATACAGCGACATAAGGATCGTCGGCAGCTGCTGTACTCTCATCGCGGAATACTATAAAGAACTGGGAATTGAACCTGATGAGCATACGGCCACGGCGATGCTTTACGGCATGAAAATGGATACCCTGCATTTCACGAGGGGCGTCACATTAAAGGATATAGAAATGTACGGATTTCTCTTCCCCCATGCAAATGCTGACAATCTTACCGAGCTGACCACGAACAGCATGGAATTCAAGGATCTTCAGGCATATGCTTCTGCCATCGACGATATCAGCGTTTACGGGCGTACCGGATTTGCGGGTATACCTTTTGCCTGTACCGATGCCCAGCTTGCAGTTGTGGCCGATTTCATCCTTTCGCTTGAAGAGGTCGAAGTGGCGGTGCTGTTTGCAAAAAGAGACGACGGGATCAAATTTTCGGTTCGTTCCGAAACACCTTCCGTCCATGCAGGAAAGCTGATAGCAGGCGCTCTTGCAGGCATCGGAAACGGTGGAGGGCACGCTTTCATGGCTGGCGGATTCATACCGAAGGAAAAAACTTCACTCCTTGGAGAGTCACCGGAGGAAGCCATAAAAGAAAGATTTTTGAGGGATAAAATATAAGCGATTGCACAAAAGAACGGAATGTTCTATAATCTTGAAGGATAAGTATCTTTTTTCGGAGGTGTAAACAGTGGGTATACTATCAGGCCTTGGAAATATGGGCATAGACTTAAAGGACGGAAGTCTTTTTGCTGATGAAAAAAAGGAAAAGGCTGCAGCAGCGGCTGAACAGAAAAAGCCCGAAGAGATCGAAGAAGAATTTCTCTTAAAAAAATCCATGGAATGTCCCGTATGCGGGAAGGAATTTTCGCATCTTGCCGTCAAGGCAAACCGAATGAAACTCCTCGGACAGGACATCGATCTGCGTCCGAAATATGATCCCTTTGATTCTCTCAAGTATTCGGCCATCATGTGCCACGAATGCGGCTACTCGGCAAGAGGCCAGGCTTTTAACGATATCACATCAAAGCAGAAGGCTGTGATCCGTGAAAAGATCGGTGCCAATTACAGAAACAACGATCATGATGAGGACAAGACGACCTATGATTATGATACAGCCATCAGACATTACCAGATGGCTATCGCATGCGCAGTTGTAAAGGGAGCCAAAAACTCGGAAAAAGCTTATCTTTGCCTGCAGACTGCATGGATCGTAAGAGGCAAGAGAGAAAAGCTCGACAAGAATTCGCCGACCTATCAGGACGATTTCAAGGAATGCCGGGCAAACGAGACAGAACTTTTAAATAATTCCCTCGAAGGTTTCATCAAAGCAAGATCCTCCGAGGATTTCCCGATGTGCGGCATGGATGAAAATACCGTGGATTACATTATCGCTGCTTTGGGCTATGAATGCGGCAAATTTGATGTATCGACCAGACTCCTCTCGGAGCTGCTTGTTTCAAAGACGGCAAACACCCGTATCAAGGACAAGGCAAGAAACTTAAAAGAACTTATTCTGGAAAAGAAAAATCAGTAAATATAAAAGACCCGCCGATTCGGCGGGTCCTTTTTTTCAATCCTTATCTGTCAGTTCCTTAAATTCAAACTCCTTGGCCTCATTTACGGCCTTATCTGATTCCTTTACCACATTGTCTTTGGCATCATTCACATTTCCGATGACCTTGTCACCCTCTTCCGCTTTTCTGTCTTTGGAAAGATCAAGGGGAACATACTCTCTTTCACTGTTCTTTGCTTCCTCCTCCAGAAAATCTTCGAGGTCGTCATTTACATCATCATCGAAATCGTCAAAATCTTCAAGATCTTCATTTGACTTAAGCCAGTAATAAACGCCTGCAGCAGCGGCTCCCGCCAGCGCGGCTCCGAATAAAAACTTTCCGAAACTCTTTGCCATCTCTTAACCTCCTTATGTAAAAAACATCAGCAGCGACCTGTTCTTATTATCTACTGCTGCGTCGGCAGTTTGAAGGATGATTTCAATCCAACGATCCTGTTGAACACCGGCGCGCCGGGCTTTGAATCCTTTGCATCCACACAGAAAAATCCGTTCCTTACAAACTGGAAACTGTCATAGGGTTGGGCATCCTTAAGCCAGGGCTCCACATAGCAGCTTTCCATCTTTACGAGGCTGTTGGGATTTAAGTTCACCTCACCGTTCTCATCATACACCCCTTTTTCCTCGTCCACAATATTTTCATACAGTCTTGCCTCGCACTTAAGGGCAGTGTCTGCCTTTACCCAGTGGATCGTTCCCTTTACCTTCCTTTCAACCGGCGCCCCGCCCTGCTTTGTGGCAGGATCGTAGGTGCAGTGCACTGCTGTTATATTGCCGTTCTCATCCTTGTCGCAGCCTGTGCAGGTCACGAAATAGGCATGCATCAGCCTGACCTCATTTCCCGGGAAGAGCCTGAAGTACTTCTTAGGAGGCTCCTCCATGAAGTCGCTCCTCTCGATGTAAAGCTCTCTTCCAAACTCTACTGTCCTTGTGCCGAGTTCCTCATTTTCAGGATTATTTATCGCAGTAAGCTCCTCGGTCTGTCCCTCCGGATAGTTATCTATTATGAGTTTTAAGGGATCGAGGACAGCCATTATCCTCTTGTCCTTTTCCTTCAGATCTTCACGGATACAGTACTCGAGCATATCCATTTCGACCGTGGAATTCGCCTTTGAAACACCGACAAGCTCGACGAACTTCTGTATGGATTCGGGTGTGTAGCCGCGCCTGCGAAGACCTGCGATGGAAACAAGCCTCGGATCATCCCATCCGTCCACGGTGCCGTTTTCCACCAGTTTCTTGATATATCTCTTTCCGGTAACCACATTATTGAGAAAAAGCTTTGCAAACTCTATCTGTCTGGGCGGTCTTTCAAAGCCTACATTTTCCACGACCCAGTTGTAGATCGGTCTGTGATCCTCAAACTCAAGCGTACAGATGCTGTGCGAGATCCCCTCGAACGCATCCTCTAAGGGATGTGCAAAATCATACATCGGGTAAATGCACCACTTATCTCCCGTATTATGATGGGAAAGATGCGCCACTCTGTAGATCACCGGATCCCTCATGTTCATATTGGGCGAAGCCATATCCACCTTTGCGCGAAGTGTTCTTTCGCCGTCGGCAAACACTCCGTTCTTCATATCCTCAAAAAGCTTCAGGTTTTCTTCTATGCTCCTGTCTCTTGACGGATCATTTTTTCCCGGTTCGGTAAGTGTCCCACGGTATTCCCTTATTTCATCGGCAGTAAGTTCGGATACATAGGCCTTCCCCTTTTTGATCAGAGTGACAGCCGCCTCATACATCCTGCCGAAATAATCAGATGCAAAATACAGCCTGTCCTCCCAGTCGGCTCCCAGCCACTTCACATCCTCTTTTATGGAATCAACAAATTCCGTCTTTTCCTTCGTCGGATTCGTATCATCAAAACGGAGATTGAATTTTCCGCCATATTCCTTTGCCAGACCGTAGTTTAAAAGGATCGACTTCGCATGTCCTATATGCAGATATCCGTTCGGTTCCGGAGGAAAACGGGTCATCACGCTGTCATAGACCCCATTCTCCAGATCCTTATCTATCTCGACCTCAATAAAATTTCTGCTCTTTGTATCCATCCTAAAGTTCCTCTCCGAAAAAAGTCTCTGTAAACTTTCGCGAACCCTCCGATACGCCTTAAAGTTCGCCAAAAAAGTATGCCAAAAAAACGGCGGGTAGTCAAGGGACAGGGTCAGTAAAAGAGTATTTAAGCGTGGGGGTGATAGTTTTTTGTTATCAGGTATTATGTTAAAATGAGTTAAAGCAAAGAAACTTGATTATGAACAATGCCGGCAGGAGACAGGGATCTGCAAAAAATAATAAGTTTTTGGAGGATTGGATTATGGATGAATATTTAGATGGATATTTAATTGCAATGACAGGGTTTATTGCAGTATTTTCCTTAATAGCTCTTGCCCTTTATCTGGTGGCATCATTTGCAAGATACCGATATCTGAGGATAAGAAGTTATGAGAATGCATGGATGGCTTTTATTCCTATAGCCAATATCTGGGCTATAGTCGAGGCTACCTACGGGAAATCCGAAAGGATAAATATATACGGTTGGGATGCGCCTGCCGTTGTATTAAAACTATGGCCGATGGTCGCATATGTTATCGCAATTGTCATAAATGTAATCCCGTTCATAGGAAATGCTCTCAGTCTTTTATTAAGTATTTTGAACATCGCGGTGCTTGCAATGATCTTTAAGGATATGATGGAACATCTGGAAAAACCTCAGGATACCGTTACGGCAGTGATAGCCGTGATCATTCGTATCGTATCGGATATCATGATATTAAGCGCATGCGGAAGCTTTGAACCCGGACAGCAGAACTGGCAGATGGACACAAGGATACCGGGTTCACAGACTACTACAGAAGGCCCGCTTTCTTTTCTTAATGGAAAGATTTAGATAGTATGAAAACAAAAGGAAAAGGAACAAAAGATGAAATTATACACGATAGAATCAGAAACGAAACAACATACAGCAGTTGAAGGAAAAGACGGTAAACTGTACACTCTGGGATCACTCGGAATCGATGTAAAGGATATGAACGACCTGATCTTTCATTTTGATGAGCTGAGCCCGTTGATCGTTAAAGGACTTGAGGCAGATGCCCCAAAAACGGAAGCAGCCAATTACATAATAAAGGCGCCCATACCCGTGCCGCTTCAGGATATCATATGTCTCGGAGTCAATTACAGATCTCATGTAGAAGAGACCGTCGATGTGCTGGATTTTACGAAAAAGGCCGATACGGTATATTTTTCAAAAAGAGTCAATACCGCAAACGATCCGGACGGTACCATACCTGTATATGATTTTGTTGACAGTCTGGATTATGAAGTTGAACTTGGAGTGGTCATCAAAAAGGATGCGTTAAATGTATCCGTAAATGAAGCCGCAAAATACATACTCGGATATACGATAATCAATGATGTCAGCGCAAGAAATCTTCAGTCTAAGCATCAGCAGTGGTATCGCGGAAAAAGTCTTGACGGATATACCCCCATGGGTCCGTGCATCGTTACAGCTGACGAGATATCTGATGCACACGATCTTGATATATCCTGCTATGTGAATGGTGAAAAAAGACAGGACAGCAATACGAAATACATGATAACTTCCATCGAAGAAGCTGTATCCGAATTATCCCGGGGAATGCTTTTAAAGGCAGGGACCATCATTGCTACCGGAACCCCCGGCGGTGTTGCAATGGGCATGAAACCACCGGTTTATCTGAAAAAAGGCGATATAATAAAATGCGGGATCAGTGGGATCGGCAGTCTTGAAAACAGGGTAGGACAATAAAAACAGGACAGTGATATGATGACATGATTTTTAACATAAACCACCCATTTTTGTTAACAAAAGTTGGTGGTTTTTATATAACAATTATCTTACAATCACGTTAAAATAAATTGCAAAGGTGGGATAAATATGAGAAAGACATATCTTGATAATATCAGATGGGTGACCGTGGTTCTGGTCGTTATCTACCATGTTCTCTACATGTATAACGCGGAAGGGATCGTAGGGACACTTGGTAAGATCACGAATCTTAATGTGCAGTATTATGATGCCTATCAGTACATTGTATATCCGTGGTTCATGATGCTCCTTTTTATAGTTTCGGGAGCAAGTGCCAGGTACAGTCTGGATAAACACACCGGAAAAGAATTTATTAAAAGCAGGACAACAAAGCTTCTTGTTCCGACAACCGTCGGACTGTTTGTATTTTATTTCATCCAGGGATATATCAACATCAATTTTTCGAGCGTAGGGGGAAATCCGGATATCCCGATGATAGGAAAAGTCTTTGCATGTATATTGAGCGGGATCGGGGTGATGTGGTATCTGCAGATGCTGTGGCTGTTCTCGCTCGTCATCGTACTGATCAAATCCATTGACAGAGACCGCCTGTGGGATAACTGTAAAAATACCCCCTTCTGGGCGCTGATCATCATCGGAGGGGTGGTATATCTTGCGGGCCAGGCTGGTAACACACCGATAATCGTGGTATACAGATTCGGACTCTATTTTCTGGCATTTCTTCTCGGATATTTTGTATTCTCCCATGATGAAGTCATTAAAGTCACGGGGAAGTACTTCCCGTCATGGCTTGTTATTGCCCTGGCTTTGGGAACCGTTTTTACTGTCATGTATTTCGGACAAAACTATGCCGACAATCCGATATACCGTTCACCATTATTTTTGCTGTACGGATGGTTCGGATGTCTTGCGATGATCGGAGGATTTGCCAGGTATTTTGACTTTGAGAACGGTTTTACGAAATGGATGAGTTCTCACAGCTGGGGACTGTATCTGTTCCATTATCTTGGAATATCTTCTGTGGCACTGTTTATCGCAAAACCGGGACTCGCTCCCGCATGGGCTTGTTATCTCTTGAGCCTTGTTTGCGGATTTGCGCTGCCTTACGGGCTGTACTATGTCATTTCAAGACTGCCGTTCTTCAGATGGGCGGTACTTGGGATCAGCAAAAAAACACAGAAGCAGGTGGACTGCAGGAAGGAGCAGGATGTTTAAGGATAATCTGCTGGAGCTGAGAAAACTTCACAATACTGGCGATCATCAAAGAAAAAGGTCTGCTCGATCTGCTTAAAAGCGGCGAAGGATCACCCTGTTCTTACGGGTCCGTCTTCTGTCAGCTCCACCTCTATCGAGCCGAACTCGTAATCATGATAACCCGAAAGGACTATGGCCGATATGGCTGATTTTTTGTCTCCTTCCTTCAGTTCATTCTGATATATATCCCTCTCCTCCTCAAGATATTCCACATACAGATAAGCCTCCATCGGGATCGCTCCTCTGCTCCTGAAGCAAAGATACGGGAGTCCGCCTCTTAACCGCCCTAAAACATTGCTTGAATTGATTCGCCAGTCGAACTCAAAGCATTCTCTCTCAAATTCATCATAATCATTGCGGCTTATGCTTCCATCACCGTTTTTTGTCACTCTGGGAATGATACCTTTCTTTTCAAAATCCTCTATCTCTTTTTCGGAAACCCCGAGAAAACGGAGCCTCTTTACCGCCTCTTCAACCTGCCAGCCTTCCGTATTATATCTTTCAAAAAAATCCGGTATATTTCCGATCGCTTCAAGATAATCCCTGAAATTGTGTACATCAGCGCAGACACGGTGATACCCGTCGTAATACAGCTCATCCTCCTTTTCATTTTCAACAGGCAGGCGGCATATATCAAACTCTCCGATCTTCATTCCCGAAGGATCAAAGATATTATTCTCCTTTATTACATACTCCTTTCCGTTCTCCCCGGTCACCCGGATCTCATAATCATATTCCATATGTTTGGAAAACCAGTCGGTGAGCCTGATTTTCTGAAATGAGTGGTGATAAGTTAAACCCACAGTGCTTGCAACGAACTCATCAGGGTCAGCTTTTCCGTAAAGGGATCTGTCATATTCTATATTTTCATATTGTAACGGCAGAAAATATTTCAATGCGTCAAAAACCACTTTATATATCACCTCTTTCGGTGTGATCTCGGTTTTCAACGGGACATGTAAATCCCTTCTCATACCCAAATCATCGTCCATTCCAGTGAGAACAAATGTGGAATCGGATATCACATAAACACCCTTCTTTGGATCAAGATGGTCAATATCCCCCGCGTTATCCCCGACGCAGTCAACCTGTCCCTTACATTCCAGATTAAAATAAGGTGAGTAATTCAGTTTTATATTATATTCCATCTTCAATTTGGTATCCCTGAGATCCTTCATGATTTACCACCCTTCGTATGATTCCTATCAAGTGACAATGTCATGATAACATATGGAAAAAAGGTATGCGTCATCTTGCTGTCATATACCCGAATATCAAAAATCATATCTTATACTTCATATATTTCATCTCCGTTAACTGTCTGTATCCTATCACTATACTTCGTAAGCAATTTATGTTTCTTAAAGGCATCCCGGTTTTCAGTATGCATTGGTATGATTATATCCGGATCGGTAATATCCATCAGTTTTCTTAATGTTTCCACATAAGCATGTCCACTGACATGGAGCCGCTCCATATGCTCATTGTCTGTCCGGTTCTTTACGAAATTTACTATTGCCTTATCAGGAGCTTTTCCATCTTCAAGATATCCTTCCCACATGGAATAGGTTATAAAGGGATCCTTCATCTGCTGCATATGTTCTTCGAAATGACCGCACTTCATCAAGGGATTACGGTTCGGTCTTGCAAGCATCACAAAGCCCTTTTCCAGATAAATTGAAGGCTTCGCCATCTGAAAATTGCAACGCGTTTCTTCGCTGTTGTATTTTTTCAGTTCTTTTATATATCCTTCGTATTCATCAGGGCAAAGAACATATATTGCTTTCTTATATCTGTATCTGTTCGGATAATATTTATGTCTGGCTTCGACAGCAAGGCGCATGATCTCAGCCTGATAAGCGTCACATAAAAAAGCCTTATCACCGGGAGTTGCATGATAGAATCCCATAACACTGTCAAGATTGGTGGATGATACCAGCACAACATTTTCTTTATGAACATTAAATATTTCTTTTGCCTTTTTCTCAAGGTCTTCCTCTGTACGGATCTTGTTGGCAGCTGTTTCATCCTCCCTTGAAACCATAGTGCCTTCAACGATAAGAATGTCAACCTTTCCAACAATATCTCTTATCATTTTCTCAAAGGTTTCTTCTCCGGGAATTCCGTGATCCCTGAAATCTCCGGTATACAATATTCTCTTATTATTCAGCTCTATAATGAACATGTGTGCATCTATGGCTGAATGATCGCACACAAGAGGCATAACCCTGATCCCATTGAAATCTTTCCAGGACTTCAATTTCCAATACGGCTTCATTCGATTGATGACAGGAAGCTCCGGTTCTTCATTGATCCCATTTTTTTCCTTCACATAATCGACACGCTTTGCTATCACCGACATTATGTCTTTTGAAAGCTTACCTATGTAGAGCGGTACATTCTCAGGAATACGGTTTTTCAGACCTGTATGATCGCCGTGATAATGTGTAAACAACACAGCATCTGTTTCAAATACACAAGCTTTTTCATCAAAAACTTTTTTGACAAGATCGTCATCACTCAGTTTTGAATTATCAGTTCCCGGAAGATTCGCTCCGAAATCTATCAGTATCCTGTGTTGTCCGTTACTTATTTCCGTAACAATACCGCCTATCTGATCCGCTCCCCGGTATATTCGTATTCCACCCATCAGATTATCCCCACATTTTTTAACATCAACCTTTCTGCCGCTTTAAGATCAATTCCTCAACAATTTTATTATCCAAAGCAAAATCCCAGATATTATCATCCATTTTTATATCATTTCCCGCACATATATCAGCCAGATCAGAACTCTGAATCCTCACCTTTTTATTGCCTTTCAGTTCTTTTTCATGTTCCCGGAGAATCTGGTCGTAGCAATCATATTTCAGCCTTTCTCCAAGTTTCATCTGCTTAAATATTTTTGTCTCAATTTTCCTGCCGCTGTCCCGGTCAGTATCACTCACAAAATAAAAGCCGCACCAAAGTTCACAAAGTTCATCTTCCAGTTTAAGCAGATCGCTGATCACTCCACAATCACTCAATCTATCCATATGAGCTTTTATTTCGCTTAATACTTCAGATTTATATTCAGCACTTAATAAATACTGAAAATCCTCATAATGCTTTTCTAAACTGTTCTTGTCCTCCTTATTCATACTTTCTCCCTGATACTTAAATTCAATCAGTCCTATACTGTTGTTCCTTCGATCGAATACAACAAAATCAACTGATGGATTTTTATTACTCTTTCCATTTTGTTTTTGTATTATATGCTTATATTCAACATCAATAATAACCAGATCAGTATCATCGTTATTTTCATGGAATAAGTTATAATTATTTCTGGCGATAATACTCTGTATGCTCCTCTCATGAAGATCCGTCATTTTTGTATTCGACCTGCGCATAAATCTTATATATGCAGCACATATGACCATATCGAGAAACTTTTTATTGCGAAATGTCTTAACTTTTTTATCATTCAACATTTCCTCGATCTGTTCCCGTCTGGTCTTCCCATCCACATCATCCGGATAGTCAGACATAAACCGGTCCGGAAGTATGTATCTGTCACGCCTTATATAATTTATTTTTTTCCCTTTTTTATCTTCAGTATCAATAACATGTTTTACTTCATAATATTTACTTTTCTCTTCATAGTCAGGATTCGGAGATAGATATTTTGTAAATTCCTTTATCTTTTCCTTTTCATCTTCGCAAAATTCCGCGCTAAAATCATCAAAATCTATTTTCCCGATGCAGCCGCCAAAGGCTATTAATTGAACACCGTTAAACCCCGTTTCACCGCTCTCAACGATTATCGGATTTGTTATCTTTTCCTGCAGAAAATTATTGTCCCACCTGTTCACAAATTCCTGCGCAAAAAGGTCCGTATTTTTTATCTCTTCACCGGAAAAAAAATAGTTATACTTATATTCGTTTATCAGATAATTCATCAAAGGCTTTATTTTTTCCTGAGTCTCTTTATCCATTTTACAAATACCTCCATGATCCTCTTTTACACACTAAAGCTTCATCCGTAATAATAATACGGATCGTCTTCTTCAAAGATGAACATCTTGTATTTTCTGCTGTAATAGACCGAAAGCCCGATATCATTCAGGATTTCAAAATCGCGCTGCCGGGTTCTCTCGTTACTGTCCGGAAATAGAGAATAATAGACTGCCTTGACATCCTGCAGTTCGGGTGGGTCCGGTTTATCTCCTATCTCCTCGGGTGTAAGGTCTCCCGGATCCTCTATGAGATATTCATAAGTTTCCAATTCCGATTCATATTCATGGATCATATGCATATCGGTACGCGGAAGCCGGTCGATCAGTATGGCAAGCCGGTTCAGCCTAATAAGATGCTGTCTGCGCCGCCCTGTTGCCGTCTCATCAAAAACAGGCTCTTCTTCGGAGCGGACATAATTTTCACCTTCTTCGCCCTCAGCTTTTATATATTTCAGGCTTATGATGCCGCTGTCTTTGAGATCCTTCAGGTCACGCTGCAGCGTTCTGCGGCTGATCCCATACCATTTCATGAGATCAGACGGTCCGTGAAAATGAGTCGAGATAATATCATTGTACATGCTCAGTTGTCTTACGGTTTTTTCCCCCATGATCTTTTCCCTCCTCCCTTGTTAGCTGCTTTAAGCGGCCTGCTGTTCATCTGTAATGTTTTATCGATAAAAGCATATCACATTTCTTTCCTTCCTGCGTCATAGTGTTGTCGTATTGGATTATTAAATCTCCTTGGCTGTAGATATCAACACATTATACAATCCCTACCATAAAATTGTGGAAAATGAAAATGGTACGATGGAAGAAGTGATCGAGAAAAGATTTGAGAGGAGTGGAGAAATGGAGTTTGTGCATCATTCCGAAGTATCAAGGCAAAGGCATAGGGGAGACTTTATCATAGTTCATCCATTTGCACGAAATCCCGGAACTTAATATGACGCACTGTACTGGTGCTATAATCAATATCATCATTCGTGATAATGATTTTCTGACAGGAGTTGTCCAGTTTAGCAAAAGCACTGATCTCTCTTTCATATGCCTTCTCTTCTGCTACAGAGTAGGCAACCTGAATATAGTATTGTTTATTACCTTTATTGGCCACAAAATCAATTTCCCGAGAACCATCATGATAAACCTGGAGATTGTAGCCCATATAGACGAGCTCATTATAAACCACATTCTCGAAATTATGTGAGAGATCATAACGATTATTGATGATTCGAATAGAATTTAAGGCTACATCTTCATCATAAATCTTAAGATAGTATTCCAGTTCGCGTTTTGATTTGGCAGAATATTTCTTTACTGTTGCTATCGCATAGGCTTCTTCCAGATATCCGATATACTTTGTGATCGTTGTGACAGAACAGGGCAGACCTGCCCCTCTCATATTTTTTTCCACAGACCTGGCTGAAAGGATCCTTCCGTTCGACAGGAATATAAAATTGGCCAGCCTTTTGAAGACCTCGGATTTTCGAATTTTATAACGGTTTATAATATCGTTCAGAATTATGGTTTCGTTCAGCTCATTCAGGTAGATTCTCTGGCCACTATCTTCGCTGAATTCGATTCGCTTTGGAAAGCCGCCCCAGATAATATAATCATTCAGCATAACTTCTTTCCCGAGCTCTTTTCCATATTCTTTGAGCTCACTATATACAAATGGCCGGATACGGAAAGGTACATATCTTCCTGATAATTCCTTTGTAAACTCCCGTGACAGGAGTTTGGAATTTGAACCACTGATAAAAACAGAGCAGTTTCTGATCCGAAGTGTTCTGCATGCTCCTGCCCATCCCTCTACTCTCTGGATCTCGTCAAGAAATACATAGCAAAGGGATTCCTTGCGATGGTTGTCAATATAGCTCAACAGTGCCATTTCATCAGGAATAGCATTTAAGACAGCAGTATCTTCGAAATCAAGGAAGATGATATTGTCAGATTTTTCTCTGATTTCATCCAATATCTGCTTTAAGATAACGGATTTTCCGCACCGGCGAATACCGGTAATGACTTTGATCAGATCCCCACTATAGAATTCACGGATAGGTTCTATATATTTTTCCCGTTTGATCATTTCGTATAGCTCCTGACAGATGTTCTCAATCTTACTGAACATTTTAGCACAGCCAGCAATTTTTGTCCATTTCTACTGGACAATTATTTAAAAATATATGAAATTGTCCAATAGAGATTAGAAAGATTTCCAAAATTTGTGTTTCTTTTTCATCCAGTCATTATATTCTTTATAAGCAACAGTAAAATTCTCAAAAAGTTTTACTTGGTCTTCAGTCATTTGCTCGCTATTTATAGGAAATCTAATAAGAATTAGCGTCAACAAGGCCATATTTACATGTATCAATTAACAATTACTGTTGCCTTACATGATAGTACTCACAATTATCTATTCAGAGATTTCAATATGAATGATTATTCACGCCGTAAATCCGATCGGGTTTCTCCTGTTTTCTTCACACCCTTGGATAAACTCTTCCTCAAAATCTTCAGCCTTAAGCCTCATCAGACTTTCCTTTGACGGGTTCTCTCTGGCACCTTTCCCCGAAAGCCTTTTCGCCTGCCGAAGTATCGCCTTCTCCACAAGATTCCTGGCATATCTTCCGTTTCCGAAATTATCTTCCTTTATCGCACGGACAAAAATTTCCCTGCACTTTTCAATGGCATCCCCGTCAGCCTGATATCCTTTTTCCTTAAGCATGAGTGACATTATCTCCATAAGTTCATCCGCATCATAATCAGGAAAGTCTATATGAAAGGCAATGCGGCTTTTTAAGCCCTCGTTTTTATTAAGAAACTCTTTCATCGGATCGGGGTAGCCGGCAAATATGACCGTCACATCATCCCGGTGATTCTCCATTTCCTGTACAATGGTGTTGATCGCCTCATCTCCGAAGCTTTTGCTTTCATCCACCAGTGCATAAGCCTCATCGATAAAGAGTATCCCGCCCTCGGCTTTTTTGAATTTTGCCTTTACCTCTTTTGCCGTCCAGCCTACATATCTCCCTACAAGATCGCCCCTGCCGCACTCAACAAAGGCTCCGGTGGTTATGATCCCCTCTTCCAAAAGTATCTCAGACAGGAGTCTTGCGACAGTAGTCTTTGCGCAGCCGGGATTTCCGGTAAATACCATATGCCGGGATATGGTCTTATTGTCTATATGATGCTTTTCGCGCATCTTTTGAAGTCTGTAAAAAGCAAGAACCTCGTCTACTACCTCCTTGACCTCCTTAAGCCCTGCCATATCCTGAAGCTGCAGATAGGCCTCCTTCTTCACCTTTCCTTTCTTCTTCCTGCGGGATCTCTTTAAATGGCTGTATGATCTGTATGCCTTCTCCTTCAGACAGTTTCTGCTCCATTCTGCAAAAGCCTCCTCAACCTCGCTCGGATGATAGCATTTTTTCTTTTTCAGATACTTCTTAAAGGCATCCTCATCAAAAAGTGTTGCGAATCTGGATTTTTTTGCAAGTCTTTCCATATATGCGCGTGCTTCAGCCTCATCTCCCCTGCCTTCCTTAAGTTCAATAAGTTCAGGTCCGCTTTCAAGCCTTGAGATAACATCCCTGCCAAAGTTATTGTTTTTATCCTTTTCAAAAAGAAAAAACAATGTATCATCATGATATTTTTCTATCATGCGTGCAAGATCACGCGCAGACCTCTCACCTGCCGTTACAAATGTTCCGTCTTCTTCTGCTGTGGAAATCTCGATCAGGACTGAAGTTCCCCTTGCGTTCTTCAGGAGTTTTTCCGATCTCCAGCCTCCGAAACCCTCCAGTTCGGTGATCGTCGTCAGCCTTGTCCCCGTTATTCTTTTTCTCGTATAAAGCGACCTGATCATAAGTCTTGCAATATCCATTGCAGATGCAATGTTTTCTGCCTTCAACCTGTAATGTGCGGGAAATCCGTAAAACACCTCCGGATTATCCTTGTCATATATCCTTTCTATCTCATCACGAAGGCTTTTGTCTGCCATAAGCTCGTCCATATGCAGCTCTGCTTCTTCTTCCGTCAGAACCATCGGATCAACCGTCTCCTCAGTTACTGTATAGTCATCACTTTCCAGATACTCCCATGCTCTTGCTCTGATGACACTTTTGAAAGAGAATGGGATCAGATCCGCGCTCTCTCCCTCCCCGAGCGCATCCTTCATCCGTGCTGTTGTGATCTCTTTAACTGTAAGCGGTTTTATTTCCTCGAACTCCGGAAATTTTCCAATATCTTCCTTCAGTTTTTTTACCGTTTCCGCATGATCGTCATTGTCCATCTCAAAAGACATGACCGTCCGGACATTCCCGCCCTCCCAGGAATATATGACTGCCATTGTACCTTCCCTGATACGGGAATTATTTATTTCATTTATGTTTTTTATGCGTTCCGACACCTTTTTCCTTAACGCATCCTGTTCATCTTCTTCCTTCAGGTTGTAATTGAAAACTGCTTCGTAATAGATCATAATTCAATCCTCCCTTATTTGTGAGCCGCTTTAAGCGGCTTGCCTGCTTGCCGCCGCGCAGCTTTAGCTGCTTCTCATCGGCGGCAATCCTTGCGTGTCAAGTCTTTCATAAAAGACTTGACACAATTACATCCCCGACTATATCACACGGTCTTTTTAACTGCGTCAATTTGATGTCGTCTCAATTATCCGGTTTGTACGAAAAAAAAGGACGGGAACCGGTTTACTGCCGGCTTCCCGTCCTGATGTCAGTACAGTTGCTCTTATTTAGGGAACTTGTCCTGACCGACTATACTGTATCTCGCTGTGTATATCTTGTCCGTCGGTCCCATCGTTCCGTCCTTAAATCTGAATACTATCTCTGCTTTATTTGTGATATTTCCTATGTCTGCTGCATCGATAAAAAACCTCGGATCATCTGCCAGATCGCCGTTTAGATCCTTAGGTCTGATGGGATCCGACTGGCTTCCGTCCTTATAAACGATCACTATCTCAACTACTCTCGGACATACAGACATATCCTCACCTTCGTTTTCCTGCGTTCCCCTAAACATGACATAATGTTTCCCACTGCTGTCTGTTACCGCATTTGTTGATGTTGCTTTGTTATCGGAGATCCTTGTGATCTTTACATCCTTTACCTCTTTACCGTAAACATCGACCTTCACCGGGACCTTTCCTTTAAACAGATCAGTATTCTTTGCAGTGACATCCGCGGTCATATAGTATGTATCCTTATCGTCCTGAACCTCTTTTCCGTCTTTATCATACTTTTTGACATTCTCAAGAGAATAGTCCTTTCCTTCCTTCAAAGAAGCCTCATAGAAATTGCCGTTATCCACATATGTTCCGTCAGACTGCTTTTTCCATGATGATTTCCATTCATCCTGTACGACTATGGCCTTCGGCACCATCTTATTTCCGGCAAGCCGGGATACGCCAAGGACATAGGCATCTTTGGCAAGATCAGCTGCTCCGGTTCCAGATTCTCCACATTATCATAATCAGGACCGACATAAAGGTAATGAGTACCCGCTCCTTCAATGATCTTCTGTCCCTTTACTTTTTCTCCGGCTGTGTCCTCATACCAGACGCCTGCCTTGCTTCTGTCTCCGACAGGTATAACCGTTTTACTCTTGTCCTGCGCCGTTATGGAATCTTCCTTGAAAAACTCCTCATATTTCTTATTTTCTGCAAAATCGCCTTTATTTGTACCTTTAACCTTCAGTTTTTTCGATGAGCCCGGGACACCCCACACATGGCCGTCTTCATCAAAAACTGTCTCTCCGGTATAGTTCTGGTCATCCTTTGCCCTGGCAGTCACAAGAAACTCGGTCGCATAGGTCAGATCCTTGGTATAGTTCGAAGCGTCCGTCACCTTACCGTCTGCGGTATAATAAATGAGGTCATACGTTTTTTTATTAAGCTTCTTCTTTGTTCTGCCCGCCACAACCGTGAGTTTTGCGTCGAAGCCCCTCTTTCCATATTTGACATATTTGCTGCCACCCGCCTTTATTTTTGCAAATTCGCTCATATCTGCCGGCAGGATCATAAACGGGACAGTCACTTTTATTCCTTTATAATTCCCCTTTCCCGTTATGACCACCATGGGGCTTTTTTTGTCGGTCGTTTTTGATGTGACCGCATTGACATTGTTCTTGTAAGACAATGAATAATCCGTTCCCGGTACCAGCACGGCTCCGGAATCAAAGTTTACGATCTTTACATTCAGTTTCGGCGAAATATTCTTCTTAACAGAACCGTCTTTGTAATATGCTTTCGGATCATTCTCTGCATAGATCTCGTACCCGTCATAGACCACCGGTTTTATGCTTGCAACGCTGACCGTGACGCCGCCCGTTGAGATTATCTTCGCCTTTCCGGAAAACTCGTCGATGTATTCCGTATCCGAACCGTAAAGCTTGATCGATGCCTTTCCTTCAGATTTTTCATAGGCGTCAGCCAGATTAAAGGTGTATACCCATCCCTCTCCGGGAACGAATGTATCGGTAAATCCGCCGTTCTCCTTCAGCAAAGTCGTACTCTTGTTGTCACTGTTGTCAAAATAGGCATCAAAATACTTAAACTCCTTCGGAGCTGTCGCAGAAGAGACCGTGATCCTGATACCATTAAGTTTATCTGCTGCCACGAGCATATTGTCTGATATGCTCTTTCCGGTCTTTGCGGAATAAAAGCCTACCTCTACGCTTTGTCCGATCACAAGATCTGCCTCGGGCAATGCTGCCAGCGTATAGTTCATGCTGACATTTCCTTCCTTCAGATCATTGTCACTGACATTGAAATAGACAGTATATGAAGCCGGGATACTGATATTTATGTTTTCAAGCTTGCCTGCTGCCGTAGACCTTTGCAGGACTTTTTTCACTTTCAGTCGGTGTAAACTTTTCGGGTTTCTTAAGTCTTACAACCACCGGCTGCTTTGCGATCTGGAAAGTGATCGGGCCGCTTTTGGGAGTCTTCAGTTTTTCTTCTTTCGCCCAGTAATTTACAGATATACTGATCTTCTGGCCTGCATGGAGGTTTTCAGGAAACACCTCATTCCATGCAGTACTGTCATCTACTGCATACAGGAACATTAAGCGCTCGCGGAGAAAGCTTCCCAAAACATCCGTATTACCGATTTTGACAGTAAATGAATCCTTAAAATTTAACGGTGTACCATCCCAGTAATCATAATCATCATAAAGGACTGTCGTACCCGCCTGTGTAACTGTCAGTTCTTCATCCTCGTTGACAACTGTCATATCGGCGCCCCTGTCTTTTCCTTCGGGGACAAAGGTCACACCGGGGGTTACATATTTGCGGAAAACATTACACCAGTCTTCACCACTTTCCATCAGCGGTTTAACATCCTTGATATATATCTTTCCGTTTCCGGTGTTGAATTCAACATTTGCACTGACAGTTGAAGAGGAGTTCAAAGTGGTACCAAATGCTCCGCATACGCTGTTTTGAGATGTGATATTCCACTTCTCAAACCCATCCAAGCCATCGACATGATCTGCTTTAAAATACAGGGAGAGAGTGTTACCTTCTTCCATCTTTGTTGATGTCAAAGTAAGTTCATTTGCTGAAACGATGACATCAAGATTTGTCAGCGTTATCTCCACCTCCGTCTCTGCCGTTGCATCCTTTGATGCGTCAGCAGAAGAAATATCCAGATTTGCGCTAAGCGTCACCTTGCAGTTTTCTTCATATAATTCTCTGAACGCATTGTATTTTACTTCGTGCTCTTTAAGTGAAGCAAAAAGTGTCTGATTTTTTCTGATGGATTCAAATATTATGGATTCCGGCATCAACTCATCTTTGTAGTTCAGACTGTATGTGCTGTCTGCCGCATTTATCTGGGATACCGCAAATTTTTCAAAACCATCATCATCCTTTTTAAAAATATGATCTTCGGAAACAACGATCTCCAGTTCGGGATCGCCCGTGTATTTACCAAACTCCGTCGTTGATCTTAAAGGAACAGAGAGCTCATCATTTTCAAAAACATCATTTATCCACCCGTCATATCCCTCATCAGGTCCGTTCTCTGAAACCACTACTGCCATACTGACAGTAAACTGTTCATCATCAAAACCAAGGGATATCTCTGCGCCATTCATTGATATCTCTGAAACATCAAAATCGATCTTCGGTTCGTTTTCGGCATTCTCTTCAGCCGGGAATCCGTCCTCTGACACCGTCTCTTCCGGGATTGCCTCTTCCGATATGGTCTCTTCCGGAATGCCTTCTTCCGAAACAGTCTCTTTGGGAGTACCCTCTTCCGATACTGTATCTCCCGGTGCCGCATCTTCCGATTACACCGTTTCTTCCGGCGCTGCATCTTCCGATGATACGGTTTCCTCATTTACATCGTTTTCGTTTCCGGCCGCTTCTTCGCTTACGGCTTCAATCGTCGTATCAGCCTCATCCGCAAATACGGCTTTACTGTTCATGCTGAAATTCGTGCTAAAGACCATTGCAAAACATAAAAGCAATGCCAGAACACGTTTCCAATGCTGTCTCATTTATACTTCCTCCTTATGATATCCCAACGGTCTTCCATACTGATCATACGAACAAAATGACAAAAGGTACATAATTTTTTGTGACAGCGGGACGGTCCTTCTGTCATCTTTTTTGATGTGTTTTGATTTCGGTTATAGTATAATGTGGTAGATGGTCAAAAGGTACAGATCCGATTTTGCCTGCGAATAGAGAATTTGAAATATCAAAAACTATTAAGGGAAATTATGGCAATAAACAAAAATGAACTGACAAAGGAACAGGTTAAGAAGGCTATGCAGTGTGAGACTGCGGAAGAATTAATGAAACTGGCAAAGGCTGATGGTTTTTCAATTACCAAAGAAGAAGCTGAAGCATACATGACAGAACTGGCCGATATTGATCTTGATGATTCGGAACTGAAAAATATAGCAGGCGGCGACGAATGCTATCTGGACTGCTAATATGATACCTGTCCCGGCTTCGACAACTGACATCAAAAAATAAATATATGGGGATACTCAGCAATGGGTATCCCCATTTTTTTGTTTCTAATTATGGTAAATATTATGGTAAATTTAATAAATAAACCAAAATTGTTTACAAATAAAAAACTCGGAACCCGCCTGTTTACTGAGTTCCGAGCCTATGCTGCTGTCCAGAATCGAACTGGAGACCTCCGCACTACCAATGCGGCGCACTACCGACTGTGCTACAACAGCGTTTTTTGACTTAACCCACACATTATATTATACTTAAACTTGCAATGTCAACTGCAATACTTGATGTACAAGTCAATCGCCTGATCAATTCTTTCGTCAGGCGAAACAAACTGATTATTCAAAAGAGACCCGTCAGCGCAGCAACGAGAGATATTTTTCTACGATGATTTAGCCTGTGGGGAGAGAGGCGCAGCCGAACTTCCCATTCAGGCTTAATCGAAGTTGGAAGTTAGCTCGACAGCGGCGGAGCGTGGGTCGTTTTGAAAATCAGTTTGTGACACCTGAATAGAATAGATATCATGAAACGCTTACTTGTTTTCCTTAAAGATTATAAGAAAGAATGCGTCCTCGCGCCGCTTTTTAAAATGCTCGAAGCCATCTTCGAGCTCTTCGTGCCTCTCGTCATGGCATCGATCGTAGATCAGGGCATCGCAGCCTCGGATATGCCTCACATCTGGAAAATGTGTCTCATCCTGCTGCTCCTTGCCGTCGTGGGCCTGTCTTCTTCTCTTACTGCCCAATACTTTGCGGCAAAGGCTGCAGTCGGCTTTTCGACAAAGCTCCGCCACAGTGTATTTGAACACATCGGCACTTTTTCCTATTCACAGCTTGACAGACTTAAAACCCCCACACTGATCACCAGGATGACAAGCGACATCAACCAGGCCCAGGCAGGTGTCAACATGTTCCTGCGTCTTTTCCTTCGTTCACCCTTCATCGTATTCGGTGCCATGCTCATGGCCTTCACCGTAAACGCAAAAGAAGCTCTGACCTTCGTCGTTACTATCCCTCTTCTCACATCTATCGTGGTCGGCATCATGGCGCTTACCATGCCGATGTACAAAAAAGTCCAGCAGAAACTTGACGCTATACTTGACCGTACAAGCGAAAATCTCGAGGGCGTCAGGGTGATACGGGCCTTCCGTCATGAAAAAAAAGAACTCGACGCATTCAATGACGAAAACGATTCCTTAAACCTCATGCAGAGAAAAGTCGGCAGGATCTCGGCACTTTTAAACCCCGTCACCTTCATAATAATAAACGCCGCAACCATAGTACTTTTGTACACAGGCGCTCTGAAGGTTGATACTGCCGTGATAACAAAAGGCGAACTTATTGCCCTTGTAAACTACATGTCACAGATCCTCGTCGAACTTATTAAACTCGCAAACCTCATCGTGACCATAAGCCGCGCCCTTGCCTGTACGGACAGGGTGGCGGATATACTTGATATAAAACCCGCTATGAAGGACGGAGAAAAAACTCTCCCCGAAAAAGATCCCGGCATACCGTCAGTCGAGTTTGATCATGTGCATTTAACCTATCTTGAAGGCTCGGAAGAATCATTGAGCGATATATCCTTCAAAGTCATGCCGGGTGAAAGCCTCGGCATCATAGGTGGCACCGGTTCGGGAAAAAGTTCTCTCGTCAATCTGATACCGAGATTTTACGATGCAACAAAGGGCACGGTAAAGATAAACGGAACCGATGTGCGTGACATCACTTTAGCATCGCTTCGCCGCCACATCGGGATAGTTCCCCAGAATGCCGTCCTGTTTTCGGGGACCATAGCGGATAACCTCCGATATGGAAAAGACGATGCAACGGATAATGAAATGTTTGAAGCCTTAAAGACCGCTCAGGCCTTTGATTTTGTGACAGCCGATCCCAAAAAACTTCAAAGGGATGTCACAGAGGGCGGCAAGAATCTGTCGGGAGGACAGAAACAGAGGCTGACGATCGCGCGCGCTCTTATTATGGATCCGCAGATCCTCATACTCGATGACTCGGCATCCGCTCTTGACATGGCAACGGATTCAAAGCTCCGCGAGGCTTTACGGGAACTGAATGGACATCCGGCAACATTCATCGTTTCACAGCGCGCCTCCTCGGTCATGAACTGTGACCGCATACTTGTGATGGAAAACGGGCAGGCCGCGGCACTCGGTACCCATGATGAACTGTTAAAGACATGTGAGATATACAGGGAGATCTATGAAACGCAGTTTTCGACATGACAAAAGATCACAGCTTAATACATTGAAAAGAGTCCTGAAAAGAGTCGCAAGATACAGGCTGCTCATCGCCCTTTCACTGGCCTTTGCGTCCGTGTCGGTGGCCGGTTCGCTTTATATTCCGGTTCTTACGGGAAAGGCAGTCGACAATGTACTCGGTCCAGGACAAGTGGATTTTTCCGGACTTATTCATGTTCTTATTATCATGGGCATCACTGTCCTTTTAAGTTCACTCTTTCAGTGGCTCATGAACATATGCAACAACCACATTGCCTTCAGTGTCGTAAAGGATATCAGAAAAGAGGCCTTCGCAAAGATCCAGAGCCTGCCTTTAAGCTATATCGATTCAAACAGCCACGGCGATATGGTAAGCCGCGTCATTGCGGACGCCGATCAGTTCTCCGACGGTCTGCTCATGGGCTTTACCCAGCTTTTTACCAGTGCAATGACCATACTGGGGACTTTAATATTTATGTTAACCATTAATCCGTGGATAACCCTTGCCGTGGTGTTCGTCACACCGCTGTCTTTCTTTGTGGCATCTTTTATTGCAAAGCGCACCTACAGCATGTTCACCGTGCAGTCAAAGCAGCGCGGACAGCTTACATCTCTTATCAACGAAATGATCGGAAATGAAAAGACTGTTCTGGCCTTTGATCACATGAATGATGCCCTGCAGGAATTTGACGGCATCAATTCGGAGCTTGAAAGTTCTTCACTGAAGGCGCTTTTCTTTTCATCACTGACCAATCCCTGCACCCGCTTCGTAAATTCCATCGTCTATGCTCTTGTTGGAGTGACCGGAGCACTGGCCGCCATCAAAGGCATGCTCACCGTCGGGCGTCTGGTAAGCTTCCTGTCATATGCGAACCAGTATACAAAACCCTTTAACGAGATATCCGGAGTCGTAACGGAACTGCAGAACGCCATTGCCTGCGCGTCAAGACTTCTGGCCCTCATTGACGAGCCTTCACAGAGTGCGGATCCCGAAACGCCTTTATTATGCAGCGGCGATACAGGCACAAAAAAAGTGGAGTTTCGGGATGTATGCTTTTCATATAATAAGAACAGGCCTCTCATCGAAAACTTCAACCTGACGGCCCGTCCCGGCACAAGGACTGCAATCGTCGGTCCCACAGGCTGCGGCAAGACCACGCTGATAAATCTTCTGATGAGATTTTATGACACGGATTCGGGAAAGATCCTGATAGAAGACAACGATACGAAAAAAATGAAGAGGGACGATCTCCGCTCGCTCTTCGGAATGGTGCTGCAGGATACCTGGCTGAAAAACGGTACCGTGCGCGAAAACATCGCCATGGGAAAACCGGACGCTTCCGATGAAGAAATAATAAATGCGGCAAAGCTCTCCCATGCGGACAGCTTCATCAGGCGCCTCGAGAACGGATATGACACGATTCTGACCGGAAACGGCGATACCCTTTCGGCAGGCCAGAAACAGCTTCTGTGCATCAGCCGGCTAATGCTCGCTCTGCCTCCGATGCTCATCCTCGATGAAGCAACCTCCTCGATAGATACCCGCACCGAGATGAAGATCCAGGATGCCTTCGCAAAAATGATGGAGGGCCGCACTTCATTTATTGTAGCCCACCGTCTCTCCACGATCAAAAATGCCGACAACATCATTGTGATGAAGGACGGTCATATCATGGAACAGGGGACACACACCGAACTGCTGTCCAAAAACGGCTTCTACTCCGTCCTCTACAACAGCCAATTCCTATAATTGTAATAGATGACAAGGGGACGGTTCTTCTGTCATCTTTTTTTAGCAGAGTGTGTCAGAGGGACGGTTCTGGTGTCAGGGGGACGGTTCTGGTGACACCTTTCCAGAAAAAAGTTGTCACCAGAACCGTCCCCCTGTCACCCTGTCATCAAAATAGTGTATAATTATGGATAGTGTAAAGTCCGCTATGGAAAAATGAGCCAAAGAAAAAAGGCTCTAAAGAACCTTGAAAATGTAGATATTGATACCGACAGGCTCTCCGAGGGCTTAGGGCGCTGCCCTAAGAACCTGCAAGGGACCAGTCCCTTGA
>JAILOK010000033.1 GCA_024690825.1 Lachnospiraceae bacterium | reverse complement strand
CTGGCGGGGATATACCGTCTGTACGAAGATATGGAGCATTTTACCATAATAACCACAGATGCCAATGAATCCATGAAACGCATCCATGACCGCATGCCGCTTATGATAAGAGAGGAAGATATCTTTTCCTGGATGGGTGACAGTTTCAGAGCTGTGATGGAGCTGGAAATGCCGGAGCTGGATATACACATCGAGAATGAACAGCTGTCGTTTATATGATATGCTGCCGCATCATCAGGCAACATTGTGGAAACCGATGCACTTCCTTCTGGAAATCTCTGTATCCACAGGTGCCGACAGGTCCTCATCAAGCAGTACGAAATCTCTTGCCACAAAAGGATTGTCATCACCGTATACCCTCGCGGCATAATTGAGGATCGCATGCTCCACAAGGTTTCTGCAGAAACGCCCGTTGCCCAATTCGGAATTGCATGCCGCCTTCCGGCAAAGCTTTGTCAGAGAAATCTCGGCGCTTTCATCTATACTAAAGCCATTCTCTTTAGCTGCAGCTTTTGCGATCTGCACGAGCTCCACTTCCGAATAGTCATGGAAAACCAATTTGAAGGGCACCCTTGACCTGAGCCCCGGATTTCGGGATATAAATTCTTCCATCTTGTCAGGATATCCTGCAAAGATGACTATGACATCCTCACGGTTATTCTCCATCTCCTGTACGATGGTATTGATAGCCTCATCGCCGTAGGCGCCATCCCACTCTTCCAAAAGAGAATATGCCTCATCAATGAAAAGGACATTTCCCCTTGCCTTTTCAAAGACTTCCTTAACTTTCGGCGCAGTCTGGCCTTCATACCTGCCCACCAGTTCAGCCCGACCGACTTCTATAAGCTCACCTCTTGAAAGAAGCCCTATCTCCCGGAAAATTCCGGCAACGAGTCTGGCAACCGTTGTTTTGGCTGTTCCCGGATTTCCGACAAACTGCATGTGCAGCGAGATCGGAAGATTTCCAAGACCCCTGGCCTTCATATCCTCCTTCATATTTGCGAAGGCGGTGATCTTGCGGACCTGCTCTTTTACATCTTTAAGGCCGATTAGGGAATCAAGTTTTTCTCTGTAGTCAGTGACTTCTTTCTTATGATCCGCTTTGGTATGTGACTTGTCCCATTTTACATATTCGAACAGGCGCTCCTTTACTTCATCCCTGCACTTTGATCCCAGGTTGCGGACCTTAATCAGCTCATCATCATCCATGTACAAAGCCTTTCCGACAGTGTTTACGCCGGCACGTTTTAAGCAGTTATAGGAACGGACACTGAGCTCCAGCTCTTCGATCGTAACACTGTTGTACTTTTCTATTTCTTCATACGGCAGATCAAGCTCATGCTTCAGTCTATACACCACACTGCTTGAAAGTGAAAGCGGCTCATCTATATCAAACGTAATAGCTGCGTCTGTCTCTTCTGCCCAGTAATGCACCGTATTCCATAAAAGGGCCAGGCTCAGGTTAAAGCATTTTCCGGATATGCGACAGGGAGCGGTGTTTTTCTCCGGCTTGGAAAAAATCTCATGGTATGTTGTATTATCAGGAAATGACATTGATATCAGGCTGCGTAGTCTTAAAGGTATCACATCCGGCAGACTGAAAAGGAAATATCCGTTTGACAGCAGCCTGATAACGGCATTTTCCTTAAGCAGTGTCGTGATAAGTTCCATGAAATGTTTACCCATCTGTTCGGAAGATATATCCGGCTCTGTATCACCTGTCTCCTCCGGCTCAAAAGTTATGGCATATACCCTGCGCCCCTCATTAAAGAGGTTTTCAGCCTTTGAACACCCTTTTACCGTTGCACTGTTTTCAAAGAGCCAGTTATAATCTTCATCTGTCGGGCAGATTGTCTTGTTAAAAATATCTTCCATATCCCCATTTTCAATGTCCCGGTCATATTCCCGGCAGCCGGAAAATACCGTGATCTCATTAGCAGCTTTCTGATCGGGTGAAAGCTGCAGGCCCAGGAATCTGTCGGTCCCCAGCTGGTTCGTCAGGCTTAAGAAACGTGCCAGCATGGGATCGTTTTTTTTGGTATAGTCTGAAAAGGGTGTAGAATATATAGTTAGAACTGTTGTCTTATCAACTGCACTGCACATAGAAATAATTTCTTCTTTCATAGATTCTCCTATCCGTCACTTTATTGTAGTGACAACGCTGTTTTATTTGACAGACCCCATAAGAGTCTTTTTTACGGATTGTGTCGCAATCTTTATCAGGGAACAGCCACCGGCCAGGTATATGGCTGTTCCGCGAGCTCCCTCCCCGGCACGCTAACTGCACAGGCCGAAAGAGTCAGGCTTGGGATGCCTGATATTTTCGGCTTACACAGGTCTTCGCTGTGCTGCCCCGTTTGGTCACCCGATAAATTTACGGATGAAATTTTCAAGGTGCGGTTTGTCGAACATCGGGTTTTGAGTAAGAAAAAAGAAGCCGATGTTTTGACAGAAAGTAAAATGCACACAAAAAAGCATTCACATTTCCTGATAACATCGGTAAATAGATAACTATCTGTAAAACTGTGTTTGTATATTATCGCTTTTCTGCAGAATCGTCAATACAATTTTTGAATTTTCTTGTGAAGAATCCATCTCTGACTAAAGACTATAAAGATACAGGGAAAAGGAATATGGATAATCTGAAAAAAATCATTACTTATATGTATCACTGATTACCGGTTGCGTCACACGCTATGCTCCTTAACCGCAGGGGCATAGCATGTTTTCTGGCCTCACTCTTCCGTCACGAAGGTCATGCATGTACCGCTGGGAAGGGTGATGGTAAGTTTGTTACCGTCGATCTCTGCGGTGAGTATATTCTCATTGTCCCCGTGCTTTAACTGGTAGGTGCCGTCGGCCTGGGGGATCAGGTC
>JAILOK010000089.1 GCA_024690825.1 Lachnospiraceae bacterium | reverse complement strand
ACATCATATCTGCAATTCACAGCAGCTCGGCGGAGCTGAAACAGCCGGCATCAAGCTGCATGCGGCAATAGATGTGACGATCAGGAGAAATCATATACATAACTGCATAATGGGTGTCTGGCTTGACTGGGAGGCACAGGGAGCGAGAGTCACACAGAATCTGATGCATGACAACATGCCGCCGGAGGGTGCCGTGAAGGCAGAGGGCGCCATGTTTTCCTGTGATGTTTTTGTGGAGGTGGGCCACGGTCCGACCCTGATAGACAACAACCTGCTTTTGTCAAAGGTTTCCGTGGTTATGCCCAGTGAGGGACTGGCCATCGTCCACAACCTGATGTGCGGCTCCTTCGGCCTCATCGATTCCGGCGTTGACAGCATAGTCAACGGCCAGAGAGAGCCCCGCTATACGCCCTATCACATCCGCCACAGGACAGAGGTGGCCGGTTTCATGACCATCCTCCACGGCGATGACAGGGTTTACAACAATATCTTTGTCCAGCAATACCCGGTGAAGGAGTTCAGTAAAACGCCGAAGGAGCCGGATTATGAGCATGCGGGAACTTCACCGTTTGATATCTTCCCGACATATGATGAGTGGATAGAAAATTTTAAGATGGATGAAGAGCCGAACATGATGGAACTGGGTAAATATCATTTCGGACATCTGCCTGTGTGGGTAGACGGAAACGCGTATTTTAACGGCGCGCAGATATACAATAAGGAGAAGCATAATCTCATAAATAACGAAGACAAAGTATATGTAAGGCTTGTAAAAGACGGAGAAGATCTTAAGGCAGAGACCAACGCATATGACCTGCTGGGCGATTTCAGATGTGATCTGATAACCAGTGACATTCTCGGCAAGGCATTTGAGCCGGAACAGCGATTTGAAAACCCGGACGGTTCGGAAATAATATTTGATACGGATTATTACGGCAATAAAAGAAGCGGCGCTGTTCTGCCCGGACCGTTTGCAAAATGAACATTTTTTGGTAAAATAACCAAAGTATGACAGAGGGACGGTTCTGCTGTCATCTTTTAAAAATTTTCAGAGGAGAGTTTTTTATGGATTCATTTTTCGAAACAGCCAACAAAATTGTAAGCGACATCGACAGCTTTGTATGGGGACCGGTGATGCTGGTACTGCTTGTGGGAACGGGAGCGTTCCTTACAGTGAAGCTGAAGTTCCGCCCGTGGCGCAATCTGGGATACGCATTAAAGAGCGTGATGAGCAGGGAGGCGAGGACCACAAAAAGAGGCACGGGAGATGTATCGCCCTTTGCCTGTCTGATGACAGCGCTTGCCGCTACCATCGGAACAGGTAATATAGTCGGCGTTGCGACTGCCATGTTTGCGGGAGGCCCCGGAGCGCTGGTGTGGATGATACTGTCCGCCTGTTTCGGACTGACAAGCAAGTTCAGCGAATGTATGCTTGCGGTCAAGTACCGTGAAACAAATGAAAAAGGCGAGATGTCCGGCGGTCCTATGTTTACGATGAGAAACGGTCTGAAGAATAAAGGTCTGGGAAAGGTGATGGCATTTCTGTTTGCGCTTTTTACGGTTCTGGCATCCTTCGGCATCGGAAACATGACCCAGGCAAATTCAATATCCGATGCGCTGGAAACAAGCTTCGGAATGTCAGAGAAAACGGCCGGCGTGATCATAACAATACTTGCTCTTATTATCATAGTCGGAGGCATCAAGAGTATATCAAAGGTTTCAAGCATAGTTGTTCCCGCGATGGCGATCTTTTATGTCATTGCCGGTATCCTCTGTATAATAATAAATATCAGGAATGTTCCGGCCGGTATTTATCAGATCCTTGTCATGGCTTTTAATCCGAAGGCCGTAGGAGGAGGTGTCTTGGGAACCATCACGGTAAGCGTCATGAATTCTGTCCGCTACGGCGTTGCAAGAGGATGTTTTTCAAATGAAGCCGGAATGGGTTCCGCAGCCATAACTGCTGCAGCCGCTACGACTGATGACTGTGTCCGTCAGGGCTACATCAACATGACCGGAACATTTTTTGATACCATAGTAGTCTGTGCGATAACGGGTCTTACGATCGCATCTTCCGGAGTGCTGGGAACCGTCGGCGCGGACGGCACACCCATTCAGGGCGTGGGTCTTACCATGGCGGCATTTGAAAGCGCTCTGGGTGTTGTCGGAAAATATGTAGTATCCATAGGTATCGTGCTGTTTGCGTTCTCCACGATCATCGGATGGGAATACCATGGAGAAAAGGCATTTGAATATCTTGTTCCGAATCTTAAATATATGATCGTATACAGGGTGGTATTTTCACTCATAGTATATGTCGGTGCCACGCAGGCACTGGATTTTGTCTGGAATTTCTCGGATATAATGAACGCCCTGATGGCTGTTCCGAATCTGATATGCATGATCATGCTTTCCGGAGTGATAAAGGAAGAGGTGGAGCGGTATCAGAAGATAATCGATCAGGAAAAGCAGCAGAAAAAGACCTCCTAAACGGAGGTCTTTTTTTATAAGCCGTCATATTCTTCAAAAGTATTTGGCCACAGCTCGTAGCATCCGGTTGACAGTCCCTCGGGATTTCCGTCCTCGGAGATGTATGACTGGGATCCGTCGAATCCGGTCCCGACAAGTACATGCATTCTCCCGTCGCCGTCTACAGCTATGATCCACTGGTCGATCGCGCCTGGATTTTTGAATTTCATCCGGACATCCTTTTCGGAAAGTGAACGGTCAAAAAGTGACTGTAAATGAGAGTTCAGATCGCTCTCTGTGTATCCTGGTATTTCATCGCTGTGGAGGTGGTTGCATTTTACATTGAAAGGATGATCGCTGTCGTCTGCGTCGGCATAGGCTATCATATAATAATATCTGCCCGAGCCGTCAAGATTACCGTCGCTCTCCAGCCTGCACAGATCCGTCCACTGTCTGATCACCTTGTCATCTACAGTCAGGATGTTGTAGGAATTTCCGATCTCTCTTGCGGTAACAAGATCATTTGCTTTTCTGGTCTTTTTGACATACCTGAGATACTGCGGTGTCAGCACGCCGACAAGGACAGCCATGACGGCGATCACCACAATTATCTCGACCAGGGAAAAACCCCGGTCGCATCTGTTTTTCATGATACTCTCCTTTAATGTTTGAGAAAAAGCAACCCCAAAGGGTCGCTTTTTACCGAACGCAGACGGAGGGATTCGAACCCTCGTGCCCCGGAGGGCAAACGCATTTCGAGTGCGCCCCGTTATGACCACTTCGATACGTCTGCAAAATATACCGTTAATTATAAAGCGGAAAACAACTTAAAGTCAACCATACCGACTGTCCGGCGGGATGAAATGGCGGGATGAATCCGTCTGTTTTGATTGTAACAGGGCGAGTTTCATGATAAAATTAAGTGTTTAAGGGTGTATTTTCAGGAGGTTTTTATTATGGCTGACTGGGTGATAGTGGTAGATGATGATACAAGTAATCTGAAGATGGCGGGACATATATTAAGCAAGGCGAACATGAGAGTCACGGCGCTTAAGTCCGGACAGGCCCTGCTTGATTATGTGGGTGAGAACGGGACCCCGGATCTGATCCTTTTGGATATCAACATGCCCGGGATGGATGGATTTGAGACTTTGCGGAGGCTTCACGAAGGAAACGGGGAACTGTCCGATGTACCGGTCATATTTCTGACAGCGGATGAAAATGCGGAGTCGGAGACCAAAGGACTGTCTCTCGGAGCTGTTGATTTTATAAAAAAGCCGTTTGTTCCGGAGGTTCTTACCATCAGGGTTAAACATATCATAGAACTGAGTCATCTGCAGAAGAGCCTTGAAAATGAAGTGGACAAAAAGACCAAGGAGAATGAGCGTCTTTTCATCCATGTGGTACAGGCGCTGGCAGAAGCAATAGATGCAAAGGACACATATACAAACGGGCATTCAAGCCGTGTGGCGCTGTATTCAAGAGATATAGCTGAAAGAGCGGGATATCGCGGAAAAGAACTGGATCAGATCTATATGATGGGGCTTTTGCATGATGTCGGAAAGATAGGTGTGCCGGATGCCATAATCAATAAGCCCTCAAAGCTAACCGATGAAGAATTTGAGAGCATAAAGAATCATCCCGTAATGGGAGCAAGGATCCTTCAGAAGATAAAGGAGATGCCTGCGTTGTCAACGGGCGCGAGGTGGCATCATGAGAAATACGGCGGAGGCGGATATCCAGACAATCTCAAAGGGGACGATATCCCGTTGGAGGCGCGCATAATCGCTGTTGCCGATGCCTATGATGCCATGAGCAGCCGGAGAAGTTACAGGGATGTACTTTCACAGGAAGTGATCAGAGGCGAGATTGAAAAAGGCAAGGGTGTCCAGTTCGATCCCGAACTTGCCGACATAATGCTTACGATGATAGATGAGGACAAAGATTTTAACATGAGGGAGTTTTAACGGATCATGAAAAAAAGTTTTGAAAGAAATGAGATGTTTAAGTCATCGCAGATGACGATCCTCATCAGTTATTCGCTGTTCGGAGTGATCCTTATAGGCGAGTCGCTGCTCATGAACTGGGAAAAATGGGCGATCTTTCTGATAATGGCGGGACTCATACTGGCATGGTTCCTTCATATCGGAGATCTTCTGACTCCGGATGTCAGGATATGGACATATTCGCTCCTTATGATGGCAACCTTCTTTTTTTACGGTATCCATCAGACCTCCACTTTTGATCTGGCCGGCGTAATGGCCGTAGTCATAATGATCTATATCATGACGGGTATGAAATCTCTTATCATACTCTGTATATTCTCCTATTACATCACTTTTTTATACGGTATTTTATCCATGATCGCTTCGGGAGAGGTTTTTGACAGTCTGGTTGTATCAAGATCTCTCCTTCATCTTTTTCTGGTGGGACTGGCCGGATGGGTCGCATGCGTAGTCATCGATAAATGGCATGAGGTCTTAAAAAGATCCGGCGAGGAGATCACGCTTTTAAAAAGCATGACGGAAGGCCTGAATGATTTCATGGCAAATATCTCACATGAGATCAGAACCCCGGTGAACGCAGTCGTGGGTCTGACTGAGATATGCATAGAAAAAGAAGATGATGAAGAGATCAAAAAGCATCTCAATTCGGTTTATGACGCCGGACGCCGCGTCGGTGAGCAGATAAGTGACATCCTGGATTATTCCGAGATAGACATGGACAAGCTTGTGAACAATACCGAGGATTATATGCTCTCATCTCTCATAAACGATCTGGTGACCGGATTTTCATCAAGCATGGGCAAGGGTCCGGAACTGATCATTGATGTGGACGCTTCGATCCCCGTGGTCATGAACACGGATGTCAACAAACTCAAAAAGATCCTCTGGCACCTTATAAACAACGGACTTAAATATACCAAAGAGGGTGGGGTATATGTTCATATAACATCCGAACCCAGGGAGTACGGGATAAACCTGTGCATAGAGGTCTCTGATTCCGGTATCGGAATGGACGATTATGAGATGGAAAGGATACTCGATTCCTTCTTTAAATCCGATTCGGGCAGGAGCAGGTCCACGAACGGTCTGGGTCTTGGCCTTGCGATCGTAAACGGATTCGTCAGATCTTTGGGCGGATTTCTTACCATTGAGAGTGAGCCGGATAAGGGAACTACGGTTCGCATAAGCATACCCCAGAAGGTGGTGGATGAAGATGTATGCATGAAACTTGATCACCCGGACAGGATCGTAATAGGAGCGTTTCTGCATTTTGAGAAGTTTCCTCATCCCCAGGTCAGGGATTATTACAATGCCATGGTCAGGGATATCGTCTGCGGATTAAAGGTGAAGATGCACAGGGTGGACAATATCGAAGGCTTAAAGAGACTGTCCGAAAGCGTAAAGTTCACTCATCTCTTTGTCGGAAAAGAGGAATACGAATCTGACAGTGTTTTCATGGAAAATCTTGCAAAGACCACGCTTATAGCGATCGTTGCGGACGAAGACTTCGAACTTCCGGAAGGATCACACGCCAGGATCATGAGAAAACCTTTTTACTGCTTCCCGGTCATTAATTTTCTGAATACGGATCCGGCTCTCTATGAGACGGAGACGGAGGGAAGACTCCTTTGTCCGGGAGTGAAGGTTTTGGTGGTTGATGACGAACCTATGAATCTCACCGTTGCCAAGGGTGTATTTTCGCGTTATGAGATAGAGGTTGCCACGGCGGATTCCGGAAAGGAAGCCATAGATGCTGTGAGGATCAATGATTATGACATCATCTTCATGGATCATATGATGCCCGGAATGGACGGCGTGGAAGCAATGAAGAGGATCAGAACAGAGCTTTCGAAGGACAAGAGAGATATCCCCATAGTTGCCCTTACGGCAAATGCCGTAAGCTCGGCTAAGGAAATGTTTTTAAGGGAGGGCTTTGACGGATTTGTCAGCAAGCCCATAGAACTTACGGAACTTGAAAGGGTTATAAGAAAAGTACTTCCCGCATCCAAAATAAAAGGCGGAGAGGATGGACTGAAGGAAATACTGCCGCTGAAAAAAGAATCGGATACCGGAAATGAAACGGGAAAATATGCCATAAATGCCGGCAGTGATACCGGAAATGAAGCAGGTACGGATGAGAGTGGACTTTCCGGACTTGAAGAACTCGGGATCAATATCAAAAACGGTCTGCGGTATGCGGGAAATGATGAAGAATTTTACAGATCCCTTCTTCTTCAGTACGCTGCGGATGCCGAGCGCAAGAGACAGGACGCGTTGAGATTTCTTTCAGAATGCGATGTTGAAAACTATGCGGTTGTTGTTCATGCCCTTAAGAGCACCTCGAAAATGATAGGTGCTGACAGTCTTTCCGAAATGGCAAAGGAACTTGAAGCTGCCGCAAAGAACGGGGATATAGCAACCGTAAACAACGGCCACGCGGCTGCCATGGAAATGTATGAAAAGATCTCGGCAGGACTTTTGAAATTTCTCGGCGCCGAAGAGAGCAGTGAAGAGGAGATATTGGAATTTGCTCCGGAAGGCGGTGATGACAAATGACAGATCTGATGAGAAGGATAAAAAGGTTTTTGAGAAGCCTCATGGATCCGGACAGGGATTTTTCGGAGAGACGTTATGTACTTATGACCACTATCTCCATCATTGCGGTGTTTCTTGTCCTTATAGGAGATATCATCATAGGCGAGAATCTGCCTGAGATCCTCGCTCTTGCGGGAATAATCATAATAGGTCCGATAGTGACGCTCATCTCGGTAAGAAAACACAGGCTGCATGTGGGCTCCGTGATCAATGCCATAGGCATTGTATGCATCGTTATTCCCGTATCATTTTTCAGCGGCGGAGGCCTGACAGGAGGCACAGCCGTATGGATCGCCTTCGCATTTCTTTATATCGGTATCGTAATGGAGGGAAAAGCAAGAACGCTTTTCCTGTGTCTGATGACGGTGACGGCTGCCGGTGAATTTGCCGTGGCGTATTTTTATCCTGATCTTGTTACTGTCCATGACAGGAACATGTGGTTTCTGGATACGGTAATTTCAGCGCTTTTGGTAGGTTTTCTTATATTCATAATGGTGTGGTTCCAGAACAGCATGTTTATCGCTGAAAATGAAAAAGCAGTGAAGCAGGCCAAGGAGATCGAGGAACTGAACCGTTCCCAGAACAGATTTTTTTCAAGCATGAGTCATGAGATCCGCACGCCCATAAATACGATAATCGGGCTGAATGAAATGATCTTAAGGGAAAACGCATCCGATGAAATAAATGAAGATGCCGTAAATATACAGTCGGCCGGAAAAATGCTGCTTTCCCTTATCAATGATATTCTTGACATGTCAAGATTTGAATCCGGACAGATGGAGCTGAAGTGCGGCAATTACAATACGGGCGACATGCTTTCGGATGTGGTCAACATGCTGTGGCTGCGCGCGAAGGAAAAGGGCCTTGATTTTACCATCGATGTCTCACCGGAACTTCCGCAGGAACTTTACGGAGATGAGGTCAGGATAAAGCAGATCCTTATAAATGTATTAAATAATGCCATTAAGTATACTTCGGAAGGTTCTGTCAAACTGCAGATACAATGTGAAAAACTCGAGGGTGACAGGGTAAATGTTGTATACATAGTAAGCGATACCGGAATGGGTATCAAAAAAGAGAGCCTGCCTTATCTTTTCACTGCGTTCAAGAGAGTTGATGAGGACAAGAACCGCCATATTGAGGGAACAGGTCTTGGTCTTTCCATAGTAAAGGTACTGGTCGAGATGATGGGCGGCAAAGTCACTGTGAACAGTATCTATAAAAAGGGATCCACTTTCATGATCGAGATCCCGCAGCCGGTAGTGGTAAGTGAAGGGATCGGCGAGATAGATATGGCTTCACACAGAAAGAGCAGGCTGCTGAACAGTCATACGGCATCCTTCGAAGCGCCCGGGGCAAGGGTGCTGGTAGTTGACGATACGGCCTCAAATCTGATGGTTGTGGAGAAGCTTCTGAGACAGACAAAGATAGTTGTTGATACAGCCGCTTCCGGGAAAGAGGCACTGCAGAAAACGCTGGACGAATCCTACAATGTGATCCTGATGGATCATATGATGCCCGGAATGGACGGCATTGAGTGCATGCACAGGATAAGAAACCAGACGGGCGGATTGAGCCGCGAGAGCGTGATAGTCGCGCTTACGGCAAATGCGGGATCCGATGTCGAAACAATGTATGAAAAGGAAGGATTTGACGGGTATCTTTTAAAACCCATAAGCGGTGAGGCGTTAGAAAGAGAATTATACAGACTTTTGCCCAAAGATCTTGTGATCGTTACGGGAAGCAGTGAGAATCTGGAAAAGGAAAGCGTATCCTGGATAAGGGAACACAAAAAGAAAGCTCCGGTGCTGATAACGGCAGACAGTCTCGCGGATATACCCGGATCTCTTGTGAAGGAACTGGGCATTGTAACGATGCCTCACATGGTAAAAACCGGCGAAGGCCTGTTCAGGGACGGTCTTGAGATCGGAACCAGGGGTCTTCTGACATATATGGAGAGGAATAATGAGGAGGTGGTATATACTCTGCCGCCTTCAGTCAAAGACTGCGAGGAGTTCTTTTCCTCGATGCTTGAACTGGCAAACAATGTGATCCACATTTCGATCTCAAGCAAAATGGATCACAGCGGATATCATCCCACAAAGGAAGCAGCGGGTAATTTTGACAATGTATTTGTTTTTGATTCCGGACATCTGTCAAGCGGGCAGGGACTGATAGCGATCGAAGCCGCTCGTCTTGCCGCAAAGGGAATGGAGCCGGCAAAGATAATCGAAAGACTGGAAAGAATGAAGGAGCATGTTTATACAAGCTTCATAGTGGATACTCTGGATTTCCTCGTGCGTCAGAGTCAGGTAGGAGCCCGCATAGCGAACATCACAAAGGCGCTTCTGATCCACCCGGTACTTGCCTTAAAACACGGAAAAATGAGCGTGAGCAAAGTGTTTTTCGGAGCCAGGGAGAGAACCTGGAATATGTATGTTTCTTCGGTCTTCAGAGTGCCGGGCAGGATAGACAGGAGGATGCTTTTTGTGACTTATGTCGGAATGGATCAGCGGGAGCTTAAAAGGGTTGAGGAAATGATCAGAAAAAGGATTGATTTTGACAAGATCTATTTCCAGTGTGCTTCTCCTGCCATTGCCGTAAACTGCGGACCGGGCACATTCGGATGTCTGTTTTTTACCGAGTATTGAGGTATATTAAATCGTTATTTTGTGATAAAATAACAGAACACGGTTCTTGGAATAAAAATATATGCCGGGCACTGCCGGCATGCTGCAAAAGGCAATAAAACTTCAGACTGCAGTGCAGAACGGGGGACATGATGAAAAGAGTAGGATTTTTAACAAGCGGAGGAGACTGTCAGGCGCTGAATGCGGCGATGAGAGGTGTTGTCAAGTCACTGGTAAACAGCGGCGAACAGATCGAAATGTTCGGTTTCTTTGACGGGTACAAGGGTCTCATCTACGGGAACTACAGAATGCTTGACATATCGGATTTTTCGGGGATCCTCACCAGAGGCGGAACCATCCTTGGAACATCAAGAGTTCCCTTTAAGACCATAAAGGAACCGGATGAAAACGGACTTGACAAGGTTGAGTCCATGAAACACTGGTATTACAAGCTGAGGCTTGACTGCCTGGTGATACTCGGAGGAAACGGTACACACAAGACAGCCAATCTCCTGTCTGAAGAGGGACTCAATGTAGTGACTCTTCCAAAGACCATAGACAATGATCTCTGGGGAACCGATATGACCTTCGGTTTCCAGAGCGCTGTAGATATAGCCACCCAGACCATAGATTATATCCATACGACCGCAGATTCACACGGAAGAGTATTTATCGTCGAGATAATGGGGCACAAGGTAGGCTTCCTTCCTCTGAACGCAGGTATGGCAGGAGGGGCCGACATCATACTGATACCGGAGATACCGTACGATATCAATAAGGTGGTAGATGCGATAAATTTGAGAAAGGAAAGAGGCGCGAAGTTTACCATCATAGTTGTGGCGGAGGGCGCCATAAGCAAGGAAGATGCCAAACTTTCCAAGAAAGAATATAAAGATAAGCTCGAGGGATCAAAATATCCTTCGGTTTCATACGAGATAGCCGCAAAGATCCAGAAAAAGACCGGCAAGGAAGTCAGGGTAACGGTGCCCGGACACATTCAGAGAGGCGGAAGTCCGGATTCCTATGACAGGGTATTCGCTTCAAGACTCGGAGCTGAGGCCGGTAAGCTCATATTAAAAGGAGAGTACGGCTTCATGGTAGGGTACAAGAACCGCGAGATAGTAAAGGTTCCCCTGCAGGATGTTGCCGGCAAGCTCAAAATGCTCGCTCCCGATGCGGCGATAATAAAGGAAGCAAAGATGCTGGGAATAAGTTTCGGAGATTAAAACCTTGGCATACCAGGCTCTTTACAGGAAGTTCCGTCCGGAAATATTTAATGATGTATGCGGACAGGATCCTATAGTCACAACGCTGAAAAATCAGATAAAAACGGAAAGGATAGGTCATGCCTATCTTTTCTGCGGAACGAGGGGAACCGGAAAAACAACGGTCGCAAAGATCTTTGCCAGAGCCGTGAACTGTGAAAGCCCAAAGGAAGACGGCAGTCCATGCATGGAATGTTCAATGTGCAAAGGTATACAGGATGGGTCTTTGCTGAATGTCATCGAGATAGATGCCGCGTCAAACAACGGTGTGGAAGATATCAGGACCATAGTTGACGAGGTGTCCTATTCTCCGGCCAGGGGCAGGTACAAGGTGTACATCATAGACGAAGTACACATGCTTTCGACGAACGCCTTCAACGCGCTTTTAAAAACCCTCGAGGAACCACCGGGATATGTTATCTTCATACTGGCGACGACTGAACCCGGAAAACTCCCTATCACCATACTTTCAAGATGTCAGAGATATGACTTTCGGAGAATGTCCATAGAAACGATGACGGACAGGATGAGGAAGCTGACGGGCATTGAAGGAAATGAGGTGGAGGACAGGGCGCTCAGCTTTATTGCAAGGCTTGCCGACGGTTCCATGAGAGATGCGCTTTCCCTGCTTGACAGATGTCTGGCATTTAATTACGGCCAGAACCTTACATATGACAAGGCTTTGGATGTGCTCGGCGCCGTAGACACTTCGGTTTATATAGAGTTTGTGGATCATATAATAAAAAATGATCTGGCCGGGACCATAAAGCTTCTTGATGATAACATCATGCGCGGCAGGGAGATAGGGACCTTTGTAAATGACCTTATCTGGCATTTAAGAAATATGCTTCTGATATCGACATCACAGGACAGCAAAGCGGATATAGCCGATGTCCTCGGTGTTTCAACGGATACTCTGGAAATAATAAAGGAAAGCGCAAAAAAAACAGATCCGGAAACTCTGATGAGATATATAAGAGTGCTTTCCGATCTTTCCGGACAGCTGAAGTATTCGTCGCAAAAGAGAGTTCTTACAGAGATAGCGATCGTCAAACTGTTAAGACCGAGAATGGATGATGACATGGATTCCGTCAGACAGCGTCTTGCCCAGGTTGAAAGAAAAGTAAACCGTATCGAGGCGGAAGGCATAAGGACTGTGGTGCAGGAAAGCGCAAAACCGAAAGTAAAACCGCCTGCACCGGAAGCGCTTGAGGCGGATGTGAAGCTTGCGGTCTACAACTGGAAAAAGATCATCGAAAGCGCGGAACGTCCTGTCAATTCGTTTTTGGAAAGAGCTGTACCATCAACGGACGGCAGGATCTTTGTGATAAAGTGCCATAATGACTTTGATTATGATTTTCTTAAGGATAATCTGGAGATCATAGATGATGCATTTATCGAAGCGGTTCACAAGAAGGTCCAGTTCAGACTGCATACCGCAGGAAAGGCCGGGGAAACGGAAGACGGACTGCCGGATCTTTCCGATTATATAAATTTTGAGATAGATGAAAATCCGGATGATCCGGATGACCCGGAAGAGGAGGAAGACTGATGGCAAAAAGAGGAGGCTATCCCGGAGGGATGATGCCGGGAAACATGAACAATCTCATGAAGCAGGCCCAGAGGATGCAGCAAAAGATGGCTGAACAGCAAAAGGAACTGGAGACCAAGGAATTTACCGCAGCCTCCGGAGGAGGTGCTGTAGAGGCGACTGTATCCGGAAAGAAGGAACTTACATCATTGAAGATCAAGCCTGAAGCATGTGATCCCGAAGATGTCGAGATGCTTGAAGATATGATCGTGGCGGCAGTAAATGAGGCAATGAAGCAGGCGGATGATGCATCTGATGCGGCAATGGGATCGCTTACAGGCGGACTCGGCGGATTGTTTTAAATCATGAATCTGTATTCCGGAAAAATGAACAGGCTTGTTGAAGAGCTTTCATCCCTGCCGGGCATCGGTTACAAGTCGGCGGGAAGACTCGCCGATCATCTCATCAGACAAAGCGAGGAAAAGGTTAAGAGCCTGACGGATGCCATAACCGACGCAAGACAGAATGTCCGGTTCTGCAAGACCTGTTATACACTGACTGATAATGAGATATGTCCGATCTGCGCCGACAGCGGAAGGGATCATGAGACGATCATGGTGGTCGAGGATACCAGAGACCTTGCCGCATATGAAAAAACGGGGAAGTACAGCGGGGTATACCATGTGCTCCAGGGAGCGATATCTCCGATGATGGGCATAGGACCTTCGGATATAAAGCTGAAGGAACTTATGGAAAGGCTGCAGAAAGAGGATGTCAAGGAAGTGATCATAGCTACCAATTCCTCACTTGAAGGTGAGACTACGGCTATGTATATCAGCAAACTCATAAAACCCACCGGAATCCGGGTAAGCCGTATCGCAAGCGGAGTTCCCGTGGGAGGGGACCTGGAGAATATTGATGAGATCACGCTGCTTCGTGCGCTTGAAGGAAGGGTAGAGCTGTAAAACTATTCAAGGAGGTATTTTTTAATGGAGTACAGGGTATTTGAACTGACAAACAAAAACGGCATGAAGGCAAAGGTTACGGAATTCGGAGCCGTGCTCATGGAACTTTTTGTGCCGGCATCTGACGGAAAACTTAAGGATATAGTCATGGGCTTTGAAAAGCCCGAGGATTATAATGATAATCCGAGCTTTTTCGGCGCATCCATAGGAAGAAGCGCGAACAGGATCTGTGATGCGAAATTTTCGATCGACGGAATGGAATATAAGCTTGCGGTAAACGACGGAAAGAACAATCTTCATACCGATATGGATAAGGGATTTCATAAGGCACACTGGGAAGGAACAAAGAATGACAGTGACAACAGCGTGACCTTTACATATCTGAGTCCCGAGGGAGACTGCGGATTCCCGGGAGAAGTACGGATGAAGATAACCTACAGGCTTGATGATGAGAACGGTCTGGAGATACATTATGAAGGAGACACGGACAGAAAAACTCTTCTCAACTGTACGAATCATTCATATTTCAACTTAAGCGGTGATCTTTCAAGCTCTGTTCTCGATCACGAGCTGAAGCTTTCAGCTTCACGCTATACTCCGGTAGTTGCCGGTGCCATCCCTACGGGAGAGTCAGCCGATGTCAAAGGAACGGTTTTTGATTTCACCGATTTCAGACAGGTGGGAAAGAGTATAGATGATGATGTTGAACAGTTGAAACTCGTGCAGGGATATGATCATAATTTTGCGATCGATCATAAGACCGGATCCTTTGACAGAGTGGCGGAACTTAAATGTGACAGGACAGGGATAAAGATGGATGTATATACGGATCTTCCGGGCATTCAGTTCTACGCCGGAAACTGTATCGCACCTCAGACCGGAAAGGGCGGAGTGAAATATGATAAGAGACAGGCTCTCTGTCTTGAGACACAGTTTTTCCCCGATTCCATAAATCAGGAGAATTTCGAAAAGCCTGTATTCGGACCGGACAAAAGATATGATACAAAGACAGTCTATCGTTTCAGTACATATTGAGTGAAAAGGAGAACGGGATGCTGGAAGAATTAAAAAAAGAAGTGTATGAAGCAAATATGCTGCTTCCCAGATACGGACTGGTTACTTTTACATGGGGAAATGTCAGCGGAGTATGCAGAGAGAAAAAACTCTTTGTCATCAAACCCAGCGGAGTCGAATATGAAAAACTTTCTCCCGATGACATGGTAGTCGTCGATTTTGGCGGCAACAAGGTCGAGGGAAGGTATAATCCTTCGTCGGATACGGCAACACATGCTGAGCTTTACAGTAAGTTTGATGATATAGGAGGAGTAGTTCATACCCATTCATCATGGGCAACAAGCTGGGCGCAGGCTGGCAGAAGCATTCCCTGTTACGGGACAACACATGCCGATTATTTTTACGGCAGCATACCGTGTCTGAGGGTGCTGACCAAAGAAGAGATGGATGAGGGCTATGAAAAGAATACGGGTGTGCTGATCACCGATTATTTTAAGGACAGGGATCACAATGCGGTAAAGGGTGTTCTCTGCAAAAATCACGGTCCGTTCTGCTGGGGTAAAAATGCGGAAGATGCTGTGCATACAGCAGTTGTACTTGAAGAGGTCGCAAAGATGGCGGCAAGGACAGAAACGGTAAATCCCAAAGTCGAGCCCACGCCGCAGCATCTGATGGATAAACATTATTACAGGAAACATGGTGCGAATGCATATTACGGACAAAAATAAGATCATAAGAAAGGAAGGAAAAAAATGGACAAAAAGGAATTACTGAAGACTGCCGTAAAGGTACGAAAAGGTATTGTGACCGCAGTCCACGGCGCAAAGGCCGGACATCCGGGCGGATCTCTTTCCGCAGCGGATATCTTCACCTATCTTTATTTTGAGGAAATGAATGTCGATCCGAAAAATCCCAAGGATCCGGACAGGGACAGATTTGTGCTTTCAAAGGGACATACTGCACCGGGTCTGTATTCTGCGCTTGCAAACAGGGGATTTTTCCCGGTTGAGGATCTTCCGACACTCAGACATCTCGGATCATATCTGCAGGGCCATCCCGATATGAAGCATATACCGGGAGTAGATATGTCAAGCGGTTCGCTTGGACAGGGTCTTTCGGCAGCATGCGGCATGGCTCTCGCCGGAAAACTGGATAAAAAGAATTACAGGGTTTATTGTCTCTGCGGAGACGGCGAGATCCAGGAGGGACAGATCTGGGAGGCTGCAATGTTTGCCGGAGCCAGAAAACTGGATAACCTCTGCGTGATCGTGGATAATAACAATCTCCAGATCGACGGACCGGTATCCGAGGTATGCAATCCCTATCCTATCGACAAGAAGTTTGAAGCATTCAATTTTCATGTGATAAATGTGGCTGACGGAAACGATATGGATCAGTTGAAGAGCGCGTTTGAAGAGGCAAAGACTGTAAAGGATAAGCCTGTATGCATAGTTGCAAAGACGCTTAAAGGCAAGGGAGTGTCCTTTATGGAGAATCAGGTGGGATGGCACGGCAAGGCTCCCAATGATGAGGAATATGCAACGGCTATGTCAGATTTAGAGAAATTGGAGGCGGCATTATGAGTGAAGAGATAAAGAAGATCGCAACGCGTGAGAGCTACGGCAATGCTCTGGCAATGTACGGTGAAGAGTATCCCAACCTTGTTGTGCTGGATGCGGATCTTGCCAACGCTACAAAAACAAATGTATTTCAGAAAAAATTTCCGGACAGGCATATTGACTGCGGTATAGCCGAGGCAGACATGACCGGCATAGCTGCGGGACTTGCAACCTGCGGAAAGATCCCGTTCATCAGCTCATTTGCAATGTTTGCTGCGGGAAGAAATTTTGAAGTTGTCAGAAATTCCATCGGCTATCCTCACCTGAATGTGAAGATAGGCGCAACACATGCGGGCATCACGGTAGGTGAGGACGGAGCATCCCATCAGGCACTTGAAGATATCGCGCTGATGAGAACGATACCCGGGATGACGGTCGTATGTCCGAGTGATGATATCGAGACAAAAGCGGCTGTAAAGGCTGCTCTTGAACTTGACGGACCCTTCTATATGAGGACCAGCAGAGCTGCCTCTCCCGTATTCAATGATAAACCTGATTATAAATTTGAACTGGGAAAGGGAATCACATTAAAAGACGGAAAAGATATTACGATAATCGCGACCGGAGTTGAGGTAAGCTATGCCATGGAGGCAGCGAAAATGCTCCTTAATGACGGGGTGGACGCGAGAGTGATAAATATCCATACCATCAAACCCATTGATGAGGACATCATAGTAAAAGCCGCAAAGGAGACAAAAAAGATATTTACGGTAGAAGAGGCTTTTGTCACCGGCGGACTGGGAAGCGCCGTTACCGAGGTTGTGGCCGAAAAGAATCCTGCAGAAGTACACAGACTCGGAATGCAGGATGTGTTCGGAGAATCGGGATCATGGTCCGCGCTTCTTGAGAAGTATGAACTTGACGCAAAGGGAATTTATAATCAGATCAAAAAACTTCTGTGATCAAATGACAGACAAGGACAGATTCAGTGTAGTAAAAAATGAAAACAGATCCGGCGCTGCGCCTGAGCTTGCAATACTGGCTCACCGCGTCGGAAAGGTGATCGGGGCCGCTTTTATAGTAGCGGTCCTGATCGCGGTTATGATCCTTCTGAACAGAGATTATCAGAATACCGTCTATTCGGATTATGAGATCATAAAAAAGAGCGTCAGGCAGGACTCGGATGCTTCGCAGTATCTGGCTTACAACGGCCATATCCTGAAATACAGTCAGGATGGAGCGGAAGCATTTGACGGGACCGACAAGGTACTGTGGAATGTAACTTATGAAATGCAGGAGCCGAGGGTGGCGACATGCCAGGATTACGTGGCGCTCGGAAATGCCCGCGGAACCGAGATCATAGTCATAGATTCCGCAGACAACCTGAACCGTATCCAGACAAAACTGCCTGTGCTTAATTTCTGTGTTTCAAAACAGGGTGTAGTGGCAGCGGTGCTGGAAGACACTGCATTTACATGGATCAAACTCTATGACAGCAAGGGAACGCAGCTTGCATCCGTGCGCTGTTCCATGTCCGAAAGTGGTTATCCGATCGATATCAGTCTTTCGGACAGCGGATATCTCCTTGCTGTTTCGTATGCGAGGATAGAGGGTGAGGAACTTAAGAGCTCGGTGGCATTTTACAATTTCGGAGATGTAGGCGCAAATGAAAATGACCATTACATGAGCGGATATGACTTTGATGACACGATCATTCCCAGGATCCGTTTTTTGAACGACCACTCGGCATTTGCCATGGGAGACAACAGGCTGATATTTTTCTCGGGTGACCAGAAGCCCGAGAAGGTCAGGGAATATGATTTTGACAGGCATGTGGACTCGGTGTTTTACGGGGATGAAAAGGTTGCGGTGCTGTATAAGCTGTCAGGCGATGATCAGAACACGGTTGATGTGTATGATATGGCAGGTGAAAAAATACTGACCCAGAGGTTTGATCTGGATTATTCCGATGTTGTCATATCGGATGACAGAATGGTCATCTACAATGAAAAGAGATGCCTGATCTACAATATGAAAGGAAAGATCAAATTTGACGGATCCTTTGATGATCCTACTCTGCTGTGCGCGCCGACTTCGGATGCGAGGAGATTTGTGCTCATAAACAGCGAAACGGCCCAGTTGATCAAGATGATAAAATGACGGGAAACATCGTATTTGTATTTATTGTCATAGCAATATTTATCTCGTCCGATCAGGGCGGGAAAAGGGGATTTTTTGAAATGATGGTTCCGATCCTTTCTCTTCTCGGGACTCTTTTTTTGTTTGCGATGTGTCTGCCGGGATTTTCCGAAAGGTTAAAAGAGGATGCCGCCAGATTATCCCTTAAGGAAGTGATCATAGACTGCATTGCTTTTGCGATAACGATATTTCTGATGAGACTTATCTTTAAGTATATGCTCAAGGCTGTTTCACCCATAGCGGAATTTCCGGTAATAAGGGAACTCAACCGCATCCTGGGTTTTGCGGCAGGATTTGCCTTTGGTGTAATTGCCGTGTGGCTGATCTTTTTTCTCATCATTTTTTATATGGGAGAATCAAATATCAGTGCAGAGCTCTGGACGATGCTCGACGAAAGTCCGCCGCTTAAATTTCTGTATAATAACAACCTGCTCATGACTGCCATTCATCTGATCGTATTTAAATAGTGTCAGGGGCCTGCGCGGTTTGACAAAAATGCGGCTCTTGGATATAATAACGAAGTCTGCTGATGTATGGAGAAGTACTCAAGTGGCTGAAGAGGCGCCCCTGCTAAGGGTGTAGGTCGTTAATAGCGGCGCGAGGGTTCAAATCCCTCCTTCTCCGTTGCTGATTAATCCATAATAAAACCTCAGGTAAGAGCCTGGGGTTTTCTTATCAGCGGTTCTTTTGGAGGATCAAAATGCCTGAAAAAACAAACAGATCAAAGAAGGGCAGCATCAGGGGAAAACTGATTCTGATGATGCTTCTGGTCTGTGGTATCCCGGTGCTTATCATAGGGACGATCAATTACAATAATACAATACGAAAAGCGGCGGAAAACGCCGAGATCCAAAACATGGATCAGGCCGTCATGATAGAAGGAGACATTCTGTCGGTAATAGACAGAAACTTAAGGTCGATAGAAACAGTCGCCGCAAATCCCTTTACAAGACAGTTTATAAGTGAACCTGATACAGGAATGGATGAAATGAAGGAGTATCTTCAGGATGTGGATGCTTTTCTTTCTGACGGCAATTCAACCGCTGTCACCGGCAAAGAGGGTTTTCAGCTTGTAAGAAGTCAGGGAGACTGCGTTGATATTTCGGGCAGGGATTATTTCAGACAGGGGATGAATGGTGAAAACTGCATATCGGAAATCATAGTCAGCGAGTCTTCGAGGACGAGGATCATCGTCCCCGCGGTACCCGTATATGAGTATCCGTCCGGTGAAGTCATCGGCATTGTCCAGAGAAATGTAAATCTTGATACTTTGGGAGAGTTTCTGGCAGAGCGGATATCCGGTACCACGGTCGCTTTTATCGTCGACGCGGACGGGAGTGTGATAGCGCATTCTGCACAGACCATACCCGTTGATTCACCGCTTGACATGAGTAAAGAAAATTTTTTTGTGATGTCGGCTGAAAAGGACAGTGGTTCTCTCATCGATGAGAACGGATCATCAAAAAGGATAGTATCTTTTGTAAAGGAGCCTTCTACAGGATGGGTAATAGCGGTAAGCAGGGATTATGATACCGTCATGAAGCCGTCAAAAAAAGATGCGCTGGGAACCTTGTGCGTAAGCCTTGTCATCTTTATCCTGGTAGGCATCCTTTCATTTTTTGTGTCACGCTTCTTTACGGATCCGCTGGATGCCATAAGTGAAAAACTGGATATGCTGGCATCCGGACAGTTCAGTGAGGTTGAAAAATATACTTCAAGAAATGATGAATTCGGGGTGATGGCAAGAAGCACCAACTCACTTATTGACAGACTCCGCGATATAGTGGACGGGATCAAAAACCTGTCGTCAAATGTGCATGCATCGGCAAACGAGCTGGCTGATTCGACCCGCGCTATAGAGGACACGGCAGGAACCGTTACGGAATCGGTAAAGGATATCGAAAAGGAGGCGCTGGCACATGTCCGCAAGACGCAGCATGAAAGCGATAATATTTCCGACATGTCGGAAGCGATAGAGATCTTAAAAGAGAATGCCGGCAGTCTTGAGGAAACCGTCGAAGCAATGAACAGTGACTCAAAAACTTCGGCGAAATATCTGGAAAAACTGGGAAAGGTATCGTCCGGGGTTTCAAAGGATGTCGAACTTATTACTGAAAAGATCGATGCCACAAGTAATGCCGTGGATGCCATTAATGAAAAGGTAGATATGATAAATGCCGTGTCCGCGCAGACCAATCTGCTCTCCTTAAATGCGGCAATAGAAGCGGCAAGAGCAGGTGAAGCGGGGAGAGGTTTTGCCGTGGTGGCAGATGAAATAGGAAAACTTGCACTTCAGTCCTCGGAATGTGCAGATGATATCCGGGCTGAGATGAACAGACTGCTGAAGGTCTCCAATGAAGCTGTGGATCAGTCAAGGGAAGTACAGGATTCCATACAAAGCCAGCAGGAAGTGATCGGGCTGACAGTAGAAAGTATAAATAACCTCCTGTCAGGGATCAGGGAAACGGTTGAAAAAGCTCAGCGGATCTCAAAGGAAGCAGTGGTGTGTGAAAGATCAAAGGACTCGATCCTTTCCGCGGTAACGGCACTTTTGGACATCTCCGAACAAAATGCAGCAAATTCAAGGAATACTTCCGAAACTATGGAAATGCTCGATTCCACTGTGACGGATCTGGCTGATTCCGCAAATACCCTGAAAAAGACAGCAGAGAGCTTAAGCCGGAACATAGGGTTTTTTGAGTAGTGAGGTCATATGCAGAAGATATCCCGTAAACAAACGATAGTGTTGTATATCCTGTCTTTTGTCGTGCCGTTCTTCGTTGTAATGACAGCATTCGCTTTTAACGGGGTATATCCGTTTGGGAGTAACATGGCTCTTACCGGAGATGCCCTTTATCAGTTCATAGACTTTATTTCATATCTTAAAACCATAGTATTCGGAAACAACGATCTTGTTTATTCTCTGAGCAAAAATCTGGGCGGTGAAATGGCAGGGCTGGCTGCATACTATTACTACAGCCCGTTAAATCTTATCACCCTGCTTTTTTCAAAGGAGACTCTTCCTACCGGACTTTTTCTGATCTTCTGTCTGGGACCCGGACTTGCATCTTTTTCCATGTTCGTATGCATTGACAGACTTAAGGGAGCATCAATGCAGGATCTGATCTTTTCCTATGCATACGGATTGTCCGGATTTCTGATCGTTTATGCAGAACTGTTTCATTATTATTCTTCGATTATCATGCTTCCGTTAGTCTATCTGGGGCTTATGAAGCTGATCGAAAAAAGGAAGCCGGATCTGTGCTATATACTTTCACTGGCTCTGGCAGTCATCTTTAATTATTATTTCGGTTACATGATTTGTATTTTCTGCGCACTGATCTATCTGTACGAAGTGCTGCTCGACAGGGAAAAGATAAAGGCATTTATTGCTTTTGCAGTTTCCTCGGTAACTGCGGGCGCGCTTTCGGCCTTTGTACTGATTCCGGCGGTCAGGTCATTAAGCGGAGAAAAGAGCAATCTTTCGATCGGGTTTTTCTTTCTCTTCAATCCACTGGATCTTTTTTCAAAATTTTATACGGGATCTTTCAAAGGGGATTTTGGGACGGGTCTTCCAAACATCTATTGCGGGCTGCTTGTTTTTCTGTTTCTGTTGCTTTTCTTTTTTAATGAGGGAATATCAAAAAAAGAAAAACTTGTGACCGGAGGACTGCTGTTTTTCTTCTGGATGAATTTCTGCATAAACACCTTAAATGTAGTGTGGCACGGATTCAATCAGCCCATAGGCTACCCTCAGAGATTTGCATACATAGTTGTATTCTTTATCATAATAAAAGCAAGGGAGGCATGTGTATCTTTAGGAGAAAAACAGAACAGAAAAGTCTTTATCATGATGGCAGCGGTTTTTGCCGGTTATGATATATATCTTTTATTATCCCATAATAAAAACACATGGACCTTTGACATCATCCTTTCAACTCTTTTCTTTTTTATCTTTGCATTGCTCCTGTACAAACGACCCAAAGGACTTGTGCCGGTTCTGATACTGCTTACGGTTGCTGATCTTTTTGCCAATGCGTATATAACATTTGACAATTTTAATCTGTCGGAATATGAAGAGTACAGTATTCCGGTTGAACGGACAAAGGAGCTTACAGACTTTGTAAAAGAACGGGACCGGGGTCTGTACCGTATCGAGAAAACCTTCAGAAGGACACATAATGATCCTTTGATGAACGATTATGCGGGACTGTCCCATTACAGTTCCAGTGAGAAAATGAGCACGATAAGATTTATGGGCAGACTTGGATTTCGCGATAACGGTAACTGGGCCTATTACGGCGAGGGAAATACGGCTCTTACCGACAGTATTCTGGGTGTGAAATATTTACTGTCCCAGTTTGATGTCACGGGAAAACCTTATGAGAAGATGAACGAAACAGATGAGGGATACAGCACTTTTAAGAATCCATATGCTCTGCCTTTATTGTATGCATCAAAGTTTGATGACGATATAAAAGATTTTGAAAGCATCAGGGATCCCTTTAAACTTCAGGAGGAAATAGCAGACGGAATAACCGGGACCTCAAACGACATTTTCTCTCCCATACCAGTGAAGAAAACATATGAGGATAATAAAAGAGCAGTGTATGAGATCACTGTCAATAAAGACGGAATGGTCGAAGCATATTTCGATGCGCCGCACGAGCAGAAGGTAAGGATGTATCATAACGGCGGAGATTTCGGTGATTATTTTTCCACATACAGATGGAATGTACTGGATCTTGGGAGACAGGAAAAAGGTACTGTGATCGAGATCGCGTTTGAAAGTGAAAGCGGCGAGGATATAAAAGTTGACGGGGCATATTTTTATATCGAAGATTATGATGCGTTAAAAACATTTTATGAAGATGTCGTTTCGGAAAAATGTGAGATCACAAAGATCACATCATCACACTATAAAGGAAGCGTGCATATAGATGACAGCGCAGGAGTGATCTTCAGTGTACCTTATGACGAAAACTGGAAAGCATCGGTTGACGGAAATGACGCTGAAATAATAAAAACAGGCGGAGATCTTCTGGGGGTGAAAGTCCCTGAGGGCGATCATGAAGTGGATTTAAGATATGTATCTCCCGGACAGAAAGAGGGAAATATGATCTCTGTTCTGGCTGTCGTTTTTCTCATTCTGTATATGCCTGCGGCTGATATGATCCGAAAACGCAGGGCAGGCAGACGAAACTGAAAATACGGCAGGATCATCTGATGCTGCTTTCCTTTATTATATATCTCGGTCTGTTTTTTATTTCGAGATACATCTGAGCCAGATACTGTCCGATGATCCCCAGTATCATAAAAGTAAGTCCGAAACCAAAGAGGATCACGCACATCATCGAGGGGTATCCCGGAGTGGCTTCATGCATCACGAGCTGGTGTATGATGACATACAGAGTGTAGATGATCGCTGCAAAAAAGGTGAAAAAACCTATCCAGGAAACAGCAACCAGAGGGAAAGTTGAGAAGGCCACAATGCCGCGCAGGGCATATGAAAAGGCACTTTTCATCGGGAGTTTTGTATCGCCTGCGACTCTTTCCCTGTTGCTGAAAGAGATCCATTTTGTCTTAAAACCTACCCATGAAAAGATTCCTTTTGAAAACCGCTCACTTTCTTCGAGACTGATGATCGCATCTACCATCTGTCTGGACATAAGTCTGAAATCTCTGGCACCGTCAACGATCTCATAATCGGAGATCATGGCCATGAGTTTATAAAATGCCTTGGCAAGCACTGACCGAAGCCAGGGTTCGCCCTGCCTGTCACCGCGCCGCGCCGCTACACAGTCATATTCTCCCGATCTGACCGTCTCATACATTTCCTTTAAGAATTCCGGCGGATCCTGGAGATCGGCATCAAGGATAGCGACATAGTCTCCGGTAGATGCTTTAAGTCCGGCATACATGGATGAATCCTTGCCGAAATTTCTTGAGAAAGAAATATACTGATATATGGAATTCCTTTCATGAAGCTTCTTCATGTAGGAAAGAGTGCTGTCCTCGGAGCAGTTGTCTATGAGGATCACTTCAAAAGAAACATCTTCAAACGAGGCCATGACCTTTTCGAGTTCTTTTTCCATAAAAGGAAGAGTATCTTCTTCGTTATAGCAAGGTATGATGAGAGTTATTTTGTCGCTCATTTTCCGACTCCTGCTTTTTTTAATTCTCTGACACAAAATTCAACCGTTTTTTTAATGCCTTCCTCCAGAGGTGTTTTTGGAGTCCATCCGTACACTTCCCTTGCATGCGCATTTGAAAGGCAGGTATATTTGAGCACTTCGTTTTCAAGCAGCTTTCCGTTTATCGGATAAGGCTTTTCGTAAAGAGCAGGGTATCTGTACCAGTAGTGTGAAGTGTCCGCATAATCGATGCCCCGGTCTTCGCAGTCCATCTCCTTTGCGATCAGTTTGGCTATGGTATTGATCGATACGGTCGTTCCCGTAGAGACATTGACGGTGTCGTATTTATCGGATCCTGATACGAGGATCGCAAGTTCTATCAGATCCTCTACAAAAATGAAATCCCGCTCCTGTTCTCCGGTTGAATGAAGAACGGGTTTATTACCCGAAAGATATTCCCTTATGATATACCCCATCACCGGAGGCTGGGTACGGAGACAGTCTATATGAGGGCCGTAAACATTTGCGAATCTCAAAACGACAACAGGTATCCCGTAGGCGTCCCAATATGCCCGGCAATACTGTTCTGCGGTATATTTGGTTGAAGGATATACGAGGCTCGGCTTTTCGACATGATCTTCCGTCGAAGGGAAGTCAGTATTGTTTTCGTATACGGCAGAGGTACTTGCGAAGATCATTTTTTTCACGCCGTATTTCCTGACCATGTCAAGCATAATTACGGTGCCGCGGACATTTACATCTACGGCATCTACAGGGTTTGTCTGGCAGTCGGGAAGAGGTGTGATGCCTGCAATGTGATATACGATGTCGAAGTTTTCTTCTCTGAACAGAGCATCCATGGCCTGCAGGTTCCGGATATCTTCGCGATGTATGGTTTCTCTGAAGTCGATATCATCAAAGATAAGATTGTCCTCTGATCCGTATGAGAAATCATCTACAAGGACAACTTCGTTTTTTTTCTGATACAGTCTGTGGGCAAGCTGTGAGCCGATAAAACCGGCGGCGCCCGTAATGAGGATTTTGCTCATGACATGTGATCCTTTCCGGCAAGTGATTTATATAATGCACTCATCATAAGGTGGTCAAACATCATATGTATGTCTTCGGTGATCTGCATGCTGTTTACATCCACATGAAGATCAAGATCGGAAAGCTCTTTTAACTTTCCGCCGTTGTATCCGGTGATACCTATGATGTACGCTCCTTTTTCTTTGGCATATTCTACTGCGTTTATAACATTCTTTGAATTTCCGCTCCCGGAGATGGCCATGATGAGGTCATCTTTTTTTACGCGGTTTATAAGCTGGAAACGAAAGACCTCTTCGAAACCGAGATCATTTGCCACAGCCATGACGGTGGCCATATTATCATTGAGACAGTGAAACCGGAATTTCTTTTCGAGCGGTTCGGAAACTCCTTTGTTAAAATCGTTTTCGAAATGCGAAGCGGTGGCGGAGCTTCCTCCGTTTCCGAAGATATAGATATCCCTCTCGTTCTCCCAGCATTCCGTCAGCTTTTCCAAAGCCTTTGCGATTTTTTTTCTGTCAAGCTTCTGCAGGACCTCTGTCTCGGCTTTGATATAATCATCTGCAAATTTTTCGAAATCCATCTGCTACTCTCCTTAATCTGAAAAGATGATCCTGCTCCCCTGCATGTCCATTGCAAAATCAATTTCCTTAAAATCAGAAAGGGCATTGCGGACACCCTCCTGATTTGAAGGAGGAACATAAAGGAGCATGAAACCGCCTCCTCCGGCACCGAGGATCTTGCCGCCCAAGGCTCCGGCGCCCAGTGCTTTTTCATACATGTCATCAACGAGCGGATTGGAAACACCGCTTGCGAATTTTTTCTTAGTCATCCAGGTTTCATTTAAAAGAAGTCCCAGATCATCGAGGTTTTTGTTGTTCAGGAAACCGACGGCCTTTTCAGTCGCCTCCACCAGGGAATCGTAGATGTCCTTTTTGTTCTGAGTCGTTTTCTTTTGTTCGGCAAATATGGCTCTTGAATCCCTGGGGTTTCCGGTATAGAAAAGAAGCAGCCTGTCCAGAAGCTGTTTTCTTTCATCTGCGGGAAGAACGATCGGCGTGACGGATACAGTATCATCCGCATTGAAGATATATCTGTTGAAACCGCCGTAGGCCACCGCGTACTGATCCTGGATGCCTATCTGCTGGCCGAGACGGTTGATCTCTATATCACAGGCTTCCTTTGCAAGATCTCTGGGAGAAATATGCTCACCTTTGAAAACATGCAGGGCATTGAGTACGCCTACCGCGAGAGCGCTTGATGAAGCCAGCCCCACGCCCAGATCAGTCATGGGCAGGTCTGCCATGTAGACGATCTCTATACCGTTTTTGATACCGGTGATGTTAAGAGCTTCGCGGATTATATTATGCTTCACATCTTCGACACTGTCTGCGAGCTCGTTTCCGGAGTATACAACGCGGATTTTATTATCAAATCTTTTGTTCACCGTGATATAGACATGCATGTTCAATGCAGTACTGATCACGGAACCGTATCCGAATCTGCTGTTGTGAAAGTAATCCGCAAAATCTGTCCCTCCGCCGAAAAAGGATGCGCGAAGGGGTGTTTTTGATATGATCATCTGATGTCACCTTTCAAATAGTCATTTACTGCGTCGGCGAAAGAGTATTCTTCCGACACAAGCACCGATCTGACACGGGCGGCAGAACCCGCTTCAATGTCTCTTTCATCATCGCCGAACAGAATGCATTTTGTAAGATCCAGGGAAAGATCACGCTGTGCCATATAGAGCATTCCGGGTCTGGGTTTTCTGCACTCACATCCGTCATCCCATCCGTGAGGACAGTAATATATGTGATCTATCCTGCAGCCACAGACCTCAAGATCCGACTGCATCTTTTCATGGATCCTTCCGAGAGTTTCTTCTGTGAGATTTCCTCTTGCTATTCCGGGCTGGTTGCTGATAAGGATCGTGATGACATTATTGTCATGCAGCTTCTTCAGGGCTTCTTTCGCGCCCGGAAGCCATTGGAAATCTTCAGGTCTTTCTATATAACAGGCTTTGGGTGGTCTTACATTTATCGTGCCGTCCCTGTCGAGAAAAACAACTTTCTTTTCCCTAAAGAATTCCTCTGTCAGCGGAAGCCTTTCATATCCGCCTATTGAGTAGTATCTGTGTTCCGTGACCAGGGCAAAGAGTTTTCCCTGATCTACAAGCTTCGGATACACCGAAGAAAAACTCCTGTCGTCTCCGAGCAGGTCAAGAGACGATCTGTTTACAATGGCGTAGCCGATATCCACTCCCGAAAGATCCGGTGAAAGTCTTTTTTTGTCATACAGCAAAACCCTGTTGTCTTTAACGATGATATTATCTTTTGTATACTTATCTTTATTTGCATAAACCGAAAGAGTGATGAGAGCACTGTTTTTGGAATGAGTACGGCAGAGCTCGTCAAAATCCACCGGACAGTAGTTGTCGCAGTACATCATGAGGAAGTTTTCGCCAAGCATATCCCGTGAGTGCATAAGGCGCTGTCCGGTATCATATTCCTCCGGTGTGACATCATATCGTACATTTACCCCGAAACGGCTGCCGTCTCCCACTTCATCAATGACCTGATCGGCTCTGTAACCCAAAAGTATCACAATATCACGTATGCCAAACGAGGCAATCTGTTCGAGCAGTCTGTTAATAAAAGGAACTCCGCCTATGGGAAAGAGAGGTTTCGGAGCAGTGTCCGTGAAAGGACGCAGCCTTTCGCCTCTGCCGCCCGCTATTATGACTGCCTGTGAGACTAAATCGCTCATCAAAAACCTTCCTTTATATATAAGTATAATCGCTCACGCACTCAATAAATTTATCATAATAAATATCTTTTTTCAATTTCCTTTATTTTTTTTGTTGACATTAAAAGATGATAATGCTAATATATATTTCGCACTGCCCGTATGGGAGGCGCAAAAAACCGCATAAACAGCAGTAAATATGCGGTATGCACATTGACAAACAAACAGCAATGCAACCCTGAAAAGATTC
>JAILOK010000077.1 GCA_024690825.1 Lachnospiraceae bacterium | reverse complement strand
CAGCATATAATTGTGATGGCATCTGTACTTGGGAAAAGGAAGGCGGAAAAGAAAAAACGAGTCAAAAGTGGATTATGGTGAACATCTCTCTAAAACAGTTCGCCTCTTCCATCAGAAGTAAGTCACAAAATTCGAGGAGGGAACGCTCGGCGATCGTTCCCTCCTCGAATTGTTTCTTTTGGAGTTTCAGCAATTTGCTTAATCAGAATAGAGTGACATAGATGTTTATGCTTATAATCTCGAAACCATTTTCGCCGCAATACCAACATCATCATATTAATTGCAAAAGTGATTTACCCAGTTTTCCTCAAAACGAAATACAGTATTTCAGTTTCATACGAGATAAGGAAAAGCAGCCAAAAACAGACTGCTTTTTTGAGTATTACAGGCATTCTCTATATATGCGTTCCACATCCGAAGCATCAAGTTTAACATATGCCCTTGTTGATAATCCGCTGGTCCTTACAGCTTCGGCAGCCATTTCCGATAGCCTTGAATCATCGATCCCGACCTCTGAAAGCTTATCCGGCAAACCAAGTTCCCTGAAGAATCTCTGAGTACGAAGTATCCCTGCTTTAGCCGCTGCAATGTCATCGTCCTGGGAAACATCCCATACGTTTCTTGCAAACATAGCAAACCTCCCTACGGTCTCATCCGACAGGACATGCTTCATCCAGGCAGGAATAAGGATGGCAAGGCCTACACCATGCGTGATATCATAAAAAGCCGACAGCTCATGCTCGATGGGATGAACGCTCCATGCTCCTCCTTTACCGAAAGTAAAGAGGTGATTCAGTGCCAACGATCCTGTCCACATGAGATTGGATCTTGCCTCATAATTATCCGGTTCAGCGATAGCAATCGGCCCGTATTTTATACAGGTTTTCATTGCCGCTTCACTCAGCCTGTCTGTAATATATGCATGGTCGTTAGGCTGAAAATACTGCTCCATGATATGAGAAAAAATATCCACGGTTCCGGCTGCGGTTTGCCTTGCGGGTAACGTAAACTGGTAGCTGGGATCGCATACCGATAATGTCGGGTACAACAGAGGATGATTTATTTCCAGCTTTTCCTTTGTTTCTTCATTGCTTATCACGGCACCGGGATTCATTTCGGAACCCGTCGCAGAAATGGTAAGTACGGTAAAGATCGGAAGAGCCCTTGTAACCAGAGACCTGTCAAGTACAAGATCCCATGGATCGCCGTCATAATAAGCAGAACAGGCAATGTGTTTGGCAGCATCGGTCGTGCTTCCTCCGCCCACTGCAAGTACCGCGTCTATTCCGTACTGCTTACATATGGCCGCCCCCATCTTAACTGAAGAAAGTTTCGGATTGGGCTCGATACCGGGAAGTTCATAGATCTCAAAATCCTTAAGTACCTTATGAACCTTATCATAGAGGCCGCTAAGCTTTATACTTCCTCCACCATAGACCATAAGGACTTTATTTCCGTATTTTCTGATCTCCTTATCCAGACATGATATCTGATCCCTGCCGAATCTGATATCTGTCGGAACATGATACTCATAATTGTTCATAACATATGTCCCCTTTCCGGTGAAGTTTATATCTTCGCTTTAAACCTGTCATATCGAAGCGAACTAAGATCAACATCCGTGCTTCCCGTTGCGATAAGCTGGGCCAGCTGATGCCCCGCTGCCGGTCCTATACCGAATCCGTGTCCGGACATGGCGCATGACGTATATAAACCGGGAACTTCATCAATAGCTCCGATCACAGCCACGCCATCGGCACATTTATCGCTCCATCCTGCCCAGGTTCTTACGATCTTTGCATTGGAAAGAACCGGGAAGTATTTCATGATTCCCCTGCATATACAGGGCGCCGTCTTCGCATTTGATACAGGAGTTCCGTTATCCTTATTACATCCTTCATATCCCGATGATCCACCAAATACAAATGAGCCGTGCTTTGTCTGATGACCGTAAAAATCAGCCTCGGCTGTTCCCAGCATCTGATCGAACATATGCGGTTCAGCCTCGGTCACAAGACACTCGAGCAATGACCTCGTCATTGGGATATCAACCCCTACGGTTCCCAGTATCGCTCTGCTGTCGTAGCCTGCGGCAACAAGAATGTTTTCACCTTCAAATACATCGCCTGATTCACAGATGACTTTTCTTACCCTGCCCTTGACACATCTGAGCTCCGTTACCTTCTCCCCTGATATGAATCTGACACCCCTTCGTCTTGCCATCTTATAGTAGCCAAGGGTCGTTGTAAGAGGATTGGCATGTCCGTCCGTAGGACACCAGCTTGCACAGGTAACCTCATCCGAAAGAAAAGGATTAATGCTCCTTACCTCTTCCCCGTCT
>JAILOK010000066.1 GCA_024690825.1 Lachnospiraceae bacterium | reverse complement strand
CAGATGTACGGAAAAGCACGAATGGAAATGAAGGTCGGGCTGACTTACGCATGCCTAAATCTGAAAAAATTAGCAAAGATGCTCCAAAGGAAGGGGATAATAGGACCTTCATATGACCGATTATCCGGTTGCCTGATGGCTGCATAACAGAACAAACCTTCAAAACAGAAAAACGGGAGCAGAACTCGAAGTTCCGCTCCGCTTTGTCTACAGTCTGAAAGGGTCGCATGCGACCCTTTTCTCTTTATATATCAATCTAAGAGCGACCTGATTATCCGAGAAGTGAGAGAACATTCTGTGTAGACTGGTTAGCCTGTGCAAGCATCGATGTACCTGCCTGTGAGAGAATGTTGTTCTTCGTGTACTCAACCATGGTCTTGGCCATATCTGTATCACGGATCTGGCTCTCTGCTGCAGTTGTGTTCTCAACTATATTATCGAGGTTAGCGATCGTGTGCTCAAGTCTGTTCTGGATAGCACCAAGATCAGATCTCTGCTTGGATACCTTAGCAATAGCTGTGGTGATCGCTGTGATGGCACTTCTGGCACCCTCAAGAGTTGAAACCTTAACTGTATTGATCTCAAGGCTTGTTGCGCTCATGCCATCGATCTTGATGTTGATCCTCTGTGCTTCAACATTAGCAGCACCAACCTGGATAGCCTTGTTGAATGTGCCCTTGAGAAGACCAAGTGTATTGAACTGAGTAGACTCAGCAACACGGCTGATCTCTGATGTAAGAGCTGAGATTTCAGACTGAATAGCTACACGGTCTGCTGTGGTGTTTGTTCCGTTTGCAGCCTTAACTGCCAGCTCGTTCATTCTCTGAAGCATTGAGTGAACTTCTGTAAGTGCACCTTCTGCTGTCTGTACGCATGAAATACCATCCTGTGCGTTTGATGATGCCTGTGTAAGTCCACGGATCTGGCTTCTCATCTTCTCACTGATTGTGAGGCCTGCTGCATCATCTGCTGCACGATTGATCTTGTAACCGGATGAAAGCTTTTCAGTAACTTTCTTCTGAGAATCTGTTGTAACGCCTAACTGTCTGTTAGCGTTCATTGCCTGCATATTGTGCTGTACTACCATAACCTTTTCCTCCTTGAATAAATCCGCGCCAAGCGCTCCATTTAGTTCCTTTACTTGTTATGTATATCGGACTGCTTCCAGAAAACTTAACCCCTTTTTTGATTTTTTTTAATTTATTCCGTATTGTCCCTGTTTTACAGGCTCATACGGTTCAAAAATGCGTCTAATACGTTATCTCCGTGATCCGTGATCCTCATCAGCTTATACGTATGATCAACGATCCGGCTCCCGCTGTATTCTTCCGTCTGCTCATTTACATATCCAAATGTCATCAACAGAAGAATCCAAACTATCAGCCCTTTTACAAACACTTTGTCACTGTCCGGATGATCCGACTGACTGTCAAGCATCATATGCTCAAACATTATCATACGGTTCATATTGCAACAAAACAGACTGTTACTGTCGATCAGTTGCTTTTCCGTTTCAATGATTTTTTCATCATCAAGTATTAAGACATCCCCTGCAACTGATATCATCTGATCTGCAGGGAAGAGCTCATTTACATATCTTTCGGACGGCGTTCCCTTCATTATATCCTTTAAAACAGTAAGCATCCTGTCCGCCGAACATGTTCTTACACATGATGTGACTGCCAAATCTCCGATAAGGCTCAGATACGTTCCCGTGACCGATGTGTTCGGAACAAACTGTTTCATGGCCGCGTATGCCGTCCTTTCAGCATCCGACCTGTCCGGCTTTATTCCTATTTGATCGTTTTCCTCATAATAAATATTGTCGGGGAACTCTATCTCCTTCTCATATTTCAAGACACAGCTTACTGTAGCGGGGCACGATAATCCCAGCGTTTCCAGATATACATCCCCGTAGGAGCTGACAAATCTTGGGTATGACCTGCATGTATTGGAAAGATACTCTTCCCCGTAATCGCGATGAAACAGGCACAGACCTTCCGGCGTTATAAACGGGCATTTATTGTCCTTCTTGATCAGCTTCCGAGGCACTGTGGATGTGATATGGGAATCAAGATCGGGAATACCTATCTTTTTATACAATTCATATGTTTCATCGTCTATATATATATCCCAGTCTTCATCGCAGCAGTTATCGGTGCATTCAGACATCAGGCATTTAAAACTGTCATAGAAATCAAGCTTTATAAGCTTAAACATTTATTATTGCTCCTTACTGTGATCATCAAATTCCGGGTTTTCAAACCGGCGCATACCAGTCGCCTTCTCCTCCGGCATCAAGCCATCCGTCCTTATATTCCCCGAAGTATCCGCTCTCAAGTATTGTTTCATAGAATTTCTTTGCAGACATATTGTTTCTGTATTTGGGGTTTCTGAACAGCTGTACCATATCAGGTATCTGGTCCGCATTTTCAAATGTGACCGCATCGTAATCTCCGGAAAGCCACCTAAGATCGTCTTCGGTAACATCGCTTTCCTTTACAAACCAGCTTCCGCGTCTTAGCGAGCGAAATCTTCGTTCAGAATACGAATCCGTATGCTTTGCGGTCACATAAGTACCGTACGTCTCAAATTCCGAAAAACCAAGTGTGATATAATCCTCGTCGATCGCCTCTATGACCTTTTCCCAATATTCTGTTCCCGCAAGCGGGGATCCTTCTATGGCCCTTATAACCTCCTGCATATAATCTTTTCTGAATACCATATGCTCCGAAATGAACGATCCCTCTTTGATCTTTTTCAGTCCGAGAAGATTCTCTATAGTCTTAAAATACCCGGGTATGAACTCATTCTTTATGTCAAACACAGGTCTTTTGTCTTCATCGAACATTTCGATGTTTCTTAAAGGAACCGTGTCCATATCCCAGGACATATAGTGATCGCCTTCGCAGATTTTTGAAAATGACATTTTCAGAAACTGCTGATAATACCATCCCGGTCTTACCGGGGATACCAGTTCGTAATCGATCTTTTTGACGCGCTCATTGATAAGATCTACGACCGGCTGACGTTTTACAAGCTCTTCCTCATTCACGGCACGGATCGGAAGATCGGCAAACTTATCCGCGGAGTCCTCATTGATCAGGTCGCACAGTTCTTTGTTTCCGATAAATATCAGTTCACTTACCGGAAGATATTTTAGTACTCTTTCCGGCTGAATGTGCCTCATCCTCAGATAGTCTTTTGTTATTGTGGGGATTATTACCTGGATCTTTTTTGATGCTTCACTCATTTGTCCATCCTTTCCGAATTGACTGCGTCCTTAAATCTCAAAAGCCTGTCCGGCACAACCTCACTCTCCTGTTTCAATAGATCTGTCATCTCCCGGAAAATTAACGGCCTGCTGCTGTCATCATACTCCTTTTCCCAGCCGGGAAAATAATCATATATTGTTTTTCTGATCCTTGAA
>JAILOK010000059.1 GCA_024690825.1 Lachnospiraceae bacterium | reverse complement strand
ATCGAAGCAGATATTTCTATTGCGGGAAACCGCGTCTTTTATTATGTAGTTCTTACATTTCGAAATTTCCTGCTTTAAATCCAATACAAAATTAAGCAGGAAAAAGAGTGTAGAGCAGATTCTTTCTCCTGCGGATATTTCTATGAAAGGAGAAAGAGAATATGAAATTTAACTGGATAAGACGGGTTTGGTACCGGGTCAATCCGAAACACAAGGACAGGCTTTTCTGTACTATCTTTGGAACGGAAAAGTACAAAAGGTATGCGCTGGAGCTTTATAACGCCATAAACGGCAGCAACTATTCTGATCTTTTGGATCTGGAGATAATTACACTGACAGATGCCGTTTATATTAAAATGAAGAATGACATCGCTTACCTTGTCAGCGGGACGATAGCCGTATATGAACATCAAAGCAGCGTGAATAAAAATATGCCTGTGCGCGGATTCATGTATTATGGAGAGCTGTACAGCAAAATTTTGAAAAGACAAAAAGCCGGTATATACAACAGTGCACTTGTGAAGATCCCCACACCTCAGTACATCGTGTTTTATAACGGGACAAAGGATTATCCTGAACACAGCAAGCAGAGGCTGTCAGAAGCTTTTATTAACCCGAGAGATGATAATGATTATGAATTCACTGCCACGGTGTACAATATCAATTATGGTATGAACAAGGATCTGATGGATTCATGCGAACCATTAAGAGGATACAGCTATTTCGTAGACAGAGTACGGACAAACTGCAGATCTATGCCGAATGAAAAGGCAGTGGATGAGGCTGTAAAAGAATGCATAGAGAATGGTATCTTAAGGGATGTTTTTTTAGAGGAGAGATCGGCTGTTATGTTAGAGATGTTAACAACCTTTGATGAGAAAGTGTATGAAGAAGGACTTCGCGAGGAAGGCCGCGAAGAAGGCCGTGAGGAAGAGCGCGCAAATACTGAGCGTGAAAAGAAAAGAGCCGAAAGGGCTGAGGCTGCTCTTGCGGCTTACAAGGCAAAGTATGGAGAATTGTAAGTCAATTGAAGAGCGTGATTAAAGGGCTGTGCTCAGCTGATTAAATCAATTGCTTAATTACTCATTAACAAGCAGAAGTGCCGGAATTTTTGAAGAAGTACAGGGAGGCGATCATGGGCGATTATCTGGCATATACGCAGAAAGACCTCGATGAGGCATATATCGAAGATCTCCAGGAAGATCTGGAAGAGCATAAAAAACTATAGCTGAAAATAACAAAATTATAGAAGATCTGATGAAACAGATACAATCTTTGACAAGTACAATAAATACATTGATCGAAAGTATCACTGCATCCAAATCGGAGATTTTAGATTTAAAGGCTAAACTGGAAAAAGTACGAGTCGGTCGGGTGAAGTATATGAAGAGTTGGGAAGTAATTGAAGAGGCCCATAAAGAAGGACGTGAAGAAGGACATGAAGAAGGCCGCGAAGAGGGACGCGAGGAAGGCCGTGAGGAAGAGCGCGCAAATACTGAGCGTGAAAAGAAACGAGCCGAAAGGGCTGAGGCTGCTCTTGCGGCTTATAAGGCGAAGTATGGAGAATTATAAATCAATATCATGTCATAATAATGCCCCCGGTTTTCCGGGGGCATAGTTGTATTTTACCCATCCTCGAAGTTGTCATCCTCCGGTTCTTCCGATTCTTCATCCGAAGAGTCATCGTCGCTGTTATCCTCATCGTCGGATTCTTCCTCGGGAGCGTCTTCCTCCGATTTGCCGTTATCTCCGTCTTCACCTTCTTTGAGAGATTCCTCTACATCCCCGTAGCCGCTTTCTTTGCCTGTCCAGTGCAGGTAGAATACATGATTGCCGATGATCGTGCCCTGGATGCCGGGTACTACTGTCCTGAAGAAGAGACAGTTTCCTATATTATTGGCGCCGGCCATGACCTCATCGGCCGCGCGATAGCATTCATCGTTAGCTCCTTCAGCCAGACGGATGGCCAGACGTCCGGACCTGACAGGCTGGAACTGGCCTGGCTGATAGACAACGCCTACTACGGTATCGGGAAAGGCTCCGGAGCATACCCTGTTCATTATGACTGCGCCCACTGCGATCTTTCCGGCGTAGGGTTCTCCGCCTGCTTCGCACTGGATGATGGCAGCTAAAAGATCCCGGTCGCTTCCCGCAAAGGAAACCTCGGAAAGATTCCTTTTTTTCATCTTTGCGGCAAGACGGGCCAGCTCTTCTTCCTTTGCCAGCTGTTCCTTTAAGGCTGTTATGGTATTCTGGTTTGCGATCAGCCTTGCTTCATAGGCAAGGGCTTCCTTTTCCTTTTCCGAAATGGCACCGGCATAGCTTGTGATGGAATCTGAAGTGTTACTGACCAGGTCCTCCACCTTGGCCTGTTCGGATTCGACTTCTCCTTTTAATGATTCAAGTTCCCTTTCCTCGGCCTCAAGCTCTTCTTTACGAGCTCTTGTCTCTTCTTTCAGGTCCTTCATCTTCTGCAGCATCTGGCGGTCATACTCATTCATTTTTTCGATGTACATGGCCTTGTTCAAAAGCTGCGCAAAATCGGAGTTGTTAAAGAGCAGGTCGATAAAGGAGTTATTGCCGCTCTCATAGATGACCTTAAGTCTCGTCTTGAGATAGGCATACTGGTCAGCCTCGGCCTCTTCTGCCTCTGCGAGAGCGGTCCTTGCTGCATCTATCTCATCCTGCTTTTGCCGCATCTCTTCTTCTATGTTCTCAAGCCGTTTTGATACATCGGTCAGCTGGTCGTTGAGGTTATTCAGACTGCTTTCAAGAGCCTTTCTGGAATCCTTCAACTGGTCGATGGTATCCTGGGTCTTATCGAGCTGGTCTTCCGTCTTTTCCATGTCCTTTTGCGCATTCTCGAGCTTTTCGGAGGTGGTCTCCGCAAAAGCTGTTACGAGCATGCAGAAGGAAAGGAGAACGGCACATATGGAGGTTGTCAGTTTCTTTAAGCTTCTGTTCATACTTCGAATTCGATCTTTTTTCCGCTTCTGATATATTTTCTGTAGGATACGCCCGCGGCATCGAGCATTCTTTTTGATGCTATCGTCGATGCAAGCTCCGCGTATTTGTCGCTGTCGTAGATTATGGACTTTATCCCGCTCTGGATTATGGCCTTGGCGCACTCGTTGCAGGGAAATAATGTCACATAGAGCCTGGAGCCTTCAAGGCTTCCGCCCCTGTAATTTAATATGGCATTGAGCTCCGAATGTGTCACATAGAAATATTTGTTCTCAAGGGGATCGCCCTCTCTGCACCAGGGAAAATCATCATCCGAACAGCCAATGGGAAAGCCGTTGTAGCCCATGGACAGGATCTTATTGTCCGAACTTACGATGCAGGCGCCTACCTGTGAGTTAGGATCCTTTGAGCGCATCCCGGAAAGCACGGCAATGCCCATGAAGTATTCGTCCCATGAGATATAATCAGTTCGTTTGTCAGACATTTTCTATCTTTCCTACCCTTCTGACATGCCTTTCCCCGCCGGAGAATTCCGTTGAGATAAAGGTGTCCATGATCGCGGCCGCAAGCTGCGGACCGACGATATAGCCGCCGAGCGCGAGGACATTTGCGTCATTGTGTTCACGCGTAAGCTTTGCCATCATTGTATTTGTGCAAAGAGCCGCTCTTATGCCCGGAACCTTGTTTGCCGCTATCGATATCCCTATACCCGTTGAACATATGACTATTCCTTTTTCACAGGTTCCGTCGGCTACGGCCTTTGCCACTGCCCGTCCGTATTCCGGATAATCTACGGAATCGGTGCTGTCACAGCCCAGATCCTTGTAAGATATACCCTGTTCATCCAAGTGTTTTTCAAGGAAAAGCTTCAGTTCATATCCTCCGTGGTCACATCCTATGGCTATCATAATGATCCTCCTCTATAGTTTTACTACCCGGTTTCCCGAGGCTTTTAACAGTCTGTTCATGAGGGCTTCACCCAGGCCTTCAGGTTCAAAGGCTTCGGAAAAGATGATATCCGCCCCGTTTTCGTCACATTTCCTAAGACACGAGAAAAGGTTGTGGGAGACGGCGTTTATATTTTCCCTGCTTCCCATATCAAATATCATATCCGCGCTGTAGGCTTTAAGGTTTTCGCTTGTTGCAAGCACGGCGCATCTTTTACCTGAAACGGAAGCTTCCCCGCATTTTTCGTTAATATATATTATAACACTTTCATGCGGTCCATCTACGACGGTAAGCTCACCCTCTGGAGCATAGTGTCTGTATTTCATGCCGGGCGCTTTCGGAGCGGTGTCCGGCTTGTTTTTATTATACACCGCGGGATCCACATCTATCGGACCTGTGATCCTTTCAAGGTCTTCTCTTGATATGAAACCGGGACGCAGCAGGCAGGGAATCCTGCCTGTCAGGTCGACTATGGTGGATTCAAGACCTATGCCGACCTCTCCTCCGTCAATCACAAGTTCTATCTTTCCGTTCAGATCCTCGACAACATGTTTAGCTGTGGTACAGCTTGGCCGGCCTGAGGCATTGGCAGAGGGCGCCGCGATGAACGGACCGCAGATTTTGATGAATTCGGAAGCGATCCTGTCGGAGGGCATTCGTACGGCGACGGTATCAAGGCCTCCCGTGGTTTCTTTCGGCACAGCCTCCGTTTTACTGAGTATCATAGTAAGCGGTCCCGGCCAGAATTTTTCTGCAAGCTTATAAGCCGTGTCGGGAATATTTTGTGCTATCACGGATAAATCATCCGTATCCGCGATATGTACTATCAGCGGATTGTCCGAGGGTCTGCCTTTTGCGGCATATATCTTTTTTGAAGAAGTGGGATCGAGCGCATTTCCCGCAAGTCCGTATACGGTTTCAGTCGGGATGGCCACAAGTCCTCCGGAATCTATGATCCGTTTTGCCTCCTTCATGACTTCTTCATCTTCGGGCAGCTGCCCTTTAGCCTTCATTATCTTTGTGATCATTGCGCGCCTGCTCCCGCCGCGGCATCGGCGTCATTTCCCATATCCGCGTTTTCTGCGGCATTCCCGCCGGGTACGATGGGATAATAGGCATTTATCACATCCCAGATGTCCTCTGTTTCAAGCATCAGACGCCAGCAGGCAACTCCGGCCAGATTGTTGCTCCTCATTACGGAAAGCTTTGCCGCGATAGACTGAGCATCCTCGAGCCATATGCTGTAATGCGCTCCGTTCTTTTCATAGATTGCTGTATTCTGGCAGGTCGTATTGTCCCAGGAGGGCGTAATGCCGCTGTCTGCAAGCTTTGTGGCGGCATCTGCCATGCCGAGTGTCGTACAGTCGAGTATCCCGTTATCGAGGCAGTAAAGCCTGGTATAGAACGGAATGCCGTTTATCACTTTTTCGGGAGGGACATCCTTCAATGTATTTTCTATTCCCTCGGTCACGAAACCGATCGATGCGACGGAGCCCGGTTCGTCTGATGAAGCGGTATGCTCATCATATCCCATGATGATGAGATAGTCACAGACCTTTCCCTGGATGTCGCGTCTGTAGTGATTCGTATATTCCTTGGGTACATAGTTGTCGGAAGAAAGTGTGAGGCCGTTGGCATGGCACAGTATCGAAAATTCGCGCAAAAACTGACAGAAGTCATCGGAGGCTTCTTTCGGGAGCTGTTCAAAGTCTATGTTTATGCCGTCAAGCCCGTATGTCAGGGCTGCGTTCAGGAGATTGTTTTCAAGATTTCTTCTTGATGTCGTGTGCGAAAGGACCTCATTTGTATCGACATCGACCGAGAAGTTATCGCAGAGCCCCCAGATCTTTATCCCGGCATTATGCACGGTCTCCACATAGGAGGCATCTGCCAGCGAGGAGATGGAGCCGTCATTGCCCGTGATCGAAAACCAGGTGGGACTTATCACATTCATGCCGTGCACGCGGTTAAGGATCTCACCCACGGCGGAATTTGCGGTCTCATTTGTTACATTGTGCCAGCCGAGCACCACGCTGCCGTCAAGCATCACGGAAGGTCCTGCAAGCGGGACGGCGCCTGTTACGGGTGTTTCACTCTGGGTATCGTAATCCTCAAGATGCTTGTTTTCCACAAATCCGAAAAGGAGGCCGTCGGTTTCGCAGTACGACCAGAGTTCATTTGAACTTATTATCTCAACCCGGGTTCCCTCCTCAAGGGTTTTTACGGTCTCTGCCTTTTTATCCTCGGAAACCCTCATATGGGTCTTTTTTGAAACGGCAGCCGTAGTCTTTTCGCCCCATGTTGTCCGGATCGATATCCTTGCGGGGTTTTCTGCGGTCTCCAAAGACATGTCGGCATAGTTTTTCAAAAGAGCCACGGATATAAAGATACTGTCACCGTTTACGGCATATTCGGAAGGATCTGCTTCATGGACGCTTGTTCCCGTTGTGGCAAAGAGGCGTTTCTCATTTTGATCATAATAAAATATGTCTGCGAGTTCATTTGCCATTTCCATAGGAAGATAAAAGGAATTGTTTACGAAAAGGGCCCTTTCGGGAATAAGGGTCTTATTATATATGACAGCGGCATCAGTATTTCCCGTGATGCCGAAATATTCGTTCAGATCAGTCTGTTTTGAGGCGGACGGGGTCGGGATGTCTCCGAAATATCCGCCAAGGAGGCTTACCGCAGCTACGATCACGATCAGAAAGAGTGCTACGGCTACGGGGATAAAGCTTTGTTTTTTCTTTTTCATATCTGATTATATCCTTTGTGTCACGGATCAACTCCCGTCAACATTAGATACTTTACCACAATTTCCTTGTGCTGTGAATACAGCGCAGTTTAGCTTTGGGGCGCCAAAAACAGGTACGCTTCCTTCAATCTCACAGCACAAAGGATCGTGGCTTTTTTGGATCAGGTCACTTTGTCATACCTGATCTGTGACAGGTTTCCCCTGTCGTCCCGGACATAATCTGCCATATAGACTTCGTCCTGGTTTGTCATCAGATTGTTGACGATATCCCTGGGAGTGCTGGGCTCATCGTTAAAGTACAAAGGTATGCCCTGATGCACATAGTCCCCGAGCTGCATCATCAGCTCGAACTGGATCTCGTCATACTTCACAGCATTATGCGATGAAAACATATGCTTCTCCTTATGTGAGAATTTCCTTAATAAGACCGCCTTTAGGACGGTAACAACGGTTACATGAGACAAAAATGCCTGTGAGGCGTTAAAAGATAATGTGATATATCCGCAGAGCAGACATTTTTGTATGATACGAAAGACGGAGAGGACGGCGTTAACAAATAAAAAAAGATCTTTTTTTGTGTGAACCCATATCTGAATAAAAAACTGAAAATGTAGACCTGAAACCGGTCTGACCGGTGTTTCCACCGTAAAAGTGAATTTTCGGGCCGAGTGAAGAAATCAGCCCGGACATATTGTCCGCTTACGAACACCTCCCATCCACGCCGGAGATTGTCCGTCCGTTTTCGTGAAAATTACGATACTACACAGATGCCGGAAAAGTCAAGGGTAAATTTGACATACCATTGACTTTGAATTTCAATGGTGTTAACATAAAACCATCTATATCATCAAGAATGGGGGTTTATCCCGTGAGCTATTACGCAGGGGGACGGGATCGCCGGAAAAAAAGAGGGGATTCTGTAAACCGGAAGGCTGCGATGTATCGCAGACCCAGACAAAGTAAATTCGCTGTGTTCAGCATTATCATAGTCGTGGTAATGCTTGTTTGCGTGATGGCTTTTGACGGCGCGGTTCTTCTTAAGAAAAAGCATGCCAATGATGAAAAGATCGCCGCCATTCAGATGCAGATAGATGCCGAGATACAGCGCAGTGAGGATCTGAAGGAATACGAGAAATACACAAAGACAAAAAAGTTTGCCGAGGAAACGGCCAAGCAGAAGCTTGGTCTGGTACATGACGGGGAGCTTATCTTCAGAGCCAAATGAGCAGGAGAGAATTTGAATCAAGGATAAGAAATTATATAGCAGAGAATGATATGCTGAAAAAAGGCGACAGGGTTACCGTGGGTGTATCCGGAGGAGCGGACTCTGTATGCCTTATTTTTGTGCTTCTGAGATTAAGGGATGAATTTGACCTGTCGTTAAGCGTCGTTCATGTCATGCACGGGATCAGGGGAGAAGAGGCTGTCCGTGACAGGGATTTCGTGCAGAAATTCTGTGAAAAATACGGACTCGGTTTTAAATGTGTCGAAAAGGATGTGCCCCGGATCGCTTCCCTTAACAGGATGAGCATAGAGGAGGCGGGACGGTTTGCCAGATACGAGGTGTTCAACAATATGGACACGGACAAAACCGCTGTCGCGCACAATGCCGACGATATGGCTGAGACGGTGCTCTTTAATCTTTTCCGGGGGAGCAGCATAAGGGGTCTTTCGGGTATTGCGCCCGTAAGCGGCCGGATAATAAGACCGCTTCTCTGCGTGCAGAGGAGGCAGATCGAGGAATACCTAAAGGAAAACGGCCTTACCTTTATGACGGACAGCACAAATCTTGACAATGATTATGCCAGGAACAAGATCAGAAACATCATCCTGCCCTGTGCCGGGGAGGTTAATTTCAGGGCATCCGATCATATAAACGAGACCGCTCATGACCTTCAGAAGACCGACAGTTTTCTGGAAGAGCTGACAAGGGAGGCTTTTGAAAGGTACGCCATAAAGGCGCCGGATACCGTAAAGATAAATATAAAGGCTGCGGATGAGCTTAATGAGGTGATCTTAAAAAGGCTTGTCTACATGGCTGTCGGCGAGCTGTCCGGTGCAAAAAAAGATGTATCCCGGGTGCATGTCGACGATACGGCGGCTCTTTTTTCAATGCAGAGCGGAAAACGGATATCCCTGATCTACGGCCTTTATGCCGAAAGATGCTTTGATCATGTTCTTATTACAAGAGAAGAGGTTCCTCAGTATATGGATGCCGAAGAACTTCCCGAGGTCCGGCTTGATCTTATTATGCGGGAGGGAATGGCAAAGCTTCCCGGAAATGTCACCGTAAAGGCAAGGCTTGTGAAGCCGGAAGACACGGTGATAGAGGATTTACGGTATACGAAATGGTTTGATTATGATAAAATGAGTGACGGTGCCGTGTTCAGGACAAAGAGGCCCGGTGATGTGATCGGTGTAAAAAACGGTAACAAGAAGGTAAAGGATGTCCTGACAGAAGAAAAGATCCCGCGTTTTAAGAGGGGAAGTCTTTATATGCTTGCGGACGGTGATAAGGTTCTGTGGATACCGGGAGTCAGATACAGTGAGCATTGCAAGATCACGGAGGATACCCGAAAAGTGCTGATTCTTTCATGGGAGGAAAACGAAGTTGGAAGACAGGATTGAGGTCCTTTTCTCGGAAAAGGAGATAGACGAAAGGGTAAGAGAGCTCGGAGAGATCATCAGCCGGGACTATGAGGGAAAGGAGATAACGATCATCTGCATCCTCAAGGGTGCCGCTTTTTTTGCCTGCGAACTGGCAAAGAGGATCAAGGATCCGGTAAAGATCGAGTTCATGCGCTGCTCAAGCTACGGCGATGATGTCAACAGCAGCAGAGAGGTAAAGATCCTGCTCGATCTTGAAAACCCCGTGAAGGACAAAAATGTTCTCGTGGTGGAGGATATCATAGATACGGGATGGACAATGAACACTCTCCTCGAGGTTCTGCGTCACAGAGGAGCGGCTTCGGTGAAGCTGTGTTCGCTCCTTGACAAGCCCGACAGACGCGAGGTTGATGTAAAACCCGATTATCTGGGATTTACCATTCCGGATAAGTTTGTCGTGGGATATGGCCTTGATTATGCACAGAAATACAGAAACCTGCCCTATATCGGGGAGGTTATATTATAAGGAGGTAACACTTGAAAGGAGCAAGCAGGGGGATCGCTCTTTATCTGATCCTGGCAGCGGTGATCTTTGTGGTCATCTTTTCCATAAACAGCAGGATGCAGAAGGACGATCTGTATTCACACGAACAGTTTGGATTTGATCTGGAAAGCGGGACGGTCACGGCCGTGAATGTGAAGCCGTATAATAAGACCCCGGCCGGACAGGCAGATATAACATTGAAGAACGGCAGGGTAAAGACCCTGTATGTCGCTGATGTTTCGGAACTTGAAAAGGAACTGAAAAAATCATTTCCTTCCTATACGGAAGAAAAGATAGAGCAGGAAAGTCTTGTTATGACCTATGGTTTTCCGATACTGCTCTCCGTCATCGTGGTCTTTATCATAATGGCGATGATGAACGCCCAGGCAGGCGGAGGAGCCGGCGCGAACAGGATGGCGTCCTTCGGCAAAAGCCGCGCGAAGATGTACAACACGGGTGATACGAAGATCACCTTTGCCGAGGTGGCGGGCCTTCATGAGGAAAAGGAAAATCTCGAGGAGATAGTTGATTTCCTCAAAAATCCGGGCAAATATACGGCTGTGGGAGCAAGGATCCCGAAGGGAGTGATCCTTGTGGGTTCTCCCGGAACGGGAAAGACCCTTCTGGCAAAGGCTGTTGCCGGAGAAGCGGGTGTACCCTTCTTTTCCATTTCCGGTTCCGATTTTGTGGAGATGTTTGTCGGTGTCGGAGCATCCAGGGTAAGAGACCTTTTTGCGGAGGCAAAGAAAAACTCGCCCTGCATAATCTTCATTGACGAGATCGACGCCGTGGCAAGGAGAAGGGGAACCGGCCTTGGAGGAGGACATGATGAAAGGGAGCAGACCTTAAACCAGCTCCTCGTTGAGATGGACGGCTTTGGAGTAAACGAGGGCATCATAGTCATGGCGGCAACAAACAGGGTGGATATCCTTGATCCTGCCATCATGAGACCCGGAAGGTTTGACAGGAAGGTGGGCGTAGGAATCCCCGATATCAGGGGAAGGGAAGATATCCTCAAAGTTCATTCAAAAAACAAGCCCCTGGGAGATGATGTGGATCTTGAGCATATCGCAAGGACCACCGCCGGGTTTACGGGAGCCGATCTTGAGAATCTGATGAATGAATCCGCCATTTACGCGGCAAAGGAAAACAGGGCGTATATCACCCAGAAAGATATAAATACTGCTTTTGTTAAGGTCGGGATAGGCGCCGAAAAGAAGAGCAGGGTCATATCCGACGAGGAAAAAAAGATAACCGCTTATCACGAGGCGGGCCATGCAGTGCTCTTTCATGTGCTTCCCGGCGTCGGTCCGGTGTATACCGTTTCCATCATTCCGACGGGAATGGGAGCGGCAGGCTATACCATGCCCCTGCCTGACAGGGATGAGATGTTCAGGACGAAGACGCGGATGTTAAACGAGATCGTGGTGGATTTAGGCGGCAGGGTCGCAGAGGAAATGTTCATAGGCGATATCACGACCGGAGCTTCGCAGGATTTCAAGACCGCAACGCAGATCGCAAGACGCATGGTCACGACCTACGGAATGAGTGAGAAGCTCGGCGTGGTCAACTACGATAACGATGATGACGAGGTCTTTATCGGCAGGGATCTGGCCCATTCAAGAAAGATCTCCGAAATGACCGCAAACGAGATCGACGAAGAGGTAAGATCCATAATAGATTCCTGCCACGAAAGGGCCAAAAAGCTCATATCCGAGCATAAGGAGGTTTTGGAACGCACGGCAAAACTCCTGCTTGAAAAGGAAAAGATCACCAAAGAAGAGTTTGAAGAACTTTGGGAAACGGTCTGATTTGTATATATTGCACAAAAAATGATAACGGGGTTTGTAATATTTGTTGAGAATGAACCTTGTTGACATAGCGGGAAAGTGCTATATTATGGGCGTACCCCCCAATACAAAAAGAGATACCTTCTCCAAAGCAGCCGGTGAGAGCCGGCTGTTTTACTTTGCAAAAATTTATTATTCGAAACCGGAGATTTTGAAACCGGGGTCAGGAAATACGGGGTTTGTATTTAAAAAAATACAATAAAAACCCTTTAAACACGCTCAAAACAGCCGATATAATGGTTAAGACGACACAAAACAAGACAGGATGTCATCCCAAAAAGGGATCAGATCAAGGAGATTAAAGGATGAGAATTGGAGCAGGAACAGGAGTACCGAGTTTCTACAACGCATCATCAAGAATAAACAATATCGGCAGCGCCGAAGAGATAAACCGTGTATCAGCAGGCAGCCAGGCACCCGGGCAGCAGCAGGAGCGCAATGAGGCATCACAGTACATAGCGGAGCACGGCGGCGTGATCCAGACCAGAGTATCGCCTGAGAACGCATATCAGAAGGCAATGCTCGACAGCCCCAGGGCAAGGATCGAAGATATGGCCGACAAGCTTGTCGACAAGATGCCCCGCATCATGGAAGACATGAAGAAGCTTGTACCCGATGAGGAAGCCGCTGCAAAGACGATCGTAAATGAGAACAACGCTGCAGCAGTAGCTGAAAAGAATGTAATGAAGAACGAACTTGAGAACTTCAGCATACTGTAATCTAAAAAGAAAAGATCCAGCCCCCGGTCATCCGACCGGGGGTTTTTTGAAGGTGACAGCAGAACCGTCCCCCTGTCACCATTGAAAAAATGCTGTTATTATGGTAAAATTCATGTTTGATATTCTGTTTTTTGGAGGCGGAAAATGAGCGGAAAAGGAAGATATTATATTACAACAGCCATAGCTTATGCTTCTGGAAAGCCTCATATAGGCAACACTTATGAGATCGTGCTTGCAGACTGCATCGCGAGGTTTAAGAGGCAGGAAGGGTATGAAGTATATTTTCAGACCGGCACCGATGAGCATGGGCAGAAAATAGAGGAAAAGAGCGCGGCGGCAGGTGTTACGCCCAAGGAATTCGTGGACGGCTCCGCCGGAGAGATAAAGCGTATCTGGGATATGATGAATACCTCTTATGATCATTTCATCAGGACCACGGATACCGAACATGAAAAGCAGGTTCAGAAGATCTTCAAAAAGCTCTATGATCAGGGAGATATCTACAAGGATGAATATGAGGGCATGTACTGCACGCCCTGTGAGTCCTTTTGGACAAGCGCCCAGTTAAAGGACGGCAAATGTCCCGACTGCGGCAGGGATGTGGCTCCCGCAAGCGAGGAAGCATATTTCTTTAAGATGAGCAAATATGCGGATGCCCTCATCGATCATATCGAAAGCCACCCCGAGTTCATACAGCCAGTTGCAAGGAAGAATGAAATGATGAACAATTTCCTGAAGCCGGGACTTCAGGATCTGTGTGTTTCAAGAACTTCTTTTAAATGGGGGATTCCTGTAACATTTGACGAAAAGCATGTGGTATATGTATGGCTTGACGCGCTGACAAACTACATCACCGGAATAGGCTATGATGCGGACGGAAACCACGGAGATCTTTATAAGAAATACTGGCCGGCTGACCTTCATCTGATCGGAAAGGATATCATCAGATTCCATACCATCTACTGGCCGATCTTCCTGATGGCGCTGGGAGAGCCGCTTCCGAAGCAGATCTTCGGCCATCCCTGGCTTTTAGTCGGCGACGGCAAGATGAGCAAATCAAAGGGCAATACAATATATGCGGACACTCTGGTCGATATGTTCGGAGTGGATGCAGTCAGATACTTCATGGTGCACGAGATGCCTTTTGACAATGACGGAGTCTTTACCTGGGATACCTTTGTGGAAAGATACAATTCCGATCTGGCAAATACCCTTGGCAATCTGGTAAAGCGTACCATATCCATGAGCAACCAGTATTTCGGAGGCACTGTCACGGATACCGGAGCAAAGGAAGCTGTCGATGACGACCTGTATGCGACTGTGCTTGCAGTAAAGGACCGTATGTCGGAGCTTATGGAGACACTTCACTGCGCAGACTGTCTGACGGAGGTATTCAATCTCTTCAAGAGGTGTAATAAATACATTGACGAGACCGAACCGTGGGTTCTTGCAAAGGATGAGGAAAAGAAGGACAGACTGTCACAGGTTCTCTATAATCTCCTTGACTGTATCACGATAGGGACGGCTTTATTAAAAAGCTTCCTTCCCGAAACCTCGCAGAAGATACTCGGACAGTTAAATACAAAGGAACCTTCATTTGACGACTGCGGCAAAAGAGGAGCCTTTGTGTCGGGAACAAAGGTGACCGAAGAGCCGGAAACTCTTTTTGAAAGAAGAAAAATGGCAGATGTAATGAAGACGGTAGACGAGCTTTATCCTAAGAAGGGCTGAATTATATGGAAGAATTCAGGATAGATTCCAGAGACATGAAAACCAAAATAGCGGCTTACCAGTGGACTCCGAAGGGAGAAGTAAAGGCTGTCCTGGTCATAATCCACGGCATGAGTGAGCACATGGGAAGATATGATGAGATGGCACAGTATCTGAACACAAAGGGGATACTCTGCTGCGGCATCGATCTTTTGGGACATGGGAAGACCGCCGAAAGTCCCGAAGGCTTCGGGTATTTCTGCGAAAGAGACGCGGCCACGGTTGTGGTGCGCGATGTACACAGGCTCAAAAAAACGGTCCAGGATAAATATCCGGGGATCCCGGTCTTTATCTTCGGTCATTCCATGGGCTCCTATATCGCAAGGAATTATATTGAAAGGTACGGCACCGGCATTCAGGGAGCCGTCATTCAGGGAGGCGGAGACAACGGCACGCTCAAATTGAAGCTGGGCAAGGGTACCGCCGCTATGATACGAAAGATCAAGGGGCCGTATTACAGGAGCAGATTCTGTACGGCGCTGGCTCTGGGTCCCTTTATAAAATCAGTGAAAAACAGGGAGAGTGTAAATTCCTGGATATGCAGCGATCCTGAGGTTGTAAGGAAATATGACAGCGATCCCTTGAGCGGATTCATGTTTACAACAAACGGATATGAGACGCTGCTGGAGTTTGCGCTTCGGAGCAATAATAAAAAACTGGTGGCAAGCATTCCTTCGTCGCTGCCTTTGTATATCATCTCCGGGAAGAACGACCCTGTAGGTGAAAACGGCGAGGGTGTTAAAAGAATGTATGAAAGATATAAAGCCGCGGGCATGGAAAATGTAAAAATGGAGCTCATAGACGATGCAAGACATGAACTTCAAAACGAGTCTGTAAGATATGAGATCTTTGACAGGATCGCGGACTTTATACTTAAAGCATGAAAAGCTTTAACAGGGAGTTTCAGAGGAGGAAAAAATGAAAAGATTATCGGCGCTTATTATATCTGTGATACTCTGTATCACATCAGTGATCCCGGTGTTTGCGGATGATGCCATGAAGGTGATCACCTTCCCGGGACAGGAGGAAACAAAGGAAACTCCGGCTGAGGAAGTCCAGCCGGCAGAACAGCAGCAGACACAGCAGCCGGCGCAGGCATCCGTGCCGTATCTGGCGCTGGGTTCGGATCTGAGCCCCGAGCAGCTTGCATCGGTGCTTACGCTGATGGGCCTTTCGGGAGTGGATATCAGTTCCTACAGTGTGGTATATGTGACAAATGCCGAGGAACATCAGTATCTTGATTCATATATCGATCCGGCAGTCATAGGAACCAAATCACTTTCATCGGTTCTGGTAAGGCCTGCCGAATCCGGACACGGCATCAGCGTGGCAACCCAGAATATCACTTATTGTACGGAGGGAATGTATAAAAATGCGCTTCTGACGGCAGGTGTAAAGGATGCCGATATCCTGGTGGTCGGACCTGCGCCCATATCCGGAACTGCCGCCCTCATCGGTGCTTTAAAGGCTTATGCGGACATGACGGACACAAAGGTCGATGAGCAGGCTCTGGATACCTCTCTTAACGAGCTTGTGACGACAGGCCAGATCGAGGAGGCTCTTGACGGCGCGTCAAAGGAAGATGTCGAGGCGATGATCGCCTTTATCAAGGCAGAGATAGCAGGCAAAAAGCTTGATACCAGAGAAGAGATCGAGGAGGCCGTCAGACAGGCTATAAAGGATTATGACGGCAATATCGAGCTTTCCGAAGATGAGATAAAACAGATAGTCGACCTTATGGTCAAGATCAAGGATCTGGGTCTTGATTACAATACGCTCCTTGATCAGGCAGCTGATATCTATGAAAAATTCGGAGATAAGCTGACGGCGGAGGATCTTTCAAAGATGGCTGCCCAGGGCATCATGGCTGGATTAAAGCAGAAGGTTTCGGATACTTTTACCGGAATATTTGACGGAATAAAAAATTTCTTCACAGGTCTTTTTGGCGGGAAATAAATGAGTGCGGACTATTGTGTCAGGATGATAGACAGAAATGAATGGGAGGACGCTATGGCCTTGTGCTGGAGCGTCTTTCTTGAATGTGAAGGCCACCTTTACGAGATTGAGGGACAGGAGAACTTCAGGAGGTTTCTTGATGACGAGACTCTGTATACGGTTTTCCTGAACGGAGGATTTCCCGTATGCGCGGCTTTTTTCGGTGAAAAGATGATCGGCGTCGCAGCCTGCAGGAGCGGACCTCATCTGTCACTCCTTTTTGTGGACAGGACCTTCCAGGGAAGGGGAGTCGGAACGGCATTGCTGGGATATATGATAGAGTACTTATTATCCAGGCACACGGGGCTTGGGGACGAGATGATGACGGTGAATTCATCACCGGTGGGAGTTGAGTTTTATCACAGGAGAGGCTTTAAGGATACCGGCCCGCAGCAGATAAAGGACGGAATACTTTTCACTCCGATGGAAATGATGTTAAGATAGTAACGGAACTGTCGTTTATTTTTCCCTTCGTGGAAACCGGCATATGAGGAGATATATATGATAACCAATCAGGTGATCAGAAAATGCATAGAGGATATACGCAGCTGCTCGGGAGCGGAGATAAGCGTCTTTGAAACGAGCGGCATGGTCGCCGCGTCGACTCTTGAGACGCAGGACATCGAACCGGAGAGCATCCGCAATTTCTATATGAGTCCGGCGGATTCGCAGGTGATCGGAGAGCATCAGCTCTTCAGGATCAGGGATGAGGAGGAGACCCTCTTTGTGCTGGTGATAAAGGGCGGAGATGATGCAGGCACGATAGGGAAAATGACGACTTTAAGCCTTGAGAGCCTGGTTGTCGCCTACAAGGAAAGATTTGACAAAAACAATTTTTTCCAGAATCTCCTGCTTGACAATATGCTCAGCGTCGATATATATAATCAGGCCAGGAAGCTTCGCATACCCACGGATGTGACGAGGGTCGTTTATATTATCGAGCCCCAGCCGGATAAGGGAAGCAGCGGACTGGAATTTATCAGATCCCTCTATGCGGACAGTGAAAATGATTTTGTTACGGCGGTCGATGAGAGAAATGTGATCCTTATCAAGACGGTGGATCCCCTTGATGAAGCCGAGATAATAAAACAGGAGGAGCCGGATGAAGAAGCGGAAGGGGATGAGGAGATCATCGAAAGAAAAGATCCTCTTTCGGGGATAGCAAAGATGCTCGCTTCAACGATGAACTCCGAACTCATGGTAAAGGCAAGGGTGTCCTACGGCACTGCCGAGTCTGACATCAGACGGGTCTCGCTTTCATACAAGGAAGCAAGGATGGCGCTGGAAGTGGGCAAGGTCTTTTATCCCGAAAGAGATGTGGTCGGGTACAATTCGCTTGGGATCGGCAGGCTCGTATATCAGCTGCAGCCGACACTGTGCGATATCTTCCTTCATGAAGTATTTGGCGAGAATATCCCGAAGCAGTTTGATGATGAGACACTCATCACCGTGAATAAATTCTTTGAAAACAGCCTCAATGTATCCGAGACATCCAGACAGCTTTTTGTTCACAGGAATACTCTGGTATACAGGATAGAAAAGCTTGAAAAGATGACGGGTCTGGATATAAGGAAATTTGATGACGCCCTGACTCTCAAGATGGCTTTGATGGTCATGGATTACATGAGATATATCAATTCAAGGTAAGAGATGAAGATATACGGACTGACAAAAACAACGCTTCTTGATTACCCGGGAAGAACGGCCTGCACCGTCTTTGCGGGTAATTGTAATTTCAGATGCATTTACTGTCACAATTTTGAGCTGGTCACAAACCCGGAGCGTTTTGACAGGAAAGATGAGGAAGAGATATTTGCCTTCCTTGAAAAAAGGAAAAAGATCCTGCAGGGAGTATGTATCACCGGCGGGGAACCTACGCTGGATCCGGACCTTAAGGATTTCATGATAAGAATAAAGAAATTCGGACTGCCGGTAAAGCTTGACACCAACGGCTACATGCCGGGGGTCCTTGCAGAACTTATTGACGAGGGTCTTCCCGATATGATCGCAATGGATATAAAGACTGACAGAAAGAGATATCCGAAGCTTGCGGGAGTGCCGGGACTTGATACAAAAAGACTTGAAAAGAGCGTAAAGCTCATCATGGAAAGCGGTATTGACTACGAATTCCGCAGCACCGTGATAAAAGATTATTATGATGACGAGGCGGCACACGACATCGGAAAATGGCTTTCTGGTGCGGAGAAAATGTTCCTGCAGGGATTTGAAGAGAGCGAAAATGTGCCCGAAAAGGGACTTAAGCCCTGCACAAAAGAAGAAATGGAAAGATTTCGGGATATCCTTTCGGGATATATCAAAGAGGTGAATCTGCGTGGCATCGACTGATGAACGCTTCATGAAGGAAGCATTAAAACAGGCAAAGAAGGCTTATGATGCGGGAGAGGTGCCGATAGGCGCAGTCATAGTCTGTGACGGAAAAGTCATAGCCAGAGGTTATAACAGGAGAAATACCGACAAGGTGTCTCTTGCGCACGCCGAGATCACTGCAATAAGAAAGGCTTCAAAAAAACTCGGAGACTGGCGGCTGGAGGGCTGCACCATCTACATTACTCTCGAACCCTGCCCGATGTGTGCCGGAGCCATAGTGCAGTCGCGCATCGACAGATGCGTGTTTGCCTGCGCCTCTGACAAAGCCGGAGCCGCAGGATCCATCCTGAATCTGCTTGATATAAGGGAACTGAACCATCAGGTGGAGTGTACTTCGGGGGTACTGGAGGAAGACTGCCGCAAACTGTTGCAGCGGTTCTTTAAGGAACTGAGAGAAAAAATATAGCAGATCTTCGGCCGGGCGGGGACACATGTTGACTATTATTCCCCGCGATATTAAAATTGTAAACAGCCGGCTGTCTGCCGGGCGTTGATATTTCGGTCCTTCGCAATGGAAACCCGTGAACCGTGTCAGGTTGGGAACAAAGCAGCACTAAGCGGGATCTTTCATGTGACGAGGGGGTTCCGGGAAGGAGTCAGACGGGCAGTCGGTCTTTTTTAAACTGTTGTATTCGGGAAAGGAGAAGGTATTTTTATGGATGCAAAACAGGCTATTTTGGAGGGGAAAACGGCACTGGGTATAGAATTCGGTTCTACAAGGATCAAGGCAGTGCTTACTGATGAGGATTTTAAGCCTATCGCAAACGGCGCCCATTCATGGGAAAACAGGCTGGAAAACGGGGTATGGACATACAGTCTCGATGACATATGGAACGGACTGCAGGACTGCTATGCAAAGCTTGCAGCCGATGTAAAGGAAAAATACGGAACGGAGCTTACGACGGTCGGCTCGATAGGCTTTTCCGCCATGATGCACGGATACATGGTATTTGATGACAAAGATGAGCTCATGGTACCCTTCAGGACCTGGAGAAACACCATTACCGGAGAGGCTTCGGAAAAGCTTACAAAGCTGCTTAAATTCCATATCCCGCAGAGATGGAGCGTTGCGCATCTGTACCAGTCCATACTTGAGGGAATGGACCATGTAAAGGACATAAAGTACCTCTCAACCCTTGCAGGATATGTTCACTGGAAACTTACCGGGGTCAAGGCGGTAGGCATAGGCGAAGCATCGGGAATGTTCCCCATAGATCCCGAAACCCTTGATTATGATGAGGGCATGATAAAACTCTTTGATGAAGATATAGCAGGCAAGGGCTATCCCTGGAAGTTAAGGGATATCCTGCCAAAGGTCCTGGTTGCGGGAGACTCTGCCGGCACGCTTACCGAAGAAGGCGCAAAGCTTCTTGACGTATCCGGAAAACTTAAGGCAGGCATACCGCTCTGTCCCGCAGAAGGTGATGCAGGCACCGGAATGACAGCCACAAATGCCGTAGCCGCGCGTACCGGAAATGTATCTGCCGGCACATCCTGTTTTGCCATGGTCGTCCTTGAAAAGAACTTAAATGAGGTATATGACGAACTGGATATCGTCACTACCCCTACCGGAAAACCGGTTGCCATGGTTCATTGCAATAACTGCACTTCTGACCTGAATGCATGGGTCAGCCTGTTTGATGAAGTCATAAAGCTTGCGGGCGGAAGCATTGATATGCAGGAACTCTACTCAAGACTTTACGCAAAAGCTCTTGAGGGTGAAAGTGACGGAGGAGGAGTGCTTGCTTACAATTATCTGTCAGGAGAGCACATCACACATATGAATGAAGGCAGGCCGCTTGTTACCAGACTTCCCGATGCAAAGCTTTCGCTTGCCAACTTCATGAGAGTTACGCTCTTTACAGCGCTTGGAGCATTGAAGACCGGAATGAACATCCTCATCAGGAAGGAAAATGTCCGGGTGGAAAAGATAACCGGACACGGCGGATGGTTCAATGCGAAGGGCTCCGGCCAGCAGATAATGGCAGCGGCTTTGGGAGTTCCGGTCGAGGTAATGGAAACTGCCGGAGAGGGCGGCCCCTGGGGTATGGCAATCCTTGCCGATTTCATGAGGAGAAAGTCAGACGGAGAGACTCTGGAGGATTTCCTTTCAAAGAAGGTATTCGCGGATGCGAAGGGTGAGGTGATGGCACCGGTAGATGCGGATGTGAAGGGCTTTGATGCCTTCCTTGAAAGATACAGCGCAGGTCTTCCGATAGAGAAAGCCGCAATAGACAGTCTGAAATAAAAAATATCTTAAAAAAGGGTTAAGATATTCTTATTATCATCCGATATAAAGGATACAGATATGTGTCATCAGCAAATCATGTATCTTTGATCATATATCAGGAAGCAGGCGTATCACGGTTCAAGGAGGAATAAGATATGAGCACGATCAACGGTTTAGGTTCTGTAGATTCAAGCCTCTATATGCAGAACAGCACTGTGCAGGGAAGCACACAGAAAGCGGCAGATACAAAAGAAGCGAAAGAAGCAGCTGCAAAGGAACAGGGCGTGGTATATGAGGCATCTTCGGGTGCTGACAAAAAGACGGACGCCATCTATTCCGACAGGACACAGATCATAGCAAAGATGAAGGCTGACGCAGCCCAGGCAACAGAAAATCTCCGTTCCATAGTGGAGAAGCTGATGCTCGGACAGAGCAAGGCCAGCACCATAGCGCTGGATGATGACGAGAACATGTGGAAGTTCCTGGCCAGCGGGCAGTTTGAGGTAGATCCCGAGACCAAGGCACAGGCACAGGCAGACATCGCAGAGGACGGATACTGGGGAGTCGAGAAAACCTCTGACAGGATCCTCGATTTTGCAAAGGCACTTGCAGGAAATGATGCGGGCAAGGCACAGGAACTTTTGGATGCTTTCAAAGAGGGCTACAAACAGGCAGAAAAGACCTGGGGCGGCAAGCTCCCGGACATCTCAAAGAGGACCTATGAGGCAGTCGAAAAGAAATTTAATGAATGGATGAAACCGGTCGAGGAAACCGATCCTTCCAAAACAGAATAACAGAAATGAGTATATTTCTTGAAACGGCCATGTCATACAGACATGGTCGTTTTGTTATGTTTGCGTTACTTTCTGAAATGACATAAAATGATGTCAGGGTCTCAAAGTCATAATTGCGGGAGCTGCCCCGGCAACGGAGCAATTCGTGACATCAATTGGGGCCAAAAACGGTTTAAAAGTCTGAAATCGGAGAAAGGTATATTTTCATGAAAAGCGCGATAGTGACAGGAGCAAACGGTTTTCTCGGAAGCAGTCTTTGCAGGAGACTGTCGGAAAAAGGGATCAGTGTCACGGCAGTAGTAAGGGGAGATCATGATGACCGGATAAAAGACATCAAAGATATAAGCACAATACATGATGACGGGAATCTGTCCTTTATTACTGAAAGCGTTAATGACAGACAGATCGACTGTTTTTTTCATTTTGGCTGGACGGGAAGCGCCGGAACCCTAAGAGGCGACTTTGCAGTACAGTTAAAGAATATCGAAAATACATGCAAAGCTGTGGAGATCTGTTCAAGGGTCGGCTGCAGACGGTTTGTGAATGCTGCCAGCATCATGGAGTATGAAATAGAAAAAGACATGCGGTCTGAAGAAAATATCGGGAAAAACTCCATATACTCTTCCGCAAAAAACTGCGCAGATCAGATGGCAAGGATACTTGCGGACAACATGGGTGTTGATTATATCAGAGGCATCATCTCAAATATCTACGGCCCGGGAGAGATCAGTCCGAGATTTGTGAATACAACAATAAGAAAACTCCTGAAAAAGGAACACTGTTCCTTTTCACCCGGTGAACAGACCTATGATTTCATTTATATCGATGATGCGATAGAGGAATTCATCCTGATAGGTGAAAAGGGAATAAGGAACAGGACTTATTATATCGGAAGCAAAAAACCTGCCCCGTTAAAGGAATTTATCATCGTCATGGGAAATGTCGTTGATAAAGATGCTGATCTTGGAATAGGAGAGATCCCGTTTAACGGTGATGGAACGGACTATGGTCAGTTTGACATCCATGCAGTTGAAAGAGATACCGGATATAAACAAAAGGTCTCCTTTAAGGAAGGGATCAGAAGAACAGCCGAATGGATCCGGAAACAGGAGCAGGCCTGAATTTGATTTACATCCATAATTGCCGTAAAATGCTTATGTCTTGGAAATTATCATACAGAGGGATACAGTGGAGAATACAGCTTGGAATAATAAAAAAGAAACTGTTCTTTATATAATAGTGCCCTGCTATAACGAAGAGCAGGTACTTCCTGTCACATCTGATTCTTTCTTAAAAGAACTTCAGCAATTGATAGAAAAGAAAAAAATCAGCAGCGACAGCAGGATCATGTATGTCAATGATGGCAGCACCGATAAAACCTGGCAGATAATAAAGGAATTGTCTGAAAAGGACAGTCACTTTATCGGGATTTCCCAGAGCAGGAACAGGGGACATCAGAATGCCCTTCTTGCCGGACTGATGGAGGCAAAGGACCGGTGTGATGTAACCATAACCATAGACTGCGACGGGCAGGACAGCATAGAAGCAATGGAAGAGATGATAGATGCATATGATAGGGGATGCGAGGTTGTATACGGCGTCAGGAATGCCAGAAAAACAGATTCGTTTTTTAAGCGTGTCACAGCCCAGTGCTTCTACAGGTTCATCAGACTCATAGGCGGAGATGTCATATATAATCATGCCGATTACAGACTCATCTCAAACAGGGTACTTGAGGAATTCGCCAATTTCGGAGAAGTAAATCTTTTCTTAAGGGGGCTTATCCCGCTTGTCGGATTTGAAAGCGGGACAGTGTATTACGAAAGACATGAGCGTGTGGCAGGCCGATCCCATTATTCTCTGGGAAAGATGATGGGACTGGCTTTTGACGGGATAACCAGTCTCAGCATACGCCCCATGAGGATAATATCACTCATAGGTCTGCTGGTATTCTTTGCGAGTCTTTTCGGTGTGATCTGGATATTCGTCGGTGCACTCAAAGGAAACACGATAGCCGGCTGGGCCAGCATGACGATCATATTGTGTCTGCTTGGCGGCATACAGCTGCTGAGCATAGGAGTCATAGGAGAGTATATCGGAAAGATATATCTGGAGACGAAGCATCGTCCGAGGTACATAATCAGCGAGAGAACCTACGACAGGATGGACTGAAATGGGAAAAAAAGTATCGATCTGCATACCGGTATATAACGGAGAAAAAACAATAAAAAGAGCCATACTGTCTGCGGCGGCGCAGACATATGACAACATAGAGATCCTTGTTATCGATAATTGCTCGGAGGACGGAACCAAAGAGGTCGTGAAAAGCATAAAAGACGAAAGGATCGTATTTCTGCAAAACGATTCAAACCTCGGAATGGCAGGAAACTGGAATGAATGCATAAAAAAATCTACCGGAGAATACATACATTTTCTCTGCGCCGACGATACGATCAGACCGGACTGTATCAGAAAAAAAGTCTCCGTCATGGAAAGATTTCCCGATGTTGTGATGGTAACAAGCGCCACGGCACTGGTGGATGAAAACGATGATTTTATTATGAACAGGAAAAGATACGACAGAAATGTGATCATCAAAGGATATGACTACGGGAGAAGATCTTTTCGTGAAGGCAATGTATTCGGGGAACCTTCAAACATACTGTTTCGAAAAGAATGCACGGAAAAAACAGGATCATTTTCTACCGATCTTCATTATACGACAGACTGGGAACTCTGGATGAAGATCGCATCCTTGGGCAGAGTAGCCTATCTGAAGGATGCTTTGACGGATTACCGGCTGTCATCGGACAATATCACAAGCAGGATGAAACTGAAAAAGATCATGGAGGATGATGCAAAGCTGATCCGGCGGATAAAGGCCATGGGTTATTTTGACATGAATACGTTTGATGAATGTTATATGAAGATCATGCTGACAATAAAGGATTACTGCAGGCTTGTATTTTTAAGATCATTCCCGGTTTTGATCCGGATAAGGAAAGGGCTGTGCAATTGAACCTGGAAAAAACAAGACATATCCTGATACAGTTTATTAAGTTCGGGATCGTCGGTCTGACCAATACTGCGGTAAGCTATCTTTTTAATATACTGACGATATATCTGCTGTCAAAGACCGGTGTGTCATGGGATTATATTGCAGGTAATGTTGTCGGTTTCATCACGGGAACGATATGGTCATTTTTCTTAAATGACCGTTTTGTTTTCAATGAAAAAAAGGATCCCGATGAGAATAAGGGAAAGATCCTGATAAAGACATTTCTGGTCTATGGTTTCACCATAATCCTTGTAAGCAATGTTTTATCCTATGTCTGGATAAACATATTCGGGATATCAAAGTACATAGCTCCGGTAATAAATCTGTGTATCAGTGTTCCGTTGAATTTCATTTTGAATAAATACTGGGCATTCAGAAGATAGGGAGTATAAAGGAGAATCAGATCATGAAAAGCAAAGCAAAGAAGGCTGGATTTTTTATCGGGCTTGCCGTGTTGATGGTGGTGATAGTTCATCTTTCCCTGGGAGGAAAGAACCAGAACTATGATATATTTCCTTCGCTTGATAACGATGTTACATCGATGTCCATGATAATGAAAAGCGTCCAGGAAAACGGCTGGAACGGTATATATTTTAATCCCCGCATAGGAGCGCCGGATGATAGATCGGACATGATCGATGTTCCCGGAGTGGATCCGGTTCTGGCTTTCGAGATGCTTGTTGTAAACACTTTGTTTCATCCAAGCACACCCCGGATGCTTTATTATGTTCTGATGCTGACCTTTATCACAACGGCGTGGACTATGGCCTGGCTGCTGCGCAGGATGGGCTTTGACTGGTTTCAGACCTTTGCCGGCGCAACTCTTTTTTCTGCAGCCCCGTTTCACTTTTACAGATGGCTCGAGCATCTTGCGATCTCAAACGCCCTGACTGTTCCGCTTGTATTTCTGATGTCTCTTTATATCACGGGATTTATCGTCTACGAAAACAAAAAGAAGGAAAAGGCCGAGCTGATCACAGCCGGACTTCTTGTCGGACTCGGCTGTCCCTATTTCCTCTTCTTTGGCGCGATGATATGGGGGATTGCTTTTATTGTCAGATGCATCAGGGATGCCGGGATTAAGGATGCGTTGAAGAAACTGTGGCCGGCAGGCTTTGCTGTCCTTGGTTTTCTGATCGCAAGGATACCATCCTTTATCTTTAACCTGCAGAACGGGAAAAACACAAATGTATACCTTTATACCAGGTCACCTGCTGAGCAGGAGGTGTGGGGATTAAAGATCATCCAGCTTTTTGTTCCGGTAAATTATTCGAGAGTTCCGTTTCTGTCGAATATCGCAAAGGCCTATAACAGTACCGGATATATAATAAATGAAAATGTTTCATCCGGGATAGGAATTGTGGGCTCGGCAGGACTGATCATTCTGTGCGTGTGCATGATCTATTCCTTTATCAGAAAAACGGATCCATCCTCGAAGAACTGGGCATTGATGGATTTTCTTTCGCTTTCCATGATCATGCTTTTGCTGACATCGGCCGTAGGCGGTTTCGGTGAGATATTCAATTATCTTGTGACACCGATGATCCGCTGCTATAACAGATCATCCATACTGATAAACTGCATGTGCATCATAGTGGTTATATTCTTCATGGACAGGCTGAAGAAAAAGAACAGGGACTTGAGCATACTCTGTATGATAGCTCTTCTGCTGTTCGGACTTAACGATCAGGTGAGACTTCCGTACTACGATTACAAACAGACAGCGGATGTTCAGCAGGAAAGCGTTTATTCCGAATTCTTTGAAAAGGTTCAGGCCATGAGTGATAATGACATGATCTATCAGCTGCCATACTATGATTATCCGGAGGCGGGCCCGTACAAACCTTTCATAGGATATCTGTACACAAAGGATATCAGATGGAGTTTCGGAGGCATCGCAGGAAGAGATATCAGGGCAAAGGAACTGTATGTTGATGACGGGATGAGCAAAGCTTTCCTTGAGGGGATAAAGAAAGCAGGATTCAAAAAGGTATATATAGATACGGACTTTTATTCGGATAAAGGAAAAGCTATCATATCGTTTTATAAAGACCTCGGAACCGATTATGTCAGTTCATCGGACGGAAAACTCTATGTGTTTGATATTTGAAAGGCAGGATCAGTGAGAATACAGGGTAAAGTTGAAAAGATTGATTATTCGGAATGTGAAAAATTCTTTCAGAACAGAGGAAAAAAATATAAAGAAAAAAATCCATATTCTGTTACCATGTATCAGGATGAATGTCCGGAACTTGTCGAGAAAAGGAATAAGGCTGAGGTATCAAGGCTGCTCCCCCTTTTAAAGCTGGATGAAGATTCAAGAGTTTTGGATGTTGCCTGCGGGATAGGAAGATGGGCAGATGCGATAAATAAAAAGATAGACAGATATGTAGGGGTTGACTTCAGCAAAAATATAATAGATCTCGCAATAAACAGAAATACGCATGAAAACTACAATTTTTATGTTTCTGAAGTTACAGAGATCAGAAATCTGCTGGACAGTATCAACGAAAAGAACTTTAATGTTGTTCTTATGATAGGGATACTGGTATATCTGAATGATGAAGATATTTTCTCTGTAACGGATCAGGTTGAGAAATGTCTTGATCGAAGGTGCAGGATCTGTATAAGAGAGCCGATAGGAATAGAACACAGACTGACATTAAAGGATTTTTACTCCGAAGAATTAAATGACAATTACAATGCAATATACAGAACAAGAGACGAGTTGAAGGAACACTTTAATAAGGCATTGTTTGACAGAGGCTTTGAAATAAAAAAAGAAGGCTTTCTTTTTGATGATAAAAAACTGAACAACCGCAAAGAAACGGCACAGTATTATTTTCTGCTGGAAAGAGAGTGATATATGCAAAAAATACTAACCTTTGGTGTGTATGATTATTTTCACATAGGTCACTTAAGACTGTTCGAGCAATGCAAAAAATATGCCGGCTACCTGATAGTCGCAGTACAGGACGGAAGATTTATAAAACAGTATAAGCCCGATGCGGAGGTTTTGTATTCCACGGAAGAAAGAGTGGAGATCCTGAAAGCCCTGAGGATAGTAGATGAGGTAATAGTATATGATGCGGTTGTACCGGAAACCCTGGAAAAGATAGATTTTGATATCCTGGCACTGGGAGAGGATCATGTTGGGGAAAGGTTTGACAGGGTCATCGATTGGTGTAAAAAAAATAATAAAGATGTAGTGAGGCTTAAAAGAACGCAAGGGATCAGTGCTACAGACATAAAGAGCCAGGTGCGCTCACTTAAATAACAGTCAGGGGGAAACATGATACTTTTATATATCGATCCCGGAACGGGAAGTATGCTCTTTGCCCTGTTCATGGGAATTTTTGGGACTCTGATATATTTCTGCAGAGTCATTTATTATAAGGTGAAGTTTTATATCAAAGGCGGAAGAGGGGAAAAACCGGGACTGGAAAAGATCCCGTATGTCATCTACTCGGATGATAAGCGTTATTGGAATACCTTTGAACCGATATGCGATTATTTTGAAAAAAAAGGGTTACAGCTTGAATACTGGACGGCATCCGAGGATGATCCGGGGCTGGACAAAGAATACAATACGGTGAAATGCAGGTTCATCGGAGAGGGTAACAAAGGGTTTGTAAGACTTAATCAGATGAAGGCAGGGATCTGTCTTTCCACCACGCCGGGACTTGATGTTTATCAATGGAAAAGATCGAAAGACGTGAACTGGTATGTTCATATTTTTCATGGAGCGAGCCAGGCTGTGGGATACAGGATGTTCGGCATAGATTTTTATGATGCCGTGCTGACAACGGGACCGCTTGCTGTGAAGTATATAAGGCTGCTCGAAGAGATGCGGGAGATCAGACAAAAAGAACTGCAGATATGCGGGTGTACCTATATGGACGAGATGCTGAAAAGAAAAGAAGCAGCAAAGAAGCCGGAAAGCAGGGAAAAGACAGTGCTTTTGGCACCCACCTGGGGAAAGAGCGGGATCTTTTCAAGATTTGGAGGAAGGATAATAGATGCCTTACTGGAAACAAAGTATCATATCATCATCAGACCTCATCCCCAGTCACTGATCAGTGAAAGGGAAATGATAGATGGATTAATGAAGGATCATCCTGACAGTGAAAGGATAGAGTGGAATTTTGATAACGACAACTTTGATGTCCTGTGCAGGACGGATATACTGATCAGCGACTTTTCCGGGGTGGTTTATGACTACACCCTTGTTTTTGATAAGCCTGTGATATATGCTGATACTTCTTTTGATCCTGCTCCGTATGATATAGCCTGGACAGGAGAAGATCCATATGTGCTGTCGGCGCTGAAGGGTCTGGGGGTTCAGTTAAAAGAGGAAGATCTGGCCGGGATAGGGGATCTGATAGAAGAAGTTCTGCAGAACAACAACTATTCTGCGGGCAGAGATGCTGCCAGAAGCCAGGTCTGGAGCGTACGCGGAGATTCTGCCCGGAGGATATCCGAATATATGATCGGCAAATACAGGGAAATTACAGGAGCGGCATAGAGGTTAGGATGGATTTCTTATACAGATTGATCATGTTACCCATAGAATACATCATAGAGCTGGTATTTGTTTATTTTTACAGGGCAGTCAACAATGCAGGGGCTGTACTGATCCTTGTGAGTCTTTTCGTATGTCTTGTCACCCTGCCTCTTTATCTGAGAGCGGAAGAGATACAGAAGGCAGAAAAAAAGAAACAGAAGGGTATGGAGGGATGGATAAGCCATATCAAAAAAACCTTTGCCAAGGATGAAAGGTTTTTTATCATGCAGGCTTATTACAGGGAGAAAAGATACAGGCCGGCAGACAGCCTCAGGGGATCACTGAGTATTCTCATACAGATACCGTTTTTCATGGCGGCTTATCATTATCTGAGCAATCTGGAGATCCTTAAGGAAAGTGATTTTCTTTTCATCGGAAATCTGGGGATGCCGGATGCGCTTGTGCATATAGGCGGATTGAGCATAAATATACTTCCGGTCGTCATGACACTTATCAATATCGCATCAGGTCTTCTGTATACCAAGGGAAGAGATCTTATGGAGATGATAAAGATCTCCGCTCTTGCACTTATCTTTATGGTCCTGCTCTACAACAGTCCTGCCGGTCTTGTCATATACTGGACCTGTAACAATCTGTTTTCATTATGCAAAAATATCGTCGTCGGGATGATCGAAAAATATCCCCGGTATTCGAAAGGGATCAGGATCTCGCTGGCGGGTATCCTGATCGCAGCGGTGCTCTTTGTTCTCTTTGGTATCAATTATTCAAAGTATCCCGGGGAAACCATATTTACGGCTCTTTTGATCCTGTTTCAGATTCCGCTTTTTATTCTGGCATACAGAGAACGTAATAATGAAGCAAAAAGCAGTACTGCCGTGTTTTTATTCTCCCAGGCTGTGCTTACGGTCCTGATAGGAGTCTGGATGCCTGCATCGGCTGTTTTTTCGTCCCCGATCGAATTTGTCAGGGCAGGAGTGGTGGCGGACCCCTTAAGCTACATGACGGATACCCTGTATGTTGCAGCGGGTCTGTTTATGATATGGATACCGCTGGTATTTTTCCTGCTGAAGGACAGGGGAAGATTCATATTGGAAATAATATCCTCTTCTTCGTCGGTTCTGGCTGTCATTCACGGTTTTTTTCTGGATCAGGGTATAGGGCAGATCTCATCGGATCTGGAGGTTCTGGACTTTACCTCATATCCGGAGATCTATGACACACTCAGTATGATGATATCCTTTATCATCCCCATAATGATCTATTTCGTCCTTACAAGAAAGAGGAAGATCCTGCTGTTTACCCTGATGATCATGCTGGCAACGGTCAGTTTCTTTTCGATAAAGGACATAGCACTGACAAAGGTAAAGACAGCAGAGTATTACAGGAGTGTTGATACTGAGATAAAGGCGAATAAGCTTCCGCTTACCCGCTCCGGGAAAAATGTGATAGTTCTGATGCTGGACAGGGCGATCAACGCCTATATTCCGTATATGCTGCAGGAGAGACCGGAACTGAAGGAAAAGCTGGACGGCTTTACATATTACCCTAATACTCTTTCATTTGCCGGATCGACCTACAACGGTTCCCAGGCTCTTTTCGGAGGGTATGATTATACTCCTGAAAGGCTGAACGAAAGGAGCGGCCAGACCCTGCAGGAAAAACAGACGGAGGCCCTGCTGATGCTTCCGCGGGTTTTTTCTGATGAAGGATTTGAGGTTACGGTTGTGGATCCGCCCTATGCAGGTTATAAATGGTACAGCGATCTGTCAATATATGAAGATTATCCTCAGATCAATGCGATGCTCATATCGGATTACGGATTAAAATCCTCCAATGCCGAACAGTCGGCAAAGAATCTGAAGAGAAATTTTCTTTATTACAGTATTTTCAGATGCGTACCGTATGCATACAGATCATTTGTTTATGACGAAGGTTTTTACTGGTCGCTCAAAAAAGATGTTGTAAAATACACATTTTATAATGCTTATAATGCCATAGAAAATCTAAAAGGGCTTACAGAGATAAATGATGACGGTAAAGACTCGGTCCTTCTGCTGGATAATGAAACACCTCACAATACCATGATCTTAAGCCAGCCGGATTATGTTCCTTATTTCGTGGATGAATCCATGAACAGAAAATATGCGGCAGAGCATGATCACGAGTTTGTGGAAAACCCGAATTATCATCCCAATATATGTGCCATTTTGCGTGTAACGGAATGGTTTGATTATTTAAGGGAAAACGGGGTCTGGGATAATACCAGGATAATAGTGGTGTCGGATCACGGTTATCCTAACGGGGACTTTCCGGATATGCTGTTTGGGGACGGACTGGATGTGGAAGCGTATAATCCGCTTTTGATGGTGAAGGATTTTGGTTCCAAAGGCTTCAGGATCTCTGAGGAATTCATGACAAATGCGGATGTTCCTTCACTTGCCGTAAAAGATCTCATAGAAGATCCCGTAAATCCTTTTACGAAAAATGCGATCAGTATGGATGACAAGTACTCTAAGGACGGGCTGCTTATCTGTGATACAGGTCAGATCGTATGGGAAAACGGTGAATTTGTCCTGCCAAAGGGCAATACCCTGTATGATGACCGGACAGTATTTTACAGGGTGAAAGGGGATATGTTTGATAAAAACAGTTGGAAGAAGGTATCAAGGTAATCATCTCAGCCGGAGGAGGACATGCCCTCCAACACCGGCAATGAGTTGTGCACCATGATTATTTTTGCCTTCAACATCCATTGTGGTTATGCCATTTTCCTGAAGGACCTTTAACAAATCAAACAATTCTGATTTCGCGTTTTGATTGTTGTATGCTGGCCAGAAATATAACAGATATAGTGGCTTGTTTTTTGACAGGCCGATTTTGAACGTATCTTTGTTATCAAAGAATGTTCCTTTGGTCGTGTAAAAAACCTGATTGCATTTTTCAAGGTAAAAGGTACTTGCATTAGCTGTATAATGATCCGGTGTGAATACCAGCACATCGGAATCAGTGAAAGTTTCTATGGCTTCTCTCATCGGCAGCTCCGAAGGACCGATATTTGTTTTTGTTCCATAGATAAGAGATGAACACGACAGACCTATGATCAACAAAGCATTGATCAGATTAAATTTGAATAATGCAAAAACCGGCACGAGGAAAATGATAGCTGCATATGGGTAAAGGAAAAAGAGATAGCGGTTCGAATTGGGATGGTAAAAATACATTTTGAATTTATACGAGATGATAAGGATAAGTATGGTCACCGAAAATAGTAATATAAAATATTGAACCACTCGCTGTTTTTTCAGTTTAAATATAACATGGTTCAAATTTTTGCGGAGTTTAGAATGCAGAGATATAAACCATTCATCTGCCCTGAAGAGAAACCAGAGTATCAGACAGATGACAAAAACTGTGGCGAATCCCCAAAATATCCAGAAAAAAAGCATTGTTGGTGATACAGGAGTTTTAATACCAAATATTTCATCAAAGAGTATATGGATAGAAATTCTTATTTCGAGAGGATAAGGAAAGTCCGTGGCGTTTTCCATGGCAGTCTGGTCTGACATAAGCTGGTTAATGACGTGGTGAAAAGACATAATCATCAGAACTATCGCCCCGGTCATGGAAAGACCGATATTCAGAAGAAATCGTATATCTTTTTTGAAAAGATAATAAATACAAATCGATAACGTGACAAAAAAACCGAAAAGAACGGAGAGGTATTGGGTAAGAGAAGCTAAATACAGAAACAGGGCGGCAAAAAGAATGCTTCTAGACGTTTTTTCGTTAAGTGAATGCTGTCTCATGGCTTTAAATATATAGTACAAAAAGATCAGGGTCAGCGAAGTCTGCAGGGTATAATTTCTTGCAAAAGTCATTAAATTTATAATGGCCGTAGTGCTGCCGAAGAAAATCATCGCAAGGAGAGATCGCAAACGGTTCTCTGAAAGAAGTAAAAACAGTCTGTAAAAAAAGATCTGACCGACAAAGATCGATAATGAATTAATGATGATTGATGGAATCCAGGAAAAACTATTAATGAAAAATGAACAGAGGAAATGAAGGATATAAAAATACAGAGGGGGATGAGCATCATACCTAAGAATTTCATTGATATGTGCATAGTTAAACACTTCATCTTCGGAAACAACAACAGCCTGAAAAAGTCGACCGGGAGTAAGCCATTCATTTATGTGTAATGTCCCGTCCATGTCTACCAATGGCGACATGGCTTCACTTGAATTTGCGGTTGCATAACTGTAAACCTCATCTCCGGCAAAGCCTTTTTTCATGAAATGAAACTCAAGGATTACCAGAATGAATTGAAGCAGGGCAATTGTTATCACCAATATTACCATTTTTTTTCTGGAGCAGGATGTTAAGGATATTGTTTTCATTATTTAAGCCTGTATATATAGCTTCCGTAATATGTTCCTACATGTTCTGTGTGCTCAAATCCGGGTATGGACTGGAAATGATTTACGACGTCATTTTCAGCCTTGGATGTAATAGCCTCGGTCCCATCATACTTATAAGTCTTTGAAGTCATGGAATTTTCGTTTGCCGCAGTCTGATCGACCATAAGCAGAATATTATCACTTTCCTTTGCTTTTTCCAATAAGGAGTCATCCACGTTTCCGTCGAAAACGTCGGTAGTTGTGGCAAATAGGAAACTTTTACATCCCATCAGATCCATGATGTGATACATGAATGTTGGCGGGTCTGTTTCAATAACAATAACATCACAACCTCTTGTTATAGGTTCTATCTTTGCGCTTTCCAACTGTTGCTGAAGATAACATTTGCTTCCAAAAATCAGTGAAGTAACTGTAAGGATTGCAATAATTCCGAAACGCGCAAACGTTGGACGGATCAGTTTCAAAAGAAGCAGTAAAATGATCATGGCTATAAACGGTGTAATTATGTAATAATATCTCATTGCCAGTTCCTTGTAGTAATATATTTTGAGTTCTTTTGAAAAAAGCAGAACAAAAGTAATACTTATGATGACAAAGGGAAGAAGAGGTCGGATGTATTTAAGGGATTTTTGAAAAAGAAATACGACAGAAGTCCTTAATTTTTTTATAAAATCCATAAACCAGGTATCATTTCTAAAAACGAAGTGGATTATGGCATACAGAATTCCTAAGCCTATAAGGGAGGTTACAGTATAAAACGGTATCATAGTGGGATATATGGGCGTATTAATACCGAAAAGACCGTTTGAAATCACATAAATACTCGTTCGGATCTGCAACATGTATGGAAACAGATCAGCCCCCTTTATAGCAACCTTGTCACCTAAGAGCTGCGTGAAAACAACGGGGAAACTTAGACACATTACTCCGATTGAAAAAAGCATGCAAAATCCAAAACAGAACATTCTTTTAATTTTTTTTCTGATCAAAAGCATTATACATATGATCAGAGTCAAAAGAAATGCAAAGAGTACGGACAGATAAACGGTCATGGATGACAGATATAAAAAGACAAAGGACAACAGTAGATTTTCATCAATGATTTTGTCACTATAAATATCATACAGGTATTTCAGTGCATAATAGGAAAATGCAACTGTAAATCCTGTTGCAAGAATATACATTCGGAGAAGTACCATCATATTGATGGTTGCAGAGGAAAAACCAAAAAATATCAATATCAGGAGCGCAATAAAGCGATTATTTCCGATGAAAAGACATAGTCGGTACAGATACATCTGGAGAAGAGTTAATCCCAAAGCATTTATGATGAAAGCACTCCACACGGAAAACTTATCGGGAGTCATAGAGCAGATTGAATGAAGAATAAAATAGAAAAGAGGGGGATGAGCATCTCTTTCCAATGTTTCCACTATTCTTCCGTAGGTAAAACGCTCATCGGAAGAAACAGTGAGGTACTCGTGGAGGGCTTTTCCGGGTATCCAGCGGATGGTATAAAGTTTTTCACCAGTTTCAAGAGGGGAAATACAGCCTGGAGAGTTAGCATAGCCGTAACTGTATAGATCATCAGCAAAAAATCCGGTTTTCTGGCATGCCATGTACCAAGTGCATAATGCTAGTTGAAGAAATATGATAATAAAAACCATAAGTATCATTTTTTTTCTCGGTGTATTTTGTAAGGGATCCATAGTGTCCGGAATAGTCCTTTCCTTTAAAGAATGAATCAAGTTAAACAATGAGAATAATAACATAAAATATGTAGAATATAAAGAATATAAAGAAAGTATAAAAAAAATATAAAATTTACTATTTCGCCACGAAGATGCAAAAAAGGGGTATATTCTAAATATGGTAGGAAATATATACATTTTTACAATATTTGGGGTTTGCAATCACTGACATGATGATGTAAAATATCTATGAACTTATTGTGATATTTTGTTTATAAATTGAATTAAATTCGGAGATAGGGCTCCGGGTTTAATATAAACAAAAAACATTTCAAAAAAAGGAGAAGATCTATGAAAAAAATGAACAACAAAGGTTTTTCACTTGTCGAGCTGATCGTAGTTATCGCCATCATGGCAGTCCTCATCGGAGTTCTGGCACCTCAGTTCCTGAGATATGTTGAGAAGTCAAGGCTTCAGAAGGACAATCAGGCTATAGCAGAGATAGCAAGCGCAGCTAAAGCCGCTATGGCAAATGAGGCTATTTACAATCAAGTTGGAGGAGGAACAGTTATTCCTCATTCATCAAAGACATATAGCTTTACAACATCTTCGACTCCTACATTCCAGGGCGAGCTTGCAAACACCTGCGGACAGACGGTTACTCTTACATCAAAGAAGTATACAACTGCTCCTGCAGTCAATGTAACGGTCAATGCTACTACCAATACGGTAGAGGTTTCATGTCCGGCATACTTTGAAGATGTTGCAGCACCTGCTTCAACTAAAGTATTCTAATGCCCCTCGAACTAACGCTCTTTTATCTGATCGTCTTTGCCTTTGGACTATGCTTCGGTAGTTTCTTCAATGTCTGTACGGACAGGATCCCGAGACACGAATCCGTGGTAAAGGTCAGATCACATTGTGAGAGCTGTGGATATACTCTGGAGTGGTACGACAACGTACCGCTCCTGAGTTATCTTTTCCTGAAGGGGAGATGCAGGAAATGCAGAATTAAGCTTTCGGCCAAATATCCGGTCATGGAAGCTGTGACGGGCGCCCTATTCGTCCTGATCTTTATCTTTCACGGGATAAGCGTTGAAAGCGGCATCTGGTGCCTGGCATCAGGTGTGTTATTGACAATAAGTATCATTGATTGGAGGACTTATGAAATTCCAATCGGACTCAACGGTGTCTTACTGGCATTGGGACTGATACACCTAGTACTTGACCGAAAAAACTGGCCGGACTATCTGATCGGTTTCGTGTCAGTAAGCCTGTTGCTGTATATATTGTATTTATTGTCAAAGGGCCGCGCCATAGGCGGCGGTGATATCAAACTGATGGCAGTCATGGGACTGCTGCTGGGATGGAAGCTGTGTATATTCGGCTTTATAGCCGGCTGTATCATAGGTTCCATTGTACACATTATAAGGATGAAGGTTACGGGCGCGGAGCATATGCTTGCCATGGGTCCGTATCTGTCAGCCGGTCTGTACCTGGGAATGCTGTTCGGGGACAGACTTACCAGTGCCTATATGGAAAACTTCCTGACCGGGCGGATTCCGTAGGGCAGAAAGCGCACAAAGCGCTTAATAAGGGAAAATCCATTACGGGGTAACAGAGCTTTATGGCAAACAGTGTTGTAAGTGTCGATATCGGAGCTGCGACAACGAGGGTCGTTGAGATCGACTACAAAAGAAACAATCCGAATGTTTACAAATGCTTCTCCATACCCACACCCGAAGGGGCAACCGAGGATGGACAGATCCTTGACCCTGAAGGTTTCGGTGAAATGTTGAAGCAGGCGTTAAGCGAAAATGGCGTCAAGACAAAAAAGGCGGTTTATTCGATCACCTCATCAAAGATCGCAAACAGGGAGGTGATTGTTCCAAAGGTCAAGGAAAGAAGCCTCGGACCTTTGGTGAATGCGAAAGCCACGGAATATTTTCCGGTGGATATGTCGCTCTACCATCTGGCATATAACCAGCTGGGAGAGATCGAAGAGGACGGCAGAAAGCAGTTAAAGATGCTGGTGCTCGCCGCGCCCAAGGATCTGCTGGAATCATATTACAGTCTTTCAAAGGCGGCGGGGCTTTCCATAGAAGCTCTTGATTATGCCGGAAATTCTATCATGCCGGTAATAAAGGCTGATGTGGGTGAGGATGTCACCCTGGTCATAAAGATTGATGAGCAGTCCTCGGTACTTACTGTTCTTGATTCAAAAAAGATAACTTTACAGAGAAATATTACATACGGAGCCGACAGCGCGGTTGAGGAGGTCGTATCTGCCGATACCCTTGGCGGAACTTCGTATGATGATGCATTAAAGCTCCTTCGGAGCCAGAAACTCATAGATCTCACTGTAGAGGAACCGGTTGAAAAGAAACGCGGTCCCGGCAGAAGAAAGAAAGTCGAAGAAGTTCCCGATGAACCGGTGGGAGAAGACGGCATCGGAGGCCCGGCTTCGGACAGAGGCATAAAAAGGCAGAAACTTATATTCGATGTCACCCAGTCGCTGGAGATGTTTGTAGGTTCGGTGACAAGGGTTATCGACTATTACAATTCAAGAAATACCGAAAGGCCCATTACAAAGTGTCTGCTGACCGGCATGGGAGCTGACTTTATAGGCCTGGATGAGATGCTTTCAACCGAGGTGGAGACCGAAGTGGCGGTTCTTGATACGGTTTCCTCTGCAAAGCTTGCCAAGGATGTCAAAAAGATAAGCATCGGTGAATATATTGCCTGTATCGGAGCCTGCATAGCCCCCATGGACCTGATACCGCCGGAACATGACAAAAAGAAGGCGGGACGCGCAAAGGCGGCAAAGAAGGATGCAAAGGACGGAAAGGGAGGATTATCCCTTGGAAGTGATCAGACAGCCATCATAGGCTGGGCGCTGCTTGGAGTAGGCGTGGTTGCAACGGGCGCCCTTCTGGCGCTTTCGATCCTGCCCTACAATCAGGCGAAGTCAAAGAATGTGTCACTGACCAATGAACTGAACAGTCTGATGCCCATAGTTGATGTCTACAATCAATACATGGACAAGCAGGCACTCTATACCGAAGTAAGCAATATATACAACATGACAAATACCCGAAACGACGGGTTGAGGAATTTTGTGGACGAGCTTGAGACGAAGCTTCCGTCCCAGTCGGTCGTCACGGCATTCTCGTCCGATGGTGTTATGGCCAATATGTCCTTTGAATGTGCATCAAAGGAAGAGGCCGTAAATATTGTAAACAACCTCAGAAGTTTTGATTCTGTGGCGATGATCTCTGTATCACAGTACACTGACAACATAGACGAAGAGGACTATACATCAACTGTCACCTTCTCCGTTATCTGCACCTATAAACTTCCGGATGTGGTATCCATAAACCAGATAGGAACTACATCATATGATACTTACGATTCCTTTACCGTGGATGTGGCGGATGCCGGTGCAGCAGAGGATACAGAAACAACAGAAACAACTGAAGAAGGGGAGGGAGAAGAGCAATGAATGTTGATAAAAAGCAACTGCCCCTTATTCTGGGGCTTCTGGCAGTGTTAGCTGCAGTGCTTGTATATTTCTTTGTGTACAGAGGATATCAGGAGAAAACGGCGGGTATACAGGCTGCTAACGGAAAGCTGCAGCAGCAGGTAGACGAATTAAAGGATAAAATGGGCAGCCAGCAGATGTATGTGGACGCCATGGCAGAGATGGATGCGGGAATTCAGAAAGTATATGAGCTGTTCCCTCCTGCCATCCAGGAAGAAGATTCCGTGATGGAAGCTTTAAGGCTTGAGGCTCTGGCTCCTATGAGAGTATCCACTCTTGACTTCCAGGATCCGATCACTCTTTATACAGTCGGATCCGGCGGAGAGGCAGCTCCGGCCCCGGCCCCTGTCGAGACGGATGAAATGGGTGAGACTACTGTCGAACAGGATGTTGCCGCGGCTCAGGCGGGTGAGACAACAAATTACGGTGAATACCAGGTTCCGGATCTTCAGTTTTCGACAGGCGTGCTTTCCCCCGGATATGAGGGAGAGTTCGGACCGATATCGCTTAATGTGAACACGGTAAATATGAATTTTAAGACTTCTTATCAGGGCTTTAAGAGAATGCTGGATTATTTTTCTCACAGCCCTTACAGGAGGACCATAAACAATGTAGCCGTAGCCAAGGATTCGGACGGACTTCTGGCTATAGGAGCGATCTACAGCGAATATTCTCTTACGGGAACCGGAAAGGTTTATGACTATCCTGCTCTGCCTGCAGTAATGACGGGAACTTCGGATATTTTCGGATCTGCCGAATTTGACAGCGGGGATTTCCTTGAGATACTCAAGGCAGCAAGTGAAGCCCAGGGAGAAGAAGGAGCAAAGAAGGAGAATGAAGCGGACGAAAAGAAAGACGAGTCCGAAGCAAAGGTTGTCAAACCGGGGAACTGATCCTGCAGGGTAAGCACGCGTTTTTGGGAGAGGATGCCGCTTACAAGCCGGAAAGAAAGCAGGTTTTATGGAGAACGGGAAGAATATCTTTATTAAAAAAATCTATAACAGGATGAGGATCGGCAATGATTCGGGCTTCACTCTGCTGGAGCTTCTCATAGCCATGCTCATCCTTTCTGTTGCGCTGATCCCTATGCTCAACAGCTTTGCGGTAAATGCCAAGGTAAATCAGAAAGCAAAGGTAAAACTTCGTGCAACCATGATCGCGCAGGATATCATGGAAGGCATAAAGGGATATTCCACGAAGGATATCTATAAGCAGTTTACCGGAGCGAGCGAATTCAGACTGATCGATAATGAGGCGATAGTTAATCCGGCGGATAAAAAGGTTATCTCTGTCAATACGACGGTTTCGGCATCGAGCGCTGAAGGCCTGACTGCATCTTACATTATGAAGGGACTGGTATATCAGGGTCAGAGGTATGACGCTAAACTTGATATTGACGGAACAAACTTTACCGCCTCGGGAAACAGGCTGAATCTGTCAGGAAATGTTATCCAGCCAAACAGTGAAGGCCTTGCGGATCTTTCTGTTATGGACAGCCATTATGACGGTATCTTCATGTCGGATAATTATAATACCAGGCAGGAATTTCTCGATAAGCTCATCGATGTGAACGGATGGCTCGGGACAGAGGTCAACCGTACTTTTGAGATAGAGTTAAAGGATGCGGGCGTTACCGCGATCGGAAATCCCAAGCAGGTTGTCACCGTCAATGTCACTTATAACACGGTTTCTGCAGGCATGATAGGTCTTCCTTATTCCAGAAACTATACCGCTTATAACAATATAGACATAGCCGATGACGGGTGTTCGATCAGAAGCCTGTATTTCTTCTATTATCCGGCCTATGACGGTATATACAACATAGGCGGTGCAGCACGGAACATCAAATATAATGACAAGATAGTCTTTAAAAATGAAGACAAGATACCGACAACCATATATATCATGAAACAGAAGACCACTGATCCACTGATCCTTCCTGAGCTGTACATGAAGGAGGAAACCTATAAGCTGGATGTCACCGTCAAGGAGGACAGCTTCACATCCTATGACAACAGAGTGACCACTATATGCACAAATCTCATGAAGAGCCTGTATAATGGGGCGGATCTTCCAACCGGAAACATAACCTTCAGATTTGGAAGTTCGCTTGTAAACGCTTCCATGCTGCAGGCAGACAGGGCAGTTTCCACGAGGACGGTGAACCGTATGTTTGACGCGGTGGTAACGATATACAGTGAGGGTGCCGCTGATGCGGGCTTCCCCGATTCCATGTTACTGACTACACTTGACAGCACCAAGATCAACCAGTAAGAGGGATTTCCTATGATAAAGAATCTGATCGGAAAAATAAGGAAAAATAATAAGGGTTCCGCAATGGTAATGGTCATAGTTGCCGTTGCCTTCATATCCATCCTGGTAGCAACACTGATGTGGGTTACCATGTCAAACTTCTTTATGAAGACCACGGATGCGAAGAATAAGGAGACTTTTTATTCGGCAGAGACCGTTTTTGAAGAGATCAAGGCCGGCATGCAGAAGGATGCCTCTGATGCGCTGATAAGGGTATACTCCACATCATTCGGAGATTATACAAACGGCACCACAGAAGAAGAACTACAGAACCGTTATTTAAATGAAATATACAATGCCTATCGGGATGCCTCGGATCCCAACAGATTTGATCCGAATAAGCTGGTGGATTATGTTGAAGTGATGTTCAATCCTTTTACTTCCACATCAAGGGACCAGCATTATGCAGGAACTCTGGCTCCGGGACCTGACGGCCGCATCTACGAGGCGTCTTTGGTATGTCCTGCGGGTGTAAATATCCAGAAGACTGACAAGAGTGTCATCCTTAAGAACATCACCGTACAGTTTTATGATCATGACTCGGGTAATTATTCGGAGATCACCTCGGATCTTTCCATAGGACTGCCCACTGTAAGATTTTCCAAGGCATCCGAACTGCCGGCGATCTTTGAATATTCCATCATCGCCGATACGGGGATCAAGGTCGAGAACGGATCCCAGGTGGTCCTAAAAAAGAGCGCCTATGCCGGAGATAACGGCATCATGGTAGGCGAGGGATATTCTGCAGTGGCGGCCGACAAAGCCGTGCTTGATGCCCAGAACGCGGAATACCTTGTGACCAGGGGAACTCTTTCCCTAAACGGTATGGCTGTCGGACAGAAGGCCGAACTTCTGACAGGTAATCTGACAAGACTTTATGCGCATGACATTGATCTTTCAAAGGGATCGGGTCTTGTGCGGGGAAAGACCTATGTGGCAAATGACCTGATCTACAGCGCGGCCGGAGATATGAAGATCGCGGGAGATTATTTCGGATTCGGAAACTCCACAGTGAGCGCAAACGATTCCTCAGCCATGATTATAAATTCCAAGAACGCAAAGCTTGACTTAAAGGATGCGGGAAGCGTGCTTGTAGCGGGTCATGCCTTTGTTGGAACAGGCGACAAGGTAAACAGAACAGTAAGCACGAATAATCCGGGAGAGACTACCACGGTCAGCAATAACGGGGATATCATGATGGATGAGTCCATCTCGGTCAAGGGCGATCAGGTCCAGTATCTGATACCCGGCTCCTGTATAGGTGTCTGGAAGGAAAACGGCAACAATGGAAGTAACGGTGAAGTTCTTGTCGGAAAGAATCCTGTGCCTGATATCACCGTATCTTTTAATCAGGCAAATCAGGCAGAACCTAACTTCTATACATCGCAGTATCTCGGGACAAATCACGATATCACAAAGGGTCGTATAGAAACGGTAGATTTCCAAAGACCCATAGAAGCGCTCGGAGGCAACAGCCTGTCACATTATTCTTCAAGCTACAAGGTTGTCTATAAAAATCAGTACGGACAGCTTCTGGCATATTTTTATCTGCAGATGACCGAAGAAAAAGCGAAGGAATATTCGAAGGATTATTATGACCACAAAAAAGAAAATGTAGATTCCTTCTACAGATATTATCTGGAGGACAGCTTCATAGATGAAAGTCCGGGGACCAGCTCAAACAGCATCACCACGGCCGGACATTATCTGAACGGTCCGGATATCGACAGTCTTGATTATACAGCCGCGCAGAGCAGTTCGCTTCTTCAGAGCCAGAACAATGTTGATATTTCGGCGGTCTACAATGCGCTCTGCACCAAGCTTGTGACAGATTCGACATCTGTGAGCGCAAATGAGATGACCAAAACGGTATTTGAAAACATCATAGATGAAACAAAGCTGCCGTCGGGCCCCGATCCTGTTGTTTTTGTAAGCGGCGCCGGATCCGATGCGGTAAGAGGTGTTGTGGCAGGAGGAGATTATGTTTATTCAGGGGATTCTTCAATCCATTTGATCATTGCAGGCGGCAATGTTGAGATCGGCGGAAACTTCACGGGAGTGGTCATAGCCAAGGGAACGATAACCTTCAAAAACGGAGGTGTTGTAGAAATAGGTGAAGACAGACTGGATCTTATCCGTGTTCTCCAGGCGGTGACTGTTGAGTCGGGAACCGTGGAGCATGGTGTGACAAAGCCTTTACAGTATTTTAAGGACGGTCCCCAGTACATACTTGAGGGTACCGTGGTATCGGGAAATACTGTAGACAGGGAAAGCCAGAGGGTAGATTTCGGGGAGCTTGTAAGGTATGAAAACTGGTTTAAGAGATAACAATAAGGGCTTTTCGCTTGTGGAACTTCTGGCAGTGATCGCCATTATGGCCCTGATGCTTGGCATGTTCCTTCTCTCAACGAATGTCATCGGGTCGAGAGCCTGCAGACAGTGCCAGAAGCAGCTGCGCCACGAACTGGATCAGGTTCGCGTGGCGTCCATGGGAAAAAACAAGGTTGTCCTGCATCTGTATAAGAATCCGGATGGGAAGATCATGGTCCAGCAGACCACGACCATAGCGAAACTTGGCGGAGTTGCCGCGACCGAGGATGTAGACGGGGAAGAAAGAGAGATAGGATCTGCCAGAGTAGTGGTCGAAGTCGAGGCATCTGACGGAGCAACATATGCGCTCAATAACAGCGGTGTGTATTTCCAGTTCAACCGCTCTACCGGTGCATTTAAAGAGATTTCCGGCGGTCAGGTCGGAGGGAATTATACCATTAAGAAGATCAGTATTACCGGAGGGGGAGTGACTGAAAGGCTGACTCTTCACGGCATCACGGGAAAGGTAACGGAAGATTAAAGTACTCTATTTACGGTACGGGAGGATACAGGAATGAGAAAAATCATAAGGGATAATAAGGGCTTTTCGCTTGTCGAACTGCTCATAGCTCTTACCATAGGCGCTATCCTGGTTGCCGGAATAGGCAGCATCATGATCGTAAGCTCCAGAAGTTTTTCCTCCACGAGCGCGGAGGCAGGGCTTCAGAGTTCTGCGCAGATCGTCATGGATCATATCCAGGATGTGGTGGTTGACGCAAACAAAAAAATAGTTTACTCATACACCACTGCGGCTACACCCACTGACGCTGACTGGGTCACGATCATAAAGGATTCCGACATCACGGTTCCGGATGCTGATGTCACACAGAAAAAACTTTCCGTCTATACCTATAATCTGAATCAGATCAGTTCTCCCGATGCGTACAATGAAGAAGAGGATATGCATTATGACATAGTCTGGGAGCATGATCTTTCTGATGATGAGAAATCCACCATAAGATTTGACCAGCAGGAACTTATCTACAACGGAAGCGACATAGTGGATTCCGGCTCTGTGGAATCCGAAAAGCTTGCTGATAATGTAAGCTCCTTCAAATGTGACCTTACCGATATGGAAAAAAAGAGGATCATCTATGTTGAGATGGATTTCAGCAAATCCAAGGGAAGATATCAGTACCATGTGGCAAACAATGTGTCACTTCGTAACAAGGTGGCTTTAAGTACTGACAGCATTACCGTATCTTCGGATGTGACGCTTGATACGCTTAATCTTACGGCAGAGCCCGGTATGGATCTGCCCCTGACCATCAGAAGGATAATCACGAGGGGTAATGCCTCCAATATTGTAAACTACGAGCTTGACGGAGGAGACGGCGGCAGGACTTCGGCAGCGACAGACCTTGCAAATCCCACAACCCTTCATATAGACGAGAAGGAAAGAGCGGAAACTATCAAGATGAATGCCGTGGATTCCATGGGAGGCAGACATCCTTTTGAAGTATATATCAACAGGGTAAAGTGGACGAACAACAATGCCACCGATCTTGGCGAGACCGGGGATGATGTGGAAGGTATCCAGATAACCGGCAAACCCGAACACGACGAGATAAATGCCGGAAGTTCAGGTTCGATCACGGTGCAGTTGAACTCCAACCCCGGAGCCCCCGGTATTGACAGGACAAGGCCAGAGATGGTCAGCGCCAATATCATAAGCATAACACCGGCTGCTGCTGCAACGATAAGACTTGAGCCCTCAGGTCCTTTGCATTGGACGATCACAGTACCCGGTTCCGTTCATAAGGATACGAAGATCAAAATAAGGTTTACTGCGCTGCATTCCCTGGCAGACGGCGGTATAGCCACCAGGACGATCCCTTATCCCGGCAGTAACGGGGTATACAAGGATCTGGAGCTGACCGTTACGGAAGCAGGCGTAATGGTACACAAATCCCCGTTCCTGCGTGGAATCATCGGACCTATTCTGTATCCGGAATATCTTAAACAGTTTTATAATGAAGCAGGCCTCAGTGAGTGGGAAGAATATGAGGCACTTCCCAATAAGCAGCGGAATTATCTGGCAATAAAGACTTATGCCACGAGACCGGCAATTGACGGTGATTATAAGAATAAATATTATCCCGATGATCTGACGGATTGGAATACCGTAAATCCTGGTGCCCTGGAAGAAAAATATGATACAAGAGCCGAATATGAAAGTCACGGATGGCAGATTTTACCGCCGGTAGATGATTCAGGAAATACCGGAAATTTTAACGGCTTTGAATTCAAGGATTACGATCCCAACAAGGATATGCGTGTCGTTTTTGCGATCATTGTTAAGTACGATGGCGGCTGGTGGAGTAGTACTCCTGCGGAAACACTGATGTACGGCTTCAGGGAGAGGATCTCTGATGAAAAAGAAACTCCGAAGTACAACGAAAAGTATGATCTGGGACCTTTCTACAAGCTGGATGCGAAAAATGACAATGTTGACAGTAATTTATTGATTCAAAAACTGTCCGGCCAGAACAAAAAATGGATAGTATGGCAGGAACAGGTTTGTTTTGCAGATATTTCATCAGGTGGTAATGATGGCGGCCTGAGCAAGTCGGTTTGCATAGCGGAAGGGGGATTTGATGATGCGATGATCCTGAAGACTGAAAGCGGCAGGGGTAAGGCACACGGATCAGAACAATATGCAAACGGAATGCTCGTATATATGGGATTTGAACTGCCGTTGAGTGAAGCGAGAAACAAGATCGTATTTGACAAGAGCAATGTTATAGGTAAAATTTTTAATCCGGATAAGGTTTATCTCTATGATAATTTTACCGGTTCGGAGAAAGAGTATAATATATGGCCGAGATTTTCCTATAACAACAGGACCTTTGACCGCAGAAGCGGATATTTAGGCTTCAAGCTCAGGCATGGAAACATAACACTGCAGAGCACTAAAGAAAGCAATGACAAAAGGGAAGGTTTTGTTCCCTATCCTGAATATACAACTGACAATGGGGTTACCATTGAAGCTCATCCTGATTTTTTCGGAGTAAATCTGGATGATGTATACAAAAGTGTAGGTGTGCATACAATAAGGCAGTACAAGAATCCGAATTCCTATTCGGGAGATCCGGTAAATAAGGACTATGCCTGCTACATGAAGATTGTTGACGGCGTTTATTATCTGAGGATACCCAATCAGGCGGATTATAAGTTTGATACATCGAAAGAAAGATGGGTATTTGTAAAATCAAATAATTTCAAGGGCAACCTGATAAGCGGGCTTAACGGAAATTCAAAGGATGTTTACCTGCCCGGTGCCGGCGATGAAGAGTTCTTTACCGGATTTAAGGATATTTCAAAGCAGGCCAATTCCTCAAAGAAATGGGCGGACAAGATGGCGATCTACCAGACATCAAACGGACTGGTACAGTACAGCAAATACCAGATCGCCTATTACCGTCAGGACGGGAAGTACTGTGTGGACATTTATACTCTTGGCGAAGAAAATTCAGGTGTCTACAAAAAATACAGTTATAACGAGCAGACAGAACAGTGGGATTCAAAGGGAGATCTGTTCACTGTAAATATTACAACACCACGGGGAGATAAATTCTATATTCCGACCAAAAATGATCTGGAATGGTACGGTTATCCGGCAAACAGTGACTTTGAGGTAGCTAAGAATTTTGCCAGATACAGATATGTGCAGAATCATTGGGAAAAATATGGAAACGGCGCAAATGATTTCCCTACCCAGCGGTATAAATATAATGCACAGACAAATGATCTCAGGATCAGATTCCATTACAATGGTGGTCCGGATGTGGATTACCAGTATAATTTCACTAAAGATACCTGGGTGAAGAAGTAAGTAGATATGTTGCGGATCTTAAGCAGGGTCCCAGAGGTGATGACATGAACAGCAGCAAAAGAAAATTTATAATGGGAGGAGTGGCGGTCGCTTTGGCGGGCGTACTTACTGTGGGAGGAATAGCGACCCGCATACATAATGTTGAGGTTCAGGCAAGCCCCTCTCTTGACGGTATAGAGGATATCATCAGCAGGAATTCGGCCGAAAAACCCTTCACCATACTGGAGATCGTGCCGACATCCACCGTGACGGTATCGGAGCCGGCGGCAACGGGCGGCCAGTTCAAGCTTTCCACGGGTACCGTGGGATGGCTCATCAGCGGAAACGAGCCCATGAGGCCCGAGCTTACCCTGCAGCAGCTTCAGGACAGTAATAAGAGGAAGGATTTCGTAAACAATAAATTAAAGAACATGCTTCTGTCTACAAGACTTGTTGAGGGAAGCACCAATACCGGAGCCTTAAACTGGGTCGGAGATTATCAGGAGATAACCTCCGAGCAGTGGGAAGCTCTTCCGGATGACCAGAAGATGGAGTATGGAAAATTCTCCGCGGACGGAGCCCAGCTTGTAAATGACATCACCATGACTCCGAGTCAGGGTGCCGGTGATTATGTCATGAGATACATGAACCCGGATGTGACAGGAAGTGCCAATTCCATCGCTTCAGACTTCCTTGACAAGGGGATAGAAACGAATCTTCAGAAGATCACGGCAACGGATCCGCCGAGGAACGGATATTTTGATCCCAATTTCATATTGGATTCCAGAGCAGAGGACGGAACAGGATTGTATTTTGTGGAGTTTGCCCAGCTTCCGGCAGGAATAAGAAAAGGGGCCTTCCGTGCGGCTTCCGTAAAAGAATACACCATAAATACAGGAGAAGACTGGCCTGCGGATCTTTCTATCGCCGAAAATACCATCCTCTATGAGAAGGATGCCAATGACAGGTTCAGGGTAAAGGGATATATATATAAGGACGGCGGCAAGGTTTCGATCAATGCCATTCCTGTCAGTGTATCCATAAATACAGTTGCGGATGTCCGTGATGAGATCTTTGTTGATATGAAAAGATATGCAGCCGAAAATCCGGCTGATCCCGAATACGGAGAAGAGGAGCCTGCGGGAGATCCCGATTCTCCTTCCGAAAACAGGACTGTCAGTGAAGGCGAAGCACCCGGAGATCCTACAGAACCCACGGATCCTACGGATCCCGCAGATCCGGCAGGACCAACAGATCCGACGGATCCCACAGAGGAACCGGTCGATCCGGTAAGAACCGAGGAACCTGCGGGAGAAGCTCTGACTCTTTATTCGGTTGTATTTGAATATACCGAGAGCGAGGTTGATGATTCGGAGATCCTTTATTATGTATCGGATTACAAAAGGATGGCCGATGACACGGATCCGGGCCTCAGGGGTCTTCCATACAAGGTAATGACAAGCGAGCCTCTGGTATCAAATTACAGCGGTACTCACGGAAGCATCGGTGTGCTTGCCCCCATGAATTCACCCTGGCTCTGCTTTGAAAAGACGGTATCCGGAAACTTTAAGTTCTCCGTTGGCGGCGGTAACTCTTATTATCTGAAGGGGACCGACATATATTATAAGGGCGGATTTACGAATAATGACTGGTTCAAGAAGCGGGTATTCGATCTTGACCGCGATACGCAGGACAAAAAAGCCCGTGATAATATGAGCATCCAGGTCTATACCGTAAGCGCAGCGAACGTCACGATAAGCGATGTCGAGAATGCGGATCTCATATACCTTTCAGAAGGAAACAGGGGACTGGTTGCAGATAAGGGATTCATGCCCGAATACCCGGGTCTTACGGTGCCGGATTATTCGGATAAGCTTGATATTTCAAAGGAGGTTTCGAGCACCCTTCTTTATCAGGCAAGTATGAGAAACAAGCCGGTAATGGCAGACTATGAATTTGTAAAAAAGACCGACACTGCGATAAGGGCGACCTATGCCTGGAAGGCAGCCTTTGTGCTTGCCGCAGCCGATGTGAAGGCAGCCTACAACAGATATGTTTCAAGCTTTAAGGTTGACGGCATCATACAGATGACTGACAGGGATCATACCTGGGTCAACAAAAATGTTTATATCTTCAATGATTTCGTGGACAAAAACCTTGGACATACGATCCTTAACTACAATTTCTTAGAGGATACCTATGATCAGAGCTATGTCGATGATGGTCTTCAGGAAGTAAGGAAAAAGATCGAGGATACAAATTCCGGAAGGAGCAACAGCAGGAAGGTTACCAATACCAGGATCTATGAGGCGACCATAATCCGGCATATCCTTAACTACAGCAAGGTGGAAACGATGGCATCAAAGGACAACATCAATGTCCTTGAGCTTGAGCCTACGAATATGGGCATAACCGGTCAGGATGAATACTGGGGAACCTCTAATATTTCACTCCAGTACGACCTTTCGGTAACGGAGGAAACAGTCGGCAATACCAAATACAGCACTCTTTGGTACTGCAAGCATGACGACTTTGCGGATGCTACGAAGCCCAATACTCATACAAAGACAGAACTGATCAAAACTACGGGCACCATACATCTGACACAGATGGGAACGCCGGAATTCATAGGCAAGATAGACGATCTGAACTGTACATATGACCTGATATTTATCGGTGATGATTCCACGGGTCTCAACCATACCAGAAAAAATGACTCAACTTCATCGACGAAGTTTAATGATGCAACCATGAATGGTCTTGTATATTTCAATGTCGGTGATTATTCCTATATGGTCCGCGAAAGATCCATGGGAGCTCTGGCTTCAGAATACAGGGGAGGCACTGTTACCCACAATCTGAACGATATCTATGAGGAGTCGGAGTTCAAGGCTGAGGATGATGCCGATCATCCTGACACCACCATAGGAAGGCTCCGTTACTCGGGCAATGATATCAGGAGATCGGATATAGACAGATTCTTCAATTTTGCCAAGGCGGATTATCCGATACTTTTGGGAAATGAGATCCTGACACAGGACAGAAAAGTGGATGAGCATTATGTGGATAATACTTCACATATGTGCGAGATGGTGGAAAAGATCCTTGATGATGACGGTACAGAGGATAATCTCTTCAGGATAGATGATCTTCTTGATGACACGACAGCTGCAAAGAAGAGAAGAAAGAAATTTGAAGAGTCCTTAGGTATCTTAAAGCCCGAGATAGTGTTCACGGATCCCGATCTGACCCAGCGCGATAAATGGGATGTCAAGGTCGGAAGTACGATAGACGGAAGCGACAAGAATTTCATAGATGTGAAGTTCCGTATAGATGATCCGGGTTCGGGTTCGGAATATGTTGCGGAAGCCTATATCGATCTGAATGCGGACGGTAAATATGCTGCCAGTGAAAAGATCAAGGGTGGAGCCATAAGGATATATGATGCAGGCTCAATGGGTGCTGTTGACAGGTCACATCTGAATTCCGGTACCGAGTACAGGATAATGTGCGAGCTCAATGATGCTCCCGTGGGTATATATCCCTGGAAACTTGAGGTGCACCAGAACGGAAATGAATATAGGAGAGACGGAAAGATAGCCTACTTCCTGGCGCCTACGGGCAGAAGAGACAGGATCAATGTACTGCAGCTGAAATCATCCAGAAACTCCCATGACGGCAGTTATAACAACCAGCAGTCCCTTGATCTTCAGGAAAGAATGGGTAATTCAAATTCGATTCTCGGCAAGTACTTAAGGGAGGTCAGGGATTTTGACTTGAATATTACCGCGGAATATTCGGATTATGTATCGAACCGCACCTCGAGAAAGGTGACCGTGCCCGATGCGGACGGAAACGGAAGAACTACGGATGCTGCCGATTACCTGGCTTTGTTTGAACAGTACGATATGCTGATACTGGGCTTTGGTGATATGTATACCTGGGGAGGAACCTACTCCACTGCAACGGCTGAGGCGCTGCTTCAGTATATTGCCGTCGGAAAGAGCGTGCTTTTCTGTCATGATGCTTCATCCTACTACAATTACTCCGGTGCCGAATTCGGATACGAGATAAATCAGTACATCAGAAGCATCGTTGGTATGAACAGGTACGGAGTACGTACCAGAGCTGAAGAGATAGCCGATACCGACAGGATACCGGGCCTTAAGTCGCTTCTTCAAAACCAGACCAAGGATGATATCTGGGAACCGAGGTCCAGGGATTCGGAGAAAAACAAAAAAAGTATAAGAGATACCCAGTCCCAGGGTGCATGTTACCACGGTATGTTAAGATACGGTCTCATCAGCAACGGCTGCGTGCCTGAAAATAACTGGAAGATGAGTAATGAAGACTTTACCAATTATGATATCAACAATAACGGACAGAGAGATGACAGGATCCTGAAGTATATAAGGCTTGCCGGACGCAACAAGGATGATTATACAACCGTTTCCATCGGTGGTGAAAAGAGTACGACCAAGGTAAACATCCTCAACAGGGGACAGATAACGGAATATCCTTATCATCTTCCGGATGAGATACCCGTAAAGGTAACGCATGCCCAGTACTGGCAGCTCAATCTTGACCTTGACGATGACAAGGATGGCGAGACCGATGTGGTCGTCTGGTATACCATGGGTGATGCGAATGCTTCCGGAAACAGGAAGATCGTATACTCCGGCGTGGGTAAGGACGGAAGGAACAACTATTTCATCTATAACAAGGGCAATGTGGTTTACTCAGGACAGGGACATGTTAATTTCATAACCGGAGAAGACAACAAGCCCGGATATGATGACCTGAACAATACCGATATCAACAAGAACAGTACCTATGAGAGCCAGCTGATAGTCAATACCATCATCGCCTCCTATGCGGCAGGTACGAGAGCCGCCAAGGTACACTTCCATGAGGACGGAAAATACAATTCGAGGAGCATCACAAGTGATATCCTTCCGTTTGACGCTCTTAACAATGCCGATACGCTTGAGTGGCAGAAGGATACTGCTCCCATGACCACAAGCGGCAATACTCCCGATGAGAGACGTCCGACCAAGACCACTTATTTTGAAATAGATGATACGAATGTGGTTGCGACGAAGATGATCTACGCGAAGTTCTACAAGGAGGAAAATGCGGCGCTTGCAAATACCCATGACCGTCTGGAACCCGGAACTTTGGATGTAAAAGAAGTTGTGGCGTTGACCGATGACGGACAGGAGGCTGTGGGCTACGGAGCGATAACTGTTCCTGATCCGACAAAGGGATACCTGCTCTATGACAGTACAAACGATAACCATGCAAACGCCACCAATGCGGGCAAGATGTATAAGCTCGTATATTACCTTGACAGCTTTGATGTGGATACATCAAATCTTGCCACGGTGACCAATACGCCGGGTGTCAGGGTTGTCATGAGAGATGATGTCCAGAAGAGAGAAGGAGGAAGGGTCGCCACAAGCTACTCGGACGATGTACTTTCACTTATCAGAACGAGGATGTTTGATCTGAAGTGATAAAGCAATGCAGAATAAAGCCGGAGGATTTTTTCCTCCGGCTTTTATAATCTATAGGTACACCACTTTGCATTTGGACAATGTATTTTTATTCAAGTTCCACGGTCGCGGGAGGTTTTGAGGTAAGGTCATAGAAGACGCGGTTTACTCCGGAAACCTCATTTACGATCCTTTCTGTTACGCGGGTAAGTAGATCAAATGGCACCGGCGCCGAATTGGCTGTCATGAAATCATCAGTGATCACCGCACGCAGGGCCACCGCGTAGTCATAGGTCCGCTCGTCGCCCATTACACCGACAGATCTTAAATTGGTCAACGCCGCGTAATACTGGGCAGGTTTCCAGGAAGGATCGTTTTGTATCGCTTTTCCGATCTCATCTCTGAAGATCGCATCCGCATCCTGCACCATCTTTACCTTTTCCGCTGTTACTTCTCCTACTATGCGGATACCGAGTCCCGGTCCGGGAAAAGGCTGCCTGAAAACGAGATGTTCGGGTATCCCCAGTTCGAGTCCTGCCTTTCTCACCTCATCTTTAAAGAGCATCCTTAAGGGTTCCACTATCTCCTTGAAGTCAACATGATCCGGGAGACCTCCCACATTATGATGGGATTTGATGACGGCTGATTTTCCGAGTCCCGACTCGATCACATCGGGATAGATGGTTCCCTGTGCCAGAAAATCCACCTGTCCGATTTTTTTTGCTTCCTCTTCAAATACCCGGATGAATTCTTCACCGATGATATGCCTTTTTTTCTCGGGTTCGGTCACACCTTTAAGCTTTTCATAGAAATGATCCTGCGCGTTGACGCGGACGAAATTCAGATCATAGTGACCGTCCGGACCGAATACCGCCTCAACCTCGTCGGCTTCATTTTTTCTCAAAAGCCCGTGATCCACAAAAACGCATGTCAGCTGTTTTCCGACTGCCTTTGAAAGAAGGACCGCGGCAACGGAGGAATCAACTCCTCCCGAAAGAGCGCATAATACTCTGCCGTTTCCGATCTTTTCCCGAAGATCCTTCACTGAAGTTTCCACAAAGGAATCCATCCTCCAGTCACAGGAACAGCCGCAGATATCCCTGACAAAATTTCCCAGTATCTTAAAACCCTCTTCCGAGTGAGATACTTCCGGATGAAACTGGACCGCATAAAGGCCGTGTTCGGTATCTTCCATCGCTGCAACCGGACAGTTTAAGGTGTGTCCTGTAACCTCAAAACCCGAAGGCGCTTCGGCTATATAATCGGTATGGCTCATCCAGGTGATCGATGTGCTTTTCACATCCTTAAAAAGGACCGACTTATCGTTTACCGTCACTTCTGTCCGTCCGTATTCGGACACAGGAGCGGTCTTTACTTTTCCCGACAGAACATGAGCGATCAGCTGGGCTCCGTAACAGATCCCCAGTACCGGTATTCCCATCTCAAAGATCTCCTTTTTGCATAAAGGAGAACCCTCCGCATATACGCTGTTGGGTCCGCCCGTAAGGATGATCCCCTTTGGAGACAATCCGGCAAGATCCTCCACGGATGTCTCGCTTGGATGAACTTCACAGTAAACACCGCATTCCCTGACACGCCTTGCTATCAGCTGGTTGTATTGCCCACCGAAATCGAGGACTACTATCATTTCCTTCATTTTTCTATCCTTTATAAAAGTTTTAATATACTTTTAATATTACGACAGCCTGCATGCGATTGCAAAAAAAACATGAATATTTTAAAATCGTTGTATACACAAAACGGATGCTTTGGACATAAATGCCGGTATCCGGCGGCCGGAGTTTTTACAGGAAAGGAAAGACTATGAGTTCCATTGATACGATAAATCCCGAAATAGACAGGCTTATATCCAATATTGAAAGAGTCATCATCGGAAAAAAGGATGTGATCAGACTTACGGTTACGGCGTTGATAGCGGGAGGCCATGTCCTCATCGAAGATATTCCCGGGGTCGGAAAGACACAGCTTGCTTCGGCCCTTTCGGTATCCTGCGGAGGGGTATTTAACAGACTTCAGCTGACGCCTGATATCATGCCTTCGGATATCACCGGTTTTTCACTGATAGATCCGAAGACAAAGGAACTTTCATTCAGACAGGGCGCTGCTTTCTGCAACTTTCTGCTTGCCGATGAGATCAACCGGTCTTCTCCCAAGACACAGTCTGCACTGCTTGAAGTAATGGAGGAATCCCAGATAAGCATTGACGGAAACACCTATGACCTGCCTTCCCCGTTCATGGTGCTGGCCACCCAGAATCCCGTGGAAACATATGGCACCTATCATCTTCCCGAAGCCCAGATGGACAGGTTTTTAATGCGTCTTGAAATGGGATATCCCGGAAGTGAAAATGAACTCGAAATCTTAAGCCGTCCCGAAAATACGCAGGCAAAGGATATAGATCAGGTCATTTCACTGAAGGATATCGACCGTCTGAAGGAGTCCGCAAAAAAGGTCAGCTGCAGCGAACTGATCAATAAATACATTATTGGGATATCCGAAAGGACCAGAAACGATGAAGGTATTCTGCTCGGTGTCAGTCCGAGAGGGTCTCTGGGCCTGCAGGCGGCATCAAAAGCATTTGCCCTGATACAGGGACGGGATTATGTCTGTCCGGATGATGTCAAATATCTGGTTCCCTTTGTATTGTCACACAGGATGATACTGACGGCGCAGGGCAGGGCAAAATGGGGGACCGCCTCAAAGTGTCTTAAGTATCTTTTGGATGAAATCCCTGTTCCCGTCTGAAAAGATGAAGATCAATATAAAGATCAGGAAAATAATAAGCTGCATCTTTGCGGCATTGTTCATATTTATCTTTGCGATCTACTGCAGCGGCAGAGTAGGATGGTTTTTACTGCTTACTCTCGTGCTGACCCCGGTTTTTTCCGTTCTTCTGACATATCTTTGCAAAAACAGTCTGGAGGTAAAAGCCTCGATCGATCATGATCTGATGAGCAAAGGGGATCATTGCGTCCTTACCGTAACCGTAAAAAACAAAGGCATCCTTCCCTGCCCGCCGGTAAAGGTAAAGATCAAAAATGATCCGGCGGTCACGATTTTGAGTGATGAAGAAATCTGCTTATCGGTTCTTCCGAAAAGATCGTCATCCGCATTTGTATCCTTTATGGCAAAGCTTGCCGGAGGCGCCATGATCGGGATCGATTCCGTTATCATTACCGACTATTTCGGGATCTGTTCTTACACGCCTGAAAGGGGCGGACAGTATCTTTTTAAGACGGGTGTGATCCCCGATATCATACGGATGCCTGCCGCGACAGACCTTCTTCTTTCAGCCAGTGATGCTTTTGCGTCTGACAAGACCGATGAAACGGTAAATGATATCGTTTCCCTTTCCGGCGGATTTCCCGGATATGAATACAGGGAATACCGGCCGCAAGATCCCTTAAAACGCATCAACAGCAAAATGTCCGCAAAGAGGGACCGCCTCATGGTAAGGCTTGACGAGCGTCAGGCTTCATCGGATATAACCGTGATCCTTGATCCTTTTATGAAGGAATCAGATCCGGAGCTTTCTCAGACTGTTTTGGAGGAAACAGCGGGTCTGATCCTTACATTGATAAACCTTGATCTTTCCGTAACATTTTTTTATATGACTGATGGGAAATGGCTGCAGGAAAAGATATGGTCGGAAGATACGCTCATTTCGTTATTAAGGAAACTTGCCTTTCATATGTTTTTGGACAGGACAGATTTCGACCTCCCGTTAAAAAGTACGGATGAGAATACGGGAACGATCATATGTCAGGCAGAGTTCTCGTCGGAAACCACCGGAAAACTCTCGGGAGAGGGCATTCACATATATGCCTCTTCATCCGGGGAATGGAGGCATCTGCGATGATATATCTTCCATCCTTTATTCTCTCTGTGATATTGACTTTATCGACCATCAGCGTGTACGGTACCTTGCTGCCGCTGTCTACGCTGGTCCTTATTATAGTGTTCTGCATCGTGTCTTTTGTTGTGCTTATTTTTACAGACAGACACAGGCTTGCCGGGACACTTGTCATGATAGCTTATATATTTCTGGTCTTTGTCCTTGTAAGGCTTCTTTCAATTGCAGGCTTTCAGACCACGGATGTTTATTTCTGGCAGTGGGTTCTGACTTCCGGTGATGAGGCCGGGTCAAATATCTTTTTCATTATCGCGCTCTTACTTGGGTCATCCATGTTCTTTTCGGTTACGGTCTATTATTTTGATGTGGTCCTTTACCGCATTTCCTTCCTGACCCTTATAAGCCTCATGCCGTGTATCCTGTATGCCAAGGTCATGGCCGACATCAACAATTTCTATCTGATCCTGATAGCCGGAGGAAGTATTCTGCTTCATATATGCAGAAGCCGCTGGGAAAGGGAATATGAAACACGAAATGAGGATCGTTTATCTCCCGGACTGTCCCTGATAAAACATGTTCCTGTTTCCGTTATATTCTTTATCCTGACTGTCCTTCTCATCAGCGCTCTGATACCGAAAAAAGCCGAGGCAAAGTATTATGACAGATTTGAGGATGCTTTTCTTGGAGGAGATACAACTTCCGAGGTTTCGGAGGATTATTCCGATCTTTCTGATTTTTCGGGAAATGCCGACAATTATGACGGAACCGGTAACCGGAGGCTCTATTCGCTTTTCGGTGATACATATACATATGCCAAGGTTCAGAATTTTGATCTCTATGATTTTGAAAATAACCGCTGGTACTATGAGAAAGAGGAACTTGAAAACACTGTCCCGGCATCGGAGTGGAGAAGCAGGCAGGGAAAGCTTTCGGTCACCGCTCTTCAGAAAGCGATCCGCGCGGCTTCTTTGATGGAGCCGGATCTCATAGAAAAATACGGACTGACCGGTATTGTTGAAGCTCCCAATGTGGATGACGGAGTCAGATCGCTCTTTGTACGGTCAGAAAATTTCGGTGCTGTCTATTATCTTTCGGCCGGTCGTTCCATAGGTGTGGTGCCTTCGGGTACGGATTCCGATTATGATGTCACCCGTTCCGGCATGTTCTTGAGGCGGAACGGAAAACATCCGGACAGTTTCACTTACAGACTGGAGTATTATGACCAGATGAAAGCAGTTCCTGCCTGGCTTTCTCTCGGCGCATCGGATTTTGGCGACAAGGAGGCAGCTGCCATGTTAAATGAACTGGCTTTAGTGCTCGGAAAGGGAGGGAGTAGTGAAAAGGAAACAGTTCTTGCTTTCCTTGATGAACAGATCGCTGCCATTGATTACGACAGGATGACTGCGGAAAACACAGCCTTGATCCCGAAAAAGATCCGGACACTTTCCGAAGAGATCACACAGGGTATCGACAGTGATTACCTTAAGGCTTATGCCATAACGGAATACTTCAGGAACGGAAAAGTTAAATATGATCTGAATTATAAAGCTTTGGATAAAAGCCCGGAATATTTTCTCTTTGAAAGCAGGACCGGCTCCTGTTCACAGTTTGCGACGGCCTTTACCCTGCTTGCAAGAGCGGCGGGGCTTACAGTCCGTTATACGGAAGGATATCTTCCGGAAATGACCTCCAGATCCGGTTACTATACGATATCCGAACGAGACAGCCATGCGTATCCGGAGGTGTTTCTGTCAAATACGGGATGGGTGGTCTTTGAACCTACCATAGGGGGGAATGCCGCGGCTCTTTTCAATGATGATCATTCCCTGCTTGATCTCATTTCAAAATTTTCCGTTGATTACGGACTGGCGGGCATGATCACGGTTTTTCTGGCCTTTGCTGTATTTGTTCTTGTTTTGATACGACTGCTGATACCGCTTGCATCAGAAGGATTATTCCGAATGAGGCTTAGTTTTTCAAAACCGGAGAAAGCCGTAAGGATGGCTTATTCCGGGCTTCAGAAAAGATGTGCAAAAAAGGGGACCGTGCCAAATGCTTATGCACTGACACCCAGGGAACTGTTCGGCAGGTATAACAGGAACGGATACGATATTTCTGTAATTACCTATAATTTTGAACTTCTGACATGGGCAGGACAAAAAGAGATCGACGCCGGAACTGTCGAAATATACAGGGCTTATGTAAAAAAGATGAATTAATTGAGATTATCGGTTATACTTTTTTATTATCGGATTTTTTAAGAAGAGGCTGCTGATGAAATATTACGGTCATGAAAATACGGCAGGTGTCAGGCCTGTTACAGATGAATATCCGGGTATAGATGATCCGGACGATCTTTATAATGCGCTCAGTGATCTTTGGTGCGAATATACCTGTGCGCCAAGGCTGCGGGCGGATTACGGAAAAGATAATAAAACACTGGGACAGTGCTCGATCACGGCATTTCTTGCGCAGGATATCTTCGGAGGAAAGGTGTACGGGATAAAGCGTCCGGGAGGAAATTATCACTGCTACAATGCAGTCGGGAAGGCGGTATTTGATCTGACAAGCGAGCAGTTCGGAGAGGAAGTCCTTGATTATACGGATAACCCCGAGCAGTTTCGCGAAGTGCATTTTGCAAAAGAAGAAAAAAAACAGAGGTATGAGTATCTTAAAAAAGAACTCTTTGAATATGTAAGAAGATGAGACTGCAGATCAAAAAACAGGTTTTTAAAGGAGGTTTTTATGGGCAGTATTTATTATGTGGATATTAATGCGACAGAAGCCGGAGACGGAAGTGAGGACAGACCATTTAAAAGGATACAGGAGGCAGCGGATATTGCAAAACCCGGCGATGAGGTAGTAGTCCGTCCGGGAATATACCGCGAATATGTAAATCCGAAAAACGCGGGAACGGATGAGGAAAGGATCACATACAGATCGGAAAAACCTCTGGAGGCCGTGATCACGGGTGCCGAGATTATAGACAGCTGGGAAAGATACGAGGGTGATGTCTGGACAGCCCGTGTGAAGAACAGCGTATTCGGTGATTACAATCCCTATACCGAATATGTATGTGGGGACTGGTATTTTGCACCCACGGTCAGACATACCGGAAGCGTTTTCCTGAATGATCTCATGATGTATGAGACAGTGACTTTGGAAGAGTGTCTTAAGGGAGAACCCGATCCCTGTTCCTGGCAGAAGGAAGAGTCCGTATATAAATGGTTTCCAAAGCAGGACGGAGACTCAACCGTGCTTTATGGCAATTTTAAAGGCAAAGATCCCAACAGGGAAAAGGTAGAGATAAGTGTCCGAAGGAACTGCTTCATGCCCGATAAAAACGGGGTAGACAATATTACCGTGAGCGGATTTCTGATAACGAAGGCTGCCACGACCTGGGCTCCGCCGGCGGCATATCAGGATGGAATGATCGGACCGCACTGGAGCAGGGGATGGATAATAGAGGACTGCGAAATAAGCAACAGCAGGTGCTGCGGGATTTCGTTAGGCAAATATCTCGATGAAGAAAACAATATGTATTTCTACACAAAGCATGTGAAGAGTCCGACCCAGATGGAAAGGGATGCGGTCTGCCGCGGCCAGTATCACGGGTGGCTTAAAGAAAAGATCGGACATCATATCATCAGACGCTGCCATGTCCATCATTGTGAACAGACGGGTATCGTGGGAAGGATGGGAGCGGTCTTTTCGACTATCGAGGACTGTCATATACATCATATCTGCAATTCACAGCAGCTCGGCGGAGCTGAAACAGCCGGCATCAAGCTGCATGCGGCAATAGATGTGACGATCAGGAGAAATCATATACATAACTGCATAATGGGT
>JAILOK010000065.1 GCA_024690825.1 Lachnospiraceae bacterium | reverse complement strand
TACTGGAACGGAAGTGTTAAGAACATCTCCAAAGGAAACACGGAGATTGTGGCTGAGTTCATCCAGAAGGCTGTGGGTGGAGATCTGTTTCAGGTGGAAACTGTGAAGGAATATGCGGCTGATTATTATGCCTGTATTGACGATGCAAAGGCAGAACTTAGAGAAGATGCCAGACCGGAACTGAAAAAGTATCTCGATGATATTTCGGAATATGACAATATCGTAGTGGCCGGTCCATGTTGGTGGGGAACATATCCCATGGCAATTTTTTCACAGCTTGACAGGCTTGATTTTAAAGGTAAAAAGGTATTTCCTGTAATGACTCATGAGGGTTCCGGACAGGCTGGTTCTGCAGCAGCTCTTAAAAAACACTGCATGGGCGCGGAGGTAAGAAGCGGACTTGCGGTACATGGTGCGGATGCGGCAAAGTCGGAGAACACCGTAGCAGCATGGGCGAAGAATAACCTAGGTTAATCTGGAAGCGAGGAGGATATGATGATGGAATACGTTCAGTTAAATGATGAAACGTAACAGACCCAGAGAGTACATCCCACGTAAAAGCAGGGTGGCTGTATTACTTCAAAGATTGGAATGCCTTTGCACTCAATTTTAAGGAGACTATGAAGAAAGCACGTATGATCATAGATATCTTAATGACAGTTCTCTTGCCTGTCCTCATGGCATACTCGCTTGTAGGTGAGCAGGCGCATGAGATTCTTGGATTGCTTATGTTTGCCCTTTTTATTGCTCACCATGTGATCAATCGGAAATGGTGGATGGGGCTTTTTAAAGGACGGTACAATGCGGTTCGTATCTTAAGCACAGTAGTGAACTTATTTCTTGCAGTATTTATGATCCTGCAGCCTGTAAGTGGGATACTTATGTCAAAGTATGTCCTGAAAGATCTGACGATAGCCGGAACTGCATCCACGATGCGGACAATACATATGACATTGGCGTATTGGGGATTTATCATGATGAGCTTCCACATAGGACTTCATGCAAGAGTGATGGTGGGGAAGATAGCTCACAAAATGAAGCCGGCTGTAAGGAAGAGCATGGCCATTTTGTTTATCCTTATAGCAGTTTATGGTGTATATGCATTTATCAATCGGGGTATAGGGGATTATCTTCTGATGAAAACTGTATTTGCATTCTTTGATACAAGTGAGCCGAGAATATGTTTTTTCCTTGACTATATGGCAGTGATGGTACTATTTGCTGAATTAGCATATTGGATTCAAACGGGACTGGTATGGATGGGTAAAAAGAAAAGCGAGGTATAACATGGAGCAAAACAAGTTTTTTCCTGAAATTCACGGCAATTTTGGATTTGGTTGCATGAGACTTCCCATGAACGGCGGGCAGGTGGATTATGATGAGTTTACTAAAATGGCAGAGATGTTTTTAGATGCCGGATTCAACTATTTTGATACTGCGCATGGTTATATCGGAGGGCAGTCCGAGATTGCTATCAGAGAGTGCGTATCGAAAAAGCATGACAGGAGTGAGTTTTTGTTGACCAATAAGCTCACAACTCCATATTTCAATTCGCGGGAGGATATCAGGCCATTTTTCGAGAAACAACTTGCCTGGTGCGGAGTGGATTATTTTGACTTCTACCTGATGCATGCCCAAGATAGGAATAATTATCAGAAATATAAGAAATGTAAAGCATACGAGACGGCATACAAGTTTAAAGAAGAAGGATTGATCAGGCATTTCGGAATCTCATTCCATGACAAGGCCGAGGTTCTTGATATGATACTTACAGAGCATCCTGAGGTTGAGGTAGTACAGATCCAGTTCAACTATCTTGACTATGAGGATGCATCAGTAGAAGCCAGAAAGGTATATGAAGTATGTGAGAAGCATGATAAGCCCGTGCTTGTCATGGAGCCCGTAAAAGGCGGCAGTCTAGTGAATCTGCCGGAGGATGCTGACAGAATTCTGCGAGAACTGAAAGGTGGCAGCAATGCAAGCTATGCAGTCAGGTTTGCAGCAAGCTTTCCTAAAATAGCCGTTGTACTCTCCGGTATGAGTGATGTGGCACAGATGGAAGACAATATCAGTGCCATGAAGGATTTCGTTCCGCTGTCTGAGGCGGAGCATGAGGCAGTAAGGAAGGTATGCGATATATTTAAGGGTTTGAATCTGATCCCCTGCACATCATGCAGGTATTGCATAGAGGAAAATGAGTGTCCCAAAGGGATCCGCATCCCGGATCTGTTTGCGGCTCTTAATGCCCATGAAGCATTTCACAATTGGAACACAGGCTATTATTATGATAATGTCATAACCGGCGGCGAACATGGCAGGGCTTCAGACTGCATCAAGTGCGGTAAATGTGAGAAAGTATGCCCGCAGCATCTGGAAATAAGAAATCTGCTTACCAAGGTGGCTGCTGTGTTTGACCGGTAACGATGATAGATATTTCTCAAGTTACAAATAATAAATGCCGATAAATTATGAAGCATGTGTTTTTTTTAGTAAAGAACATTCGAAAGACAGACTCTATATCAGACCGGTTTAAATTGTTGATATAGGGAGAATGATTCGACGGCGTTCCGGTATACAATATGTGGACATAATTATTGTAGTTGAATTTCAGAGGGAGTGTTTATTATCGCTCCCTCTTTTAGGTTATATCATTGTTATGAGTTATGTTTTGTTGCTGTGGAGATTGCTCCTTGTTGACTGTGATTTCCTTGCCCATGTATTGTGTGATATTGGATAATTTTTGTTGTAATGCCTTTACATCTTTTTCTGCTGATTTATATGTTCTCTCAAGAGAAGACTTACGAGCTTGCATAGCCTCATAGTCAGCACGGATTTCCGATGGGGTGACGAATTTAGGGTTCAGTTCCATCTTTTGAAGCATTCTTTCAGCACCGTCATAGAGTATAAGCTGGGTCTCATGCATCCGCAGGTATCTGTCCGGATCCTTGGATTTCTTATATTTTTTCTGAATCAACTACCCGATCTACCCAATGAAAATAGTTATATTTCATAGAGCCTTGAGGACTGAACGAGAATCCAGTCCTCAAATTCTTTTGAGGAGAATCGCCCTTTCTTGACCGCTGTTTTCCTTTTCAATGCCTCGCTCTTAAAATCTTCAAAAGCAGATTTCATTTTTGAGAGAGTCTCCGGAGAGGTATCTGCGGATTTCTCTGCCCGATGGATAATGTTACGCCAACGCTGGCATTCATTTTTATATGTCCGATCATAACTGTTCTCGACTGCCCGGGCATCAAACTCTCGTTTCTTTATTTTACCCTGTTCTTTGCGGCATTTCTCGCTGCACAGTTCATATTTCAGACTTTCGGCAAGGAAATATTTTCCGCAGACTTTACATTTTCGTATGTTAAGCCCGGCGGATAACAGACGGCTGTGGTAAAAATTGATCACAGGCAGGATCGAATCATGTGCTATGACACACTCCGGTTCAGGGGTGCCGGTAGGATACCATAGGTCGATTTTGATCGCTTTTTTTGACAGGCTGCTGTCTTCATAGAACTTCTTCGGAGTTTTTATCCTCTCGTCCGTCCAGTCCATCAGTCCGTCCTTTATTTCAGACATCTCCATATTGAAAATATCTGCGGCCCGGTTCCGGTCTCTTATGAGTCTTGCTTTTAGATATCCTTCGGATATCCGCAGGGTTGCGTAGAAATCTAATGGATATCCATTTTCAACTCGTGATCTTAAGAAGTCAAATCCCTTCTTTTCGAGTTCCGGTTGCTTCCACCTGTTTGAGTGCAGGGCATCCCAAAAGGGCATGAAGCCGTATTCATTCCATGCCCGTTCGGTGTCCTGATGAAAATTCATAAGGAGACTTCCGAGCGGAGCTGTCCGGTCATAAAAAATGTTATCCTCTTCAGAGCCACGGAGCCGAAGCTCTATGTAATTTTCGCTTCCTATCAAAATTCTTTCTTTTTTGCGCTTTATATCTAAAATCAGCACTAAAACTATGCTGCCCGGTATCGGATCGTGCCTGTTAAAAGTATATTTCATGGTCATATCACTCCATATTGTTATGGTAATTATGAAAAACACACCATCAATTACACACAGAATACATCAAAAGCCTTGATTGTGCAAGCGATATGTCGATATAATGGGCGAAAATGGTAATGCGAAGAGCAGATATCGCAAATGCCGTTTGAGGACATTGAAAATTGAATAATAGATCCTGCGGGACGTAAGAAGCGGTTGAGCAAAAATGCAGATACGCCATGAGCCATCTGCCATATGAGTAAGCTCAAAAAGAATGCACATATGGTCAATGCGAGGAATCCAGCCTGCGATTTCCGGACTAAGGTGGGGAGCGATAAATATCGTTGCTGATGTCGGAATGGTAAAACCGAAATGCGAAGACGCCGCTTTATGATAATGATACTTCGCCCGGCATACCGGGTGTCCATGGGACGGTGAAATACCGATGCGAGCCAAACCGGAGGCTGACCGCAGGAAAGAACAGGAAATTTTGAGGAAAGGAGGACCATGACGGTGGAAGATAACAGACCGACGAATTATGATGATCTTCCCCTTGTGCTGGATATGAAGGAAATGCAAAAAGTATTGGGTATATCCCGGACGACAGCATACCAGCTTGTGCATGAGGAAGGCTTCCCGGCATTCAGGAGTGGGAACAGGATCAAGATCAGTAAGGAAGCATTGTTTAAATGGATGGAAAAAGGAAGGGCGTAACTAAGCCTTGCAGGCAGATCATATCCAACGACATGGAAGATATTGTGATGATCAATACAGCGATAGAGCAGATATGAGCCGAGTAAATCGGGTTGTACCTGCTCTTTTTTTATCCTCATGTGGCGGATGATCATGGGTGACTGTGGCAGGACACTCAAAGTCTATTCCGAAGGAATAGCGCACTTCTACGTTCACCCGGTTGGGTGAACGCAAGCGCGCTCTGCCGAGGGCTGGCATACGTATTGTCCGAACAATGGTATGCTGCGGTGCTTTGCACCGGAAAAGGGCTTGCGCCCTTTCGCTGCCTGCGGCAGCTATCCCCATCATGCTTCGACCGAATATTTATTTTTTATGTATATGGTCGAAGCGGGCAACCTTCCCAATCGTGTGCTTACATGATCGGGATTCACATTTTATAGCGCAAAACGGAAAGGAGTATCACATGGATGCTGAAAAGGAAATAAACAAAATTAACGAAGAGATCAGGGAAAAGGAAGAACAGGAGATGCAATTAAAACATAGGCTTACGAGGGAGAAGATGAGGGCGGCATATCAAAAAAAGAGAACCAGTCCTGAGTATAGGGCAAGAACGCATCGCCTGTGTAATAAGGGTGGAACCGTAGAGCATTTTTATCCTGAGACTATGGATATGACTGAGGATGAGTTTTTTAAGTTAATAGAGATGACTGTTTTGGTTCCCGAAGTCAGGATCAAGTTCAGAACAGAGATAGCAAGAATCATGAAAAGAAGGGAGGCGGATACATAATGGCACTTTATCATTACAGCCTGAATCATGTTAAGCGGAGAGAAGGACATACTGCAATCGCTGCGGCGGCATACCGCTCCGGTGAAAAATTGTATGACAAGTATTACGGTGAGGTACAGGACTATACGAAAAAAGGTGGAGTTATCATGTCGGAAATTCTGTTGCCTGATTATGTTCCGGAGAGGTTAAAGGATCGGGAGACGCTCTGGTATGAGGTTGAAAATCATGAGAACCGAAAGGATGCCCAGCTTGCCTATAGTTTCGATTTTGCTTTGCAGAATGAGCTTTCCATGGAAGAGAACATTGAAATTGCAAGAAGGTATATCATGGAGAACTTTGTCGCAAAAGGGATGATATGCGATATCGCAATTCATGATCCGGATAAAGGGGAGGGTGGAATACCAAATCCTCATGTGCATGTCCTTGTGCCTATCAGACCGGTAAATCAAGACGGCGAGTGGGGCGAGAAAAGACTTCATATCCCGGTTTTTGATGAGAATGGGAATCCTGTTCTTAATGAAAAGGGTAAGCAAAAGTATGAGGATCCTTTTACGACAGACTGGGGAAAGCCCGAAACTTTGGAAATATGGCGTGAGAACTGGGCGAATATCGTGAATGAAAAATTTGCCGAAAAGGGCCTGGACTGCCGTATTGATCATCGCTCAAATGAGGCTCGTGGACTGGACGAGATTCCGCAGGTACATGAAGGAAGTGCGGTTCGCAGGATGGAGAAGAGGGGGATCAAGACCTATAAGGGTTCATGGAACAGGTGGGTAAAAAGGACCAATGACAACATCCGCAAGCTGCTTAATGCACTCAAAGAATTGGCTGCGTGGATCGGTGAAGCAAAAGAGAGAGTACACCGGATTGAGAACCCGACTATCTCCAACATGGTTATGACCTATTTCGATCACAGGAATGAGGTCGCTGAAGGTTATGCTTGTGGAACGCAAAAAGCCAAGAAAGGGAATCTCCAGTATGTCTCCAAGGTTCAGGTGTATATCGAGCAGAATAATCTAACCACCATTGATGAACTTGAAAAGGTTATAGCAGAGAAAGATGATCTCTTAAAACAGGCAAAGGACGAACTCGACAGAAAAAAGGCAGAGGTTAAAAGAATTAAGAGGAATCTGTCTCTGATAGATGATTATCACAACAATAAGGCTGTGTATGAAGAGTCGAGGAAGATCTTTTTTAAGGCAAAGCAGGCTGAATACAGGGAGAAGCATCATGCGGAAATTTCTAAGTTTCAGAAGGCAAAACGTATTTTGAGCGAACAGGGATATGATGAGCCGTCTTTTCAAGTATGCCGTGAGATGTGGAATGAAAAGCTGGCTTCTCTGGAGGAAGAGATTAAGACCAAGTCCGAAGAGATCAAGACGAGTCCCATCAGTGAGGAAGTAAAAGTGCTTGAATATATCAAGGACGCTGTTGACTTCGTGACTGATAAAAAGAAAAGCGATGGCGATGGTGACAATGATGGTGGTGATGCAGCTTCGGGCGGAGAGCAGATGACCATATCCGATGATACCGAGAAAAAAGCCAAGGAACAGGCAAGGCAAGATCAGGAGAGGCAGGCTGCGCAGCTTCAGGCACAGCAGCAGACACAAACTCACCAGAATGGTCGCCGGGAGCGAGTATCATTAAAAGCTAAGCTCGATAAGGGTTATGAAGCTGTTAAGAAATACGACGAAAATCGACAGGCTGCAATCGCACGGGGAGAGATCGTTCCCAAGAAGCGTGATGATCAGAATCTGTCATAAGAATGAAGAAGGGAGACTTAAACCATGATCAAAATTGAAGAAAATCAAAAGAGTGAAGCACAGATCCGGCTTGAAGAAAAACTGGAGAGTGATAGAGCAAAGCTGCAGGAGCAGATCCGTAAGGATCAAAAGAAGATCGAAGACCTTAAGCGCAAAGCAAAGTCTGTTATCGGAGAGATGTTCGCCGAATATCTGCCGGATTACTATTGCTTTGAAGGTTCCGAGCTTAAGGAAATCGTCAGCACTGCTATGAAACAGGAGGTTGTTTCGAATATAATCGCTGAGATCAGGAGCAGAACCGATGCAGATGCTTCCGAAACAAACGGTGAGCTGCAGAACGGAGAAACGGGGTCGAGTGATGATAGCGTGGGCGCTCCGGAATTGTAAGATGCTGATGGCGAAGTGATTGAAGAACATGACAATTATGAAATCGGTTTAGATGATGAGACCGATGGGGATGCTGAGAACGATGAGGATGAGTATGGTGATTCGGACAGTGAAGAATCATAATCCGCATACCCATAAGGCCAGAGGTGGTATATCAGTTTAAGACCAATAGTGGCATGGGTGAAGAGCTATCGGCGGCATATGCACCGAAATACCACAGCGATAGTGCGGAAAGGAGGCAAGATAAAATGTCAACACCGAAGAAGAAACCTGAAGTTCCGATCAAGGAACGATACTTACTTACATATTATGAAGCGGCTGCGTATTTTGGTATCGGTATCAACCGCCTCCGGGAGATCTGCAAGGATCCTGCCTGCAGTTTCGTTGTGACTACCGGAGAGAAGAAAACTATGGTGATCCGTTCGAAATTAGAAGATTATATAGCTGAACATCGGTATATATAATTTGGTGAAATTACATGCAGGTAACAATTGTATTTATGTTGAAAAATTGTTACCTGCTGTGTTATGATGAATGAGTGTTTGAATCTCGGGAAAGGAGAACTGTTGGGAAAAGATTTAAAAGGTAAAGACCTGGGAAAAGGCTTGACGCAGCGTAAGTCGGACAAGCGATATGTAGCCAATTACACAAGGCGGGATGGTACACGTGCAATGCGGACTTTTGTTGAATTAAAAGACGCAAGGCAGTGGCTGTCTGATACGATCCACGACGATTCGCATGGAGCGGTTATAGTTTCTGAGGGTATGACTGTCAATGAGTGGTTCGAACAGTGGCAGGAACAGCGAGGAAAGCTTGTAAGAGCCAATACGATCAGAAACTACAGAGAGAGGTATCTGTCTGATGTGAAGCCGGTCATGGGGCGTATGCGAATGATGGATGTAAAACCGATCCATTGTCAGAAGGTTCTGAATGATATGGCGACAGCCGGATATGCAGAAGGAACAATAAAACAAACGCTGTTAACTATGGTCACTATGTTTTATGCTGCATATGAAAATGACGTCATCAGAAAATCGCCGGTTACTAAAAGCGGAGTCAAAATGCCGCCGGCAGCAGAAAGAAAGCCTATTGATTTTTTTACCATAGAAGAAGAGAAGCGGTTTATTGAAGTTGCAAAGGATTACAGTTATTATGAGCAGTTTCGTCTGATCCTGGAGACAGGACTCCGCACCGGCGAACTGATCGGGCTGGAATGGAAAAATGTTGATCTTGAAAACCGCATAATAAAGGTTGAAAAAACGCTCGAGTTTCGTTATAGTACGCAGGAGTGGCGCTGGGGACCGCCGAAGACCAGGCATGGGATAAGGGAGGTTCCGTTGACTAAGACGGCATATGAGATTCTAAACGGAATAAAAAACCGGGGTGGTTATGCAAGTGATAATACTCCGGATGAGTTTAAGAATCTTGTGTTTATCAACCGTACAGGTTACCCGACCAAGAACAGTACTTACGACGCCGCGCTTCAGAAAAGGTGTGAGCGGGCGGGAGTAAAGAAACTGTCAATGCATGATCTTCGTCATACCATGGCCACGCGGTTTTGCGAAAACAGCACGAATTATAAGTTTTTAAGCCGTATGCTCGGGCATTCAAGTATTAAGATCACGGTGGACACTTATGTTCATCAGACTGGCAAGAGCCAAGCGGATGAAGCGGAGAGATTCTCGGAGTACCTTGACGGGCTGTTCTTATAATAGGTAATAAAATCTAACGTAAATTAACGGCAAAATGTTACGTGATTGTTACGTAACAGGATGTTATGAGGCTGAAAAGTTTGAAAATAAAGGAAAGTAGGTATTATTTATGAAACTAGGAATCGTCGGCCTGCCCAATGTAGGCAAGAGTACATTATTTAATTCACTTACGAAAGCGGGGGCGGAGTCTGCAAATTATCCGTTCTGCACGATAGATCCGAATGTCGGGGTCGTGGGGGTGCCGGATGAGCGGATACAGCTCCTC
>JAILOK010000024.1 GCA_024690825.1 Lachnospiraceae bacterium | reverse complement strand
ATGGAAAAACCGCTGTATAAGGAAAAACTGAGGCTGCGGACTTACGGGACTGCGAAGGATGATACAAATGCATTCATAGAGATCAAAAAGAAATACGCAGGGGTTGTTTATAAAAGACGCATTTCCGGAAAATACAAGGACCTATACGGATATCTGTCAGGAGAGGCAAGAGACATAGGGACGACACAGATCGCGAAAGAGATCGAAGCCTTCCAAAAACTGTACGGAGAGTTGATCCCGGCCATGAGCATCTGTTACGACCGCATCGCCATGGCAGGAACGGAGGACAAAGATTTCCGCGTTACCTTTGACAGCAATATCGAGTGGGATGACGGCTGCAGCGACTTAAGAGGGATCAAAAAAGGAAATCCGCTGTTACGGAAAGGACAGGTTCTGATGGAGATCAAGGTAAGCAATGCCTTTCCCCGCAAACTGTCAGATAAGCTCAGCGAACTGGAAGTTTTTCCCACATCCTTTTCGAAATACGGAGCAGGATACGCGGATATGATGAAGAGAACAGCGGTAAGAATTCCAAGAACAGATCCTGCATCACAGGTAAGTGAATGGAATCGGCAGAGAATGAAAGGAGAGATGGCATATGTTTAACAATATTTTTTCATCCATTTTATCGAGCAGTACATTCAGCGGAAGTGAATTTGTGATCGTTACCCTGGTGGCATTCCTTTGCGGACTGATCATAGCGGGAACTTATATGATCAAAAACCGATATTCAAAGAGTTTTGTGACAACGCTGGTACTGCTTCCGGCGATCGTGGAACTGGTCATCATTCTTGTTAACGGTAATCTGGGAGCAGGAGTCGCGGTGGCCGGAGCATTCAGCCTTGTGCGTTTTCGTTCCGCACCGGGACGGGGGCAGGAAATAACCGGAATATTCCTTGCAATGGCTGTGGGGCTGGCCGCCGGAATGGGATATGTAGGGATCGCACTGATATTCTCGCTGGTGGTTTCGGGCGTAAACCTCCTTCTGAAATTCATACATTTCGGTGCGGAAAGTAAGGGCGTAAAGCTGCTCAAGATCGCCGTACCGGAGAATCTGGATTTTGAGAACCGATTTGAAGATACGTTTCGTAAGTATCTGAAGGAATACAGTTACGATGATGTGCGTACGACAAATATGGGAAGCCTTTATAAACTTACATTAAGCGTAGTCATGAAAGATAACGCTTCATCCCGTGAATTTCTGGATGAGTTAAGAACACTTAACGGAAACCTTGATATAAGCCTGGGACGCATGGTCGAAGCCCAGGAAGCATTGTAAACAGATATTAATAAAAGCCCGGATCAAAAAGGAGGAAAATGATATGAAGAAAAGAATGATAATTGCCATGCTTTCCGCAACAGTATTATTAGCAGCCTGTGGACAGGCAGCTTCCGATAAATCAAAAACCTTGGAGTCTGCGGAGCAGACAGCGAGTTCCGAGGTCTCTTTAGAACAGTATGGCAGCAGCGGCACGGACTCCGGCAGGAGCGGTGAGATCGATACCGGCGATCAGTTTACCGACAGGGATATGCAACAGACCCCCGACCTTGGCGATGCAGAGTACATTACCGTTTCGGATGGAAAGGATATAACGATCGATACGGAAGGAGTATATGTGCTGAGCGGGAATGCTGCGAATGTGACCGTTTATGTTGAAGCTGATGATAAGGACAAGGTGCAGCTGGTATTGGACGGGCTTAGTATCAGTAATACGGACAGTCCCTGCATATATGTTAAGAGTGCGGATAAGGTGTTTATTACTACTGTGTCTGATGACAATGAACTCACGGTAAGCGGAAGCTTTTCCTCAGACGGAGATACCAATACCGACGCGGTGATCTTTTCGAAGGATGACCTGGTACTGAACGGAAGCGGTTATCTGGGTATCACCTCATCGGACAACGGGATCTCCGGTAAGGATGATATAAAGCTGACCGGTGGAACGATAGAGATCGCATGCTCCGGCAGTGCGGTAGAAGCGCATGATGAGATCCTGATCGCCGACGGATGTATCGAGATCACAAAATGTAATGACGGCCTTCATGCCGAAGATAACGATGACGATACCACAGGATACATCTATATAGCCGGCGGTACCATAAATATCCAGGCAGCTGATGACGGTATACATGCAACTACGATCGTTAAGATCAATGACGGTGATATCACACTGACTGCAGCGGAAGGAATAGAAGGAACGCAGATCGAGATCAATGGAGGGACGATTGATATCACGGCATCGGATGACGGGATAAACGCAGCCCAAAAGTCATCATCATTAAGCCCTTTGTTTGAACTCAATGGTGGGAATGTCAACATTACAATGGGGGCCGGGGATACCGATGGTGTTGATTCCAACGGAGATATCCGTATCAATGGCGGAACCATCAGTATAACAGGACAGTCCACCTTCGATTATGACGGCAAGGCGGAACATAACGGAGGAACGATCATAGAGAACGGAGAGGAGACAAATATCATTACAAATCAGACTTTTGGCGGGCCGGGCGGAAGAGACGGCATGGGACCCCAGGGGGGATTTGAAAGAGAGGGTGGTCCCCGGGATATGGAAGATTTTGATGGAATGATGCCTGAGGACAATGAAGGCGGAAGACGTGGACACGGAGGCCGGCAGCCGGAAAATGATCAGTTCTGATCGCCCGGAGTTATCCATACCGGGAGAGACGACACAGAGAGGATAAAAGCAATGAAAAAGAGAGCAACAACAATTTTTACCGTAACATATGGTGTTTTACTGGCAGGACTTGCAGTCTATGTTTTACTGGACAGCTTTGTGATACCCCACCGATACGCCTCTGCGAAAGAGGCGTATACGGAGGGGAATACCGGCACAGAGCAGGAGGAAACGGACGGATCAGGACAGTCTTCCGGGAGTGATGCGGATGCCTCTGAACGGGATGCTGAGAGTGGGCAAAAAGGCCGGAAGAAAAAAAGATCCTTAAGGGAAAATAAGAGTGAGAACAGCGGGGAAGCGCTGCAGGAACAGGATACGGGAAACGTTGAGTACGATACTGTGAGTGAATATCACGAGAATGGGATAGATATAACACTGAAACAGTACAGAGTAAACGGCACGAATGTTTATGTGGCAGATGTGAAGCTGGATTCCGCGGACAGATTAAAAACAGCATTGGCGGAGGATACATACGGAAGGAATATTAAAGAGGAAACCTCTGTAACAGCCGCTAATAATAATGCGGTTCTTGCTGTCAACGGAGATTATTACGGAAGCAGGGAAACAGGTTATGTGATACGGGAAGGCGTTCTATACAGGGATAAGGGCGGAAAGGGTAATGAAGATCTGGTCGTTTTAAAGAGCGGAGAGTTTCTTATCATAAATGAGGACGATATCAGTGCACAGGAGCTTTTGGATATGGGAGCATGGCAGGTATTCTCTTTCGGACCGGCACTTGTTACAGACGGAGAGCTAGCCGTGGAAGAAGAGGAAGAAGTGGGAAGGGCTATGCAGAGCAATCCCCGGACGGCTATAGGGCTTATAGATGATCTTCATTATGTTTTTGTGGTAGCGGATGGAAGGACAACAGACAATGCGGGACTTACACTTCGTGAACTGGCGGGTTTTATGAAGGATCTTGGCGCTGAGACAGCGTATAACCTGGATGGAGGAGGATCATCGACCATGATATTCCGGGGGGAACTCATTAACAACCCGACTACCGGAGGAAGAAGGACAGAAGAAAGGAGTGTGAGTGATATTGTATACATCAGATGAAAAAATGGCAGATACCTCAAAATTGGCGGATGGCTGTCTGATCGCGGCACTTATAACGGCAGTATTCGGTATGATCTATGAAAGCTTTAGTTTCGGTGTCTTCTCCTATGCCATGATATACGCATTTGGGTTCTTTGCAGTAGGCGGAGGCCTTTTCTGGAGATTGGCCGGCATAAAAAGAAAGTTCGTACCGGCTATGGCTGCCTGCTTTTGGAATGCGGCTCTGGCGACGCTGACGATCGGTTCTATCATTAAAGGGGTACTTGATATATACGGAAGTTCAAACAGTCTGCTGATCCTGTTTCCTGTGCTGGGGATTGCGGATATACTGTCTTTTTTCATAGTGGTCTTGATAAAGAAGTATAAAAAGCATGGAAGTGAAGAAAAGGTACATAGCTGAAAAAAGGAAAAGCTGTAACTATGTGCGGGGAGTCCGATCACATGCTGCGTTGTTTGTTATTTTCGGAGTTTTGTTGTATCATGTATGAGGTATATTATATCCCGGTTTCATCTTCTGAATCGCGATAATCTAAAGGAGTGTTGTTTATGGCTGATAATTCCGGAAAGATGATCAAAAAGAGAGTATGAATATACCGTGGCAGGTTCTTTTTCCGAAATAAACTACAGCGGCACATTTGAGGTTGTGGCGGGTGAAAGGAATCACGGACCGATCCGCGTAACAGACAGGTTTCATTTCTCCCATGATGACGGAACGCCCTATTACTGCATCGGTACCACATGCTACGTGTGGGAATTGAGAAATGACGAGCTCATTACGGAGACTCTTAAGAGTCTTAAAAAGGCAGGATTTAACAAAATACGGTTCTGCATATTTCCCAAGCATTATGTTTATAATCTTGATGAGCCGAGGTCATATCCTTTTGAAGGCAAGCCGGTGGAAAATGATCCCATCACTCCGGAAAACTTTATGGAGTATGATCATAAAACCGCCGGAAATAAATGGGATTTTGAGAGATTCAATCCTGCACACTTTCAGCATATAGAAAAGTGCATCAGGGAACTGGGGAAGATCGGTGTGGAATAATTACGGTAATTATTTCAGGGAGCACGATCCGTATGGGCATCTTCGGTCGATTCATAATTGTCTGAGGGTATTTGATCACAGGGAGTCCTGGATCACCCATGTGAGTTACCAACGCGTTGACTTATATAAGACTGCCGAGGACGCTGACAGTCTCAGGGAAAAATACGGTAAACCCGTGGTACTTGATGAGATTGCATATGAAGGTAATATACAGTGCGGATGGGGCAACATTTCTGGCGAGGAAATGAACAGACGATTCTGGGAAGGTGCGATGCGCGGAGCTTATCCCGGTCATGGCGAAACATTCCTTAGTGACGATGGCATCTTATGGTGGTCTCATGGAGGCAGCTTAAAGGGGGAAAGCTGGAAACGCGTAAATTTCCTGCTTAAAATCCTTAACGATACTCCCGGACATGGACTGAAAAGAATCTCTAAAGAGTGGGATTGTGTAAGTGCCGTTTGTCAGGACGATACTCTCGAGGCTGAGACAGGTTATCGCATAGACTATTTTAGCTTTATGTGTCCGGGGTTCAGAGAGTTTCAAATGGAGGATGATTTCTTATATGAAGTCGAGGTGATTGATACATGGAATATGACGATCACGAAGGTGGGCACGTTTTCGGGAAAATTTAAGATTGAACTCCCCGGGATACCTTATATGGCGATCAGAATGAGGAAGGTACTGCTGTGAAGACACATATATCGGTCGTTATACCGGCACATAATGAGGAAAAATACATAAAGCGCTGTATTGATTCGATCAGGAAAGCGGACAGAGTCTTTCCTGGAAATACGGAGATCATCGTTGTCTGCAACCGCCATTCTTATTATGTCAGGAAACAGGTTTAGTGAAGAAGAGAAGTGTTCAAAACATAGACCGGTAAAGCAGACTGCCGGAACGGTCAGGGGATAAAACAGATCATCTGATTTGTAAATCCGATGGGAAAATGGTATACTCAATTCTCGGGTATACCTTTTTTGATACGGAAAAGATGCTGTCGCTGTGGTTTCGGAATATATCGGGATGACATCGGCAGTTTTGATGAGGAGCAGATGACAGATGTTGAAGCGAGTCTGCCCGCATTGCGGGAAAAATGTGATAGAGAGTTATGGGATCCTGAACCCGTATCTATATGGGAGCAAGCTTCAGAGATGCAAGAATTGCGGCGGGAAGCTTTTTGAGAACCGCTGGCGGGAGGTGGCTATACAGGGATTTGATCCGATACAGCTGACACAGGAGCCGCAGGCGTGTCAAAGGTTCGGACTGGGTGGGATCGCAGCCTGCCTTGTCGGACTCAGGATGAAGGGCAATATGGATAAAGTGGCAGATCCTGTTGTTGTTAATGTTTGTCTGGGTGTTTTTTTTATCCTAAGCCTAATAATATTTCTTCAATATCTGCGGCACAAACTCGGATTTGTTCGGAAGAAAAACGAAAGATATATGATGGAATCCAGACAGCGCCTTCGTGATCCGGAGTATGTTGCGTTTTTGCTTTCGCATAATATAAAAGTTCCGGATGAATTTATGCCGGGATCAGCTGATCCGGAATAAAAATGTTGAGGGGAGTGCAGGGTTTATGTCAAAAGCGCTTACGGACAGGTTTTATAAGAAGCTGATCGTATTAGTACTGACTGTTTTCGCGGCTGCCGTATTGGCAGGATGCGGCACAAAAAACAAGGTTGGCTCCGGGAAGTTCAGGACTATCAAGCCTGTGAAGGTTGAAATCGTGGGAACGCCGAAGGGAGTTGCGGCGAAAGTGAATGATGAGGATATGACGGAGATTGATGTTTACGGTATCAGTAAGAAGAGCGCGACGGTGAAGGTGAAATTGACTTATGCCGGAGGGGTGACGAAGACCGTGACTGTGAAGGTGAAGAAGAAATAATTTCATAGCCGGGTTAAAAATCAAAGGATTTTTGTTGCCTGTACCTTGAA
>JAILOK010000023.1 GCA_024690825.1 Lachnospiraceae bacterium | reverse complement strand
TTGTGATGCTCATGCTGTCGCCCACATTGCCGTCGTCAAGCGAAAGCCTGCAATATAAAGCCGTTATTCTGTTGTCAATTTTCGTGTCACTCATTTATCGTTACCTCCATAAATGAGGACAGAAATACGCAATCTCATTATAGCGATTTCTGCCCTCTGTTTCAATGATAAAATCTATCGTTTTATGCGGCTTTTATGCGCTTTCCGTGCCATCTGATGCTGTATTGTTTTCCATCATCGCACGAATATTGCGTATGGCATTCTGCTCGTTGACCGGACGGAAGATTTCCTCCATATCCTGCGTGCCGTTATAAACACGCTCAACTATGATCCTTGCCTTAGTTCCTCCACGGCGGGAGGTGCTGTCTTTATCAGCAATCTTCTTAATATCCACATAAATCCTCTCCTTCCCGCACTGTCGCTGTGGTATTTCGGTGCATTCGCCGCCGATAACTTTTTTACCAAACTGATCACCTTGCATCTCCGCCTTTCTTGGGCTTGCTCGGTTGATCCTGTTCCTGATGCTGCGGCTGTGACATCACAGGTGCGCTCTTCTGCAACTCCTTACGCCTTGCCACCTGCCTTGCGGTATCTACTGCCTGCACCATATCAAGGATGTCCGAAAGCATTTCGATGTTATCCCCGATCTTCTGAAGCTTTTTCTTTGAATCCCTCATGTCTATCACAAGCTGTTTGGATTCATCTGCCCACTTGGAAGGCTGAAACAGTGTCTTGCCGGTATAGTGTTTGATGGAAGCCAGCCAGGAGTCCGCAAGCTGAAGTTTATCGTAGTTCTTATCCATGTATTCCAGACGCTTACTGCCCTTAAGTCCTTCCAGAGTTTTATGATATTTACGGAGGGGTCTATAGTTTTCCCCTGCGGTGATCAATGCTTCCACTTCCTTCTGCCTTTTACCGATTTCATTTTGGGAATATATTGTTTCCCTTCTGTTGTGCTTTTCATCAGCGACTGCCTTTTGAAGATCCTCAAGGGTTTTAATGCCATTTGATTGTAGATAGGCATACATGGCAGCGAAGTCCTGCAGGTTCCTTTTCTTTGTGGAATTCTTTTCATGTATACCTGCGTCCTGTATAAACAGCGAGCGGTTCCGTTGAAATTCAAGGAGCATTCCCTCAATGGTATTTGCTTTAAGAGCTTCCTCTTTTTCCTTCGATTTTTCACGCTCCATAAGCATTTGCATTTTTCTGATTTTTTCATCAAGTTCCTTTTCTGCCTTATCGCCACGCTCCAGTATCTCATTTATAAGCCTTATTTCCCGGTTCATATCACCGACACGGGTGCGGATACCCTTTCGCTCCATTGCTGCCACATGAGGTCCCATATGAATGGTCGGGATACGATGAATCCCCTGCTTCTCATATGAACGATGTTCAACCTTAACATCAAGCCCGTGATTCTTCAGATATTTCTCCATAAGTGAAGCGTAATTGGCACGCCATTTTTCCATGTTTCCCTTATCATCCCAATTGACCACGTTTACCTTTTTTGTCTTATAGTCCTTTCCGTTCTTCAAAGGGATTTTCTGACCGTTTTCATCAAGGATATATTCCCGATGACTCTTATGTTTTATAAATGTCCCATCAATGGTAAGCGGCCTTACCGTAAGCATCATGTGACAGTGGATATTTTTATTTCCTCCGTCCGGCGCATGAATGCAGAAATCAACGCACATGCCCTGTTTTCTGTAATACTCCGCAATCTCCTTGCAGAGCTTTATGTCCTCTTCAAGAGTAAGCTCAAAAGGAAGAGAGTATTCAAGACTACGGGCAAGCTGGGCATCGTTCTTTTTCTCAAAATCCTCAACTGCGTTCCAAAGTGTCTGCCTGTCTTCCCACTCCACCGGAGCATGATCTGCAAGCATGATCTCCGTATACAAAACGCCTCTTTTCCTCGTGTAATCAAATGCCTCACCCTCACGGTCGAGATAAAGTTTTTCTCCGCTCCGATATGCGGCATGTTCGACTGCGGATTGTCCTTTGTTACGGCTTACGATATCGCCGGTAAAATGTATCTGTCTTGTTTCTGGCATAATTACCTCCGTTCTAAAAAATGAATATGAAAATGCATAAACAAAATGACCGCTTGCGATTAGTTTTCGATGTGATATCTCCATCAAAAACAGGATCGTTTGCGGTCATTTATCGTATCCGTAAGCCAGTTCGCTCGGCTCGGATACGAACATATCCCGATGATGCGATTACAGGGCATTTACTGCCAAGCTTCATCGGGATATGAGATAGGGGTAGGTGCGTATTATGCACCGGATGGGGAAAGAGTATCTTGCCCCATTTGTCTGCGGTTTTTGCAGACAATAAGCCTGCGCAGCAGTCCCCGAAGGGCGCACGACACGCTTTAGCGTGTATAAGTGCGCCCTTACGGGAATGGCTACTCGGCATAGGGCTTCAGATCATCAGGCAAAACATCCTTTATATCCTTGGTGTAGTCCTTAAGAATTTTGATGATCAGAGGCCCGGTTCTTATCTCGGAGAAGATATGCCAGATGATCTTTTTCTGCATATCTCTGTCGAGATAGGGGAGCAGCTTTTTAAGATCTGGGCTTCTCGTGCCGATCTGATATTCAAACTCTGCTCCCCACATGACGAGTCGGGCATTCCTGTCCTTGCGAAGCTCGCCCTTCATTTTGTTCCTCATTCTTGCGCAATGATTGTCAAACTGTTCACGCTTCTTTTTAAGCTTTTTGATCTCTTTGTCATAGTAGGCAGAATCCTTAACGGTTCGTCCACTGTCCTCCGCTAAATTCTCCTCCGGAATTGACAGCTCATATTTTGACCAGTCCGTTTCATAATCGGTATGGTCAGCATTAAGCAGTTCTTCATCAAAAACGACTGCCTCATCAGAAGATGGTTTCGGCTCGGACTGTGATGTTTTCCCCGTGTCATCTTTTGCCGTTTCCGGCGAGATGGTAATATTATTTTCTTCCATTATTTTTTACACCTCCTGCCATCCAGTCAAACAATGCCTGCTTGCTGATCTTGATCCGGCTCCCGCTTTTAAATGCCGGGAAATCTGGTTGCTTAACCAGCGCATAAGCTGTAGTCCTGCTGATCCCTAAGATGTTCTGAATGTCCTTCACTTCCAGCACAAGGGGAAGTGCCTCATAATCCGTAAATTTATCTCGATTGTTCATGTGTAAAATCCTCTCTTTCTTTCACAACAATGGTCGCTCCTACCGAAATGAAAATGCCAAGATTCCATCCGATACTTAACGACGGTTTTCAGTTAATTTTGCCTTGTATCCTATAACCCTGACAGCCCGCCTTTTTTACATTTCCTTATCGCCGGTAAAATACTCGGTTGGTAGTGATTTATTCTGTCTCCGACAGTGATCAGTGATCCTCACATTCCTCCTGATATGCTTCCATATCGTCCCAGCAGGAAACGACCGTTTTCGTTATCCGCTCTCTCTGGGTAAAAGTGAGCGGTTTGCTGCGTATCTGTATCCGTTCCTGACATAGGATCTCGCATCTCCCTGTCGTATTCTCCAACCCTTGGCACGCTCGACGTTTAGCCCCGGCAACCTCCCTGTCACCTCGCCTTTCTCATCGTCAACGGATTTGATAGCCCATACATCTTTTGATGTGGCATGTCACACTCTTCACGCGATGTTTCATCGTGGCATACTTCCCTGGATCGGTATCGTTTCCTACAGCATATTCAGTTGTGATTAGTGGCAATCCGCACCACATGGTACGAGCTTACCACCTGCAATGAATATATCGCCATTTGGCTTGATAAATCAATCATTCTGCGGTATCCTGTGTGTAATAGATGGCATTATTTTCATTATTACCACACATATGAGGTATGGACAGGCATGGAATATCACTTCGAAAGACAGGAAATAACTGGAGATCGGGTACTTTTTTCCCTCTCTCTTGATAAGAAGTCCGGTAAGGAAAGAATCCTTATCGGAACTGAGACGGAGATCATAAAAAGACTATGGGGAGATTCAGATGCGAAGATTTATTATGATGAAGTAAACCCTATCGGGACACTTTTCATAAACAAAAGACAGGACGGGACTGACTGGACGGACAGAGGCTTCATGCCTTTATGGAATGCCCTGCATACAACAAGATGGAAGCAGCCGGAGTTGGAGCGATCAGCCGCCAGTTTCTGTACTGATATGTACCAATCCGGTGATCCATTTGCCATATATACCGCCATAAGGCTCTGGGGCGGGTATCTGCGAGCCCGTGAGCCAAGGGACAGAAATCAAGCTGCCGAGCTGTTCCGACTTGACCTTATGGGACTTATATCGCCTATGGAAAAATATTCACCGGATGAACTGCTTGACCGCTCAATCACAGATGTGATCAGAAAGACCGGCGACGAGATGAAGATGGATGTATGGTATCCGGCAAGGACAGATCTGGAGTGTGTGACCGCTTACCGTTCCTTTCTCCCCGTGATCATGTATTATCATGCCAGGCTCGCTGATTGGAGTCTGCACTTCCGCACCTGCAAGGTCTGCGGCAAGGTATTCCTTGCCAAATCTCAGAAATATGCCATGTGCAGTGATAAATGCCGTCAGAAAATGAAAACACAGGCAAAGCGTGACTTCGATGCCCGTGCCATAGAAAATGAGTATGATCATATATACAAAAATGAAGCCCAACATTGGCTCCACTACATTCACCGTATGGAAAAAGATCCCGAGTGTACTCCTGAACGCATCGCCAAGATCCGGTACGCTTATGAGGTTTTCAAAAAAGAAGCCAAGAAGAGAAAAACGGCGGTTAAAACCGGGCAATCCAGCGTTTCTGAATTTCGAGACTGGACACTACGGCAATTAGAAAATGCCATGTTGTAAATTTCTCAGAAGTTTTTTATTGCTTATTACTCCTCTGAATTCCATTTTTAGGCAGGCTCATAACTGCCTCTTTGAGATTATGGATGAACGTAATACGGCTTAAATTTTGTTCTTCTGACATTCTCTTATTCGGCATCGGTATAATCTTCTTAAGTACGCTTCTCTGACCTTCATCAAGATATAGTGTATATGCCATTGCTTCCTGTATTTGTCTTTTCAAGACCTTAGGAGCTGAAGATATCTTCTCATAACTGACCTGTGCCTTTTCATTAAAATCAAGATGCATCTCCTCCACCCGTTTAAGCAGACTTGAAAGGCTTGCTTCAGTAAGTGCCAAATCAGCGCCGAGTAATATAGCAAATATCAAAGCCAGCAATTCATAAGCTCCAGGTTTTACCATCATACGTACATTCTCAACTGCAGGTATCAGATATTTTACTATGAATACACCAGCCATGCCAAAGCCGATACTTGCAGGCATACATATCCTTCCGTTAATATTCAACGGGATATCACTATAATCCCACCATCTTGCATGAAATCGCTTCTCAAGTCCCCATGATGTTCCATATTCTATTATGGCGCTTACTAAAAAACATAAAATAAAGATGCCCCATAGTGGAAAATCAGGATTCATGAGTACAGGAATGTTTTTAAAAATATACGACGACAAGACGACGGATATACCATATATAGGACATATAGGACCGAAGAGAAATCCCCTGTCCTGCCAGCCTTTTTCTCTTATAGTGCAATACACCGATTCCCATATCCATCCCAGAAAACTATACAGAATGAATTCCGTAAAATACTGTGCCAACTCCATACTGTCAACATACTATCATCGCTATTCTGAGCTTATGTTTAGGTTCTTTTTATAAATTTATTACCACATTTCGGACAAGAAATCTCTATCTTCCCACGACCTTTGGGAACACGTATCATCTGACCGCAATCCCGGCATCTGTAATAACGGTTGACCTTACGATCTTTCCATTTTCGTTTACTTATCTCAAAATGTTTCCGCACTTTATCGACTTTTTGCAGAAACCAAATGTTTTCGCTCTGTCTTCTGATCAGATTTTTAGACATTAATCGGAAGATACAGTATCCCCATAAAACAAATGCCGGAAGGTATAGCCAGATATTCTTTAATATCATACCTATGACAGATAAAACAGCACCACCCATGCAGCAGACATCTGCAAATTCATCCTGCCCATTTCTTCCGTACATCCATTGTGAAATCTTCAAGTGAATCTTGTATAAAAAATCCTTCACAATTATCACCTCTATGAATTTGGTGTTAAACACTATTCGTTTTGTTAAAGCTTTATCTT
>JAILOK010000010.1 GCA_024690825.1 Lachnospiraceae bacterium | reverse complement strand
CATATACGTATATAACCTTTTATTTCTTCGATTCTTTGACCCTTTTTATAGATTTTATAGGTCATACGTAAAGCCGTTTTCCTACTCCATCCATTCCTTTTCAAAAGTCTGTCGTATACATGTTTCGTTATAATAAGATCTACACTATTCATGTTCTGTTCTCCTCCTTTCAACAACTGCAGAAAGCTTAACTCCTTTACTTACCTCCGCAACATATCCCTTAGGTAATCCTGAAGAAAACGGAAAACGTGAGTGCACGGCATTTTACCTTCGGTTCCCAGAGGAACAGGTGATGCAATATTGCAAGGAAAACGATGGCAGTCCAAACGTTCTGTTCAGCGTTCTGCTCGCCAAAGCGGCAAGGCGATATGATCCGGCAGATGAGAAAACTGTGTCATGTCTGATATCCGTTGATATGAAGTCTCAGCTTGGGAATCATGAGAATTACCGCATGTTCATTGATACAGCCTATGTGGATATGCCGAAGGAACAGGATGATTATGATATTCCGAAAGCCTGTACAAAGGCGCGTGGGCAACTGATACTACAGGCGCAACCGGAAAATGTCATGTATACGCTGAAAACACGCAAGGCTGGATATGAGAAGATGGAACAGATGCCTCTGCAGATGTGTGTTGACGTTCTCAAACCGGCACTTGGAGCCCACAGGGCAAGCTTCTGTGTTTCTTACGCCAACAGTAGGAGTTTTGGACCGCTAGATCCGTATATCCAAGAAATCTATCTTCTCAGTGAACCAAACGTGACGGATGTTATGGTCGAGCTATCCTGCATCAATCATCATTTTTTCGCAATGTTTGGCCAACCCTTTTCTTCTGAAGAATTTTTCAGGGCATTTCTTGCTGAACTTGATGATGCGGGAATTCCGTATGAGATCATGAGAAAGGAACCTTTCCGGCTTTGTGGCGTTAGATATGACGATATTGAGGGAGTGAGACTATAAGTGAAAGTAGCGGCAAATTCCTGCCAGGGATGTAAGTCCCCGCCAGTTCAACCACGCTGACGGGGGAACTTTCCTTCGCTTGAAGGAGATTTATAGAGATGAGCGCCCTTGAAGGTTTCATGTCATAAGTAAGGAGCACTCAAAAGAATGGAGTGTGTCCTAATCTTTACACTTTTGCTTCTATAACAACAAAAAAAGAGCCAACCATCCGATCAGCTCCACCTCGCCCACAAAGCCCTGACAGCCTCCCTCAGATTCCACAGGATCCCCTGATCCTTCCGGTAAGAGAGCTTCCGCGTATACTTAATCCCATGTCCCGCGCACCACTTATCAAGGGTTCCGTACTCCATCGGATTATCCGCATACTGCAATAACATCGTCCCAACGAACGATTTCTTGTGTTCCATATCCAGAATCAGCTCATATTTCTCGCAGCCTACGCGGATGGTCAGGCTATCCGTGAATTTCATCGGTTTTGTGCACCTTACCATATATAGCCCGTATCTCCTCCGCCGGAAATCTCGGAAAGGCATCGTAAAGCCCTTGTAAAGAAATTCCGCATCTGGCAAGTCCTTCTACTGCTCTTTTATCTTGGTCGGTCATGATGGTCTCCCCCCTTCAGCTGTGATTATAGTAGCACAGATCTGACCGCGCGAACAGAAAAAATAATTCCCCCGCCCTCAAGACAGAATTTACCATTGACGTTGACTATAATTTGACATCTGATAAGTTATATCGATTCAGGACGGAATATCAACTGATTTGGGTCATTCTCATTAATGTACAACTCAATTCCATCCTGAGCATCGCCCGGGTTATCGTCATTTCCGGTATTATCCTGCCATCCCCCGGCAACTTTATCAAGCTCTTCGTCCGTCAGCTTCATGCCAGCCTTCTCTATCAATTTCTTCCGGCCTTCCTTCGTGCTTTCGTTCTCGACCTGTCTCTTCAAATTTCCTGTCAATTTCATAGCCAAAATCCCTCCGTCTTTCCCGTCAATTCCCCTGCTGCGACTCCCAGAATGCGTGCAACTCTTCGTCGGTGGCATTCGGGTGCTGTTCCTGCCATAATTGATACGGGGTTCCGCCATTTTCACAATCCTGCTTAAACATATCAAGCGCAAGCTGCGGGCTGCCGCTTGCGGAAAACGAACCGAACACGCTGTGCGTGCCGCTCGTGACATTTATCTGCGACCCGCCCGCGACCCTGTCAAGCTCGTCATCCGTCAGCAGCATTCCTGCCTTCTCTATCAGCTTCTTCCTGCCTTCCTTCGTGCCCTCGTTCTCCACCTGTTTCTTAAGATTACCTATAAGCTTCATAGGATACCTCCTGAATATATCGAAAATCCGGCTATTTATTTTGCTCTCTTAATTATTCTACGCATTTCGCTGGGAAGTGTGACCCTTCAAAATAATTCTTTTAATCGGCTAAACCGGGAGTTTTGCGTATTGATCACCTGATGTCGGAGGCTCCCATATATCTTTCTGTAACCATGTA
>JAILOK010000120.1 GCA_024690825.1 Lachnospiraceae bacterium | reverse complement strand
TGACGAGGCTCTCGAAAAGGATCTCACCTTCATCAAGGGAATCATTTTTTAGCCGACATATCTCAACGAAATAATCATGAACGCACTTGTAGCCCGGCATATCGGCCGCAAAATGCGTCAAAGCGGCACCTATAAGCCGTTCGTCAGCAGAAAACCGGAAAAACATGATTTCTCTGCCGAACTCCTGGCACTGATCAAACAGCCGGTACCGGAGAAAGGAGCCGCTATATGATCGATTAAACAGCTCCCCTGCAATTTCTTCCTCATTCAGATACCGCAAGGTGTATGAAAAAGGAAAGCCCGTTCATGGAAAGAACGACGATTTTTACATCAAGCACCCGCCCATGGATCTTTCAAAACGGGCTAAGATATTCAGCCCTTTTGATGCCCTGAAAGGCTATGATGAAGCACTAAGGGCTGCAGAAGCAGAACATAGTGCAAGGTATGAAAGCATATATACCGATAACTCACAGGAAGGATCTGAACCATACATGTTTTGATACAATAATGCCAAGACAAAGAACGAAAGAGTAAGCGGAAGGAGACCGTCAATGTCGTTGCAGTATAACTATATGACCTTTGGATATAAAAAGAACAGAGTCATTATATACCACCTCAAACAACCAATAGAAAAAGGATTTGCCGGCATGGCTATGAGCAAGCGGTTTCCTGTTACGGTTGCCTTGGTAGTAAATTAGGAACTGCTTAAAGACGGTATTTCCGGAAGACTTTCAGCAATACCCGAGAGTCCATTGATCAAAGTCGAGATGACACGAGAGATGTTTTACGGCATTAAGCAGAACAGGAAAATCGCCCGAGTTACACTGTTCCATGAACTGGGACATTATTTCCATAACCATCACAAGGATGGCAAGCTAGATACCGAAGAATACTTTCAGGAGCGATACGATGCTGCCAAAGCAGGGAAAGTGCTTCAGATGGAGCAGGAAGCCGATCTGTTTGCTGCAGATTATCTTGGAACTGAATATACCTGTGAGGGTTTAAGAGAAGTGATTGATTATACACGAAAGCAGGCGGAAGCAGGAATTGTTACAGACGAGGAAGAGACGGAACTCGCAATCGCGGAGCTTGAGAGAAGGATTGAACTGCTGAAAAAGTAATAATCATAGGAAAAGCATAAAGTTATCATCTGGAAGGGATACGAATTTGAAGAACGACGAAAAAAGCTATAGTACACAAATATATCGAATTTACAGGGGCATATAAGACGGTATTATGTATCAAAATGTCACATTTTTTATCATTTCGGAATTATCATATCATATTTGTGCAGTATATCACCCTTGTATGACGAAATGGTTTTTATGATTACAGATGATACCTTCTTTCTGCATTTTCCCAAGTTCTTTTGATAAAGCACTTCGATCCAGATTCAGATAATCTGCCAATTGCTGTCGGTCAAATGGTATGTCAAATTCTTTACTTCCATTACGGAGCGATACCGAGTTAAGATATGCCATCACCCTGCCGCGAATGGTTTTGGGCGAAGTGTGGAAGCTCCGACCGGAAAGATGCAGATTTTTGTGAGCCGAGATCATCAGAAGATTAGAAACCAGCTTTAAACACCAGGAGTCCTTATTAGATTTGAGTTTTTTGAGACTGCCGACCTTAAAAAATAGGATACGGCAGTTTTCATTTGCACTGACATCCACAAGAAGAGGCTCATCTTCAAGAAGCGCATAAGTTTCGGCAAAGAGCTGCCCGGCTCCGACATTTCCGAGAATTGTGCGGTTCCCCCACATATCATTGCTCTCTATTCTCACACTGCCTGCTATCACAAGACCGAGGCGGTCCGTAACATTTCCCGCAACCAGTATCAAGTCATTCTTCTTATAGTTCTTTTCTTCTGCATATAAAACCAGCAGAGCCGCCTTTATCTCTTCGTCCGACATTCCGTAAAAAAGCATGAAACTTTGTAATACTCCTATATCATATGTCATAATACTCATCCTCATTATTTTTATAAAAATGTGGTTATAACAACATAACTATCAAGATTAATATACTATAATGCACTCATGATAGCAATAAAAAACACGAACGGAGGAACAGTTATGGTACGAAAGATCATACGGATCGACGAAGAAAAATGTATCGGATGCGGCATATGTGCAAATGCCTGCCACGAAGGTGCGATAGACATTATTGACGGAAAGGCAAAGCTTGTCAGGGAGAACTTCTGTGACGGTTTTGGAGACTGTCTGCCCGGCTGCCCTACAGGAGCGATCACTTTTGAGGAAAGAGAGGCGCCGGAATACGATGAAGCTGCTGTAAAAGAGGCTAAGGAAAGGAAAGCGACGATGGGAAATATGAACGATAATGAGAAAGAGATGATGATGAAAATGGCAGAACATGCTGCCGAACACGGTTGTCCCGGTTCAAGATTCATGCAGCTAAAACCGGCAGGTAATGAAAATGTGCAAGAACAGGGGCCAATGAACTCCTTCAGACCTGTCTCAAGACTTGAACAGTGGCCGTGTCAGATCAAACTGCTTCCGACGCAGGCACCCTTCTATAATGGCGCCAAGCTTCTCATTGCCGCGGATTGTACAGCTTATGCCTATGCAAATATGCACGAGGATTTTATGAAGGGTAAGATAACCCTGATAGGATGCCCGAAACTTGATGATGTGGATTATACAGACAAGCTGACAGATATCATTTCTAATAATGATATAAAGAGCGTCACTATCGTACGCATGGAGGTACCTTGCTGTGGCGGACTGCAGCGGGCAGCCGAAAATGCTCTTATAAACAGTGGTAAGTTTATCCCCTGGCAGGTCGTAACAATATCGCGGGACGGAAATATAATCGATTGATACTCTTCAGAAAATACCCCTTCACCGGCGTCACGGCCGGTGAAGAGAATTGAAACAGTAAAGCAATAAAAAAAGGTTCGGAAATCCGAACCCTTTGCGCAGTATTATATTACACCTCGTCTCATCTTATCATAGACTTCATTCACCGCTTCAATATAACATATAAAAGACGGATGATCATAATCGTAAGGTCTGCGTAAATACATATTCTTCTTATTCAAGTACGTTTCACGAACCGCAGGCCAATAGTCCGGTTTCAGTGCATCTTCCCGTTCATGTAAGTTACACGTGTCGCGAACTAGATTCCATACCCACTGATCCATCGCCACAAAACCCGTTTTACTTTTAAAGCCTTTAGACCGAGTGCCGTTATACTTTATGCTTTTTGAGCTTTTCGGCCTCGAAAAAATCTCCGACGGCTTTCAGAATCTCAGTCTTGTTCATGTTTTTCAGCAGATAGCCCTGCGGTTTGAGCTGCATGACCTTCATGACGCTCTCGCGGTCAGACTTGCCGGTCAGGAATATGATCGGGATATCTGTGGAATTGGGCTCGCTCCTGATCATCTCCATGACCTGGGGACCCGAAGTGATCGGCATGTCATAATCGAGCAGTATCAGGTCGGGAGTATGATTTGCGATGTATGTGATGGCCTGCATGCCGGACCTCGCGATGGTCACCGTGTAGGTGCCGGAGAGCCAGTCCTGCATCATTTTAAGGAATGTCACATCATCGTCGACCAGTAGGATGTGCTT
>JAILOK010000123.1 GCA_024690825.1 Lachnospiraceae bacterium | reverse complement strand
AAAAAGCGTTGCGTTAAATCTGAAACTATTTTCTTAAAAGAGCCGGACTCAGGTTCACTTCATCCGGCGGGATCTCCACCAAACCGAGCAGATCAAAGAAATCTGACGGCAGAAGAAGCCTGCCGAGCTGGTACGGGCTCTTTCCGCCCAACGACTTCCGCTTGAAGCTGTTTACGTGATCCATCATAAGAGAAATATGTTTTTGCATGAACGGCTCCAGGGAAGTTCCTTTCGGAATGACATACCGCATATATTTATGATTATTCTCACAGGCACCCTTTTCATCGGAGCGGTTCGGCTCACAGAAGAATACCATCGAGCGTTTTCCGCCAAAGACAGACCGTTCCATCCCTTCAATGCCACAGAACTCATGCCCATTGTCTGTGAGGATTACCGGAAAGCATTCCGCAAACAATTCAGCGCCAAGCTGCATTTCAATCTTGTCCAGTGCGTATACAACTTCACTGCTGGTCTGTTCAGACATAATAACGGCTACCTGCAAATGGGCGTCAGGAAAATGCAGCGTGAGAAGCGCCGGCTTTTCCTCTTTCCGACCTTCCACACAGTCCATCTGTACTGTCATCACATCATGCTCGGCGATATAAGCCAGATAATCCTCATATTTATGGCCTTCCTTAACGGCTTTCATGGTTTTGTAGCCGCTGTCCTGTCTTTTTCTTCGAGGCTTTCTCTGAACAGTATTTCTCAGATCAATGTTCCGGGCGTCCAGATCACAGTCGTTTATCATGCGCCGGAGAGTCGATTCACTGATCCCCAGCTCTTGCCCATGTGTCTGTATGATGTGGTAGATGGACTGCCCTTTCTTCAAAAGCGGAGATACAATACGGTCGATCTTATCCAGATGTTCTTCCGAAACAGCACGTCCCTTCCGGCTGTTCCGCAGATCATTATCCGCCATGTCCTGCGCTTTGTACGGGTCATAAACAGACCGGGTATAGCGGCATATCCCACGTTTGGAACAGAAATTGCATACTCCGGTTCGGTTGGAAAAGGAATTCTCGCAACAGGAAATCGCATAATCCGGGCAGTGTTTCTTGGCTTCACTGCAGGTACGGCACAGCTTATTGCATTCCCGTCCCGGATGACAGACATCCTTCCTTTTGCAGTCTTTGAAATACAGGCAGTCGCAGGTACGCGGAACCCTCTTTTCGGAATGATTTGATATTTCTCTGGAGATAGTGGACGGAGAACATTCCATCTGTTCGGCGATATACCGGATAGAATGTCCTTCCTTTAACAACTGGTCAATGACGCATCGGTCAGCCTCGGACAGATGCTTTCCTGACGGCCTTTTCGGCATAAACCCTCCTCCCGGCATACAAAAAGCACCATGGAACAATACCAATGGAGGGCAAAATGACCATCAAATAAGCATTGACTCAGTTCAGCAGATATGCTAAATTAAAGTCATGAGAAGACAGATGGTGCTTACGCACCTCGACAAGGGCATCGGCTTCTGTGACGCCAATCAAGAAGAGCCGGTGCTTTTTGTATGCAATTTTTCTTCATTGTACCATGCCCATGGGAGGGGTTAAATTCACGAAAATATGGAAGAATGTGCCTGACAGGCGCAATTACCGTCATTTTGCACAAAAGGGAGACCGGATATGAAAAATGAAAAAGCGCTCCGGATTGGCGAAGGGTTTGAATGTCATGCTGGGAAAGTGATGGCAAAGTTCAGACGCCTCAAAGGTTACACACAGGATAACGTCGACGATGAACTCGGTGTGTCCGGCCGCACCATCGGAAAATATGAAAAAGCCAAGCTTCCGGTAACCGCATCGACGATGGCCGCTGTAAGCCAAATATGTGATTTTGAAATGATAGAGTACATCCTGTTTGATAATCTGCCGCTTGCACAGAAATTCAAGAGCATTGTCAAAAGCGGGAGGATCAGTCCGTACGGCCCTGCGTTAGGGCATGCTCTGAGAAAGGATCTGGATGATATCGTGGATATGGATATGATGCGTCAGAGTGACTCTTATCCTATCCGCAAGCGGAGAGATAAAACCAACACTGGCAAAAAGGATATCCTGTTCGACTACCCTCCGATGCACCCGCTGCCGATATGTGATGAAGACGACGAATTGTTCCTTGAATACATGTCAGGCTCCGGCAGAAAGGACAGACTTCGAGTTTTACTGTACGGCTATGGACTTCTCAAAATATACACCGAAACAGGATCACCCAGGCGGTCAACAACAAGTTTGGCAAGGCAGCTTTTGAAGTTGATCATAAAGGAAAGGGGTGGTTCCATTGACCAGAACGTATATGATTACTATTGGAAATGCGTTTATTATCAATAGATGCCATCGAAAGTCACCTGACTGCGCATGGCAATCGCTGACAAAATGAAAAATTTGACAAATTTGAGGAAAATGGTAAAATACCATCATAAGATATTTTTCCCTACAGCGGTGTCTACAGAAAATGACTTGATAAGGCCGACTCGCTTATACGGGAATGGAAAACAGTCATAACTAACAACGGCGGTATGCAGGGAGCATTCTGCCGTATTTTTCTTGAGAGATTTTGCATTCTTGTAGCCAAATTATTGACAGTATATGCTATAATAATGTTAAGAAGAATATTTGCAAACCCTTTTATCCTCGCACTTCGCGAAGATGTGTATTGTGGTCAAATGAACGGCTGCATAGTCATCAAAGAAAAGGAGATCCATCGTTTCAGAATAAAGATATTTTGAGACGAAAGTAATTGAAAACCGGGCGATGCCCACCAACACTTTATTACCAGGTGGGATCGCTGAGGAAATACCTCCCGATGCTGCCTGTTTATATATGGTACTTAAAAATAAGGTAGCAGGCCGGAAATCCGGCGAAACAAGGAGGCACAATGAAACAGGAGACAAAGATACTTCTAAAAGCTGTGGAAGGTGAGGCGAAGTACGACAGGCAAAGCAAAGTCATCTGGAGACACAAGGAACTTATAGCCCCTATCCTTCGGATGACAGTTCCAGAATTTGAAGGGATGTCGATCAGCGATATTATCGCCTGTATTGACGGAACATCGATCACAACGAGGAGACCAGTCGATGACACGTCCGCAAAGCTGGATGGACTTGACACAGAGCAGGACTCTGTAACGGAGAAGCTAATCAGATATGACACCCACCTGAAAGTAGTTAATCCGAAGCTGTCATCTGATACTCTCATCATCATGTTACACATCGATTTAGAAGTTCAGAACGATTACGAACCAAACAATCCGAGCTATCCAATTACGAAACGGGCGATGTATTATGCGGCAAGGGAGCTTGGCGGGCAACTTGGGGTTTTAACGGAAACAACTGATTACAGCAAGATCGAGAAAGTTTACTCCATATGGATCTGTAATGAAAAGGTTCCTTTAAACCTTCGTAATACGATCACGAGATTTTCTATGAAGAAGGAGAATCTGAAAGGTGTGGATGACGAGCCTGATGAATACTATGATCTCATAGACGTGGTTATTGTCAGACGCGGCGGAGAACCGGAGAGCGGCACGATCTTTGAATTTGTCGATGCTGTGTACTCGAACAACATCCAGAAGGTGGAAGAGTACACAGATATTGACAAGAACCAAGAGATCAGGAAGGAAATAGGTGAGATTATGACCGCAGGACAGAGCTTGGTTGCGCAGGGAATTGAACAGGGAATCGAGCAGGGAGAAGAGAGAGGCATGGATAAATTATCCGAGCTCATCAATCATCTTGCAAAGCAAGGAAAAACCGATGAGATTCTCAAAGTCACATCTGATCCTATTTATAGGGATAAGATGTTGAAAGCATTTAACTTGAAATGACATCTCTGATGTGACGGAAAAGGAGTAATATAAGTGGGAGGTTGCTGATAGCGGCCTCCTGTTTTTTTGTCTTTGCACACTGTATGTTCCCGTCAGACTAAACGCAACACATTTCCCGTCAGACTTACTGCAACACAATGTTGCGTTTCAAATGAAAAATTACCCCGGTAAAGTATTTTGTAAATACGATTGGCTCCTACATCAGATATTGTTATAATATCATTATAGGAACAATAATTTTTGATAGAACTGTCTATAGAACTAATCGTTTCCCAATTATTCCCAAAGAATGGAATATATGTGTAAACCAACGTTAGTTATGGTATCATGAAAATAATATGAATTTTGAACAACATTCCAGATAACTTATGAAGTTAAAAAATGACAAACCCGAGAAGATCGGTAGTTAGGTTAAAACAGGAGAAAAATTTGCAAAACAGTAAGGAACGGCTTATAATGTAGTCGTAAAGAAAGATTACAGTCGTAACTTACAGGCGCATTCTTTAAGGCGTAAATGCGCAATTTTATAAGATTTTCAAAGGGCGATGCCCACCAACATTTATTTGTCAGGTAGCATCGCCGGAGGAAGGATCCTCTCGATACTGCCTGTTTACATATGGAACTGTAAATAATGCAGAAAATCTGCTATAATGGCGGTAGAAAGAGGTGAAGTATGGGAGATTTTTTATCCCAGAGGGAACAGGATCTTCAGAAAATAGCAGGATTTAGACTGTTGGATGATGACTTCATGACAAAGGTCTTTGATGAAGCTGAAGAGGAAATGTCTTATGTCCTTACAGTTATACTCGGATTCAAAGTTACAGTCATAAAAGTTCGGACACAGTACGAAATCAAAAATCTGAGAGGAAGATCTGCAAGACTTGATATCTATGCTAAAGACGAGGATGGAAACCACTTCAATGTGGAGATCCAGCGGTCGGATAAAGGCGCAGGTGTCAGAAGGGCAAGATTCAACAGCAGTATGGTAGACTCGAATCTGTTAGAGGCAGGGACAAAGGACTATTCGCTCCCGGAAGTATACATTATTTTTATTACAGAGAATGATGTAATGAAAGCAGGATTGGGAGTTTATCATATCGAACGTAGAATCGAAGAACTGGACAAGCCATTTGATGACGGCGAACATATTGTATATGTCAACGGACAGTTCGATGAAGAGACGGATCTTGGACGATTGATGCATGATTTCAGATGTACAAAAGCAGATGAAATATACAATCCGGGTCTTGCAAAGAAAGTACGGTACTATAAAGAGACCGAGGAAGGAGTGCAAGCTATGTGCAAAGTGATGGAAGATATGCGTAACGAGGCGGCTTTAGCAAAAGCTAAAGAGTTTGCGGAGTATCTTTTTAAAACAACCGACTGGTCTGATAGTCGCATAGCAGAAGCAACGCAACTTGAAGTAGATCAGGTGGTAAAGCTGCGTCAAGAAGTGCTCCAACCGGCGTAAAAGGAGGAAAAAGCAGTTTGATAGAAAAGGATGCTATGGTCAGCAATGACTGACCGGCATCCTTTTTTT